>NZ_JBMPOX010000099.1:0-247 GCF_049340445.1 Undibacterium sp. Ji50W | reverse complement strand
CATCAATGTGCATAATCAAAATCCGAAACCTTTTGTCTGGACCGCCAAGGCCAATGACATTCTGCAGAAAGTCATCCGCGCAAATCGCCAGCTTGGTTCAAAGAAAAACGAAGCACTACACTAGCAGTTCGCAAGCCAGATGCTGGCGTGCACCAGCAGCAACGGCGTCGTCAATCAGGTGCAGGGCACCAAGGCGATCCGGGGCGGCTATCATTCTTCCTTTGCCACTCCCCAGATCGCCTCGGCT
>NZ_JBMPOX010000098.1:0-249 GCF_049340445.1 Undibacterium sp. Ji50W | reverse complement strand
TTCGGTTCGTTGTTCATCCGTCAGATTAATTGGCTTGCCCTGATTCATCATTCGATCCACAGAAAGAATACGAATATGACAAACAAAACATTGGCTAGTTCAAACAATTCGCAAGCACTACACTAGGGCTCAGTGAACGTACCGTACAGCGCTGGCGGCACACCCCAAAAGATAAGCGGCCAGATACCATTCATCCAGAGCCTGCCAATAAGCTCAGCGAGGAAGAGCGAGCAGTCTTATTGACTACCG
>NZ_JBMPOX010000097.1:0-250 GCF_049340445.1 Undibacterium sp. Ji50W | reverse complement strand
AGCCGAGGCGATCTGGGGAGTGGCAAAGGAAGAATGATAGCCGCCCCGGATCGCCTTGGTGCCCTGCACCTGATTGACGACGCCGTTGCTGCTGGTGCACGCCAGCATCTGGCTTGCGAACTGCTAGGGCTCAGTGAACGTACCGTACAGCGCTGGCGGCACACCCCAAAAGATAAGCGGCCAGATACCATTCATCCAGAGCCTGCCAATAAGCTCAGCGAGGAAGAGCGAGCAGTCTTATTGACTACCG
>NZ_JBMPOX010000096.1:0-255 GCF_049340445.1 Undibacterium sp. Ji50W | reverse complement strand
TCAGGGACAGGTCTTGTACGCCAGAGCCGTCTGTCAGGACACTCAGTGCGCCAGGAACTTGTACGCCTGTGGAAACGTCGAGACGGTTCAGGCCGCCATTGGCGCCAGCAGTGGTGGTATCAAAGTTGATGAAGCCACCTGCAACGCCGGTTCCTGTTGCTGTACCGATGGTGATGGTGCCTGTGTGTGCAGCAACGCTTTGCAGGGCGATGGTGTTGGATTCAGAATCAGCATCTGTGATGGTGACGTTTTCAG
>NZ_JBMPOX010000095.1:0-255 GCF_049340445.1 Undibacterium sp. Ji50W | reverse complement strand
AACTGCTGGCACCGCCACCACCGTTCATTCCGCCACCGGAAGTGCAGGTACAGCAACCCGTACAGCAACAACCGACCATCTCTGCCGTGTCCAACGTCAAGCCAGAGAACCCGGTCTTGCCAAGGGGCCCTGCACCGACCGCACCGGCGGCTGAAACCAGGTCCACTGGTCCGGTCGTTGTTCCTGGTGTGATTGACTTCAACGTCGGTGGTTGCAAACCAGAATACCCGCGTGCTTCACTGCGCAATGAAGAAA
>NZ_JBMPOX010000094.1:0-255 GCF_049340445.1 Undibacterium sp. Ji50W | reverse complement strand
CTTGCAAAGTAGTGAGAGAGTTTGCTATAGTTCGCCTCCCGCTGAGAAGCGGGGCGAGAAGAGAAGCAAAGCCGGAGATTGAGCGGAAAGTAAAAAAGCTGCGGAAAGATCTGGGTCTGTGAATACCGTGCAACAGTTTAAGTCGTTCGCAAGAGCGAAGAGAAACGAAAAGCGCAGCGGGTGTTGACAGGGGAAGTAAAGTGCTTCATAATCTCGTTTCTCTGCTGCTGACGCACACAACGCTGCGCGGCAAAA
>NZ_JBMPOX010000093.1:0-255 GCF_049340445.1 Undibacterium sp. Ji50W | reverse complement strand
CAGCACCGCCGTCAATAGCGTGAGTACCATTGAAGTTGGCATCAGTGAAGATGATGCGGTCGGCTGTACGGGTGGCACCTTCTTCGCCGTTGTAGCTGAAGCGGCTAGTCGCGCTCAGGGTACGGGCATCGATCACAACAGCGCTTTCTTGTGCTGTACCAGCTGTGTCAGCTGTACCAGCTGCTGCACCGGTGTCATTGGCTGTATCGTTGTCATTCACGATGGCCAGAACACCGCCGTTGTTGTTGGCAGCGA
>NZ_JBMPOX010000092.1:0-255 GCF_049340445.1 Undibacterium sp. Ji50W | reverse complement strand
CAGCACCGCCGTCAATAGCGTGAGTACCATTGAAGTTGGCATCAGTGAAGATGATGCGGTCGGCTGTACGGGTGGCACCTTCTTCGCCGTTGTAGCTGAAGCGGCTAGTCGCGCTCAGGGTACGGGCGTCGATCACAACAGCGCTTTCTTGTGCTGTACCAGCTGTGTCAGCTGTACCAGCTGCTGCACCGGTGTCATTGGCTGTATCGTTGTCATTCACGATGGCCAGAACACCGCCGTTGTTGTTGGCAGCGA
>NZ_JBMPOX010000091.1:0-255 GCF_049340445.1 Undibacterium sp. Ji50W | reverse complement strand
CTGAAAACGTCACCATCACAGATGCTGATTCTGAATCCAACACCATCGCCCTGCAAAGCGTTGCTGCACACACAGGCACCATCACCATCGGTACAGCAACAGGAACCGGCGTTGCAGGTGGCTTCATTAACTTTGATACCACCACTGCTGGCGCCAATGGCGGCCTGAACCGTCTCGACGTTTCCACAGGCGTACAAGTTCCTGGCGCACTGAGTGTCCTGACAGACGGCTCTGGCGTACAAGACCTGTCCCTGA
>NZ_JBMPOX010000090.1:0-261 GCF_049340445.1 Undibacterium sp. Ji50W | reverse complement strand
ACCCGCGTGCTTCACTGCGCAATGAAGAAACCGGTATCGTCCAATTGTCCGTCCTGATCGGTGCCGATGGTTCCGTGGCAGACGTCAAGATCGACAAGTCCAGTGGCTTCCGTGGTCTCGACAATGCCGTTCGGTCCCAATTGATGTCCGGTTCCTGCAAAAACAAGCCCGGTACCGTCGATGGCAAACCGCAACAGACCTGGACCAAAGTCCAGTACGTCTGGAAGCTCGAGTAAGCAATCAGGCAAGAGCAGACCCCGT
>NZ_JBMPOX010000089.1:0-282 GCF_049340445.1 Undibacterium sp. Ji50W | reverse complement strand
CTAGTGTAGTGCTTCGTTTTTCTTTGAACCAAGCTGGCGATTTGCGCGGATGACTTTCTGCAGAATGTCATTGGCCTTGGCGGTCCAGACAAAAGGTTTCGGATTTTGATTATGCACATTGATGTATTGCTCAATGGCGGTGACCAATTCTGGAACGCTGCGAAAGACACCGCGTTCAAGTCGGTCTGTTGAAATGCTTCGGAAGAAGCGTTCGACCATGTTGAGCCACGATGCCGAGGTCGGCGTGAAGTGCATGTTGAAGCGCGGGTGATTGGCGAGCCA
>NZ_JBMPOX010000088.1:0-293 GCF_049340445.1 Undibacterium sp. Ji50W | reverse complement strand
AGCGGAAACAGCACAGGCCTGAACTTAACGTCCTCAAGCAATCTGGGCCAGCGCGGTAACCTTGGTTCCGCCAGCCAGGGCAAGACCGGCGAGCAAAGCAGCGTCAACATTGCCAACGGCAACCTGGTCCTGCAAGACCGCGACAGCCTGCTGGTCACCCGTGGCAACAATGTCTCCCTGCTACGCACCTACAACAGCCAGGGCGTGTTCAACGACGACAACACCGACAACTGGTGGATCAATGGCTACCGCCGCCTCGTCAACCTCACTGGCAACCTCAACCAGGCTGGCAG
>NZ_JBMPOX010000087.1:0-294 GCF_049340445.1 Undibacterium sp. Ji50W | reverse complement strand
TCAGGGTATTGGAGACGCCGGTACCGGTCAGTTGGTCTTCGTCTTGCAGGCTGTTGATACGGGCATTGCCGCCTGGTGTGTAGACTTGTGGGGCTGTGAATGTTTCGCCGGAAACAATGTCAGTACCGTTGGTCAATACGATTTGGGAACCTGGGCTGTTGGTGACAATCGCTGCGATGGTCGTGTCAACGGTGGTTTGTGCTGTGGCCAGTGTGGCTGCATCAACGACTTTGCTCAGCCATACTTTGGCTGTGGCGTTGGCATCAACACCTGCGTAGGCAGTGATTTCTTTGG
>NZ_JBMPOX010000086.1:0-294 GCF_049340445.1 Undibacterium sp. Ji50W | reverse complement strand
CCAAAGAAATCACTGCCTACGCAGGTGTTGATGCCAACGCCACAGCCAAAGTATGGCTGAGCAAAGTCGTTGATGCAGCCACACTGGCCACAGCACAAACCACCGTTGACACGACCATCGCAGCGATCGTCACCAACAGCCCAGGTTCCCAAATCGTTCTGACGAATGGTACTGACATTGTTTCCGGCGAAACATTCACAGCCCCACAAGTCTACACACCAGGCGGCAATGCCCGTATCAACAGCCTGCAAGACGAAGACCAACTGACCGGTACCGGCGTCTCCAATACCCTGA
>NZ_JBMPOX010000085.1:0-296 GCF_049340445.1 Undibacterium sp. Ji50W | reverse complement strand
GCATAGACCGTCGCATCGAGGTCCACGCCAAACGGCTCGCTGGCGTACAACGGACGCGCCATCGCAATCAGGTGTTGCGCCAGATCGGCGTAGATTTGCCAGGGGCGCGTGGCATTTGCATTGGCCAGGGTATTGCGGGAAATCGTCGCACAACGAAATCCCATGTGGTACAGCCGATGGGCCTGGGCACGCAAATTGACCTCGATATCGCGCAGCGATTCCCGATAGGTCAATTGCGCAAACGCCATGGCAAAGAACTGATCCAGACAAGAAAAATCCTTGACCTTGTGCTCGCC
>NZ_JBMPOX010000084.1:0-306 GCF_049340445.1 Undibacterium sp. Ji50W | reverse complement strand
ATAAACCGGAGATTATCGCAAATGACATATTTTAAATTCAAATCGTGGACACCCCTAAAACCGCCAAAACCAGCGCCTGCATTAGCTTTGCTGGCTTTACTTACCAATTTAACCGGACACTAGTGATGCAATTCAATTTATAACAGGCTTAATTTCCGGAATAGTAAGGTTTAGGAGTAACCGGTGGGAAGGCCACCGGGGACTTTCTGGTCTCGAAGCTATAGCGCAGGTACACCGCTGCTGCTGCGTCATTGAAATCCCCCGAGTTGTCTGCCGTCAAACGCCCCCCCAGGAACAGGTGCGGGG
>NZ_JBMPOX010000083.1:0-323 GCF_049340445.1 Undibacterium sp. Ji50W | reverse complement strand
GCCCGTACCCTGAGCGCGACTAGCCGCTTCAGCTACAACGGCGAAGAAGGTGCCACCCGTACAGCCGACCGCATCATCTTCACTGATGCCAACTTCAATGGTACTCACGCTATTGACGGCGGTGCTGTGGACAACAACACCACCAACAACAGCCTGAAGAACGACGACGTCATCGAACTGCGTAATGCAACTAACGCATCCATCGGCGACTTCAACGGCATCAAAAACATCGGTAACATTGAACTGACCAACGACACAGCCATCACCCAAGTGTCCCAAATCCAGTTGAATGACACCATCGTTGGTGCCCTGGTTGACAGCTA
>NZ_JBMPOX010000082.1:0-324 GCF_049340445.1 Undibacterium sp. Ji50W | reverse complement strand
ATCACCCGTGGTAGTGTTACCTGTACCGTTGCCGGTGTTGCCTGTCGTACCATCACCCGTGGTAGTGTTACCTGTACCGTTGCCGGTGTTGCCTGTCGTACCATCACCCGTGGTAGTGTTACCTGTACCGTTGCCGGTGTTGCCTGTCGTACCATCACCCGTGGTAGTGTTGCCTGTACCGTTGCCGGTGTTGCCTGTCGTACCATCACCCGTGGTAGTGTTACCTGTACCGTTGCCGGTGTTGCCTGTCGTACCATCACCCGTGGTAGTGTTACCTGTACCGTTGCCGGTGTTGCCTGTCGTACCATCACCCGTGGTAGTGTT
>NZ_JBMPOX010000081.1:0-338 GCF_049340445.1 Undibacterium sp. Ji50W | reverse complement strand
CTACTTTGTCGATCGATGCCTGACCAGACATACCGATGGCTGTCAGCGCATGGTAAATACCCCATACTGTACCAAACAGACCAACGAACGGTGCAGTGGAACCAACGGTTGCCAGGAAGGCCAGACCATCTTGCAGGCGGCTTTGGACTTTTTCTACAGCGCGCTGGATGGACATGGATACCCAGGTATTCAAGTCGATTTGTTCCAGCAGTGCGCCTTCATGGTGTTCTGTGGCTTTGATGCCAGAGTCAGCGATGAAGCGGAATGGGCTGCCTTCTTTCAGGGAAGACGCACCGGCTTGCACGGAGGAGGCTTTCCAGAATTTGGCGCGGGCTTCA
>NZ_JBMPOX010000080.1:0-341 GCF_049340445.1 Undibacterium sp. Ji50W | reverse complement strand
CCCCTTGGCAAGACCGGGTTCTCTGGCTTGACGTTGGACACGGCAGAGATGGTCGGTTGTTGCTGTACGGGTTGCTGTACCTGCACTTCCGGTGGCGGAATGAACGGTGGTGGCGGTGCCAGCAGTTTTGGTGGTGGCGGTGGTGGCGTATCCGGTGGTGGTGGCGGTGGCTTCACCTCTTCCACGATCTTGGTTTCCAGCGGTTTGATGACCACTTCCATGGCCTTGCGCGCCAGGCCCGATACCAGTGCATATACCACCAGCACGTGAAATAATATGACCAGCCCTAATCCGATAAATTTCTTTCCCGGCTCTTGCTGGCGATTTGAAAAATCCATTCC
>NZ_JBMPOX010000079.1:0-380 GCF_049340445.1 Undibacterium sp. Ji50W | reverse complement strand
CAGCCTGGGGTATGTCAAAGCGTATAGCTACGATACGCTGGGCCGTCTGGTCAGTGCCACCACCTATGCCAAAGCCTTGCCAGCGGCGACCTTCAATGGGTCTGCCCCTCTGAATGCCAGCAATGCCATACCGGCATCGGATGCGGCTGATCAGGTCCAGACTTACCAGTACGATGCCGATGGGCGTTTGATTGCCCATATCGATGCCCTGGGCAATAGCGAACAATTTACCTATGACGGCCTGGGTAACCGTATCAGCTACACCAATCAACTCAACGCTACCTGGACCTATGACTACGATGCAGCAGGACATCTGCTGAGTGAAACCTCGCCAGTCGTCAGCCTGGCCATTGTGGATGCCGGTAGTAGTCTGCATATTG
>NZ_JBMPOX010000078.1:0-384 GCF_049340445.1 Undibacterium sp. Ji50W | reverse complement strand
TGGCAAGGCTTTGGCATAGGTGGTGGCACTGACCAGACGGCCCAGCGTATCGTAGCTATACGCTTTGACATACCCCAGGCTGTCGATGCTGTAACGCACACGGCCATTGGCATCGAAGACTTGTTGCAAGCGCTGGTCATTCGCGGCATCGGGATGCAGCAAGGCACGCACGCTGTCCGTGCTAATGGTGTTGGCGGTGGCTGGCAAGCCACTGAGGGCTATCGTGTTGGCGTAGCTGATGCTAGCAATTGCATTGTCATTGGCATCATAGCGATTTTCTGAAACAGCGCCCTGGCTGTCGACGGTAAACACCAGCCTGCCAGCAGCGTCATGGGTATACCGCACATTGCGGTCTTGCTTGCCATTGGGCTGCAACTGACTGGC
>NZ_JBMPOX010000077.1:0-395 GCF_049340445.1 Undibacterium sp. Ji50W | reverse complement strand
GGCACTGGATCGTACCCAGCCCGGACTGCCACTAAAGAAAGGTCGAGCTGAAACGATGACCCACGACTACAAGCGCAACGGAACAACCACGCTGTTTGCCGCGCTCAATGTATTAGATGGGCAGGTCGTCGGCCAGTGCCAGCAACGCCATACCCATATTGAGTGGTTGAAGTTCCTGAAGCAAATTGACCGCGAGACGCCCAAGGACAAGACATTGCATTTAATCGCCGACAACTACGCCACACACAAGCATCCCACTGTCCAGGAGTGGCTCGCCAATCACCCGCGCTTCAACATGCACTTCACGCCGACCTCGGCATCGTGGCTCAACATGGTCGAACGCTTCTTCCGAAGCATTTCAACAGACCGACTTGAACGCGGTGTCTTTCGCAGCG
>NZ_JBMPOX010000076.1:0-395 GCF_049340445.1 Undibacterium sp. Ji50W | reverse complement strand
CGCTGCGAAAGACACCGCGTTCAAGTCGGTCTGTTGAAATGCTTCGGAAGAAGCGTTCGACCATGTTGAGCCACGATGCCGAGGTCGGCGTGAAGTGCATGTTGAAGCGCGGGTGATTGGCGAGCCATTCCTGGACAGTGGGATGTTTGTGTGTGGCGTAGTTGTCGGCGATTAAATGCAATGTCTTGTCCTTGGGCGTCTCGCGGTCAATTTGCTTCAGGAACTTCAACCACTCAATATGGGTATGGCGTTGCTGGCACTGGCCGATGACCTGCCCATCTAATACATTGAGCGCGGCAAACAGCGTGGTTGTTCCGTTGCGCTTGTAGTCGTGGGTCATCGTTTCAGCTCGACCTTTCTTTAGTGGCAGTCCGGGCTGGGTACGATCCAGTGCC
>NZ_JBMPOX010000075.1:0-486 GCF_049340445.1 Undibacterium sp. Ji50W | reverse complement strand
ACGGGGTCTGCTCTTGCCTGATTGCTTACTCGAGCTTCCAGACGTACTGGACTTTGGTCCAGGTCTGTTGCGGTTTGCCATCGACGGTACCGGGCTTGTTTTTGCAGGAACCGGACATCAATTGGGAACGAACAGCATTGTCGAGACCACGGAAGCCACTGGACTTGTCGATCTTGACGTCTGCCACGGAACCATCGGCACCGATCAGGACGGACAATTGGACGATACCGGTTTCTTCATTGCGCAGTGAAGCACGCGGGTATTCTGGTTTGCAACCACCGACGTTGAAGTCAATCACACCAGGAACAACGACCGGACCAGTGGACCTGGTTTCAGCCGCCGGTGCGGTCGGTGCAGGACCCCTTGGCAAGACCGGGTTCTCTGGCTTGACGTTGGACACGGCAGAGATGGTCGGTTGTTGCTGTACGGGTTGCTGTACCTGCACTTCCGGTGGCGGAATGAACGGTGGTGGCGGTGCCAGCAGTT
>NZ_JBMPOX010000074.1:0-491 GCF_049340445.1 Undibacterium sp. Ji50W | reverse complement strand
ATCGCTGCGATGGTCGTGTCAACGGTGGTTTGTGCTGTGGCCAGTGTGGCTGCATCAACGACTTTGCTCAGCCATACTTTGGCTGTGGCGTTGGCATCAACACCTGCGTAGGCAGTGATTTCTTTGGTCGTGTCAACGGCTGTAGTGAACGATGTCGCTGCTGTGACTTTGGAGTCAACGGCTGTCTTGTCAGCACCAGTGGCGCCGCCCAGGATGGACAAAGCGGCAACACCCACGGAGACGGTACCGTTGGTGATTTGGCCTGCCCAGTAAGTCAGACCTGCTGGATCAGCTTCGTGGCCGAACAGGTTTTTGTAAATGGTGTTGACGGTTTGTGCTGTCGTCAGGTTGGCATACGTGTCTGCGTATTCCTTTTGTACGGAGAAGCTTTGAGCGATGTCTTTGAGGGACAGGCTGGACGCTGTCCAATATGCCAGACCCAGTGGGTCCGCTGGACGGTTGAAATAAGCGATGTAAAGCTTTTGGATATC
>NZ_JBMPOX010000073.1:0-584 GCF_049340445.1 Undibacterium sp. Ji50W | reverse complement strand
TACCACGGCAGGGTTCGTGACTGGGGTGAAGTCGTAACAAGGTAGCCGTATCGGAAGGTGCGGCTGGATCACCTCCTTTCTAGAGTAGCGTGTAGTGAAGTGTCCACACTTATTGACTGTTAATGATGAATAGAGAACACAGGTAAGAGATCATGTTCCCGAAAGGGGGATTAGCTCAGCTGGGAGAGCACCTGCTTTGCAAGCAGGGGGTCGTCGGTTCGATCCCGTCATCCTCCACCAAGGTTTTGGTAGGCGTAGTAGGAATCGGGTCTGTAGCTCAGTTGGTTAGAGCACCGTGTTGATAACGCGGGGGTCGTTGGTTCGAGCCCAACCAGACCCACCACCAGATCTCGACAGTGCAAACGTAAGTCAGCGGCAGTAGCGAAAGAAAGCTACAGAATACAACGTTGAGATTTAGGTTTGTACTTTCAAAGCGAAAGACAAAAGTAATAACAGAAGTTCTCGTTCTTTAACAATTTAGAAGAAGTAAAGTAGAAATAATCAAAATTATTTCTGTAAAGAGAAGCTGACAACGACAGTTGTGAGTGGAAATTATGGAAGGGTTGTGATTGTATCGAACAAAC
>NZ_JBMPOX010000072.1:0-584 GCF_049340445.1 Undibacterium sp. Ji50W | reverse complement strand
TTTTCTACCTACACCTTTGCCCTGCGTGCACTGGAAGCTGTCGCCAAGCCCAAGACTGGCACGCTGGAATTGTTATTTACCTATGATGAAGAATTTGGTGGCGAAGTCGGCCCCGGCTGGATGTTGAAGCACAATCTGATCAAGCCAGACCTGATGATAGCCGCCGGTTTCTCTTACCAGGTCATCACCGCCCATAATGGTTGCCTGCAGATGGAAGTAACGGTGCATGGCAAGATGGCGCATGCGGCAATCCCCGATTCTGGCGTGGATGCCCTGCAGGCTGCCGTCAAGATCCTGAACGCCCTGTATGCGCAAAACACCCTGTATAAGCAAATTACGTCAAAGGTGGAAGGCATTACCCACCCTTACCTGAATGTCGGCACGATAGAAGGCGGCACCAATACCAATGTCATCCCTGGGCGTGTCACTTTCAAGCTGGACCGCCGCATGATCCCGGAAGAAAACCCGACAGAAGTCGAAGCCACCCTGCGCAAAATCATCAATGACACTGCCGCCAGCCTGCCCGGCATCAGCGTCGATATCAAACGCCTGCTGCTGGCCAATTCCATGCGCCCCCTGCCTGG
>NZ_JBMPOX010000071.1:0-594 GCF_049340445.1 Undibacterium sp. Ji50W | reverse complement strand
AGCGTCAGCCAGTTTCATGATGGCTTCTTCGCCCAATGGACCTTGGTCGCCTTCGAGGGCCAACTTGGCGGAACCTTGAATGATAGGCAGGTCGTCGCCTGGGAATTCGTATTTGGACAACAATTCACGAACTTCCATTTCAACCAGTTCCAGCAATTCAGCGTCATCGACCATGTCGCACTTGTTCAGGAACACGATGATGTAAGGAACGCCAACCTGGCGGGCCAACAGGATGTGTTCGCGGGTTTGTGGCATAGGACCGTCTGCTGCGGAGCAAACCAGGATCGCGCCATCCATTTGTGCCGCGCCGGTGATCATGTTTTTAACATAATCAGCATGGCCTGGGCAGTCAACGTGGGCGTAGTGGCGAGCGGCTGTTTCGTACTCAACGTGGGCTGTATTAATTGTAATACCGCGCGCTTTTTCTTCTGGTGCTGCATCGATCTGGTCGTAGGCTTTTGCTTCGCCGCCGAATTTTTTCGACAGAACTGTCGCGATCGCTGCTGTCAGTGTGGTTTTGCCGTGATCAACGTGACCAATTGTGCCTACGTTTACGTGCGGCTTGGTGCGCTCGAACTTACCTTTTGCCATTTT
>NZ_JBMPOX010000070.1:0-602 GCF_049340445.1 Undibacterium sp. Ji50W | reverse complement strand
TGGAGAGCGAAAGGCAGAGTAAGATGAAACGAGTACGCTATACGGCAGAACAAAAGGAATGGGTAATTCAACAAATGATACCTCCCATCAATCGTGCCATTGTGGAATTAGCCCAAGCCACAGGAATCACCACGCCCACTCTGCGATGTTGGCAGAAAGAAGCGAGAGCAGAAGGAAGAATTGTGCCAGGAGACAGTAAATCTAGTGACCAGTGGAGTAGTGCAGATAAATTCAGAATTGTGCTGGAAACAGCCGGTTTAAGCGAAACTGAATTATCAGCTTATTGCAGGAGAAGAAGCATTTATCCAGAGCAAGTCAGAGAATGGAGTCTGGCCTGTGAACAAGCCAATGAGCCTTTAGTACAGTCCCGTCCTAGTGCTAGCCAAACCAGACGCATCAATGAACTGGAACGCAAGCTCATCAAGAAAGAGAATCAACTGGCAGAATCGGAGGCACTGTTGGTTTTAAGAAAAAAAGCCGAGGCGATCTGGGGAGTGGCAAAGGAAGAATGATAGCCGCCCCGGATCGCCTTGGTGCCCTGCACCTGATTGACGACGCCGTTGCTGCTGGTGCACGCCAGCATCTGGCTTGCGAACTGCTAG
>NZ_JBMPOX010000069.1:0-606 GCF_049340445.1 Undibacterium sp. Ji50W | reverse complement strand
TTGGTACAGTATGGGGTATTTACCATGCGCTGACAGCCATCGGTATGTCTGGTCAGGCATCGATCGACAAAGTAGCCGGCCCTGTGGGTGAAGCGCTGATCATGACGGCAATTGGTCTGGCAGTGGCTGTTCCTGCGGTTCTGGGTTACAACTTCCTGGTACGTCGCAACAAGAGCGCCATGGAAGAAGTCCGTACCTTCTCCGCTGACCTGCATTCCGTTGTTCTGTCCGGCAACATGGGCAAGACAGCAGCTAAAAAATAAGTCGTATCAGGTTTAAGTTAAACCAAGACCCTTAACCACAGAGGCACAGAGACACAGAGAAAAGCCACAGAGAACATCAAAAGAGAATGAAGCACCGTGCAGGTGATATCGTAAAAGTGATGCAAGTCACGACTTACCAAGAGGTTTTCCTCCTGATTTTCTCTGTGTCTCTGTGCCTCTGTGTTGAGAGGTCTTAAGGGTTTAAAGCGTAACATCGAAAGAGAACACATTATGGCAATGGCAATTGGCAATGATGGTGATGGCGAAGACGAAGTCAACAGCACCATCAACACCACCCCGCTGGTCGACGTCATGCTGGTTTTGCTGATCATCTTCCTGATCA
>NZ_JBMPOX010000068.1:0-644 GCF_049340445.1 Undibacterium sp. Ji50W | reverse complement strand
TCGATCACAACAGCGCTTTCTTGTGCTGTACCAGCTGTGTCAGCTGTACCAGCTGCTGCACCGGTGTCATTGGCTGTATCGTTGTCATTCACGATGGCCAGAACACCGCCGTTGTTGTTGGCAGCGATCAGGGCATCGGTCAATGTCAGACGGTAGTTACCAGCACCCGCTGTACCGGCGTTGTTGGAAGTACCGATCAGACGGATGGTTTCGAAACCAGATACGTTGGTCCATTCAGACGCGCCCAGAGCGATGGTGTCGCCCAGGTTAGCACCTGTCAAATCACCGTCGATGACCAGAGTGTCGCCTGTACCAGCGCCACCAACTACGGTGTCGGAGATGGTCAGACCAGCACGTGTGTCCTGGATGTTATCGAAGATCACGGTGTCGTTACCGGCACCCATGGTGATTTTTTGTGCGCCATTCACAGCGGAGCTGGTGGAGACGCGAATTGTCACGTTGGCCAGTTCTGCAGAAGCGTCGATCGTGCCAGCAACCAGTTTAACTTGGCCCGCTGTCAGGGACAGGTCTTGTACGCCAGAGCCGTCTGTCAGGACACTCAGTGCGCCAGGAACTTGTACGCCTGTGGAAACGTCGAGACGGTTCAGGCCGCCATTGGCGCCAGCAGTGGTGGTATCAAAGTT
>NZ_JBMPOX010000067.1:0-675 GCF_049340445.1 Undibacterium sp. Ji50W | reverse complement strand
TACCACGGCAGGGTTCGTGACTGGGGTGAAGTCGTAACAAGGTAGCCGTATCGGAAGGTGCGGCTGGATCACCTCCTTTCTAGAGTAGCGTGTAGTGAAGTGTCCACACTTATTGACTGTTAATGATAATGAACAGAGAACGGTTTGCGTCGGGGTAGCAATGACCGGACAGCGACTGAAGTTCAGTAGCGGGTCTGTAGCTCAGTTGGTTAGAGCACCGTGTTGATAACGCGGGGGTCGTTGGTTCGAGCCCAACCAGACCCACCACCAAACACACTATGCAAGAGCGATTTTGCGTAGAAGTTGTTCTAAAAAAGAACTGGCTCTGCCAGGCTTTTTTAGGAAGCTCAACCAAACAAAAGTAGGTTTGTACTTTTGTTTGAACAAGGGGGATTAGCTCAGCTGGGAGAGCACCTGCTTTGCAAGCAGGGGGTCGTCGGTTCGATCCCGTCATCCTCCACCAAGAAATCACAAACCTAAGTCAGTGCAGTAGTTGGCACCGGGGTTTAGGTTTGTACTTTCAAAGCGAAAGACAGAGTAATAAAAGTAGTTCTCGTTCTTTAACAATTTAGAAGAAGTAAAGTAGAAATAATCAAAATTATTTCTGTAAAGAGAAGCTGACAACGACAGTTGTGAGTGGAAATTATGGAAGGGTTGTGATTGTATCGAACAAAC
>NZ_JBMPOX010000066.1:0-681 GCF_049340445.1 Undibacterium sp. Ji50W | reverse complement strand
CTTTCTGTGGATCGAATGATGAATCAGGGCAAGCCAATTAATCTGACGGATGAACAACGAACCGAACTGGAGCGCCGAGTGAGATCGCAGACGCTCGACGCGCGTAGCGTAAGACGAGCGCGGATTGTATTGCTGGCAGCAGAGGGTGTGGGCAATCACGAGATTGCGCGACGGCTTGAAATCAGCCGGGGTCAAGTGATTGCTTGGCGTACCCGTTTTGTCCAAGGCGGCGTGGTAGCGATTTCTGCCGACTTGCCGCGTAGTGGTCGCAAGCCGCGTATAGATGCAGCGGAGATTGTGCGCGTGACGACGCAAACGAAACCGGAAGGTGCCACTCATTGGAGCACACGCAAGTTGGCAGACAAGCTTGGCATCTCGGATACGACGGTGCTCAAGGTCTGGCAGGCCAATGGCCTCAAGCCCCACTTGGTCGAGACCTTCAAGGTCTCGCGCGACCCAAGATTTGTCGAGAAACTCGAAGACATTGTCGGTCTGTACATGTCACCGCCCGAGCACGCGCTGGTATTGTGCTGCGACGAAAAGAGCCAGGTGCAGGCACTGGATCGTACCCAGCCCGGACTGCCACTAAAGAAAGGTCGAGCTGAAACGATGACCCACGACTACAAGCGCAACGGAACAACCACGCTGTTTGCCGCGCTCAATGTATTAGATGGGCAGGTC
>NZ_JBMPOX010000065.1:0-682 GCF_049340445.1 Undibacterium sp. Ji50W | reverse complement strand
GCCAGTCAGTTGCAGCCCAATGGCAAGCAAGACCGCAATGTGCGGTATACCCATGACGCTGCTGGCAGGCTGGTGTTTACCGTCGACAGCCAGGGCGCTGTTTCAGAAAATCGCTATGATGCCAATGGCAACCTGGTCGGCAGCATCAGCTACGCCAACCGCATAGACCTCAGTGGCTTGCCAGCCACCGCCAACACCATTAGCACGGACAGCGTGCGTGCCTTGCTGCATCCCGATGCCGCGAATGACCAGCGTCAGCAACAAGTCTTCGATGCCAATGGCCGTGTGCGTTACAGCATCGACAGCCTGGGGTATGTCAAAGCGTATAGCTACGATACGCTGGGCCGTCTGGTCAGTGCCACCACCTATGCCAAAGCCTTGCCAGCGGCGACCTTCAATGGGTCTGCCCCTCTGAATGCCAGCAATGCCGTACCGGCATCGGATGCGGCTGATCAGGTCCAGTCTTACCAGTACGATGCCGATGGGCGTTTGATTGCCCATACCGATGCATTGGGTAATACAGAACGCTTCAGCTATGACGGCCTGGGTAATCGCATCAGCTACACCAATCAACTCAACGCTACCTGGACCTATGACTACGATGCAGCAGGACATCTGCTGAGTGAAACCTCGCCAGTCGTCAGCCTGGCCATTGTGGATGCCGGTAGTAGTCTGCATATTG
>NZ_JBMPOX010000064.1:0-712 GCF_049340445.1 Undibacterium sp. Ji50W | reverse complement strand
GAAAGAGAACACATTATGGCAATGGCAATTGGCAATGATGGTGATGGCGAAGACGAAGTCAACAGCACCATCAACACCACCCCGCTGGTCGACGTCATGCTGGTTTTGCTGATCATCTTCCTGATCACCACCCCGGTGATTACAGATACGGTCAAGCTCAAGCTGCCGGCAGAAACAAACGTCATTTACAAGACCAAACCGGAAAACATCACCTTGTCCGTGAACAAGGATGGTGATCTGTACTGGAACGGCAGCATGCGTCCATTGAAAGGCACGGATGACCTGTTTGAGAAATTGAAAGTGGAAGCGGTGAAGGTACCGCAACCTGAGTTGCACATCCGTGGTGATCAAAACACCCGCTATGAATTTATTGGCAAGAGCATCTTGACAGCACAGCGGGCAGGGATCGCCAAGGTCGGCTTCGTGATTGAACCGCCTGCACGGAACTAAGCGCAATTTGTGTCTCTGCGGTAAAGATGTCAGGTCTTGATTTTGATTTTTATTCAGATTCCGAATCATTCGTGATGTGAATAAGTGATTCGTAAAGGAAGCATTATGGGTATGCAAATGGGTTCCGGCGGTGCTTCAGCTGATCCGGAAGTAATGATAGAAATGAACATGACGCCATTGATTGACGTCATGCTGGTATTGATCATTATGTTGATTATTACCATTCCTATTCAGAACCACGCGATCAATCTGAATATGCCGA
>NZ_JBMPOX010000063.1:0-754 GCF_049340445.1 Undibacterium sp. Ji50W | reverse complement strand
TGCGCCTTCATGGTGTTCTGTGGCTTTGATGCCAGAGTCAGCGATGAAGCGGAATGGGCTGCCTTCTTTCAGGGAAGACGCACCGGCTTGCACGGAGGAGGCTTTCCAGAATTTGGCGCGGGCTTCAGTTGCCTGGCCAGACAGTTTGACCTGGTCGATGATTTTGGTGATGAGGATGTACCAGCTGCCCATGGACATGATGACCATGATGATCAGTGTGCCTTTGGCCACGAAGTCACCTGTTTTCCAGAGTGCGTCGAGACCGTATGGATTGTCAACCATTTCTTTGGCTGGGGCTGCAGCAGGTGCAGGGGCAGCATCCGCTGCAGGTGCTGGCGCAGCAGCGGCGTCAGCGGCAGGGGCGGCAGCTGGTGCAGAAGCAGCAGCGGAGGCGGATTCCTGTGCGGATACAGGTGCGACGGCAACAGCGGCTGTCAGGGCCAGGAGGGTGGCAGCCAGGAATGCGGAGAAACGGGTTTTCATTGAGGTGCTTCCTTTTAACAAAATAAGGTTGGTAGTGCTTACTGCTGTTTTTATGTGAAACTTGGTTTATCTGTTACGTCTGTGTAATGCGTAGTGCTTTTGTTTTTACTCTGTCTTGCCTGGGTAGAGCAGACTGACCAAACAACGGGGTCTGCTCTTGCCTGATTGCTTACTCGAGCTTCCAGACGTACTGGACTTTGGTCCAGGTCTGTTGCGGTTTGCCATCGACGGTACCGGGCTTGTTTTTGCAGGAACCGGACATCAATTGGGA
>NZ_JBMPOX010000062.1:0-931 GCF_049340445.1 Undibacterium sp. Ji50W | reverse complement strand
TGATCAGGAAGATGATCAGCAAAACCAGCATGACGTCGACCAGCGGGGTGGTGTTGATGGTGCTGTTGACTTCGTCTTCGCCATCACCATCATTGCCAATTGCCATTGCCATAATGTGTTCTCTTTCAAATTACTGAATACGGAAGACCTCGATACAGAGGTTGGAAAGACTTCTTGCAAGAAGTCTTCGTTCCGCAGGTGAGTGGCATGCCACTCGAATTCCCTGCTACACCACAGAGTCACAGAGAAAACCCACAGAGAAAACCCTTTCATTACGTGCTGCTTGTAATGGCCGGGTGAAATGATCTGTGATCAGTTTCAGCAAAAAGGTTTCCTTCTTGCCTTTCTCTGTGTCTCTGTGCCTCGGTGTTGAGAGGTCTTCTGGTGTTAATCAGTGAGTGCTAATTATTTCTTTGCTGCTGTCTTGCCCATGTTACCGGACAGAACTACAGAGTGCAGGTCAGCGGAGAAGGTACGGACTTCTTCCATGGCGCTCTTGTTGCGACGTACCAGGAAGTTGTAACCCAGAACCGCAGGAACCGCCACTGCCAGACCAATTGCCGTCATGATCAGCGCTTCACCCACAGGGCCGGCTACTTTGTCGATCGATGCCTGACCAGACATACCGATGGCTGTCAGCGCATGGTAAATACCCCATACTGTACCAAACAGACCAACGAACGGTGCAGTGGAACCAACGGTTGCCAGGAAGGCCAGACCGTCTTGCAGACGGCTTTGGACTTTTTCCACAGCGCGCTGGATGGACATGGATACCCAGGTATTCAAGTCGATTTGTTCCAGCAATGCGCCTTCATGGTGTTCTGTGGCTTTGATGCCAGAGTCAGCGATGAAGCGGAATGGGCTGCCTTCTTTCAGGGAAGACGCACCGGCTTGCACGGAGGAGGCTTTCCAGAATTTGGCGCGGGCTTCA
>NZ_JBMPOX010000061.1:0-999 GCF_049340445.1 Undibacterium sp. Ji50W | reverse complement strand
CGGTGTGTGTCAAGGTAGTTGTCGCCTCAATTTAAATTAAGCAGCCTTCATGTACGCCTTTTCTTCTACACGAGCCTTCTCTGGATTGAGATAGACGCTGTCCCCCAGTGACCAGTTCCGTGTTTCTCCCGACCAGCGCAAAGGATTTTTCTGTCTGGCCAATTGATACACGTTTGCACGTTGTATCAGTAAAGCACTGGCCTCCCCACGATGTCTTTGTCCTGGTGTCAGGTATTTCAAAGCGCTATGGCAATGCTCTTCGTTATACCATTCAACAAATTGCGTGACCCATAAACGTGCTTCATCCAATGTGTCAAATGGCCGTTCAGGCCATTGTGGACAATACTTGGCTGTTT
Source organism: Undibacterium sp. Ji50W (assembly GCF_049340445.1). NCBI lineage: Bacteria > Pseudomonadati > Pseudomonadota > Betaproteobacteria > Burkholderiales > Oxalobacteraceae > Undibacterium > Undibacterium sp. Ji50W. Next base: position 643 of record NZ_JBMPOX010000061.1, on the reverse strand, counting down.
TGAACAAGGCTTCCGCATAGGCATTGTCATTGCTGACCCTGGGACGGCTGAAGGAAGGTACTACTCCCAGGTCGTGCATCGCCGATAGCATATTCGCCCCTCTCATGGCGGTGCCATTGTCTGAGTGCAGTATCAGTGGCCTACCTGCTATCTGTTCCCGCAAACATCCACGCCACAGAAGATGGCTGGCGTGCTCTGAAGACTCTCTCTCGTGTACTTCATTGACCACCAGCTTGCGGCTGTAGATGTCTTTCATCATGTACCAGTAAAAGAATTGCCCCTTGACTGTAGTCGGTAACCAGGTAATGTCCCAACACCAGACTTGATTCGGCCCACTTGCCTGATGGGTAGTCAGGGGGCGTTTCTGTGGGGCTTTGCTTCTGCCACGCCGTTGACCTTGTCCAGCGGCTTTCATGACGCGGTAAAAGCTCGATTCGGAGGCCAGGTAGATACCTTCATCGGCCAGCTTGGGAACAATCTGGTGCGGTGTCAGGCTGGCATACGCAGGTAGGTTAGCGGTAGTCAATAAGACTGCTCGCTCTTCCTCGCTGAGCTTATTGGCAGGCTCTGGATGAATGGTATCTGGCCGCTTATCTTTTGGGGTGTGCCGCCAGCGCTGTACGGTACGTTCACTGAGCCCTAG
>NZ_JBMPOX010000060.1:0-1003 GCF_049340445.1 Undibacterium sp. Ji50W | reverse complement strand
AAGAAAACCCGACAGAAGTCGAAGCCACCCTGCGCAAAATCATCAATGACACTGCCGCCAGCCTGCCCGGCATCAGCGTCGATATCAAACGCCTGCTGCTGGCCAATTCCATGCGCCCCCTGCCTGGCAATACGCCTTTGGTGGAAGCCATACAAAAGCATGGTGAAACCGTATTTGGTGAAGCGATACCGACATTGGGTACGCCCTTATACACCGATGTGCGGCTGTTTTCAGAAGTGGGTATACCCGGTGTGATCTATGGCGCGGGGCCACGCACGGTGCTGGAATCGCATGCCAAGCGGGCTGATGAAAGATTGAACCTGGAGGATTTGAGGAAGGCGACCAAGGTGGTGGCGCGCAGTCTGGTGGATTTGTTGGGGTAAGGTGGCAGGTGTTGGATGACGAAGGCTTATCGATCAACGGTGGTCATGTCATCGTCGTTCCAGTGGCGTTGTTTTTGTGCCGTACTTTGATTGAAACGATTGCCCTTCGTGGACACAAGCCGGGTCTCGGCCCGGCGGCCGAATTCCTTTCTTTGCTTCGCCAAAGAACGGAATCAAAGAAAGGCGACCGCAGACTCGCCCTTCGGGTGCTTACGCTACGCTTCAGCATAATTTGTGCGTCACAAAAAATGGGAAGATCCGAAACTCGCTGCGCTCAAACACGAAGCTTTCTGATCCATTTTCTGTGAAGCACAAATTACATCGTCCCAAGCGGATTAAGGTCAACAACAACCCCCAACGTCAAAAGCAACCCCAAACCAATCGTTGATCAACGGTATGCGGGCACATATGAATTACGGTTGTGTTGACGTTGGTTTTGACTTTGTTGTTGCCGTTGTTTTTGACGTTCAACCGCTTGGGACGAAGCCATTTTTGTAGTGCAGAAAATGGAAAAAGAAGGTCCGGTGTCTGAGCGTAGCGAGTTTCGGACCTTCCCATTTTTTGCGCTACATAAATGGGCACTCCCGAAGGGAGCGAGTCTGCGGTCGCCTTTCTTTGAA
>NZ_JBMPOX010000059.1:0-1005 GCF_049340445.1 Undibacterium sp. Ji50W | reverse complement strand
ATCAGCTACACCAATCAACTCAACGCTACCTGGACCTATGACTACGATGCAGCAGGACATCTGCTGAGTGAAACCTCGCCAGTCGTCAGCCTGGCCATTGTGGATGCCGGTAGTAGTCTGCATATTGGCACCACCGTCAGTGCTGCCATCGTTACCAGCATGACTTACGATGCACTGGGTAACCTCAGCAGCCGCACCGAAGCCACGGGTAGGCCAGAACAACGCATTACCCGTTATGAATATGATGCACTCGGTCGTCAGGTCAAAACCATCTATGCGCCTACGTCTGTGTATGACGGTGCCGGTGACACGCTGGCCGTGAACGGTGCCAACAGCCTGGCATTTGCCTCAGAAAGACAGGTCACGCTGCAAAGCACGGTCACTTATGACAGCTTTGGTAATGTCATCGCCAGCCGTGATGTGGCCGGTAATTACAGCTACCGCACGTATGACAAGCTGGGCCGTGTCAGTTATGACGTGGATGCACTCGGTAATGTCACTGGTTACAGCCGCAACAGCTTTGGGAATACCACGGCAGTGACGCGCTATGCCACGGCCATCAATACGAGCAGTATCACGGGTAGCGCAGGCAAGGCACCTAGTGCCAGCCAGGTCACGACTGCGCTGGCAGCATCAGACCATAGCCAGGACCGGACGACCACGAGCCGTTATGACCAGTTGGGGCGTGTGATAGAAACCACGGAAGCGGCGACCTGGGTGAATAGTGGGCAAGATGGTGACAGCAGCCTACTGGTGTCTAAAGTGACGCGCTTTAGCTATGATGTGTTTGGTAATCTGAGCCAGACAGCGGTGCTCAACAATCCAGAAACCGACAGCTGGGACATCAGCCGGTACTTCTATGACAAAAAAGGGCAACGTACTGCCAGTATCAATGCGCTGGGTTATGTCACCTCCAAAATCTATGACGCCAATGGCAATGTCACCAGAATCACGGAATATGCCAATGCGGGTAGTGTGGATGGGAATGGTAAGCTGGTCTTGCCT
>NZ_JBMPOX010000058.1:0-1088 GCF_049340445.1 Undibacterium sp. Ji50W | reverse complement strand
GCCAATGGCCAGGCCGCTGGTCTGCCAGAAACCACCCGCAGCGTCTATGACAGCCAGCTCAACCTCCGCTTCGTCATCAGCGCCGGTGGCAATGTCACCGAATTCCGCTATAACACCCTGGGCCAGCGCATTGCCAGCATCAGCTATCCGGCAGCCAGCTACAACCTCACCGGCTTAAACGCCCACCAAAGCCTGAGCCAGACCCAGCTGGAAACCTGGGCTGCGGCCCAAAGCCAGGCCCAGACCAGCCGTACCGACTACCATTACAACAGCCGTGGCCAGTTAAGCAGCAGCACCCGCTTCAATGCGGTTGATGCAGCGGGTAACGGTATCGCTGATGGACAAGAATCCACCACCCTGTATAGCTATGATGCTGCCGGCAATCTCTTGTTCACCGTCGATGCCGATCACAACCAGACCAGTTTTACCTATGATGGCCTGAACCGCCAGTTGTCGACGACCGATGCATTGGGGCATAGCACCATCAACCACTACGATGATGCCAACCACACCATCACCCAGACCCAGGCCAATGGCCGCATTGACACTGCGGTGTATGACGCTGCCGGGCAACTGATCTCCACCATGGCCGGTGGCCAGGCACAAAGCACTTACCGTTATGACGACCTGGGTCGCCTGAGTGTCAGCACCGATGCCACCGGTGTCAAACAACTGTACATCTACGATGCGGCCGGTAACCTGCAAGGACAAGTCGATGGCAATGGCAAAGTCACCCAGTATGTCTACAATGCCCTGGGTCAGCGCACACAGACCATACAACACAGTGTGGCACTGGATGCGAGCCAGATCGCCAAACTCATCAGCAATACCGATCCGCTGAGCACCTCGCCTGCGCCGACCACGCCACCACCAACGACGACACCAACCACGCCACCAGTAACAACACCCACCACACCGGTGCCGACACCGATCAATGTCCAGGCGGCAGTCTGGTCGGCAGAGGCATTTTATGTCGGTGGCACCTACGTCAAGTACCAGGGGCAGCTCTACAAAACCCGCTGGGACACCATGGGTAGCACCATGACCGGCACGGATCTGGATGCGGCAGCGGTGTGGGAACCGGTTGC
>NZ_JBMPOX010000057.1:0-1179 GCF_049340445.1 Undibacterium sp. Ji50W | reverse complement strand
GCTGGCCCAGGGTGTTATAGCGGAATTCGGTGACATTGCCACCGGCGCTGATGACGAAGCGGAGGTTGAGCTGGCTGTCATAGACGCTGCGGGTGGTTTCTGGCAGACCAGCGGCCTGGCCATTGGCAGCCGGGCTGCGGTAGGTGGTGGAGGTCAATACCTGGTGCTGGTCCCCATAGGTGCGTTCCATGCGCTCGCCCAGGCTGTCGGTCTGGCTTAACAGATTGCCTTGCGCATCATAGGTGTAGGTGCTGCTGTTACCCAGGGCATCGGTGCTCTGGATGAGGTTGCCGGCCACATCGTATTGGTAGTGGATTTGCTGTATTGCGCCATCTACTGCCGGACCGGTGATGCCGGTCAGGCGGTTGTGGTCGTCGTAGGTATAGGTGTTGCTATTGCCCAGCGGGTCGGTGACGGTGCTGGTTTTGTTGGCCAGGTCATAGCTGAAGCGGGTCACGCGACCCAGGGCATCGGTGACGCTGGCAATGCGGTCGCTGCCACCCAGGTTGATATAGGTGAAGCTGAGCTGGGTGCCATCGGTCTGGCTGACACTGGTGATGAGATTGCTGTTGCCGGCATAGCTGTAGTTGGTGACATACACATTGCCGTCAGCGGTGCTGTTGTCGTCGGGGCTGAGGTCGAGTTTGACCTGGGTCAGGCGGTTGTGGGTATCGTAGCTGTAGCTGGTGTTGCTTTGGATGCTGCCATCCGCGAGGATGATTTTTTCCTGGGCGAGGTTGGCACCGACATAGCTGAATTCAACCCGGTCGCCATTGGCGCTGGTGATGCTGCTCAGGTAGTCACCGGTATAGGCATAGCTGTTGGTGTTGCCACTGGTATCTGTGGCGCTGCTCAGGCGCCAGGTGTCGCCATGGGCGGCATAGCTTTCTTTGCTCTGGGTGGCGGGGTCGGTCCAGGTCCAGCTGGTATGGCTGCTGTCATAGGCGAGACTATCAAAGCGGCCTGATCCGGCACGGGCCAGGTAGGTGTTGCTGGCGACATCGAAGTCATAGGTCTGGACGGCGTTGTCGGTGCCGATGCGCTGGATGGAGCTGCCAGCCTGGTTGAGGTTGCCAGTGAGGTTGACGAGGCGGCGGTAGCCATTGATCCACCAGTTGTCGGTGTTGTCGTCGTTGAACACGCCCTGGCTGTTGTAGGTGCGTAGCAGGGAGACATTGT
>NZ_JBMPOX010000056.1:0-1188 GCF_049340445.1 Undibacterium sp. Ji50W | reverse complement strand
ACAATGTCTCCCTGCTACGCACCTACAACAGCCAGGGCGTGTTCAACGACGACAACACCGACAACTGGTGGATCAATGGCTACCGCCGCCTCGTCAACCTCACTGGCAACCTCAACCAGGCTGGCAGTTCAATCCAGCGCATCGGCACCGACAACGCCGTCCAGACCTATGACTTCGATGTCGCCAGCAACACCTACCTGGCCCGTGCCGGATCAGGCCGCTTTGATAGCCTCACCTATGACAACAGCCATGCCAGCTGGACCTGGACCGATCCCGCCACCCAGAGCAAAGAAAGCTATGCCGCCCATGGCGACACCTGGCGCCTGAGCAGCGCCACAGATACCAGTGGCAACACCAACAGCTATACCTATACCGGCGACTACCTGAGCAGCATCACCAGCGCCAATGGCGACCGGGTTGAATTCAGCTATGTCGGTGCCAACCTCGCCCAAGAAAAAATCATCCTCGCGGATGGCAGCATCCAGAGCAACACCAGCTACAGCTACGATACCCACAACCGCCTGACCCAGGTCAAACTCGACCTCAGCCCCGACGACGACGACACCGCTGACGGCAATGTGTATGTCACCAACTACAGCTATGCCGGCAACAGCAATCTCATCACCAGTGTCAGCCAGACCGATGGCACCCAGCTCAGCTTCACCTATATCAACCTGGGTGGCAGCGACCGCATTGCCAGCGTCACCGATGCCCTGGGTCGCGTGACCCGCTTCAGCTATGACCTCGCCAACAAAACCAGCACCGTCACCGACCCGCTGGGCAATAGCAACACCTATACCTACGACGACCACAACCGCCTGACCGGCATCACCGGTCCGGCTGTGGATGCCGCAATACAGCAAATACAGCAAATCCACTACCAATACGATGTGGCCGGCAACCTCATCCAGAGCACCGATGCCCTGGGTAACAGCAGCACCTACACCTATGATGCGCAAGGCAACCTGCTGAGCCAGACCGACAGCCTGGGCGAGCGCATGGAACGCACCTATGGGGACCAGCACCAGGTATTGACCTCCACCACCTACCGCAGCCCGGCGGCCAATGGCCAGGCCGCTGGTCTGCCAGAAACCACCCGCAGCGTCTATGACAGCCAGCTCAACCTCCGCTTCGTCATCAGCGCCGGTGGCAATGTCACCGAATTCCGCTATAACACCCTGGGCCAGC
>NZ_JBMPOX010000055.1:0-1253 GCF_049340445.1 Undibacterium sp. Ji50W | reverse complement strand
GGCAAACCTGGCCAGACAACGAATGTCAGTCCCGAAGAAGCCGCCTTGCTCAAAGAAATCGACGCCCTCAACGAGTTGAACCACAGCCAGATCAGCGTCGAAGTGGCAGGGCGCGCACGCAGTGGAGAAAAAGGCCTGTCCGCATTGAATGGCGTAGAACTCCCCATAGAAGCCCAGATCAGCACGTTGGGCCTGGGCCAGTTCGGCTTAAAAATCATCCCCGTGCTGGCTGACGCCGGTACTTTGGCGTTGAACGACACCAACATCGCCGGCCAGTATGGCCGCAACGCCATATTGGTAGAACGTGCCAAATACGCCAAAGTACCCTTCACCACCATCGCCCGCCAGCAAGGCCTGTCCAATATCGCCAGCCTCGACCAGGAAGCCAAAGGCGTCGCCCTCAGCCTCAGCTACGAACTGGCAGGCGTCCGTGCCGACATCGGCTCCAGCCCCATCGGCTTCCCCATCCAGAACATCGTCGGTGGACTACGCTGGAGTGGTTCCGATGACGGCGCCAGCCTCGGCATAGAAATCGCCCGTCGCTCTGTGACCGACAGCTACCTCTCCTATGCTGGTGCCAAAGACAGCCTGTACGGACTCACCTGGGGTGGTGTCACCCGTACCGGCATCAAACTCGACACCTCCTACGACGGAGAAGACGGTGGCGTCTACGCCAACCTGGGCTACTATGGCTTGACCGGTAAAAATGTCGCCAAAAACAGCATGGCCGAATTTGGCACCGGTGCCTACTGGAGTGCGTACAAAACCAAAGACTTCAGCTTCACCACCGGGCTCGGGCTGACCTCCTTCTTCTACCAAAAGAACCTGCGCTACTTCACCTATGGACATGGCGGCTACTTCAGCCCCAAATCCTACGTCTCCGTAGGCATCCCATTTGAAATAGCAGGACGCAAAGGCAAGTTTGCGTATCAACTGGGCACCACACTCGGCCTGCAACACTTCAGAGAACTCGAAGCCCCGTACTACCCGAATTCACCGGCAGACCAGGCCGAGCTCGAACAATTTGCGGCGGCCAACCCCACCATCAACATCCCGACGACATATCCGGGGCAAACCCGGTCAGCGTTCGCCTTCAAGATCAATGGTGCGGCAGAATACCAACTGACCCCGCACCTGTTCCTGGGGGGGCGTTTGACGGCAGACAACTCGGGGGATTTCAATGACGCAGCAGCAGCGGTGTACCTGCGCTATAGCTTCGAGACCAGAAAGTCCCCGGTGGCCTTCCCACCGGT
>NZ_JBMPOX010000054.1:0-1269 GCF_049340445.1 Undibacterium sp. Ji50W | reverse complement strand
AGGCATTTTATGTCGGTGGCACCTACGTCAAGTACCAGGGGCAGCTCTACAAAACCCGCTGGGACACCATGGGTAGCACCATGACCGGCACGGATCTGGATGCGGCAGCGGTGTGGGAACCGGTTGCCGGTACGGAAGGCTATAGCCTGTGGCAAGCCAACCTGACTTACCACGGTGGCACTGCAGTGGTCAGTAATAACCAGACCAGCTACACAGGTGGTGAAGTCGTTGGGTATGAAGGGCATTTGTGGCAAGCCAACTGGTTCAATGTCGGCTCTGTACCAAGCAGTGCCAGTGGGTCGCCGTGGACTGATCTGGGGGTGATCGGGGGGGCTGCACCAACCACACCGCAAGTGCCACAATGGGACGCTACAGCGTATTACCCTAGTGGTTCAGTCATCGAATACCAGGGACAACAATACAAAGCGCGTTGGGATACCATGGGTAGCACCATGACTTCATCCGATCCGCTTGAGGTCGAGGTGTGGCGTGCTTTGCCGAACCAGGATGGCTATAGCAACTGGCAACCCACCATCACGTATTGGGCTGGTGAAACCGAAGTCGTCGGCGGCCAGACGGTCAACGTTGCTGCTGAAGTTGTGGCCTATAACGGTCATCTGTGGCAAGCACAGTGGTTCCATGTGGGCATTCCTCCAAGTGCTGGCAGTGGTTCGCCATGGAAAGATATGGGCTTGATTGGTGCCACCGCACCAAGCGGACCGCAAGTGCCGCAATGGGATGCTACCGCCTATTATCCAACCGGTTCTATCATCGAATACCAGGGCCAGCAATACAAGTCCCGTTGGGACACCATGGGCAGCAGCATGACCTCTGCCGATCCGGTGGAAGTACAAGTCTGGCGTGCCTTACCCAATAAGGATGGCTATAGCGTCTGGCAGGCGGGTATTACCTATAAAGGCGGTGAAACCGAAGTCGTCAATGGCCAGACCGTCGATGTGGCACCAGAGATCGTGGCCTACAACGGCAAACTCTGGCAAGCACGCTGGTATAACAATAATTCTGCGCCAATGGATGATAGCGGTGCGCCCTGGACTTTGCTGGGCGATGTCCCGGCTTCCAGCAATACACCGGCAGACCCACCGCCGGTAGTCATCCCCCCAGTCGTCATCCCCCCAACTCCAACCCGCACCACCTACGACCTGCTACCGATGCTGACCGCATCAGCCAATGACCTCATCAGCCGCAGCTTCTATGATGCAGCCGGTCATCTGAGTAAAACCGTCAGTGCCGCCGGTCTCGTCACTGAAT
>NZ_JBMPOX010000053.1:0-1325 GCF_049340445.1 Undibacterium sp. Ji50W | reverse complement strand
CACTAGTGTCCGGTTAAATTGGTAAGTAAAGCCAGCAAAGCTAATGCAGGCGCTGGTTTTGGCGGTTTTAGGGGTGTCCACGATTTGAATTTAAAATATGTCATTTGCGATAATCTCCGGTTTATTGAGCTTGGGGTTAATCATGAACGTGGGCAAAACACTGTTTGCGCAGGTGATGGAATTTGTGCCATGGAAAACCTTTAGCCGCATCATTAGTCGGCATGCTGGTGATGTAGGCGTTCGGACTCTTAGTTGTGCAGACGTGTTTCGGATTATGGCGTTTTCGCAGTTGACCTGGCGTGAGTCGTTGCGTGATATTGAAGTGTGCTTGACGGCCAATCGGGCGAAGTTGTTCCACATGGGATTGAAGAGTATTCCGGCGCGATCCACGCTGTCTGATGCGCTCAATCAGCGTGACTGGCGAATCTATCATGCGTTGGCTCAACGTTTGATTGTGCGGGCCAAAGAGTTGTACGCCGATACGCCCATGACTGTGGATCTTGATGTCAGCGTTTATGCACTGGATGCCACAACGATTGACCTGTGTTTGTCGCTGTTCGATTGGGCACCATTTCGTAAGACCAAAGCGGCGATTAAACTGCATACACTGCTTGATTTGCGAGGGGCGATACCAGCATTTATCCATATCAGCGATGGAAAAATGCACGAAGTGAATGTACTTGATTTTTTGCCGGTAGAAGCAGGGGCTTTCTATATCATGGATCGGGGTTATCTGGATTTTGAGCGGCTCTATAACCTGCATCAGGTTGGCGCATTTTTCGTCACTCGCGCCAAAAGCAATATGAATTTCAGGCGTGTTTATTCCGCGCCCGTGAACAAAGACATGGGCATAATTTGCGATCAAACCATTTGCCTGAACGGATTTTACAAGTCGAAAGAATATCCAGAATACCTGCGCCGAGTTCGTCTCAAAGATGTAGATACAGGTAAGACTTTGGTGTTCTTGACGAACAATACTACGTTGCCAGCAACGATGATTGCTGCGTTGTACAAAAGTAGATGGCAGGTTGAATTGTTTTTCAAATGGATTAAGCAGCATTTGCGCATCAAGCATTTTTTGGGCAACAGCGAGAACGCCGTGAAGACGCAAATTTGGTGCGCTATCTCGACTTATGTGCTGATCGCTATTGTTAAAAAGGAATTGCAATTGAACGTCTCGCTCTACACTTTATTACAGGTCTTATCGGTCTCTGTTTTTGAGAAAACTGAGATTTCATGCGCCTTTCAGACCGATGACTACATTTCTGAAACAGCACCCAACGCTAACCAATTGAATTTATTCGACTTTTAACCGGACGCTAGTG
>NZ_JBMPOX010000052.1:0-1347 GCF_049340445.1 Undibacterium sp. Ji50W | reverse complement strand
AGGCATTTTATGTCGGTGGCACCTACGTCAAGTACCAGGGGCAGCTCTACAAAACCCGCTGGGACACCATGGGTAGCACCATGACCGGCACGGATCTGGATGCGGCAGCGGTGTGGGAACCGGTTGCTGGTACGGAAGGGTATAGCCTGTGGCAAGCCAATCTGACTTACCACGGTGGCACTGCCGTGGTCAGTAATAACCAGACCAGCTACACAGGTGGTGAAGTCGTTGGGTATGAAGGGCATTTGTGGCAAGCCAACTGGTTCAATGTCGGCTCTATACCAAGCAGTGCCAGTGGGTCGCCGTGGACTGATCTGGGGGTGATTGGAGGGGCTGCTTCACAATCATCATCACAACCATCACCAACTACGCCTTCATCACCAATTACACCAACAGCGCCAACACCAAGTACGCCTGCGCCGACACCGCAAGCCATCGTCACGCCAGAGTGGAATACCGCCACCGCCTACTTGCTGGGTGACCAGGTCAACCACAACGGTAAAGTGTATCAGGCACGTAGCAATAATCAGGGCAGTGAGCCAGCAGGCAATGCAACATGGCTGGAAGTCGTGCCTGCTGCCAGCGTTACTGCCTGGTCAGGCAGTCAAACCTACCTGGACGGCGATACCGTTACCTATAACGGACAAGTGTATCTGGCCCGCTGGGATACCGCTTTAGGCAATACACCAGGTGTTGACATGGTCTGGACACAGGTACCCGCTCCAGGTACCGCACGTCCGTGGATGGCGGGTGTCGAATATATTGTCAACCAGATCGTCAGCCATGATGGACAACTATGGAAAGCCAACTGGACCACCATACCCGGCAATGAACCCGGTGTGGATCACGTCTGGAGCCAGGTGGTACCGGCAGGTAGCAATCCGCCCTGGTCCGCTGGTCCGGAATATGCACAAGATCAAATCGTCGATTACCAGGGCCAGCACTGGAAAGCACGCTGGCCCAGCCATGGCGACATCCCCGGTCAAACCCAGGCGTGGACACAGGCACCGGATGCCGGCACCTATGCCCCCTGGGGCGCAGGCGTCACCTACTATGGTGGCGAAACCATCCAATACCAGGGTCATTTGTGGCTGGCACAATGGTTCACCCTTGGTGATACACCGGGCCTGGATTCGTCCTACGTATGGGCGAATATGGGTGTCGCGCCGGCCGACCCACCGCCGGTAGTAGTCCCCCCGGTAGTCATCCCCCCGGTCCCCACCCGCACCACCTACGACCTGCTACCGATGCTGACCGCATCAGCCAATGACCTCATCAGCCGCAGCTTCTATGATGCAGCCGGTCATCTGAGTAAAACCGTCAGTGCCGCCGGTCTCGTCACTGAAT
>NZ_JBMPOX010000051.1:0-1490 GCF_049340445.1 Undibacterium sp. Ji50W | reverse complement strand
ATGAAGCCACCTGCAACGCCGGTTCCTGTTGCTGTACCGATGGTGATGGTGCCTGTGTGTGCAGCAACGCTTTGCAGGGCGATGGTGTTGGATTCAGAATCAGCATCTGTGATGGTGACGTTTTCAGCCGCGCCTGTGGACAGGGTGAAGTTGAAACGTGGATCCAGGTTTTTACCATCATTGATGGTCACGCCTATCGTGTCATTGGTACCTGTGTCTGTGGCCAGACGGGCATTGATGATTGTTTGGGTGATGCCGTTGGAACCTGTGTCACTGTGCTGAACAGTAATCGCTGTGCCCTGGGCCACTGTCAATTTATTCAGGTTGAACAGATCAGTACCAGTGACTGGTGCGGAATCCAGTGGTGCGAGCAAGTTGGTGTTGGAGACGTTGCGAACCAATACGCCTGTGACATCTGGCAGTTTGCTGAAGTCCACTGTGGAAGTGGCGTTGTTCAACAAAACCTGGACTGCTTCGACTTTGGTGATGATAGAGGAACCAGTTGCACCGGCTGTGACGTTGCCGCCGTTGACGATGATCAGGGTGTCGTTACCGTCGCCGCCTGTCAGGCTGTCGCCAGCTTCGATGGTGTCAGCCAGGATGAAGACGTCAGCACCTTTGCCGCCAATGATGGAGACGTTTTGTACGGAACCGGATGTATCTGCAGCAGCGGTAGTGAAGATGCCGTTGCCGAGGTTGATAGTCAGGTTGCCGGTGAAGGCGGATGCATCAACAGTGGACAGACGACCTGCTGCTTGCAGGATGCCGCCTTGGTAGTTGACGGATTCGATCGTGCCTACGGAGCTGACGACGTTTGTTGTAGAACCCAGGTTCAGGTTGGTGTTGCCAGTGATGATGACTTTACCGGCTGTGCCTGTGTCCATTGGCAGGTTCAGTGTGCCGATGAAGTTGTTGGCGCCTGCGCTGTTGACTGTCAGTGTTTCGTAGCCTGTGCCGCCTACGCCATTGGCGGAGGAACCAGAAGTATTGCCACCGATGTTGACTGTACCTACTTGGACGTCGGAGAGGTTCAATGCACCAACGTTGGCACCTGTCAGTACGCCGGTACCGAAGGAGAATTCAACTGTACCTTGCTGGTTGGCGTTGGAGCTGGTGATGGACATGGTATCGAGAACGGATTTGATGTTTTCGATACGGGCATTGTTGGTACCAGCTGCAGAAGCGATACGGGAGATGTTGACGGTTTTGAGGCCAGTCGCATCTTGCAGATCCAGACCTGTCACTGCCAGGTTGGCACCCGCGGAGGATGAGCCTGTGAAGGCGGCATTCAGCGTTTGGATGTTGGTCAGTTTTGGGGTGATCAGTGTGCCGCCGTTGTCGTTGGCATTACCCAGTGTGGCTGTCAGGGTATTGGAGACGCCGGTACCGGTCAGTTGGTCTTCGTCTTGCAGGCTGTTGATACGGGCATTGCCGCCTGGTGTGTAGACTTGTGGGGCTGTGAATGTTTCGCCGGAAACAATGTCAGTACC
>NZ_JBMPOX010000050.1:0-2274 GCF_049340445.1 Undibacterium sp. Ji50W | reverse complement strand
CTTAATTTAAATTGAGGCGACAACTACCTTGACACACACCGCTTCGCCAAAGAACGTATTCAAAGAAAGGCGACCGCAGACTCGCTCCCTGCGGGAGTGCCCATTTATGTAGTGCAAAAAATGGGAAATGCCCGCAACTCGCTGCGCTCAAACATCGGTCATTTCTGATCCATTTTCTGCACTACACAAATGGCTTCGTCCCAAGCGGATTAGAGTCAACAGCAACATCAACAACCCCAACAGCAAAGTCAAAAACAACTGCAGCCCCTACACCATTATTGATCGATGGCACTCAAATAAATATGACTGGTGGTTGTGTTGACGTTGGTTTTGACTTTGCTGTTGCAGTTGTTTTTGACGTGGACTTTGACTCTAATCCGCTTGGGACGATGTAATTTGTGCGTCACAGAAAATGGAAAGAGAAGAGCCGATGTCTGAGCGAAGCGAGTTGCGGATATTCCCATTTTTGTGACGCACAAATTATGCTGAAGCGCAGCGTAAGCACCCGAAGGGCGAGTCTGCGGTCGCCTTTCTTTGATTCCGTTCTTTGGCGAAGCAAAGAAAGGAATTCGGCCGCCGGGCCGAGACCCGGCTTGTGTCCACGAAGGGCATTCGTTTAAATCAAAGTACGGCATGCAACGAACGCCGCTGCAGCGACGTAAACATGATTGCCGCACATCGACCGAAACCCATCCCCACCCTAACCGCTCCACTGCGCAGCTTGCAAGCTGCTTAGATTCTGTCGGCGCAAAGCAGGCTTTGCGAAACCCCGACATCATCCCCTTGAAGGGGAGGGGATTTCAATTGGGACGATATGCAACAACACCTCTGGAGCGCCAGCCCGGTGTGGCTCCAGCCCGGTGTGGCTCCAGCCCGGTGTGGCTCCAGCCCGGTGTGGCTCCAGCTCGATGTGGAGTCAACCCGGTAGCCCCCAGCTTGTGCTGGAGCGACGTCAAGGTAGTTTGCCGATTGAAGAGGATACTCTCGCATCAAACATTCATGGCACGCAATGTGCGCCATGAATGTTCAAGAGACGCTTATTTAAAACTGATCCCCTTATTCAATTTCGCCATCACATCATCCGGCACATTCTTGCTGCAAATAAGATACCTTTCCCCTCCATCCGGCATGTCACTCGCCTTGAACAGGCTGAACTTGTCCTTGGCCATATTGGATTGCTCAATCAGGTAATTGGCTTCTTCAGGTGCGGCGAACATCAGGTCGGCGGATTTGGCGGCGATCAGTTGCAGCATTTGGGTGTTGGTGCCGTTGGAGACCACGGTCTGGGGTTTCAGCTTGGCCAGTGCGGCATCGATGTGATGGCCATATGAAAATTTTTCCTTGACCAGCACCTTGATGCCGGGCGTGGTCAATATTTCTTCCAGCTTGGCATTGTCCTTGATCTTGGAGCCGCTGCTGACGATCATAACAGTGGGTTTGTCGCGGTACAGGGCCTTGCTGAACTTGGCAAAGCCTTCGCGTTCTTCGGTTTTATACCAGCCTATGGCACAGGTTTTTTGCGTGTTTTCCTGCACCATGGCCAGTTGGCGGTTGGGGGCAGCCTTGGCCCAGGTGAAGGCAACTCCTGCGCTTTTGAAGGCACTGGCTGCCGGGCTTGCTGTTAAGCCAGATGCAGAACCGTCAGGCTCTTCGACGATATACGGTGGGCGCACATTGTAGTTGAGGACAATCTTGTTGTCAGCCTGAGCCTGAGCCTGGCTACTGGCAGTGGCGGCCAGCATGGCCATTGTGCAGAACTGTAAAAGAGTTTTCTTATTCATAGCGATCTTTCAAAAAATACTCACGATAAAAACAGCTTTGAATGCGTCTTCATGTTAGAGGATGAAACAGAAAAATTCCATGTTTGATTTTGCTATTTTTATTGCAGCCGGTCTTGCAGCAAATCTTGCAAACTGCGCGCCACCACCTTGGTCGCCTTCCTCAAATCCTCCAGGTTCAATCTTTCATCAGCCCGCTTGGCATGGGATTCCAGCACCGTGCGTGGCCCCGCGCCATAGATCACACCGGGAATACCCACTTCTGAAAACAGCCGTACATCGGTATACAAAGGTGTGCCCAATGCCGGTATCGCTTCCCCAAATACGGTTTCACCATGCTTTTGTATAGCTTCCACCAGCGGTGTATTACCAGGCAGGGGGCGCATGGAATTGGCCAGCAGCAGGCGTTTGATATCGACGCTGATGCCGGGCAGGCTGGCGGCAGTGTCATTGATGATTTTGCGCAGGGTGGCTTCGACTTCTGTCGGGTTTTCTT
>NZ_JBMPOX010000049.1:0-2773 GCF_049340445.1 Undibacterium sp. Ji50W | reverse complement strand
TGGCCAATGCAAATGCCACGCGCCCCTGGCAAATCTACGCCGATCTGGCGCAACACCTGATTGCGATGGCGCGTCCGTTGTACGCCAGCGAGCCGTTTGGCGTGGACCTCGATGCGACGGTCTATGCATTCGATGCCACCACCATCGACCTGTGTTTGTCGGTGTATCCGTGGGCACCATTCCGGTCCGCCAAGGCGGCCATCAAATTGCATACGCTGCTCGACCTGCGCGGCTCTATTCCCAGTTTCATCCACATCACCGACGGCAAGACCCACGAGGTCAATATTCTCGACGATCTGGTCATCGAGCCAGGAGCGTATTACCTGATGGATCGTGGCTATCTGGATTTCGCCAGACTTTACCGGCTGCATGTGATGGGCGCCTTCTTTGTCACCAGAGCAAAAAGCAATACCAAGTTCAAGCGTCGGTATTCGCAGCCAGTCGACCGGGCGACGAGCAACGTAATCTGCGATCAAACGGGCGTACTCCCGCTCTTCTACGCAAGCAAGGACTACCCGGCGACTTTGCGTCGTATCGTCGTCAAGGACGACGCTGGGGAACGCATCATTTTTCTGACCAACAATTTCTTTCTCAAACCGGAGATGATCGCAGCGCTTTACAAGCAGCGTTGGCAGGTCGAATTGTTCTTCAAGTGGATCAAGCAACATTTGCGTATCAAAACCTTCCTGGGAACCAGCGAGAATGCCGTAAAGACGCAAATATGGATCGCGGTCTGTACTTACGTACTCATCGCTATCGTCAAAAAACGTCTGCATTTGCCTCATAGCCTTTACGAAATTCTACAAATCCTGAGTCTCACCATGTTTGAAACAGCACCAATAAATCAATTACTTACGCCGCCATCGGGAAATTTCGATGACGAAAATCAACCAAAACAGATGTCTCTACTATGAGAAACGTTGGGACACTAGTGAAATGGTATGACAGTCCCACAATGGGTTTGGAATATTTAGATAGAGGAAAATTGAATGGAAACGCAAGATCAGAAAGTTCTATATTCACTCGCCCAAACGATGGAAATGACGCGTGCGGAGTTAGACGGGATGCGGATTGTTTGTCAAGGTGTACTGAATGCATTGGCGACTGATTCCAATAACGTGCCAGTGCTTGTAGCGGCAATAAATAGCTGCATTGAGGGGGACATGGCTGTCGCTATCGCCTCACCAATGACAGATGCCATGCTTCAGCAAAGAATCGATTGGGTCAAACGCTTGCTGCCACCGCAAGTCGCTGCTCTTATCAACATATCGTAAAGCCGAGGGAAAATTTAAAAATGGCCGCAAGACCTCAATCTGATATTGACGCCGAACAATTTGAAGCACAGCTTTTCGCCGAGATGGAAAGAAAAGGTGGTGCCGGTGCTGAACTCGCTGCGGCAGTCCGCATAGCTAGAATGGGACGTACCGACGCCGGACTAGATTGCGAATACACTGAACATGGAGAAGCGAGGTTCACGGTTCAGCAAGGGTTAAAAGCGGCGACTCACGCTCGTGAGGATGTTGCCGCGACGCTAATACTCCAGGTGAAAATTATTGAGCGCCTTGATCGACTGCAAAAAATGTCTTGGTGGATCATGGGGATTTTGGTCGCTCTTGGACTTAAACTATTTGTATAGAAAGAATATGACCAAAAATGATTATCCGACTCGCAGTGAGCGTGTTCGCTTGGCGAAAGTTATGGAACATAAAGCAGAGTGTCAAGTAACGTCGCGCTGGCTTCAATTCCCTCAAAACGCTCAGACGGTAGGTGGTGCATCGTTTATGTTTGTTGATGTAATGACTTTGAATTGTGATGATCAAGAAAAGAAAATCTGTCAGTTGATTTTAACGAAGGAAGACTTGCTCGACATTTTAAAGCGCATTGATGTAAAAAATTAGACTGAGGAAAACGCTATGGACATTATCAAGGAAGCTCAGGAACTCGGCGTAAACAAGGTCATTGTAGGTACAACCGGTACAGGGAAAACGTCTGATATCCTTAATAAAGTCACTCCCTCAACTCCGCTTGGAGTGATTTCATTATTTGTCGGAGTAATTGAAACAATCGTCACAACTGCACTTATCCAAACATCTGGGCTTGTTCAGTTGCTGCTGGCGAGTTTTGTGCTGGTTTATCCACCGTTAATTGCCTTCGCGTTTTTCTACTTCCTTTGGAAAAAGCCTGAAAATTTGATTGCACATCCAAATTTTGCAAATGCAGACGAAGCGATAAAATATTTTAATGCAATAAAAGGCCTAGCCAATGAAGCTAAAACTAAGAATGACGAAATAAGCGAATTATTAGTCAAAACAAAAATAATTTACGACTCAACAGAAGATCTTAAAAAACGGTTTGATGAGGAAGTTGAGAAAATGGCAGGCGTTAAAGCGGTTGCAAACTTAGCACTTTTTAATCAATATTGACGGAAAAATCACGGATAAATGGATCGATAAACAGAAAATTGAATTGACGATGTTTGGATATAGCGTAAAAGATATCCCGTGGATTTATAACGTATTTTGGCACGCTGATTTGAGGAGTGCTTGGCAAACTAACTGACGGCTTTGACACCACCTGGGCTATCGTATTTCTTGCCCATGTCTTTCATTGAACAAATTTGCACTTGCAAATGAAAATAAATATGAGATCACTAGTGTCCCAACGTTTTCACATCAGAGGATCGTAAGTCAATGATTTGTTTGCATAAAATGATGTTTTCATCTGGTCTCGATTTGAACATCGAGGCGCAGAATTGGGGCTTTTTGCGGATATC
>NZ_JBMPOX010000048.1:0-3340 GCF_049340445.1 Undibacterium sp. Ji50W | reverse complement strand
ACCCGCACCACCTACGACCTGCTACCGATGCTGACCGCATCAGCCAATGACCTCATCAGCCGCAGCTTCTATGATGCAGCCGGTCATCTGAGTAAAACCGTCAGTGCCGCCGGTCTCGTCACTGAATACAGCTACGACGCTGCAGGCAACCTGCTGTCCACCGTACAAAGAGCCAATACCCTTGCCCCTGCCAGCCTCAGCCTTCATGCCGGTCCGCAAGATGTGGTCGTCGCTGCCCATGCCAATGACCGAACCAGTGTGGGCTTCTATGACGCCAACCACCAGCTCATCGGTACCGTCGATGCCGAAGGCTACCTCAGCCAATACCGCTACGACAGTGCCGGACACCGTGTTGAAGTCATTCGTTACGCCACTAAAGTTGCTGGTGCCGTCACCACCAGCAGCAACTTCGCGTCCCTGATCCCAGCCGTCAATGCCGCCGACCAGCACAACTACGCCCTCTACAATACCAAAGGCCAACTTGTTGCCAATGTCGATGCCGAAGCTTATTTGACCGAATTGCATTACGACGCCAATGGCAATGCCACCAGCAGCACCCGCTATAGCAACAAAGCCCTCGGTCCCGTCACTGCCAGTTCCACCCTGGCCAGCCTGCGTCCCGCCAGCAATGCCGAAGACCAGGTCAGCAGCCAGACCTATGATGCCCTCAACCGTGTGGTGACCAGCACCAATGCCGAAGGCACCCAAAGGCAATACCAGTACGATATTGCCGGCAACCTGATTAAAGTCATCGATGCCGCCGGTAGCGGCGACATCCGCATCAGCAACCAGCGTTACGACCAACTGGGTCGCGTCAGCGCCACCCTGTCCGGCCTGGGCAGTGCCCAACTCACAGGTCAACAAAGCCCGCAAGAAATCGATGCCATCTGGGCCCAGTATGGCACCAGCTATGCCTATGACACCGCCGGTCGCCGCATCAGCATGACCGACCCGAACGGCAACACCACCCTGTTCTATTATGACCAGAGCGGTAACCTCACCCACAGCATCAATGCCCTGGGGGAAGTGCAGGAACGCCGCTACAACAATCTCAACCAACTGGTCAGCACCGTCCAGTACGGCACCCGCCTGACGGAGTTGACTTCCCTGCATGGTGGCCTGGTCGATAGCCATCTGCAAACAGCACTGGCAGGCATTGCCAACAGCGCCCTCGATAGCAGCAGCACCATCAGTTACAACAGCGCCGGCCAGGTGGCCAGCATCACCGACCCGCTTGGTGCCGTCACCAGCTTTAGCTATGATGCCTTTGGTGAACGCATCAGTACCACCACCGGCACCACCGGCGCCGGCAATACCGCCCTGACCCAACTGGCCATGTTTGACCACCGTGGTTTGCAAACCGGCTCTGTCACCGACACCACCGGCGTTGCCGCCACCAACCAGGTGGATTATGATGCCTTTGGCCGTGCCATCCGCAGTGTCGATGCGAATGGCAATGTACGCCAGGTCAGCTATGACCGTTTAGGCCGTGCCATCGTCAGCATTGATCCTGTCTCTGCCGACGCCAGTCAGACGCAACGCAGCGTCAGCTATGATGCGATAGGCCGTGTCCTGACCCAGACCGACGGCAATGGCAATACGGTGACCTACAGCTACAACACCGCCAACCGCGGCATCAGCGTCACCACGGCTGAAGGCGTGACTGTCAGCACTATCCACAACCGCCAGGGCCAGACCAATAGCGTCACCGATGGCAATGGCCATGTCACCAGCTATCACTATGATGCGAATGGCAATTTGCTGAATGCTGCCAGCGAACTCACTAGCGCCAGCACGGTCTATGACCATGCCAACCGCCTGATCCAGACCACCGATGCCAATGGCAACAAAGTCGATTACCACTACGATGCCGCCAACCGTCTGCTGTCGCGCACCGTCGACGCAGCAGGCCTGGCACTCACCACCAGCTACCAGTACGACGCCAAAGGCCAGCAAATCCGCATGACCGATGCCAATGGCATCGTCACCCTGACCAATTATGATCTTAAAGGCCAGGTCAGCAGCCAGGTGGTTGACCCGAGCGGTCTCAACGCCATCACCCGCTACAGCTACGATGCGCAAGGCCATGTGCTGCGCGTGACCAGCCCGGCAGGGAATGTGGTCCAGTATGATTATGATGCCCAGGGTCACCGGATTGCCGACCATACCGACCCGGATGGACTGAACCTCAGCCGTCATTATCAGTATGATGCCAAAGGCAATGTCACCAGTGTCACCGATGCCGATGGCAATCTGACCCGCTATGTATGGGATGCCAATGACCGCCTGGTGTATACCATCAACCCCACTGGCGCCGTACAAAAGGCCATCTATGACCATGAAGGCCGGGTACTCACCAGCATCAGCTATGCCAATCCGATTGCACTGACAGGCCTCAGCACCAACCCCAGCCAGGCTGAAGTGGCTGCCAGGCTGCAGGCTGACCCGGCCCAGGATGTGCGCCAGAACCGCGTGTATGACAAAGATGGCCATGTCCGTTTCACCATTGATGCCGCCGGCAGTGTCACCAGTTTCACCTATGATGCCAATGGCAATGTGACCGAGCGCGTCAGCTATGCCAAACCGATACGCCTGTCGAGCTGGACCCCGGGTACCGCCCCGCTGGTAGTGGCCGATGCGGCCCATGACCAGCGTGTACGCACGGTCTATGATGCATTGAACCGCCCAATTTACGTCGTCAGCGGCACCGGCACTGTCACTAAAAATACCTATGATGCCAATGGCAACGTGGTCGATGCCATCACCTATGCCAGAGCATTGCCCGCCAGCACGCCGATGACTGTCACGGCTTTGGCCGCCGCCACGGCCGCCCTGACGGATACGGCGCATGATGCGCATGTACACCGCAGCTACGATGCCGCCAATCGCCTGAGCTGGAGCGTGAATGGCAGTGGTGCCGTGACCCAGCAAGTGTTTGACAAGAACGGCAACCTGGTCAAACAGATCAGTTATGCCAATACCGTCGCTACCGGTACCACCGGTGCCGCAGCCAGCAGTGTGCAGGCCAGTGCAGCGGACCGTGTCACCCTGATGACGTATGACGATGCCAATCGCCTGAGCTACCAGGTGAATGCCGATGGCAGTGTCAGCCATCTTATCTATGATGCGAATGGCCAACTGGCACAGCGGATTGCCTATGCCACTACGATTGCAGCACCGACTGCCACAACGCAACTCAGCAGCAGCGATATCGCCAGTCAGTTGCAGCCCAATGGCAAGCAAGACCGCAATGTGCGGTATACCCATGACGCTGCTGGCAGGCTGGTGTTTACCGTCGACAGCCAGGGCGCTGTTTCAGAAAATCGCTATGATGCCAATG
>NZ_JBMPOX010000047.1:0-5446 GCF_049340445.1 Undibacterium sp. Ji50W | reverse complement strand
CCCCGCACCTGTTCCTGGGGGGGCGTTTGACGGCAGACAACTCGGGGGATTTCAATGACGCAGCAGCAGCGGTGTACCTGCGCTATAGCTTCGAGACCAGAAAGTCCCCGGTGGCCTTCCCACCGGTGACTCCTAAACCTTACTATTCCGGAAATTAAATCGTGAAAGTCGTCACCTCCTTATTTTCCTCGCAGCCAAGCCTGGTATCCATGCTGGGCGCAGGCCTGCTGGCCTGGTCAGCGACTGCAGTGGCACAAGACCCGAATGCAGAAGGCCGCAACCTGATGGCAGAAGGTAATACCAGTGCCGCCAGCAAGAAATTTGCCGAAGCAGCCAAGGTCAATCCGTTTGACGCCTCTGCCCTCAACAACCAGGCGGTGGCGCTGGCCGCCCAGGGCGATACCGAAAAAGCCCTGAACCTGCTGGAAAGAGCCAATCGCCTCAGCCCCAACCGCGCCGATATCGCCGCCAACCTGAATGAATTGCGCAACTGGATGAACCGCAATACGCCACAAGTTGCCGCCATCGAGCGAAAAGCCCCGGTACCCGGTGCCTACCCCACCCAAGGGGGCGATATCCCACCAGAACCCCCACCTTTGTGGAAAAAATAAGCAAATAACGGCAACATCCTTGCAAATTGCCTGATTTTGATGCACTATTGATTTGGATAGCCCTTACCAAAGGGCACGACATGGCAAAAACAAATATTTAATCAATAATTGATATGAAACATATTGTTTTCTTTTTCTTCTTTTACTTTAGCTATTCCAAGCCAACGGCGGTGGGAAGACGGTAAGCACTCGAAGAAAAAGCGCTAAACCAAAATTCTAAAAAACCGCCCGATCTGGCGGTTTTTTTTTGCCTGAATTTTTTACGGAATAAACGTAACGCATAAAAAGCAAGACCTCTCAACACAGAGACACGGAGACACAGAGAAAGGCAAGAGAAGGGCGAACAAGTGAGATGAACGTGGAGCCTCCTGGGTTTCTTGAATTTACTCTGCGTCCCTCTGTGTCTCCGTGCCTCTGTGGTGAGATTTTAGGTTTTAAGCAGTTTTCAAATTTTCTTATTTTAAATTTCTTATTTTAATTTTTAGTATCTGACAGGAGTTAACATGCAGCGCACCGACGATTTACGCATACGCGAGATGAAGGAACTGGTTCCACCATCGCATTTGATCCGTGAATTTGCCTGTTCCGAAAAAGCTTCGGAAACCGCAGCCAATGCCCGCACTGCCTTGCATCGCATTTTGCATGGCCAGGATGACAGATTGATGGTCGTCATCGGCCCTTGCTCCATCCATGACACCAAGGCAGCGATGGAATATGCGCACCGACTGGCCGCAGAGCGTGGCCGTTTTTCTGGTGAACTGGAAATCATCATGCGCGTGTATTTTGAAAAACCACGCACCACCGTTGGCTGGAAAGGTCTGATCAATGACCCCTACCTCGACAACAGCTTTCGCATCAACGACGGCCTGCGCATCGCCCGTGAACTGCTGCTCAACATCAATGAACTTGGCCTGCCTGCCGGTACCGAATATCTCGACGTCATCAGCCCGCAATACATCGCCGACCTGATCAGCTGGGGCGCGATTGGTGC
Source organism: Undibacterium sp. Ji50W (assembly GCF_049340445.1). NCBI lineage: Bacteria > Pseudomonadati > Pseudomonadota > Betaproteobacteria > Burkholderiales > Oxalobacteraceae > Undibacterium > Undibacterium sp. Ji50W. The sequence goes on along the minus strand of NZ_JBMPOX010000047.1, from coordinate 3,844 downwards.
CCGCACCACCGAATCACAGGTGCACAGGGAACTGGCGTCTGGCCTGTCTTGCCCGGTCGGTTTCAAAAACGGTACCGATGGCAATGTCAAAATCGCCGTTGACGCCATCAAGGCATCGTCACAGCCGCATCATTTTTTATCCGTCACCAAGGGCGGCCATTCTGCCATCGTCTCCACTAACGGCAATGAAGACTGCCACATCATCCTGCGCGGCGGCAAAACGCCCAACTATGACGCTGCCAGCGTCGATGCCGCCTGCAAAGACATCGCCAACAGCGGCCTGGCATCACGCCTGATGATCGATGCATCGCACGCCAACAGCTCCAAGAACCCAGCCAACCAGATCCCCGTCTGCGCTGACATCGCCAAACAAATTGCCGAAGGCGATACCCGCATCGTCGGCGTCATGATCGAATCCCACCTGGTCGCCGGTCGCCAGGACCTGGTGCAAGGCAAAGAACTGGTCTACGGCCAATCCGTCACCGACGGCTGCATAGACTGGGATTCCAGCATCCAGGTACTCGAAGGTTTGGCCGAAGCGGTCAAACAAAGGCGTCTGAAGCAGTCGTATTGAAATTGTCAAACTTCGTCAGGGTGTAGGGTCTCTGCGTTCATGACGGTACAAGTAAGCTTAAAGTTTATGCGTGCCGTCATGACAGGAGGCTCTCCTGGCTTTTATGGTACAAAAATGCCTGGCGTACCCACCTGGAATGATTCCACGCAAGTTATGCGTAGCTGTCTTTTCTTTTCACATTCCTCAGCGCGAACACGATGAAATTTTTTGAGTATGTAAAACGCGAAAGCGGCGATTTCAAACGGTTTCTCGTTCATCCACAAAGACGTAAGCCTAATACGGAAAACCTGGCGGCAATTGGCAGGCGCGTATTGTTTTTTCTGGTATTGGCACTTTTTTTCGCCCTCCTAATTTCGGCGATAAGTGACGAATTTCTCATGGATATCGCAGGGGCAAAATCAAAGATTGATACGACAGCAAACTATTTAACACTCCGTGAGTGGCTTGGTTTGATTTTATTTGCTCCCATCATAGAAGAATTGATTTTTCGCGCTGGATTGCGAGCGCCCAAATATAGCTTGTTCATTTGCCCACCTTTGCTTGCCCTGGTTTTTCAGTCACCTAAGTCGGCCATGGTGTTAGCGATCGTGATATGCGCGATTGCTATCATCGACTTTTTTGTCAGGAAGCGAGCCGACTCTGAAGCAAAAGCTGAACTTCAATTTACACGTGGTCGCAATTACCTGCGTCGTTTCCCCTGGATATTCTGGTTCTATAGCCTATTCTTTGGGCTGGCTCATGTTTCTAACTACATCTTTTCCGGAACGCCAAGTTTTCTGATGCTTATTATCGTCTCCCCACAATTACTGGTTGGCCTGGCTTTAGGTTACTTGCGCTTGCGTAATGGCATTCTAAGCGGCATGATTTTGCATGCATTGTTTAATTTCTCGGTGGCGGCAATGTCATTGGCTGCACGGTGATGTCTAGCCGTTATGTGGATCAGGTCAGGTCTCACGCTAATGCATTTCTAAACATCTAAACTTGCCTGCGATTGTGCAAAGCCAACCACTCCTGTGCAGATTGACTCATCTGCGATGCAGAAATGAAGTGCGAATAATTCGTTTCGCTGTCAGTTGGTTTGAGCCAGTCTGGGTAGGCGCGATTAGTGCAACGTAATCGCACGCATGTAGTGCGTCAAAATACCCCTCGGTGTCTCAATATACACTTGAAGGGACATAGAATCCGATCTCCCTACGCTGACCGACTTGGGTATAGTGCAGAAACGAAGTGCCAATTGATCTTCGACCGGGAAGAGCTTCATGTTAATTCTATGATTTATCGGGATATTCAAGCTATCGAGCGCTAGCATTTAATCTGGAAGTTGATGATTTTCATACCTACTATGGGGGAGAGCTTCGAGCCTGAGCGTATAGTCAGCGCTGTCCATAGTGGACCATGCCCTGTTCAGATCATCAAAAAGACTCTTAAATGAACGCCATTGAGCCAATAGCGTACAATTTTACGATTGCCCGCTAACGCCATTTCGGCCAGTTGACAGTATGCCCGATTGGCCCCAAGACATAATGGAGGATAGTTTGATCAAGCTAATATTTTTCGATTACGATGGTGTACTCACGACCGACAAAACTGGTTCGCTGACGACTAACAGATATTTAAGCAAAGCGACAGGTCTTGAATTTTCACGCGTGAAAAACGCGATCAGTCGATACAACAACGATCTTATATTGGGAAAAACTACTTACTCTCGCATTTGGGGCAATGTTTGCGAAGAATTGGGATGTGAGATAAATATTAGCTTGCTAAAAGAAGCTTTTGAAAGCACGCCGATAAATGCCCCTATGTTTTCATTGGCGCAACAACTTAAATCCAACTACGCTATAGGCATAATCACCGACAACAAAAAAGATAGATTCGACCATCTGAAAATCACGCAGAAATTAGATAAATTATTTTCCCCTATCGTGGTCTCTGCAGAAATTGGCATGAGTAAGCAAGGCACAGGCATCTTTTTGCATGCATTAGATCGTGCCAGCGCCGTTTCTGAAGAATGCATCTTCATAGACAATAACCGAGATAATCTAATTCCGGCCACCATGGTTGGTTTTAGAACTATTTTCTATGACGATGAGAAAAATGACATTGAAGCCTTAGTTCTCACTTTAAGAAATATGGGCGTCATCTTGGATAAGCGATAATTGATAAACAATGAATTGCGATTACTGTAGTCCGCATAGGCGCGATTAGTGTCAGGTAATCGCACGTAGTCTGAGTGTCAAAATACCAGCAACTGTCTCAAAACCATATCTGGCAATCTGTGCATGCACTGACCAGCTATCGCCGGAAGCGGGTGCGACATTATTCTTCAAGGACGCAGCTGGCTGTAATTCCCTTGCGTGCGACTCGCTCCCCGGCTACGAGATAAAACTGGTACTTTACAACTACCTGCCCAGTCGTCGCCAACACCACCTGCATTACAAATCGCATACTTTCTTCACACTGCCTTCATTCTCCCTTCATCGGGATGTGTCAATCTGTCTTTTCCCTGAATAAGGGAACGACATGATGGTCCAAAGGGCCGTCCATTTATTTCCACCACGAACAGGACTGCATCCATGGATTTCGGCATCGTAGGTTTCGTTTTCATGCCATATTTTGTTCCATTCATTATCGCTATCTGTATGCCCAACCGTTGGGCACTTCTTGGTGCCGCTTTGCTGTTGGGATCGCCACTGACCTGGATGGTAATTTCCTACGGGCGATGGGCAGACCATGCGCACGGTGGTGCAATCTTAGACGCGGTATTTGGGGTCGCTTATTATGGTGCAGCTTGGCTGGGGCTGTTTGCTGGTGTCGCTACACGTGCAATTTTATTTTTGACACGTAAACGAGTTACCGGGTACCGCAGTCGAAGCTGCATTATATTTTCAGGCTTTATTCTGGCACCTACATGCTTTTTGACCTTCATGACGTGGGAAGAATGGCCAAGACGTATGCCTTCAGAAAGTTGTATCAACACAAAGCATCGTATTGAAATCAATGGCGCTTTATTCGACTTGCCAAGCGCTCCATTTTTTCACCTTTGGATAAGTCCACAGAAGATTTATTTCCTTGGGTTTACAACGAATTTACGTGAATTTTGCGAATTGGCTGCATCAACTGACAAGCCGGTGCACACAGTAAATTTCACTAGCGTCCGGTTAAAAGTCGAATAAATTCAATTGGTTAGCGTTGGGTGCTGTTTCAGAAATGTAGTCATCGGTCTGAAAGGCGCATGAAATCTCAGTTTTCTCAAAAACAGAGACCGATAAG
>NZ_JBMPOX010000046.1:0-5649 GCF_049340445.1 Undibacterium sp. Ji50W | reverse complement strand
TCTTATCGGTCTCTGTTTTTGAGAAAACTGAGATTTCATGCGCCTTTCAGACCGATGACTACATTTCTGAAACAGCACCCAACGCTAACCAATTGAATTTATTCGACTTTTAACCGGACGCTAGTGGAATTGCATAAATAAAAAACGCCAACATGTGTGAGCCGTTTCATTAGAATTCTGATAAAAAGGGTTAATGCGCTGATACCATCGTGCCTCTTCGGAGACCTGATCCCGTTAGATGACGCATGCCTTGGTCTGCCTACAGCATATTGACGCACGAAGTCGTTTTGCTATTGGAATAGTGTTTTGTCGTCCCGCCATTCATAATACAAAATACATAGGAGGACGAAATGCGGGGCCACAACATTCTCATCACAGAAGCAGAACTTATTGCAAGCACATCGGAACGGGTCTACTCGATTTTGGAGATTCGTGCGGCTAGGAGAGACAGAAATGACCCTGGGTTCGATATGGAAGTTGAGAAAGCCCTGCTTGACCGCAAAGATCCGTTGATCGACCTCGCTTTGGCTCGGTTTGGAAAATACAACGAAACAATGGAAACGCTCTTCAAGAAGTTTTCTGGGATTGACCTCGGCCAAACTCGTGAACGAGCTTTACGACTGGCGGTATTGGCGAATGAGCATTTGGATGGCGTGCTCAACTTCGACTGCATCCCTAACGCCTTGTTTGGCTACAATCCAGACGGTATATTTTTGTGGCTGTCAAAGGCCAGCGATGAAGAACTGTTCGCCATGTTTGGCAACCCTGCTCTCAACGAGTCGTTTCTCCGCGATTTCCTTGAAGGCAAGGCGAGTTGGCAAGCAATGGGCGATGAACGAAGACAAACGGCGTTGCGTGCATTGGCCAATAACAAGAGGATGGGCAAGCAATATTCTGGCGACATGGACGGATATGCAGAGTTCTTACACGGTCAAGTGTTCTCTGCTACATGGAAGTTGGCAGAAACTTTGCCTGCCACGAAGGGTTGGGCTGTCATCTTGGGCAATCTGTTGAGCAAGACCCGTTGCGAACCCTTCCACGCAGGCGACCCGCTATTGATCGCAGAACGTTGGCGGCCCGCTATCGACGACGCGGCTGGACAGACCGAAGAGGACGAGCTTGCGAAGAACGGATACGCATGGGGCTATACTCTCGTACGCAAGTCACTAGCCCATTTGGCGGCGAAGACTAAGCCAGATCTTCGCAAAGAGTTGCTGAAGCACAGAGATCCCGCGATACGTGATGCGATTTATACGTTCTACGACATGACGTCAGATGAAGTTCTCGCAGCATATTACATCGATAAAAATCTGGCGGTCAACTCATGCCAGCAAAACGACTATGTGTGGCGGCGTCCAGATAGTCGCAAAGCATTACATGACATCAGTTGGAAGGCGTGCGGCGAGCTTAACAACAACTACTTGGATAGCGCCAACGCCTACAATTTTTGGGAAGCTGAGAAGAGAAAATCGCACCCTGATTGGTTTAAAGACGAAGAGGAAAATAGCGAGGTGGTCGTAATTACGCCGGTCACCAAGGCTGACATTGAAACGTTGGTCGAGGCTGTGGGCAGCAACGAGCATCTGATTCGCGAGGGGATACTCCTAGCTACTCAGACAGGGAAGACGGTTTCAACCATTCTCACTCAACTCGGTTGGGTGTGGTGGTTCTCGCTGGGAGCCTTGGTGGCTTCGTTCTTGCACCGTTTTTGATCGAAGCGCTATACGTGGCTAGCTCCTAAACCTTATTATTCCGGAAATTAAGATTGTGGTAAGCGCTATAAATTTACCTGCATCAATAAAAACCGTCAGAATCCTGGCGGTTTTTTTATATTTTAACAATTGCTTCTTAAGATGCGCTTCCTATTTACCCCGGCATCCTTCAAAATGCAGGGAATATGCTTTTTGTCTTTAAGACATCGCAATACATTGCAACACGTACTGCAAAGCGGTCAATAGGGGAAATGAATGAATTTTAAGAAGAAAGCGTTGGCATTGGCGCTTTTGACGGCTTATCTGGAAAGCGGGACTGCGCTCGCGAATTCCCCTTTGACGCAACAATTGAAAGAGCAGGCGCAATTCTGGGCACAGCGTGGCAAAGATGAAAACGCTGCCGATTCCTGGCGCAAAATACTCAAGATTGAACCGGCCAATGCCGAAGCGCTGCTGGCGCTGGTGATCTATGAAGCCAGGGCTGGCAATGCCGACCTGGCCAAATCCTATTACGGCAAGTTGAAAGGTGCACAGACCAGCAACAGCCAGTTACGCACCGCCGAAGAAGCCTTGCGTCGTGGTAACAACGGCGGGGTAGGGCAGCTGGACAATGCCCGCAAGCTGGCCCAGCAGGGTGATGCCGACAGTGCGGTGGAAGCCTATAAGATCATGGGTGACCCATCCAAGCTCAAGGGCGATGCTGCGTTTGAATATTATCAGGTGCTGGCCGGCACCAAGGCCGGTTATCCCGATGCCAAGCGCGGGCTGGAAAAAATCAAGAATGACAACCCCGGCAATGCCCGTTATGCGCTGGCGTATGCCCAGGTGCTCACCTATCGTGAACCAACCCGCCTGGAAGGTATTGCCGCGCTGGAACAATTGACCAGCAGGGGCGATGTCGCCAAACCGGCGGCTGAATCATGGCGTCAGGCCCTGACCTGGATGGGCGTCAAGAATGAAAACGTCAAACATTTTCGCCGTTACCTCGACAAGTTTCCGGATGACCAGGTCATCAAGGACCGCCTGGCCAATTTAAACCGTCCGGCCGTGACGGCAGCAGCGGAAGAAAAAGCCAATCCAGCCAAAGTGATGGCAGAGGCCAAGCAGAACACCGCAGTCAAGGCCACCGCAGAAACCAAACAGAAAATCGAAGCAGCTTCAAGGGCTGAATCAAAAGCCGAATCCAAAGCTGAATCAAAAGCCGAGGCCAGGACCAGGACAGAAGCCAAGGCAGAATCCAGGCTCGCTGCCAAAGCCGAAACCAGGGCTGAAAAGAAAGCCGCAGCAAAATCAGAAGCCAAAGCTGGCAGTGGTGATTCGCTGGATAAAGCCCGCAATGCAGCCTTCAAGGCGCTGGATGAAAACGACCTCAAAACGGCAGAGGCAGCTTTCCAGGCACTGATCAAATCACACCCCAAAGATTCGTCCGGTTATGGCGGCATGGGCCTGGTGAAAATGCGTCAGGATGAATTTGCTGAATCACGCACGCTGCTGCACAAGGCGGTGGAACTGTCCCCTGCCAATCGCAAGGACCAGTGGAAGCAGGCATCTGATCGCGCCAATTACTGGGGCCTGATAGGTGATGCACGCACTGCCTTTGAAGACAGCGACAGTGCCAAGGGTATTGCCCTGCTGCGCAAAGCGGTGGAAATGGACCCCAAGGAAACCGTCGGCATCCTGCAACTGGGCGAAGCCTTGCTGGCAGAAAAAGACGCTGCTGGTGCCGAAGCCAATTTCCGCCAGGTCTTGAAACAAGACCCCAAAAACCAGGGGGCACTCGATAGCCTGATCGGTTTGCTGGCCGAGCAAAAACGTATCAAGGATCTGGAAGAACTGAGCTCTTACATGTCGCCGCGACAAATGACGGTGCTGTCAGAGTTGAAATCTACCCAGTTATGGGACAAGGCCAAGGCAGCCGAAGCGGCAGGCGATATCGCCACTGCCCAGGCGACCCTGGAAGATGCGATTCTGATGACCCCCGACAACCCCTGGTTGCGCATGGCGCTGGCAAAAATCTACCTGCGTCAAAATGCACCGGGTGCTGCCCGTGCCCTGATGGACGCCATGGCCAATGTAGAAAACCCGCAGGCCGAAGCCCTGTTCGCCAGCGCCATGCTGAGCGCCATGCAGCAGTTGTGGTGGGAAGGCCTGATGACGCTGGAACGTGTGCCTGCCGCAGCCCGCAAGGCTGAAATGGTCGAGTTGCAAAAGCGCATGTGGCTACGCGTGCAGATTGATCGCCTGAATGTCTTTGCCAATCGGGGTGATGTTGCCCACGCCCGTGAATTGCTGGGCGTGATAGAAAGCACGGCGGGTAACGACGCAGAATTTATCGGCATCGTTGCGGCCTTCCACATGAAGGTTGGCGACCCTGCCCATGGCCTGACGCTGATCAAGCGTGCGGTGGACACTACACCTAATCCTCCGGCGGGTTTGTTGCTGCAATATGGCATGGCCTTGCTGCGTGCCAATCAGGAAGCTGAAGTGCTGGCAGTGATGCGCAAAGTCGCCGACATGCCGCGCCTGACCGCAGAAGAAGTGGGTGATTACAAAGACCTGCAACGGATCTTGTCGATGCGCTATTCGGAACGGGCGCGTGAAGCTGGCGACTTTGCCGCTTCTTTCAACTATATCCAGCCCATGTTGCTGGCCGACCCGGATGACAGTTTGGTGCTGCTGAGCCTGGCGCGTATTTACTCATCGGCAGGTGACGCGGATTCGGCGAAGGAATTGTATGTCCGCGTTTTGCAATCCGAACCGGAAAACCCCGAAGTCTTGCAGGCACTGGTGTATGCCGCGATACAGAACAAGGATTTCTCAGGCGCAGAAGAACACCTGGCTACCCTGATGCGCCTGCAACCGGATAATCCGCGCATTATTTCACTGGCCGGCAATGTCGCCAGGGCGCAGGGCAATAATGGCCGCGCACTGGAATTTTTCAGGCAGGCATTGGCCCTGGAACAGGCCCAGCATCCAGCAGCGGGCCAGGGCGTGAATGGTATACGCCTGGTGGCACAGGCGCAGCCAGCCAGTGTCAATGATTTCAGAGTCAATCCTTTTGCCGACCGCAATGCGGCAGCACCGGTCGCGCTGGCCAGTGCGCCACAACAGGCACTGGTACCGAATTCCAAGAGTGCGATTTTTGCGCCAGTAGGTGTACCCTTGCAACAGGCTGCACCGCAGTATGCCCAGCCACAATATGCTCAGCCTCAATATGCGCCACCGGCCCAGGCGCAGTATGTGCAGCCACAATATGCACAACCACAGTATGCGCAACCAGCGCAGGCACAATATGCGATTCCGCAATTGCCTGCCAGTGTGATGGCTACTGCAAGCAAGACAGTTCCCGCTGTTGCACCACTATCTGCACCAGTGCCTCAGCAAATGGCCAGCATTCCGCAATTGCCGGCCAGGGTTGCCGCTGCGTCGGTACCTGCGGCCCCAACACCTGCACCAATACCACAACAGGCTGCCCTTAATCCTGCGATTGCCATTGTGCAGGGTGGTGCCAATGCCAATACCGGTACGGCCCCAGGTGCCGCCACCGTGTACCAGATACCGCCAGCAACCGTGACCCGTACGCCACTGACCGCAGCTGCACCGGCATCGGCAGGCACACCCTTAGTCCCACCACCCTATGTCCCACCAAAAGTAAGCTACCCGGCAGCACCAGTGCCGCAGCAATATGCTGCTAGCGCCACTGGCCCTGCTGGCGGTGCTGGCACCACAGGTTACGCCAGCGGCAGTGCTTATGCAGCCAATACAACAGACAACGCTAATACAGGCAGCATCACCGCCGCCCGCAAGCTAGGCAAACCTGGCCAGACAACGAATGTCAGTCCCGAAGAAGCCGCCTTGCTCAAAGAAATCGACGCCCTCAACGAGTTGAACCACAGCCAGATCAGCGTCGAAGTGGCAGGGCGCGCACGCAGTGGAG
>NZ_JBMPOX010000045.1:2013-5694 GCF_049340445.1 Undibacterium sp. Ji50W | reverse complement strand
AAAGCGAAACCCCCGCTAAATTGCTCTAGCGGGGGTTTCTGGATACAAGCCTGACGATAACCTACTTTCACACTGGTTGCAGCACTATCATTGGCGCGTAATCGTTTCACGGTCCTGTTCGGGATGGGAAGGGGTGGTACCGATTAGCTATGGTCATCAGGCATAACTTGTTGACTGCTTGTATTGCCGTTGTTTTGGCGGATACAAAAAGTCCAATTCAGAAGAAGTGTCGTAGAGTGTGCGGCAGAGGTGAGTCTTCGCACTAATCATGATTATTGATTTTGTCACAGTAAGCGAGACCATCGCTTACTGTGGTGGTTGTGACTGCTGTCGAACAAGTGGAATTCTTCCGAATCCGCACATTTTCGCAAACACTTCACAATACTTGTCGTAGCCTACAACCTGCTAAGGTTATAGGGACAAGCCTTACGGGCAATTAGTACTGGTTAGCTTAATGCATTACTGCACTTCCACACCCAGCCTATCAACGTCCTGGTCTCGAACGACCCTTTAAAGAGATCTAGTCTCTGGGAAGTCTCATCTTAAGGCGAGTTTCCCGCTTAGATGCTTTCAGCGGTTATCTCTTCCGAACATAGCTACTCGGCAATGCCACTGGCGTGACAACCGATACACCAGAGGTTCGTCCACTCCGGTCCTCTCGTACTAGGAGCAGCCCCCTTCAAACTTCCAACGCCCACGGCAGATAGGGACCAAACTGTCTCACGACGTTTTAAACCCAGCTCACGTACCACTTTAAATGGCGAACAGCCATACCCTTGGGACCGGCTACAGCCCCAGGATGTGATGAGCCGACATCGAGGTGCCAAACTCCCCCGTCGATATGAACTCTTGGGAGGAATCAGCCTGTTATCCCCAGAGTACCTTTTATCCGTTGAGCGATGGCCCTTCCATACAGAACCACCGGATCACTATGTCCTACTTTCGTACCTGCTCGACTTGTCAGTCTCGCAGTTAAGCACGCTTATGCCATTGCACTATTAGCACGATGTCCGACCGTACCTAGCGTACCTTCGAACTCCTCCGTTACACTTTGGGAGGAGACCGCCCCAGTCAAACTGCCTACCATGCACTGTCCCCGACCCGGATTACGGGCCAAGGTTAGAACCTCAAATAAACCAGGGTGGTATTTCAAGGATGGCTCCACGCAAACTGGCGTCCACGCTTCAAAGCCTCCCACCTATCCTACACAGATCGATTCAAAGTCCAATGCAAAGCTACAGTAAAGGTTCATGGGGTCTTTCCGTCTAGCCGCGGGTAGATTGCATCATCACAAACATTTCAACTTCGCTGAGTCTCGGGAGGAGACAGTGTGGCCATCGTTACGCCATTCGTGCAGGTCGGAACTTACCCGACAAGGAATTTCGCTACCTTAGGACCGTTATAGTTACGGCCGCCGTTTACTGGGACTTCAATCAAGAGCTTGCACCCCATCATTTAATCTTCCAGCACCGGGCAGGCGTCACACCCTATACGTCCACTTTCGTGTTTGCAGAGTGCTGTGTTTTTATTAAACAGTCGCAGCCACCAGTTTATTGCAACCCCTTCACCCTTCTGCCGCAGGGCAGTCAAGCTACAAGGGCGTACCTTATCCCGAAGTTACGGTACCAATTTGCCGAGTTCCTTCTCCCGAGTTCTCTCAAGCGCCTTAGAATACTCATCTCGCCCACCTGTGTCGGTTTGCGGTACGGTCTCGTATGACTGAAGCTTAGAGGCTTTTCTTGGAACCACTTCCGATTGCTTCACGAATTAATTCGCTCGTCCCAGTCCCTTGAATTATGTGCCCGGATTTGCCTAAGCACCTTCTTTGAACCAGAAACCGACTATTCCAACAGTCGGACAACCTTCCGCGATCCGTCCCCCCATCGCATCATACGACGGTGCAGGAATATTAACCTGCTTCCCATCAGCTACGCATCTCTGCCTCGCCTTAGGGGCCGACTCACCCTGCTCCGATGAACGTTGAACAGGAAACCTTGGGCTTACGGCGTGGAGGCTTTTCACCCCCATTATCGCTACTCATGTCAGCATTCGCACTTCTGATACCTCCAGCAACCTTTACAAGTCACCTTCGCAGGCTTACAGAACGCTCTCCTACCATATCCATAAATGGATATCCGCAGCTTCGGTGTATAGCTTAGCCCCGTTACATCTTCCGCGCAGGACGACTCGATCAGTGAGCTATTACGCTTTCTTTAAAGGGTGGCTGCTTCTAAGCCAACCTCCTGACTGTTTTAGCCTTCCCACTTCGTTTTCCACTTAGCTATACTTTGGGACCTTAGCTGGCGGTCTGGGTTGTTTCCCTCTTGACACCGGACGTTAGCACCCGATGTCTGTCTCCCTTGCTCGCACTCGTCGGTATTCGGAGTTTGCAATGGTTTGGTAAGTCGCGATGACCCCCTAGCCATAACAGTGCTCTACCCCCGACGGTGATACAAGAGGCACTACCTAAATAGTTTTCGGAGAGAACCAGCTATTTCCAAGTTTGTTTAGCCTTTCACCCCTACCCACAGCTCATCCCCTAATTTTTCAACATTAGTGGGTTCGGTCCTCCAGTGCGTGTTACCGCACCTTCAACCTGGCCATGAGTAGATCACTTGGTTTCGGGTCTACACCCAGCGACTATGACGCCCTATTCGGACTCGATTTCTCTACGGCTTCCCTATGCGGTTAACCTTGCCACTGAATGTAAGTCGCTGACCCATTATACAAAAGGTACGCAGTCACGGAACAAGTCCGCTCCTACTGTTTGTATGCACACGGTTTCAGGATCTATTTCACTCCCCTCCCGGGGTTCTTTTCGCCTTTCCCTCACGGTACTGGTTCACTATCGGTCGATATCGAGTATTTAGCCTTGGAGGATGGTCCCCCCATGTTCAGACAGGATTTCACGTGTCCCGCCCTACTTGTCGCAAGCTTAGTTCCACAACGATGATTTCATATAAGGGGCTATCACCCTCTATGGCCGGAGTTTCCAATCCGTTCTATTATCAAAGATGCTAAATCTTGCAGGCTGTTCCCATTTCGCTCGCCACTACTTTGGGAATCTCGGTTGATTTCTTTTCCTGTAGCTACTTAGATGTTTCAGTTCGCCACGTTCGCTTTGCAACCCTATGTATTCAGGTTGCAATGACCTTACGGCCGGGTTTCCCCATTCGGAAATCTGCGGATCAATGTGTGTTTGCTCACTCCCCGCAGCTTATCGCAAGCTACTACGTCCTTCATCGCCTGATATCGCCAAGGCATCCACCATGTGCACTTAGTCACTTGTCCCTATAACGTTAGCTCCTGCACACAAAAGTAAACACCTACTTTTGTGTGGCTTTATTTCTTAAAAATGCCTGGCAGAGCCAGCTCATTTTTAATCGATAAAACCTACGCAAATTCAGCATTTGCTCTGTTCGTCGTGCGCAAGACCGTTATAGTTCTTTACTACTTATGAGTATTACTTTAGCGTTTGCCGTATCTCAAGGAATTTGATTTTTTCTAAAACTTGTCTTTCGACAGCTTTTCAAACTCTTTTTAATACTATGTTTGTTCGATACAATCACAACCCTTCCATAATTTCCACTCACAACTGTCGTTGTCAGCTTCTCTTTACAGAAATAATTTTGATTATTTCTACTTTACTTCTTCTAAATTGTTAAAGAACGAGAACTACTT
>NZ_JBMPOX010000045.1:0-1918 GCF_049340445.1 Undibacterium sp. Ji50W | reverse complement strand
TCATCATTAACAGTCAATAAGTGTGGACACTTCACTACACGCTACTCTAGAAAGGAGGTGATCCAGCCGCACCTTCCGATACGGCTACCTTGTTACGACTTCACCCCAGTCACGAACCCTGCCGTGGTAATCGCCCTCCTTGCGGTTAAGCTAACTACTTCTGGCAGAACCCGCTCCCATGGTGTGACGGGCGGTGTGTACAAGACCCGGGAACGTATTCACCGCGACATGCTGATCCGCGATTACTAGCGATTCCAACTTCATGTAGTCGAGTTGCAGACTACAATCCGGACTACGATACACTTTCTGGGATTAGCTCCCCCTCGCGGGTTGGCGGCCCTCTGTATGTACCATTGTATGACGTGTGAAGCCCTACCCATAAGGGCCATGAGGACTTGACGTCATCCCCACCTTCCTCCGGTTTGTCACCGGCAGTCTCATTAGAGTGCCCTTTCGTAGCAACTAATGACAAGGGTTGCGCTCGTTGCGGGACTTAACCCAACATCTCACGACACGAGCTGACGACAGCCATGCAGCACCTGTGTAAAGGTTCTCTTTCGAGCACTCCCAAATCTCTTCAGGATTCCTTCCATGTCAAGGGTAGGTAAGGTTTTTCGCGTTGCATCGAATTAATCCACATCATCCACCGCTTGTGCGGGTCCCCGTCAATTCCTTTGAGTTTTAATCTTGCGACCGTACTCCCCAGGCGGTCTACTTCACGCGTTAGCTGCGTTACCAAGTCAATTAAGACCCGACAACTAGTAGACATCGTTTAGGGCGTGGACTACCAGGGTATCTAATCCTGTTTGCTCCCCACGCTTTCGTGCATGAGCGTCAGTGTTATCCCAGGGGGCTGCCTTCGCCATCGGTATTCCTCCACATATCTACGCATTTCACTGCTACACGTGGAATTCTACCCCCCTCTGACACACTCTAGCCTTACAGTCTCCAATGCAGTTCCCAGGTTGAGCCCGGGGATTTCACATCAGACTTATAAAACCGCCTGCGCACGCTTTACGCCCAGTAATTCCGATTAACGCTTGCACCCTACGTATTACCGCGGCTGCTGGCACGTAGTTAGCCGGTGCTTATTCTTCAGGTACCGTCATTAGCAGACCGTATTAGGATCCACCGTTTCTTCCCTGACAAAAGAGCTTTACAACCCGAGGGCCTTCTTCACTCACGCGGCATTGCTGGATCAGGGTTGCCCCCATTGTCCAAAATTCCCCACTGCTGCCTCCCGTAGGAGTCTGGACCGTGTCTCAGTTCCAGTGTGGCTGGTCGTTCTCTCAAACCAGCTACTGATCGTCGCCTTGGTAGGCTTTTACCCTACCAACTAGCTAATCAGATATCGGCCACTCCATGAGCATGAGGTCTTGCGAGCCCCCACTTTCCACCTTAGTGCGTATGCGGTATTAGCGTAACTTTCGCTACGTTATCCCCCACTCTAGGGTATGTTCCGATATATTACTCACCCGTTCGCCACTCGCCGCCAGGTTGCCCCGCGCTGCCGTTCGACTTGCATGTGTAAGGCATGCCGCCAGCGTTCAATCTGAGCCAGGATCAAACTCTTCAGTTTAATCTCTGTTTTTCGACAATTTCTTGTCTATGTCACCGTAGTGACATGTCGCTCACTCAAAATACTGACAGTTCAGTTTCTTATTGCTAAAAAACTGTCTTGCTTTGTTATTTCTTGTGAACACTTGCTATATTATTTAAGCATTTCCAATCAACCTAAGTTGACTGGTGCGCTTCGCCAAGTGCCCACATTTATTGACTGTTAATTGTTAAAGAACTGTAATCTTTTCTGCCTCACTGAACTACTTATTCGTCCAGTTTTGCCGCGCAGCGTTGTGTGCGTCAGCAGCAGAGAAACGAGATTATGAAGCACTTTACTTCCCCTGTCAACACCCGCTGC
>NZ_JBMPOX010000044.1:0-5942 GCF_049340445.1 Undibacterium sp. Ji50W | reverse complement strand
CCCCCTCAAACCGGCATAAACCTGGCCAGATACTCAGGCGAATTAATAAACTGCCCGATGAGCGTGACGGCATCCGCGCCCGACTGAGCCAGCAAAGCATTAAAGGTCGCCGCATCCGGTGCATGTCCCAGCAGCCCGATATAATCCAGCGTCAACGACACCTTGCTCTGAGAAGTGCCCTTGAACTCCGTCGATTCGGTAAAGCCCGCCAGCAAATCCCCGCGGCTGACCCCACTGCCAAGCTGCCCCAGCCAGTACGTCTTGCCCGCCGCGTCCGATGTCCTGTGCAAGACATTCTGGTACACCCGGTCCACAAAGGCACTATTGTCCAGACTGCCATAGGTACTCTGGAACTCCGTACTGGCAACAAACGACGCACTGATCTTGGAGAGACTCAAGCCCGCCTTCTCTTGCTGCATCCAGTACGCCAGGCCATCGCGGTCCGGCAAGCGGTCAAAGGCACCAAAGTACAGCCGTGTCAGACTGCCGATACCATTCTGGAATTCTGACGACGCCATGAACGACGCCGCCACCTGCGCCCTGCTCATCTTGCCACTGTCAATCTGCTGCTGCCAGTACTGCACCCCCGCTGTATCGGCTTCCCGGAACAGCACATCGCGGTACAACTGCATGGCAAACAAGTCAGAACGGTGCAAGACATCATTGTCTTTCGCCAGCGGATTGGTCCCCAGCACCAGTTCCACCGCATCCGGGATCCCATCCGCGTCCTTGTCGTTCGGCAAGCCAGTGGCCGGTGTGGTCGGAACCGTCTTGAAGCCCAGTGCCCCGGTCAGCAGAATCTTGCCATTGCTGAGGCCATCACTATCATAGGTACTGCCATCAGTGACCTTGAAGTCCACCTTCAGTTTGCCATTGACGGTGGCGATATTGGTGGCGATATTCACCCACTCACCGGCCTTGTTCTGTACCCAGTAACCATTCACTGGTGCCAGCGCATCGGTGTACAGCGACATCGTGGCGTCGCCACCGGTGGTGCCACCTTCTATCTGTACCGTCAGCAAGCCATACGGCATGCTCAGGTCAGCCGGGGCATTGTTGGGTGTTGGCATCGTCAGTGTCTTGGTCTGTGCCAGTTGCTGGGCATTCGCCAGTGTGACGTAATGCCCGCTACCCAGCGTACTGCTCCACAGCAGAGAGCTGACATACTTCTGAGACTGATCGAGGAGACCATCGCCATTACCATCGCCATTACCGATGCCGTTGAGGTTAGGTACGGCGTTTTCGACACGTTGCGGGATGCCGTCCCCATCTGCATCCGAATCCCCTGGATTGCTGTTGTCGGTATTGTTGATGATGGCATACGCCTGCGACACCGTAGGCCCGCTATTGCCGGCCAGATCCGTCACCCGGACTTTCAGGGTATTGCTGCCCGCCAGGGTTTGATTCTCCAGCGACCAGCTGGTGGCACCAAGGGCAGTGGCGGTATTGATCCAGGTACCGCCATTGTCGAGCGAGACTTGCAGCGTGTCACCGGCCAGCAAGCCTGTACTCAGCTTGCCACTGATGGTTTGCAAGGAAGCGCTGGTGAGGAAGTCTGTACTGCTGATCCCATCATCATTGGAGAACTTCAGGTTAGTGATGGCACTGACAGGTGCCGTATGGTCGACCTGATACAGTTGACCGGTAAAGCCCCCATTCAAAGGCAGGCTGACGGTATCGATGATGCCGGTGCCCGCCGTTTTAAGGTTCAGGCCCAGACTGCCGTCGCCGGTCAGGCCCGTGATCCTGACGCTATAGGTGGAGGCAGTCAGTTGGGTGACGCTGCTGATGGTGCCGGCGACGGTACCGGTCGTCACCAGGGCAAAGGCTGCCGCATTCACCCCGCTGACGGCTTCACTGAAGCTGACCTGGTAATCGGCGGTCGTCAGATTGGTGAATTCCGGGTTGATGCGGGTGATGCCGGTGGCAGTCGGCGGTACATTGTCTGTCACGGTGATGCTGAAGCTCTTGTTATAGGTACCACCAAAGCCATCGGTGGCACGCACCAGCACGGTATAGGTGCCGGGTGTCATGCCCAGCGGGTTGTTGGCCACCAGGCTGGTGCCGGCGATGCTGAACCTGGCATTGTCGCGGTCATTGGTGCCATTGCCTGCCACCAGGCTAAAGCTGGCGGTGTCACCGGGATTGGGGTCGGTGGCAGTCAGGGTGCCGACGCTGGTGTTATCAGGGGCACCTTGCAGGATGCTGGCCACCGACAGGCTGATATTGGTGGGTGCGGCATTGATGCCGGTGGCAATGACGGTGGTGGTGTTATTCAGTACCGCAGCGGCAATGCCATCACTGGCGCTGATGGTGAAGGTGACGGTTTCGGTATTCCCAACCGGCAAGCGGCCCGCCGTGGGCTGGAATACCAGGCCACGGATAGCGGCCTGGACGACTGCCGGGGTACCGGCGGCATGGGTATAGGTCACGCCGCCATCGGCGGTGGAGAAACCAGTGGCGGTTAAGGAGGCGGCAGTGAAGGCGCCTTTGGCGACGGCATCGGGGGTAATGATGATGGTTTCAGACGCGCCCACATCCGGATCGGTGATGGTGACGCCAGCAAATGGCGACACCGGGGTAGTTTCGCTGCCGGCCTGGCCCGCGACGGTGCCGCCAATGGTGGGGGCGACGTTGTTGCCGGTGACGGTGATGGGGTTGCCAAACAGATCGGCGATGACGACGGCAACGTTAGCACCGGTATTCCAGTCTTCCAGCATGCCGATGTTGTAGGTGGTGGTGTCAGTCGACGAGGTGCCATCCTTGTTCATCCGCAGTGCCAGGGCCAACTTGTCGTTGGCACTCATGGTCATGCTGAAGCTGGTGTTGGAGGTGATGTCGACGTTGGCGGTATCGGTCAGGGTGTAGTTGAAGGCACCTTGTCCGAGGAAGCGGATGCGGTTGGCGGTGATGTCATTGGCAGCACCGGTGAGTGTCAGGAAGTTGTTGCCGGTAACGACCAGCACACCTGTGGCGACGTTGTAGGTGGCGGAAGTGACGGTCGGTGCCACCACGTTGGTGACGGTAATGCCATTGCCGGTCAAATCGGCAATGACGACAGCGGCATCGGCACCGGCATTCCAGTCTTCGGCGGCGATCAGGTTGTAGGTGTTGACACTGGTGGAGCTGGGGCCATTCTTGTTCATGATGAGATTGGCCCCCAGCCTGTCTGCGGCACTGAGGGTCAGGGTGAACGAGGTGGCGGAGGTGATCTCGACATTGCTGGTGGTGGTCAGGGTATAGCTGGCCCCGCCTTCGCCTTGCAGGCTGAATTTGTTGGCAACAATGTCGTTGTTGGCACCGGTCAAACCAGTCAGGCCAGTCCCTGTCACGGTCAGCACGCCGGTGTTGGCGTTGTAGATGGAGGAGGTGATGGTCGGGACCGGGACATTGGAGACGGTAATGGCGGTGGTGGTGACGGCGATGTTGCCACCGGTGATGACGCTGTCCCAATCGTCGGCTGCGGCCAGGTTATAGGTGGTGCCACTGGTGGAGGCGGTGCCGTTTTTGTTGAACAGGGCTTCCACAGCAGCCTGGTCGGCACCTGCCACGGCGACATTAAAGCTGGTGGCGGAGGTGACTTCGACATTGACGCTGGTAGACAGGGTCCGGGTAGCAGCGCCTTCGCCTGTGATGGTGAGGGCAGCAACGGTGATGTCATTGGCGGCACCCAGGGTGCCGACCAGGTTGGTGCCGGTGACGCTCAGGATGTGGGTGGTGACATCGTAGGTGGCTGAGGTGATCGTCGGGGCAGATACATTCGCGACGGTGACGGCGTTGCCGGTCAGGTCGGCACTCGATGTGGTGGTAGCGTCCCAGGAAGCCGCAGCGGCCAGGTTGAAGGTGGTGGTGTCAACGGCAGTGGTGCCGGTCTTGTTCAAAATACCGTTGATGGCCAGTTTGTCGGCAGCATTCAGGGTCACTGCAAAGGCGGTACTGCTGCTGGCGGTGACGTTGGCGGTGGTCAGGGTGTAAGAACCACCACCTTGACCAAGCACTGAGAGTTTCGACACATCGATGGTGTCACCACCGACGATGTTGACGGCGGAGACGCTCAGGATGCCGGTAGCCGCATCATAGGTGGAACTCAAAATGCTTGGTGCGGCATTGGCGACGGTAATGCCGTTGCCAGTCAAATCCTGAATGTTGCCACCGGTGATGACGCTGTTCCAGTCATCGGCAGCGGCCAGGTTGTAGGAGGTGGCGCTGCTGGCGGACGAAGTACCGTTTTTATTTAAAATGGCATCTACCGCAGCAATATCAGCACCAGCGAGGGTAAAGGTAAAGCTGGTGGCGGAGGTAATTTCGACATTGCCAGTGGTGGACAAAGTACGGGTTGCGCCGCCTTCGCCGGTGATGGTCAGGGTGGAAATGGTGACGTCGTTCGTTGCACCGATGGTTTTGACCAGGTTGGTGCCGGTGACGGTGAAGATATGAGAGGTACCGTCATAGGTCGCTGAGGTGATCGTGGGGGCAGATACATTCGAGACGGTGACGGCGTTGCCGGTCAGGTCGGCACTCGATGTGGTGGTAGCGTCCCAGGAAGCAGCGGCTGCCAGGTTGAAGGTGGTGGTATCAACGGCAGATGTACCGTTCTTGTTCAAAATACCGTTGATGGCCAGTTTGTCGGCAGCGTTCAGGGTCACTGCAAAAGCGGTACTGCTGCTGGCGGTGACGTTGGGGGTGGTCAGGGTGTAGGAACCAGCCTGGCCAGTCAAAGACAGCTTGGATACATCAATGGTGTCGCCACCAACGATGTTGACGGCGGACACGCTCAGAATGCCGGTAGCCGCATCGTAGGTGGAACTCAATATACTTGGTGCGGCATTGGAGACGGTAATGCCGTTGCCGGTCAGGTCAGCGATGTTGCCACCGGTGATGACGCTGTTCCAGTCGTCGGCAGCGGCAAGATTGTAGGTGGTGGAGCTGCTGGCGGATGAAGTACCGTTTTTATTTAAAATGGCATCTACCGCAGCAATATCAGCACCAGCTAAGGTAAAGGTAAAGCTGGTGGCCGAAGTCACTTCGACATTGCCAGTG
The DNA here is from genome assembly GCF_049340445.1 of Undibacterium sp. Ji50W. Lineage (NCBI taxonomy): Bacteria > Pseudomonadati > Pseudomonadota > Betaproteobacteria > Burkholderiales > Oxalobacteraceae > Undibacterium > Undibacterium sp. Ji50W. The sequence goes on along the minus strand of NZ_JBMPOX010000044.1, from coordinate 902 downwards.
GTGGACAAAGTGCGGGTTGCGCCACCTTCGCCGGTAATGGTCAGGGTGGAAATGGTGACGTCGTTGGTGGCACCGATGGTTTTAACCAGATTGGTGCCGGTGACGGTGAAGATATGAGAGGTACCGTCGTAGGTCGCTGAGGTAATCGTTGGGGCAGTGACGTTGCTGACGGTGACGGCATTGCCGGTCAGGTCGGCACTCGATGTGGTGGTAGCGTCCCAGGAAGCAGCGGCGGCCAGGTTGAAGGTGGTGGTATCAACGGCAGTGGTGCCGTTCTTGTTCAGGATGCCGTTGATGGCCAGTTTGTCGACTGCGTTCAAAGTCACTGCGAAGGCGGTACTGCTGCTGGCGGTGACGTTGGGGGTGGTCAGGGTGTAGGAACCAGCCTGGCCTGTCAGGGATAACTTACTGACATCAATGGTGTCGCCACCGACGATGTTGACGGCGGACACGCTCAGGATGCCGGTAGCCGCATCATAGGTGGAGCTCAAAATGCTTGGTGCGGCATTGGAGACGGTGATGCCGTTGCCAGTCAGGTCAGCGATGTTGCCACCAGTGATGACGCTGTTCCAGTCGTCGGCTGCAGCGAGGTTATACGTAGTAGAACTGCTGGCGGAAGAGGTGCCGTTCTTGTTGAGCAAACTATCGACTGCGGCGATGTCGGCACCGGCCAGGGTAAAGGTAAAGCTGGTGGCTGAGGTGACTTCGACGTTGCCGGTGGTAGACAGGGTGCGTGTGGCGCCGCCTTCGCCGGTAATGGTCAATGTCGAAATGGTGACATCGTTTGTCGCACCGATAGTTTTAACCAGATTGGTGCCAGTGACGGCGAAGATGTGGGTTGTACCGTCGTAAGTCGCAGATGTAATCGTTGGTGCTGTGACGTTGGAGACTGTCACAGCATT
>NZ_JBMPOX010000043.1:0-7922 GCF_049340445.1 Undibacterium sp. Ji50W | reverse complement strand
GAAGGCTCGTGTAGAAGAAAAGGCGTACATGAAGGCTGCTTAATTTAAATTGAGGCGACAACTACCTTGACACACACCGAAGCAAAAGAAAGTATCTCGGCCGCCGGGCCGAGACCCGGCTTGTGTCCACGAAGGGCAATCGTTTTAATAACAACTCAAGCAGACAACGAACGCCGCTGGAGCGACGAAAATATGATTGCCGTTGATCGGCAAAAACGCAATCCCCCGTCATCTCCAACACCAAACAAAAAAACTCGCTAAAATCCTGTTTTCGCAACCGAACACCGGAGCATCCCTTGCATAGCAGCCCCCTACTCGCCACCATCCCCCATATCCGCTACGGCTTCGGGAATGCCAGGGAATTTGTACCTGCTGCGCTCAGCGCACACTGGGATACAGTGCCAGTGAAACTCCAGGTACATGGCAAGCGCGTGGTCGAGATTACTGAAAAGAATCAACAATGTGGTGATGCCGATGCGTTTTTTACGCGACTGCCGGGCATACCCGTGACCATCATCACAGCTGATTGTGTGCCGGTGCTGATGGCAAAACGTGATGGCAGCGTGATCGCTGCGGCTCATGCAGGGTGGCGCGGGATAGTCGGTGGCGTGATTGAAGCCCTATGGCAAGAACTGGCAGCGCAGGGGGAACAGCCGCAGCATTGGGTAGCAGCCATCGGTGCGCATATCGGGCCATGCTGTTTTGAAGTCAGCGAAGAACTGGCTGACGATTTTCTCAGGCAATTTCCAGATCTTGATGCAAACACACTTCGCCCCACACATCGCCACATCAGCCTGAATGCACTGGCCAAGCGTGCCTTGCAACAGACTGGTATTCAGGATATTGATCATGCCACGCCATGCACCATGTGTAGCAAGACGGCGGAAGACAAGCACGTTTTTCGCAGCTACCGGCGCGGTGACCGTAATTCTCACCAGCACTCTGGTCTGGTGATCCTGCCTTAAAACATATTTCATCGATAGGGAGTGCGGGTTAAACACAGGTAGTAATGCTTGTGCATGGGCCAGGGTGTCCGCTATTCAAATAGCCAGAAATATGCCTTTTTTCAGATGCCAAATGCACTTTTCACCGATTGTGTGAATAACTACTACAATGTGCAAGCGTACACCACAATGCATCTTGAATTCATCCTTGCACGGGAGCACCATGAGCAAACATAGCCTGAACATCAACGGCAAGATACAAACCGTAGACGTCGCACCAGATACGCCCCTGTTATGGGCTTTGCGCGACTCACTCAACCTGGTTGGCACCAAATATGGCTGCGGGGCAGGCCAGTGTGGTGCCTGTACGGTACAGATCAATGGCGTACCCACGCGTTCGTGCATGACGCCTGTGTCGACCCTGGACAAGCAAAAAATCACGACCATAGAAGGCCTGGATGCCAAGGCCACGCATCCCTTGCAACAGGCATGGCAAGAGCTGGATGTACCGCAATGCGGCTACTGCCAGGCTGGCCAGATCATGACTGCGGCGGCATTATTGAAGAATAAACCACATCCTACGGATGCCGATATTGATGCTGCCATGTCTGGCAACCTGTGTCGCTGCGCGTCTTATCTACGCATACGCGCCGGCATACACCGGGCAGCCGAGCTGGCCAACAGCAAGAAGAAAGCATAAGGAGAACCGCGATGAACAAGTCTATTCAACAAGCTTCACGCCGCGCTTTCTTACGCAATACAGCCGTCGGCGGTGGTGGGCTGGTGCTGGCTTACCTGACTGGCCAGGCCGGTGAGGCGATTGCCCAGGTCAGTAAAGCAGATGCCGCGCCGGCTGCCGGCGATTTCACGCCGCATGCACTGATACGCATAGGTGCTGATGGCACGATCACGCTGGTATCAAAACAGCCGGAAATTGGTCAGGGCATCAAAACTTCATTACCGATGGTGATTGCCGAAGAACTGGAAGTCAACTGGAAAGATGTACGCATCGTCCAGGGTGACCTTAACCCCGCCTATGGTAGCCAGGGAGCTGGTGGCTCGACATCCACGCCCACCAATTACAATGAATTTCATCGGCTGGGTGCCACTGCCCGCACCATGCTCGTCACTGCCGCCGCCCAGACCTGGGGCGTGAATGCGGATGAATGCCATGCCGCAGACAGTGCCGTGCATCATACCGCCAGCAAACGCAGGCTGACGTATGCCGCACTGGCAAGCAAAGCGGCCAGCTTGCCAGTGCCGGATGCAAAAACCGTCAAATTGAAAGACCCGGCCACCTTCAAATTGCTGGGCACACGTATAGGTGGCGTGGATAACCTGGCCATCGTGACCGGCAAACCCCTGTTTGGTATTGATGTCAAACTACCCGGCATGCTGTATGCCGTGTATGAAAAATGTCCGGTATTTGGTGGCAAGGTCGTTACCGCCAATCTGGATGCCATCAAGGCTTTGCCTGGTGTGAAAGATGCCTTCATTGTCGAAGGCACAGAGAATATCCGCGGCCTGGTGCCTGGTGTTGCCATCCTGGCAGAAACCACCTGGGCGGCCTTTAGCGCCCGCAAGCAGTTGAACATTACCTGGGACGAAGGTAAAGCAGCAACAGAAAGCTGGGCTGGCTTTGCAGCCCAGGCAAAAGAACTGTCGGGCAAGCCTGGCAGCAATGTCTTGCGCAAGGATGGCGATGTCGCTCAGGCATTGAGCAAATCGGCGAAAACAGTAGAGGCTGCATATAGCTACCCGTTTATTTCACATGCCAGCATGGAACCCCAAAATTGCACGGCAGCCTATAACGCCAAAGATGGCAGCATGGAAATCTGGGCACCGACACAAAACCCGGAAGCCGGGCAAAACCTGGTGGCAGAAACCCTGAACATCCCCAAGGCCAGCATCAAGCTGCATATCACCCGCAGCGGCGGTGGTTTTGGCCGCCGCCTGAGTTCTGATTTTGTGGTCGAGGCAGCCGCCATCGCCAAGCAGGCCAAGGTACCGGTCAAACTGACCTGGTCACGCGAAGATGATATGCAACATGACCATTTCCGCGCCGGAGGTTTTCATTATTTGCGCGGTGGTGTTGACAGCAAGGGCAAGCTGATCGCCTGGCACAATCATTTCGTCACCTTTGCCAATAAGCAGATGCGTGACGGCAAAGCCATGTTGCAAACAGGCAGTGGTGCTGGTTTGTCGGGCGATGAATTCCCCGGTCGCTGGCTGGAAAACTGCCTGCTGGAACAAACCCCCATGGAATGCAATATCCCCATGGGCCCCTGGCGTGCGCCGGGCAGCAATGTATTTGCCTGGGTGTTCCACAGCTTTATCGATGAACTGGCCCATGCGGCGGAGCGTGATCCGCTTGAATTCCGCCTTGAGATAATGGGTGACAAGGACATCGTGCCCGGCACTGGTGAACGCGGCCAGGCCTATCATGTGGGCCGCATGAAAAAAGTCTTGCAGGAAGTTGCCGACAAATCCGGCTGGGGTAAAAAGAAATTCCCACGTGGCCAGGGCCAGGGCATTGCCTTCCACTTCAGCCACCGTGGCTATATTGCTGAAGTGGCGGAAGTCACGGTCAGCAAGCAAGGTGATTTGACGGTGGACCGCGTGGTGGTGGTTACGGATATCGGCGCGCAAATTGTCAATCTCAGCGGTGCAGAACACCAGGTGCAGGGATCCGTGCTGGATGGCATCAGCACCCTGATGTATCCAGAACTGGATATACAAAAAGGCCGTATCGTGCAGAGCAATTTCCACGAATACCCGCTGATGCGCATCAAGGACAGTAAGACCAAAATAGATGTGCATTTCCTGAAAACCGATTTCCCGGTGACCGGTCTGGGTGAACCGGCCTTTCCACCTTTGGCACCGGCGGTCTGCAATGCGATTTTTGCAGCAACCGGCAAACGTGTGCGCCAGTTACCGCTGTTGCATGCCGACCTGAGCTGGAGCTGAACCCGGCAGACCAACGAAGCCATAGCCTGACAGCAATTCCTGCCTGTAGCTGTCAGGACGGACTCTGTCGTCCCACGATCGGTAAGCTAAGCAAGCTACAAGAGTTACCCGAGCTTATGCATGACTTAGTATCGGCATTGAGTTTTTAGTACTCCCATGCAGGTAATGCATGAATTTTGGTTTAAGAATGCATTGGACACGCAAACCTGCTGGTCCTACACTCTTCCTCAAAATACATCATCGGAGACTGCTCATGTCGCTAGCGCCTGATTCTGCAAAAAGAATATCCCCTGTTGCCTTAATGCTCACCCTGCTCACCCTCCTCACCCTACTGACCAGCAGTCTGATTTTGACAGCATGCGGACAAAAAGTCGCCATCAGCAGCAACAGTGAAGCCAGCGAAGCTACGCAAAAAGCCAATGCCGACATGGGCAAGACCCTGGCGCTGGACGATCAACAAGATTTTGAAGATGCCAGGCGCGGCCTGATCGCCAGGCCCGAAGGAAAAATCCTTGGTCCCACAGGTGAAGCGCTGATTGATTTCGACGCCTGGAAGTTCATAGAAGGACCTGTCCCGGCAACCGTCAACCCCAGCCTGTGGCGACATGCCAAACTGAATGCACAAATTGGCCTGTTCAAGGTCACCGATGGCATTTATCAATTACGCGGCTTTGACATTGCCAACATGAGCATTATCGAAGGCAAGACCGGCTGGATCATCGTTGACCCGCTGACTTCCAAAGAAAGCGCCGCCAACGCCATCGCCTTTGCCCGCAAGCACCTGGGTGACAAACCTGTCGTCGCGGTCATCTTCACCCATAGCCATGCCGACCATTTTGGTGGTGCACTCGGTGTCATCTCGCCGGAAGAAGTGAATAGCAAGAAAATACCCGTCGTCGCCCCCGATGGTTTCATGGAAGAAGCCACCAGCGAAAACATCCTGGTTGGCACCGCCATGGCCAGACGTTCTGGCTATCAGTTCGGCAAAGACCTGGAACGCTCAGCCAAAGGCCTGGTCGATACCGGCCTGGGCAAAAGCGTGGCCTATGGCAGTGTCGGTGTGCTGGAGCCGAATCAGCTGATTACCAAAGAAACGCAGGAACTGACACTGGATGGAGTGAACTTTGTTTTTCATAACATGCCCGGTGCAGAAGCACCAGCAGAACTGACCTTCAGCATCCCCGATAAAAAAGCCTATGCCGGCGCAGAAATCCTGGCGCAGACCATGCACAATCTTTTGCCCGTACGTGGTGCCAAAGCCCGCGATGCGCAGCGCTGGGGGTCTTACCTGGAACAGGCGCTGACCCAAAGTGCCGATGCCAATGTCTATTTTGGCCAGCACAACTGGCCAGTCTGGGGCAAGGCACGCATTGCAGAATTCATCACCAAGCAACGCGACGTTTATAAATACACGCATGACCAGGCCGTGCGCCTGATCAATGCCGGTTACACTCCCTATGAAATCGCCGACAAGATCAAACTGCCCAAATCACTGGAAAGTTATTTCGGCGCACGCGGCTACTATGGCGACCTGCGCCATAACGTCAAAGCCGTGTATCAGTTTTATATCGGCGCCTATGACGGCAACCCGGTCAACCTGAACCGCCTGCCGCCACAAGAATCGGCCAAACACTACGTCGAACTGGCAGGCGGTGCAGACAAAGCCACCGCAGCAGCCCAAACCGCCTTCGACAAGGGCGACTATCGCTGGGCGGCAGAATTGCTGAACCATATCGTCTTTGCCGATAGCAATAACAAGACCGCCAAGGAATTACTGGCCCGTACCTACGAACAAATGGGCTACATGGCAGAGGCATCGACCTGGCGCAACAGTTACCTGACTGCGGCCAATGAATTGCGCAATGGCCCACCCGCCAAAGGCGTGAACCGCGCCGCCATGATAGACATGCTGGCCCACACCCCGATAGAACGCTTCCTGGAAGCCATGGCCGCTGGCCTGAACGGCCCAGACGCCGAAGACAAAAATTTCAAAGTCAATCTGGTACTGACCGACACCAAAGAGTCGTACGTACTATGGATAGAAAATGCCGTCCTGCATCACAAGAAGGCAGAACCAGCCAAAGATGCGAATGCCACCCTGACCCTGACCAAGCCCATCTTCATCAATATGATGGCAGGCACTGCAGGTGTTAAAGACACACTGTTCAGCGATGATTTGAAAGTCGATGGCAGCAAGATAGATCTGGTGCGCTTCTTCGGGTTGATAGACAAGGCACCGGGGACGTTTGCGATTGTGACGAGGTAAGACAGGTATCAGATATCAGCTTCCTGAATGCAATTGATCTACTGACCCCGCTCTTGAATCCAGAATCATTTCCTAAGCATGACGCGCTGAGGATATTGAGCTAGTTTTTAGCACGCATCTCATGAACAGGGATGCGTGCCAATAAGAAGACACATGTTTAAGTTCACCCCACTCAGAAAAAACATCCATTTATTTTTATGCTAATCTAAAGGCTTGCAAATTTGCAAGTACCGTTAGATTTCGTCGCCCACCGATTATTAAAATATTGGCAATTCATGGCTGCAATTCAACATTCATATCGCTACCTGGCTCCGTCGATGTTGTCTGGTGACGAAAAACCCAAACTTGCGCTGTCAACCTCAAACAGCCAGGCAGTTCCCCATCCCTATTTTTTTGAGGGAAGACTAAAATCCCCACGATTAAGCGCCAACCTGTTGATAACGCTGTACAGCATTATTGGCACCCGCTTTTTTACAGCAATCAATACCCTCAAATCCATGGGTGCATTTGACCCAGTAGTCACGTCCGATGGGAAAAACCTGCGTTTTGAAGGTTTCTCACTTTGTTGCAGTGCCTATGTCCGTGTCGACTTGCTTCCCGAAAGTTACGAAGGCGATGTAGTCGGAAAAGGATCGACCAATGTTGACTTCAACATGCCGATGCGTTCGGCGCTGGCAAGGGTAAGCGACAAAGCTGGACTATCGTTTGCTGTCGGACATGATGAATTCGCCGTCCAATCCGGCGCGGAAAAGGCAATCGAAAAAAAGGTGGAATTACCCTTGCGCTGGATACGCGGTATGCTGGAGGTGCAATCCTATCAGGCATCCATGCACAAAAAGATAGAAGTCAATGGACTGGAAGCCTTGCGTTTTATCAGATCATTACCAAAATCTTCAACCACCAGAACACCTATGTGGCTTGTTGGTGGGCCGTTCGGCTTGCGCGTCACAACCCGGGAAGAAACGCAAGGTGTCCGCTTTGTCGACTCCACGCGCTTGCGCGTATTGGAACCACTTCTACCCATGGCCTTGTCGTTGGCAGTTTACGCCGACGAGTTGCAACAGTCCAGCGCCTGGGTGCTGACATTTCCAGGGGCGCGCATGACGCTAGTCTTAAGCGCCGAGATATGGCGCGGATTTTCGGGTGAAGGCCAGGCGCTGCGTGCATTGATGCGTGCAGGCGATGCCAGTGCACTGGCACAAGTAAAGGCAAATCTGCATTGGCAATCATCTCTGCGCGCGAACGCGCTGGCAGCCCAGTTGACATTGACAAAAAACGTAGTTGAAGATGCCCTGCACATCCTGGGGGCATCAGGCCTGGTGGGTTTTGATGTCATTGATGATGCCTATTTTCATCGCGTATTACCGTTCAATCTTTCCCTCATCGAAGACATGCACCCGCGTCTGGCAGGCGCACGTCTGCTGCTTGAGCAGGGAGCAGTGAGTATCACGCGGCACACACCGCTTGACGCCTTGGTGACCAGTGCCGGTATAGAGCATCGTGTCCGGGAAGTGGATGGCGAACTACATTGCACTTGCCCCTGGTTTGCAAGCAACCAGGGCGATCGTGGGCCATGCAAGCATATACTGGCAGTTGAAGCTTCGACAACTATTCAAGGACACTAGCGTCCGGTTAAAAGTCGAATAAATTCAATTGGTTAGCGTTGGGTGCTGTTTCAGAAATGTAGTCATCGGTCTGAAAGGCGCATGAAATCTCAGTTTTCTCAAAAACAGAGACCGATAAGA
>NZ_JBMPOX010000042.1:0-8546 GCF_049340445.1 Undibacterium sp. Ji50W | reverse complement strand
CAACATCAATATCAAGACCTCTCACCACAGAGACACAGAGGATGCACAGAGGACACGGAGAAAGGCAAGAACAGCAAAAACAGGAGAACTTCTCTGCTTTTACTCTGTGGCCCGGCCTTCGGGGTATCAACCAACGATGCTGGAGCGCCAACCCGGTAGCCTCCAGCCTGCGCTGGAGCGGACGGGATTAAAAAATCATCCGATTCTCTTGCCTTTCTCTGTGCCTCCGTGCCTCTGTGGTGAGTGGTCTTAAAGCTTTTCAATGGTTTTCGATTTTGAAAAACATGTTTAATTTGCCTGCAATACATCAGCTTTTCACATTTCCCATCACAAATTTTAATAATAAGGCAATATAAAATTTGCTATATTGATGTCACTTTGCTTTCAGTTTTAGAGGGAATGAGAGTAAGGTAGTTAACATCCATATTCCTCAATAGAAAAGTGAGCAAGCAAATGAAACAATACGGTGCAGAGTTTTTTGGGACATTCTGGCTGGTGCTGGGTGGCTGTGGTAGCGCTGTGCTGGCGGCCGCATTTCCGGGGGTGGGTATCGGTTTGCATGGGGTATCGCTGGCATTTGGGTTGACCGTGTTGACCATGGCTTATGCGATAGGGCATATCTCGGGTTGTCACCTTAATCCTGCTGTTTCCATAGGCTTGTGGGCCGGTGGCCGTTTTCCGGCGAACAAGCTGTTGCCGTATATCATTGCCCAGGTGCTGGGTGGCATCGTGGCGGGTGGGGTGTTATACCTGATCGCCAGCGGCAAGGCCGGGTTTGACGTGTCGGCTGGTTTCGCATCGAATGGTTACGCAGATCATTCGCCAGGCGGCTATTCCTTGTTGGCTGCATTGGTGACCGAAGTAGTGATGACGGCGATGTTTTTGATCATCATTTTAGGTGCGACAGATGCCCGGGCACCGCAGGGCTTTGCACCGATTGCTATTGGCCTGGGCTTGACCCTGATCCATCTGATCAGTATTCCTGTGACCAATACGTCGGTCAATCCGGCGCGTAGTACAGGCGTTGCCATTTACGTGGGTGGTTGGGCGCTGCAGCAACTGTGGCTGTTCTGGATAGCACCTATTGTTGGCGCAGTGCTTGGTGCGCTTGCGTATAAGTCGATAGCCAGCGAAGACAAATAAGTAGGGACAACAGCATCTGTTGGTGCAGGTGCTATTGCCTGATGAAATGGCCCGAAAATGGTCCGGAAGCACATTAAATTTTCTGATGTCATGCAGATAGAAAATTGGCATGTTATTCTCAGGCCTTCTTCGTTTTGATGTTGATCATGACCAGTAATCTCCTTAATTCTGCGGATGTCATTGCAGCGACTGAATTGTGGCTGGAAAAGGCTGTTATCGGACTGAATTTATGTCCCTTTGCCAAAGCTGTGCAGGTGAAGCAGCAAATTCGCTATATCGTCAGCCAGGCCCGTACGCCGGAAGCTTTGCTGGATGATCTGGCGCGTGAATTGGAATTGCTGGCAGAAGTGAATCCGGAAAAAACCGAAACGACGCTGCTGATTCACCCAATGACCTTAAATGATTTCCTGGATTTCAATGATTTCCTGGATGTCGCAGATGGTCTGCTGGAAGAAGTGGAGCTGGATGGGCAACTGCAGATCGCCAGCTTCCACCCCGATTATCAGTTTGCCGGTACCGAGCCGGATGATATTGAAAACTATACCAATCGCGCGCCTTTCCCGACTTTGCATCTGTTGCGCGAAGATAGCATAGACAAAGCTGTTCTGGCTTTTCCTGAGGCAGAGCAGATCTATGAAAAAAACATGGAGACCATGCGTGAACTGGGCCATGAAGGCTGGCGTCGCCTGTTTTCCAAGTATGGCAAAAAATAAACTGCGCCCCCAATTTTATAAAATCTCGGTAGCGACCATTTGCATAGCAATTGAATTCTTATATTGATATGCAAATAAGTAATTTGTAGTGAGGTATAGTTGCCGAAGCCTTGTAAAACATCATTTTTCCTTATACTCAGGGGAGTATAAGTAATTTGCACGGCTCATATAGCTATGATGGAGCCGCTTGTCCGTCATATATACTCCATGAAGATGGCTGTCATTCACAGACCTCCCCGGTTATCCCAGTCCATAGTGCATCGCATTTTCTTGCTAATCGGGCGCAAATTTCTTAATTGAAATACCATTTTTCTGTAGAAAATTTGCTTTCACTTCGGCAATGACCACTGTTTCTTCAGGATTTCTGCATCAGAGTGCCTTGTTATTTTGCGGAGCAACATGTACAGTAAGAGGTTGATTTTTCGCATTTTTCACCCCTTAGTCTTCTATATCTATGGCTTTAATCGTCCACAAATACGGCGGTACTTCGATGGGTTCGACAGAACGCATCAAGAACGTCGCCAAACGCGTCGCCAAATGGCATGATGCCGGTCACCAGATAGTTGTGGTGCCTTCAGCAATGTCAGGCGAAACCAATCGTATCATCGGTCTCGCAAAAGAAATTTCCGCGCAACCTGATCCACGTGAACTCGACATGATTGCATCGACCGGTGAGCAAGTATCGGTCGGTTTGCTGGCACTGGCCTTGCAGGCCATAGGCAAGCAGGCGGTATCGTATGCAGGCTGGCAGGTCGCTATCAAGACTGATTCTGCCCACACCAAGGCCCGCATCGCCTCGATTGACGATGTCAAAGTCAAAGCCGATCTCGATGCCGGCAAAATTGTCATTATTACCGGCTTCCAGGGCGTGGACGACAAGGGCAATATCACTACCCTGGGTCGTGGTGGCTCTGATACTTCTGCGGTAGCGGTAGCTGCGGCCCTGAAGGCGCAGGAATGCCTGATTTACACAGACGTAGATGGCGTCTACACGACTGATCCGCGCGTGGTGTCTGATGCCCGTCGCCTGAAAACCGTGACTTTCGAAGAAATGCTGGAAATGGCGTCGCTGGGCTCCAAGGTATTGCAAATTCGCTCAGTCGAATTTGCTGGTAATTACCGCATGCCGACACGCGTATTGTCATCATTGACTGACCCTTTAATGCCGCTGGAAGAAGAAGCAAATTCCGGCACCCTGATTTCGTTTGAGGAAGATACACACATGGAACAAGCTACCATCACCGGCATCGCGTTTAACCGTGATGAAGCAAAGATCACCGTTTTGGGTGTGCCCGACAAACCTGGTATCGCCTACCAGATTCTGGGACCTATTGCCGATGCCAATATCGAAGTCGACATGATCATCCAGAATCAATCGGTGGAAGGCAAGACCGATTTCACTTTCACGGTGCCGCGTGGTGAATATACCAAGGCCATGGAAGTGCTGGAAGGCAGCGTCAAGGCGCATATCGGTGCCGGCAGCATCGTTGGTGACTCCAAGGTATCCAAGGTCTCTGTGGTCGGCGTTGGCATGCGTAGCCACGTGGGTATCGCGTCCCAGATGTTCCGCACCCTGTCGGAAGAGAGCATTAATATCCAGATGATTTCCACATCAGAGATCAAAATCTCTGTATTGATCGACGAAAAATACATGGAACTGGCAGTGCGATCCCTGCACAAAGCTTTCGGTCTGGAAAGTGCATAAAAGAAAAGATGATTTTTTAGGGTTGACTGTTGACCAAAATCATTCAAACAGCTATTATCTCGGTCTCGATTGCGACTGAGTAATTGGCGGTTGTAATAGTGTGGAGATGTGGCCGAGTGGCCGAAGGCACTTCCCTGCTAAGGAAGCATTTGGGGTAACCTGAATCGTGAGTTCGAATCTCACCATCTCCGCCAGCAGTATGTAAGAAGGGGTGAAATCTTGTTAGATTTCACCCCTTTTTTATTTTAAATCAACGGTTTAGCGCATTTGCGGCAATAACTCGTAATCTATTGTAAGTATTGATAAGTAGGTAGAATGTAGGTAAGTCGAAAAATTTACCTACTTTTCACAATGCCTCTTACCGTTAAGCAAATTGATGCTGCGAAGCCCAAAGACAAGCCATACAAAATCCGCGATATCGAGGGCCTGTACCTTTACGTGTTAGCTGCCGGGTCTAAATCGTGGAAATGTGATTGCGACGTAGCTGGCAAACGAACAACGATCAAATACGGTAAATATCCCGACGTTTCCCTGGCCGATGCCAGGTTAAAGAATCTAGAGCGGAAATAAAAATGAAAGTACCTTTGTTTAAATAGATGGCCAGGCAATGGCTCGACAACAAAGTAGCATCACTATCGAATAGCAAACATCAAAACCAAACGATAACGTCCCTGGAGTAGATCATCGCAAAGATTGGGGTATGCATATCGACAAAATACCTCGTACGACATTTGTTGAGGCCCTGCACGACTTTTCAGATAGGTCTGAATGCGCTCGGCGCTTGGCTGGTCGTGTACTATGGTGATGGACTATGTAATGGATCTAGGCTACTTAGAGCGGTATTCAGCCAGTAATTTAATTAGGCTTAACTACTATTTTTCAGAAAGCCCACCATGAGCGTGTCAAATCAGAACCTTACTCCAAATGATATTTGGACTGGAGACCTACTTGACCGCAAGGCAGAAGGAGCAAACTTACTCTATTTTTTGCAGCAGCGATATATAAAAAAGGCGGGCGAGCCGGGCTTTGTTTTGGCCTTAAATGGTGACTGGGGAAGTGGTAAGACATTCTTTATTGAAAGAGTTTGTCGGGATGCCACCAATTTCAAACATCCAACATTTGTTTTTGATGCTTGGAAAAATGACTTTACTAAAGATCCGCTTCTTGCATTTATCGCTGAATTTGATTCAGGGTTGAGGGACTGCTACAAAGAAATGCCGGTAACCGAAACGGTAAGACAAAAGATTGTGGAGACTATCAACGACTGCTGGAAACCCGCGTTAACCGTCATCGGTGGGGCTATTCTCAAACATACGGCGGGCATGTCATTGCAAAAGCTGAAGGAGATTTCCTTTGATGATGAAGACGAAATAAATAGTCATGTGGATGATGACGAAGAAGCTTCTAAAGGGGCCTCGGATTCAGGAAAAACGGAATTCATTGAAGTCAAAAAAAAATTAAATGCGATATTAACGCAATCTCTAAACGCACATCGTTCAATGAAGGCGTCAATTGTTCGCTTTAAAAAGAAACTCAGTTTATTAGTTAAACGGCTATACGAAACTGATGGAGTAGAGTTGCCTATACTAGTTTTTATTGACGAATTGGATAGATGTCGACCGGATTATGCAGTTGAACTGCTTGAAGGTATAAAACATCTATTTGGTGTGCCTGGCGTATATTTTATTGTTTCAACAAATATTTCTCAATTAGCGCATTCCGTTAAAGCAATTTACGGAGAAGGATTTGATGGTAAGACGTATTTGAAACGATTTTTTGATCTTCAGTATTCGATGTCGACACCGAATACAAATAAGTTTTGCCGTGCTTTAGCGTCAAACATGATGTTGCCTGATATTGAAAACATTGTTTACGGTTTAAAAAATCGTGTAACGTTGGATGCCACCCCGGTTGTCTCGCATGATTCGATCTCTGTTATGGCTTACGTATTAGAAATACATGTTTTAACTTTTAGATTGACTGCTCGTGATCAAGTGCAAGTATCCACAATTGTGGATGCAGCGCTCTTGAATCTGAAAAATAAGCAAATTCATATTTTCTTTCTCGTATTTTTAGCCGTCATTTATCATCGTGATTTAGGTGTTTATTCCAAAATCGTAGAGTATAAGAAACTTGATGAAGTTACAGGGTATCCCGGCCTCAGACGTTCAATCGACAATGGCCAAATAAAGATTAGAAAAAATGGGCAAAATTCGATGGCAAATATTGATATCTCTATTGTAGCAGTCGAGTACTTTAAGGCTTTTCGTCGCGCTCGAGAAAATTGGAGCAATCTAATTGAACGTACAAATGTGTACGATTTTCCGGAAAATCTAACTTTGTTTAACAGCGCAGGGCAGCATTTGTCATATGCTGAAGAGCCTGAATTCGTTATCTATCCTGACATAATTCGCCGCGCTGGAGGCTTTTCCAAGATTGTTGCTGATTGACATAATGCACAGCCAAGTTATTAAATAATGTCTTATATGAAGAATGCTCGGTTAATGTCAATGGACGAAGAGTCAGCCGATTTATTTATTGACGCATTGAAAGAACCAACGGCACTGTTGGCTAGGCGGTTGGCATGTGCCGACCCGATTCTTGTCGACATTTCCGAAATGCGAGCTAATACCTACGTTTGTAATGTGATTAAGCACTACTCAAAACGCTTTCAGGACGTAGAGCAATATACATCACAACGTCTTGTAATCAACGGGTCGACAACTGCATGGGGCAATATTGTTCCAAAGCTGGGGGAGCGCGTGCTTGTTTTCATAAATCGACCGCAGCCGGATGGTAGTTATTGCATGCTATTGTGGCGCGGACATTTTAGTGTCGAAATGATCGGGGGCGAGGTTTGTGCAGTTGCGAATTGGCATTTGCTAGATGAGCAAGAAACTGGTAGTTGGGGGCCGGACTACTTACGCACGGCTGCATTCTTCCCAGATCCCATGACGCGAGGCCGAGTAGCTATCCCATTGGCCATACTTGAAAAGCACATACTCCACGAGTTAACAAGTATAGTGGTTGCCCTGGGTTAGAATGCAGGGCCGGAATCGAAAGACAAATTGCAAGTTTTTGAAATTAAAAAATCAACTACGCATAATTTGCGCATTTGTATCTTAAATCATTGATTTTAAACGATTCATAATTCCAGCCTCGGGCACCACGTACCTACATTACACATCGGGGTGTTAATTTCCGATTATTTTCTTATAACTCCCAATAACTTTTTCAGTTGTGTGTATTTCTTGTTGGACGCCCAACCGTCGCTTCGCAATGTATCTAGCAGCGTCTGCAAGTCAGTATTTAGCTCAACAAACTGTTCTTTTGCCAATGCGACTGAGTCCTCAGTGTCCAAAAACTTGTGAGAGAGCATCTTCAATGAAAGGTCATTACTTGTCTGAAAGTGTTGCGATAATAATCGAACTATTCCTAACAGGGCTATTTCCAAAAATGCTTCCTTTTCGTAGGGCACGCCAATTTTCATTTGAAAAAGTGCCGCCAATCGGGGTTGTAAATATTCAGCATCAGAAAGTGGTTTTCTTCCATCTTTTGCAATCTCCCCGTGCCCATCGTCAAAGGGGAAAGAATTTTGGTATACATTAATTAAGATATCGAGCGCTAGCTTGCAGTCGGGATCAAGAAACAATTGGTAGTTTCGAATGGTCGATTCTATTTTTTCATAGTTGCTTTCAGGAATTCGGCCCCAAATGCAAGTTACAGGGTCGTATTTGCGGCCCCAACAACTTATTGCGAAAGCGGTTTCAATCAAAATGGCCTGAAAGGCTTCTTGCTGATGCTTAAAAAAAAGTGAGGTTCGAAGCTGCCCCACTTCGTTCTCGTGTTTCATCATGTGAAGTTTTGTCTCAAACTCATCACGTTGCTGCTGTAATTGTCGATCTTGTGTCGCCCTGTGATCTAGTATCAGCCTATCTTGCTCCCTTTTATGCTCCTGCAAAAGCGTATCATTCGCTGCCTTAAAGATCTGCAACTCTTTTTCTTGGCCAGTTCTGTGTTCTTGAAGTGAAATTGCGTACTCGTGTTTAATTGCTTCCTTTAGCCTAGAGATTGTCCAGGCGTGTGCTAGCCAAATGCCAACGAATGCGATGCCGACTGTCCCTAGCGGAACGGAAAAAGATGTAGCTATTTGTTGAAAATCATCGAACAAGCTGGGTGACATACTGTATTTCCTTGGATTGTAGTTGACGATAGAATAATAAATGATTCTACTGTAGAACCTACTCTCAGGTAATAAAGGCACTTCAATAATACAACTTGTTAAGAAGGGCCCTCACTGCGTTGTAACAATCGATACAGACGTCCCGATGTCGTCGCCGGCCAGGTAGACCAGGGCAGCTACGCCGATGACTGCGAGCCAGGTACGTGGGTCAAACCCGCATCATGGTCGCGCACAGACCGAAAACGATCAATGCAGCTAAACGTGTGGTGTCCATACAAGACGGCACGGTAGTGGAAGTGATTGAATCATAAAAGTCCGTTACGGCCTCGACTACTATTTCAGTTATTTGTAAAAAAGCCACAAAAAATTTTTGAGGTAAATAAGTAGGTAAATTTAAGTCTAGCTAATAATAGCAAGGCATCTGTATTCCACCATCTCCGCCTGCAATACTGAAAAAGCCCTTGAGCCGTCATCAAGGGCTTTTTCTTTTCGTGCGTAGCATTGGCGCTATCCCACCTCGGTTTTAATTCTTGTTGCGGCTCAATGCCGAACGATACCTCCTCCATATTTCACTGTTGAATATCACTTCCGTAAGGGGCAATAACCGCTTATCGGATGAATATTACCGGTCAACTGTTTCCCGTCGCCAATACAGTATTTTTGTCTTATATTCATTCACTAGCGTCCGGTTAAAAGTCGAATAAATTCAATTGGTTAGCGTTGGGTGCTGTTTCAGAAATGTAGTCATCGGTCTGAAAGGCGCATGAAATCTCAGTTTTCTCAAAAACAGAGACCGATAAGA
>NZ_JBMPOX010000041.1:0-11473 GCF_049340445.1 Undibacterium sp. Ji50W | reverse complement strand
GTATCATTTGTTGAATTACCCATTCCTTTTGTTCTGCCGTATAGCGTACTCGTTTCATCTTACTCTGCCTTTCGCTCTCCAACGGGTTAGATTTCTGATGACGCGACATCTATCCTGACATGGAGGGCTGGGTACCAGTATCGCCAATGTGGGCTTACCCACCTTGACCCAGGCTTTCAACGCCTCTTTCCAGCAAGTGCAATGGGTGGTGCTTGCCTACCTGCTTGCCATTACTACCCTGATCGTCAGCGTCGGCCGCCTGGGTGACCTGATAGGCCGCAGACGCTTGCTGCTGGCTGGCATTGCCTTGTTCACCTGCGCCTCTGCCCTGTGCGGCGCTGTCCCCACACTGAGCCCGTTAATCACTGCCCGTGCAGTGCAGGGCCTTGGTGCAGCCATCATGATGGCGCTGACCATGGCCTTTGTCGGTGACACCGTCAGCAAAGAAAAAACCGGCAGCGCCATGGGCTTGCTGGGTACCATGTCTGCCGTTGGCACAGCCCTTGGCCCATCACTGGGTGGCGTGCTGATCGCAGGACTCAACTGGCGTGCCATCTTCTTTGTCAATGTGCCTCTGGGTATAGTGAGTTTTATTCTTGCCCGGTGCTATCTGCCGCCTGATCCCCAGCAACAAAGTAAAACAGGTGCGCGTTTTGACTATATCGGCACACTATTGCTGGCACTGACGCTGTCGGCCTATGCACTTGCCATGACACTGGGGCGTGGTCACTTCGGCGCACTGAACCTGGTGCTGCTGTTGGCTACCGTCCTGGGCATGACCCTGTTTGTGCTGACTGAAGCAAAAGTCAGCTCACCCCTGCTGCGTATAGACATGTTCCGCGACCCTGTATTGAGTACCAGTCTGGGCATGAATGCACTTGTTTCAACAGTGATGATGGCAACGCTGGTGGTCGGGCCCTTCTACCTGTCCAGATCGCTAGCTCTCAGCGATGCTGTGGTCGGCTTGCTGATGTCGGTTGGCCCCGTTATCTCTGCGTTCAGTGGCATCGTCGCTGGCCGCATTGTTGACCGCATCGGTGCGCAACGCACTGTCATCGGGGGACTGATCGCCATGACCACCGGCGCATTCGCCCTGGCCCTGCTGCCGTCCCTGTTCGGCATAGCTGGTTACGTCGCAGCCATCACCATCCTGACTCCCGGCTACCAACTATTCCAGGCCGCCAACAATACCGCCATCATGCGTGATGTACGTACGGAGCAACGTGGTCTCATTTCCGGCATGCTGAACCTGTCGCGCAATCTTGGCCTCATCACCGGTGCATCGTTCATGGGAGCAGTGTTTGCGTTTGCTTCGGCAAGCAGCGATATCAGGATGGCTGCGCCTGATGCGATTGCAGATGGTATGCGGGTTACGTTTATGGTGGCGGGGGTGATGGTTGTGGGTGCGCTGGTGATTGCCGGGATTGGACGCGTGCTTGTGAAGCGAAGTTTGGATTCCGGGATTTGACGGGCAATCAAGGGCGTGATCGGGTCGAACTAACGGGATTGCGTCCGCTAGCTCAACCCGATCGCAAGCCAATGTCATTCAATAACCCGCCCATGTGACGGAAATTGATGTGATAGTATTTCTTGATCAGTAAGGACATCACCGTACCAGAGCGTGACTTTCGCAGCACCTACCCCCATGCCCAGTTCACGAAACGCCCTGCCTTCTACCTGGGTAAAGCCGCCTTCAGGATTGCCCAGTGGGTGGATAATGATAGTTGGCGACATGGCCAGACGTGATCCACCCACAAGACGAGATACAAATGCTTTGATGAGTTGTTGGCCCGCAGTAAAATCAGATACCAGCGAACGGGGATGGGCGAACGGGTTGACAACGAGAGCACCGATCTGGCTTGTCGCCGCAGAGCGCGCCGCAGCACCAACACCTAAAATTTTCTGATCCGGTGCAGCAGTGATTGCCAACTCTGGCACTTCTGAGATGCATTCGCCCGATTTAACATCCCTGACGCTTAACTGCTCAGGGGAAATTTGGACGTACAGAATAGTTGGTTTGATGAAGTCGAACATAAATAATAATTTATTTATAGAGTGGTCCAGAAGTGCCCATTAATATCCTTTAGTGCCCTTTAGTGTCAATTAATACCGACTAAAAACTGTCTGTTGACCTCAGTATATATGCTACACAATGCACCTAAATGCTGGCCACTCCAGAATCTTGGCTGGTATCGTCTAGCCCCATGCAAATGAAACGCTGGGCTGATGAAATGTGGGCCAGTCTCAATCTGCTTTACTCCAACATCCCCCGCAACACATCCCGCGAATCAAACGCCGCTCTGCGCAAACGATCATTCACACCTTGCCAGTCTTTTTCCTGCGGCAGTGCTTCAACCAGTATCAGGTCTGCCTGCGCATGATCCAGTTCACGCAGGCCTGCGTACAGGTCGTGTGCATAGCCTACCGGGTCGGCGGGCAGGTGGCGCCAGGCTTCTGCCTGGATGGCGGGATGGACCTGGTAGCTCATGAGGGCGAGTTTTTTGTTTTTGGCATGCAGGCGGTTGACGGTGTCGTCCAGTTCAGCGGCTTCGATCAAAATCACTGGTGTATGTGGTGCGTAGTGGGCGTCCAGCGTGCCGGATGCGCGTGGGGCGGCGGCGTCCGGGGCGCTGGGCGTTGTGCCTAACACAGCGGCCATTTGGGCGACCGTGATGTGGCCGGGGCGCAGCAGCACCGGGCCGTGGGTGGCGAGGCGGCTGAGGTCAACAATCGTCGATTCTATGCCGACTTCGCTCTGACCGCCGTCAAGTATGCTGGCGATGAGGCCACCGGGTAAAATTTCTTGCTCAAATTCTTCTTCCACGTGGGCTGCCATGGTGGGGCTGACGTGGCCGAATTTATTAGCTGATGGTGCCGCCACACCGCCCTTGCCTGCCTTGAAAGCGAACAAGAGTTCTTGTGCTACCGGGTGTGATGGGCAGCGTATGCCGACGGTGTCTTGTCCACCAGAGACGGCATCGGGAATATGGTCAGCACGTTTCAAGATCAAGGTCAGCGGACCGGGCCAGAAGGCGGCGATGAGCCGGTGTGCCTCTGCCGGGATGTCTTTGGCCCAGTAGCTGATGTCGGCACCGGGGGCGACGTGGACGATGACGGGGTGATTCGAAGGGCGACCCTTGGCGGCGTAGATGTTGGCTACGGCGCTTGGGTTTTCTGCATCCGCACCGAGGCCATAGACAGTCTCGGTCGGGAAGGCAACCAGTTCGCCGCGTTCCAGTGCTTGCGCTGCTTGCAGAATTGCATCAGGTGTACAAGCCTGGGACTTCATGCCCACTCCGGTGCTGCTATGCCAAGGATGGCGCAGGCTTTACCCAGATTGTCCTGTGCTTCGGCCATGTTTGGTGCGACAAAGGTGATGTGCCCCATCTTGCGAGCGCGGCGGGCTTCTGCCTTGCCGTACAGGTGCAGGTGGGCGCCAGGCAATGCCAGTACCCTATCCCACGCTGGTTCACGCATATTGTCGGTATCGCCTTCATACCAGACATCACCCAGGATATTGAGCATGGCGGCGGGTGAATGCTGACGGGCATCGCCCAGTGGTAATTGGGCCAGCGCCCTGACCTGTTGCTGGAACTGGCTGGTGACGCAGGCATCTATCGTGTAATGGCCGCTATTGTGTGGGCGCGGCGCCATTTCATTGACGACCAGGCTACCATCCTTGAGCACAAAAAATTCTATGCACAGCACACCGACATATGCCATCTCGGCAATGATGTGCAGGGCGGCAGCTTGCGCCTTGCTGGCGACATCTGCTGACACATGGGTGCTGGGGGCAACGGTGGTGAACAAGATACCGTCACGGTGCACGTTTTCTGCAATTGGATACACCACTGCTTCACCATCAACACCGCGGGTGACCAGGACGGAAACTTCATACGCCAGCGGCAGCATTTTTTCCAGCACGCAGGCCTGGCCGTTCATGCTGGCGAAGGCAGCGGCCAGTTCGGCACGGTCACGCACACGTACCTGGCCTTTGCCGTCGTAACCCATGCGTACCGTCTTCAGGATACCGGGCAAGAGTTCGTCCTTGACACCGGCAACATCATTTTGATTCGCAATGCCCCAGTGCGGTGCCGGATAAACATGCGTAGTCGCGCCACAACGGGTGAAGAAATGTTTTTCTGCGAGACGATCTTGTGCGATGGAGACGCAGGCCGCGGCGGGTGCCACAAAGCTGCTTTGCGCCAGCAGGCTAAGGCTGTCTGCAGGGACGTTTTCAAATTCGGTGGTGACGGCTTTGCTAAGCTTGGCCAGTGCCATCAGGCCGGGATGGTTTTCATAGCCAGCCTGGATATGCTGGTCTGCCACTTGCGCGGCTGGGCAGCCTGCTTCGGGTTCCAGCACGGCCACCTGGTAACCCATGGCTTGGGCCGCCTGGGCAAACATGCGCCCCAATTGACCACCACCCATAATGCCCAGGCAACTGTCAGGGGTATTGGGTAACAAGGGTTGGCGTGACTGGTGTGGCTGTGTTGGCTGTGGATGATTGGTCATGGTAGTGAATGTTTTCAAACTTGGCTTATTTTTGCCGGATGGGACAAAGCAAAGGTGGTGCGGGTGTTATGCGAATCGAAGCTTGTTTGTTGCGTGCGTTGGTTGGTCGGGCGCGTAGGTTGGGCTGGGCCTCAACGAATGCATACGTTATTTAAACGCCGAGTGTTGGGCCGGTAAAACGTAGCCCAACCTACGAAGTTAATCCGACCCACGAGGGTAGCCCAACATGCGAAATTACCCCAACCTACAACAACTTACACTCAAACCGGCAACACCATATCGCGTGCAACTTGCGTTTGCTTTTCGCGGAACTCGATCAACCTGGAAGCCAGGGCATCATCAGTCGTCGCCAACATCGCAATCGCGGCCAGTGCGGCATTGGCTGCACCTGCCTCACCAATCGCGAATGTCGCTACCGGTATACCCTTGGGCATTTGCACGATGGACAGCAACGAGTCTTCACCACGCAGGTATTTGGATGGCACGGGCACACCCAATACCGGAACTATGGTTTTGGCGGCAATCATGCCTGGCAGATGGGCGGCACCGCCAGCACCGGCGATGATGGCGCGCAGGCCTCTGTCGCGCGCGGTTTCTGCATACGTGAACATTTCATCTGGCATGCGGTGGGCAGAGACGACTTTGGCTTCAAAGCCTATGCCGAATTCCTTGAGGATGGCGACGGCGTTTTGCATCACGTCCCAGTCAGAGGATGAACCCATGACGACGCCGACGACGACCTTGTTTGCTGCGCTGTTTGCAGTGGTCATCATCAATCCTTCAGGCTTTCGCCAGTCAGCCGTTCCAGTGCTTCGCGGTATTTGGCGGCAGTTTTTTGCACGACTTCCCCCGGCAAGGCTGGGGCTGGTGCAGTTTTTTTCCAACTGGTGATGGTTTCCAGATAATCACGCACGAACTGCTTGTCAAAAGACGGTGGTGAAATGCCGGTAGCATAAGAGTCCGCGGGCCAGAAGCGGGAAGAATCGGCAGTCAGTACTTCATCCATCAAGTGCAGGACACCATTGTCATCGAGGCCAAATTCAAACTTGGTGTCGGCGATGATAATGCCCCGGGTGGCGGCGTATTCGGCGGCTTCAGTATAAAGCTGTATGCTGATGTCACGGATCCTGGCGGCCAGCTGTGCACCTATGCGTTGTTCGGTTTCTGCATAGCTGATATTTTCATCATGCTCGCCCATTTCTGCCTTGGCAGCCGGGGTGAAGATAGGTGCTGGCAACTTGGCTGCCTGTGGCAGGCCTGCTGGCAATTGTATGCCGCAGATGGCGCCGGTATCCTGGTAATCTTTCCAGCCTGAACCGATGATATAGCCACGGACCACGGCTTCTACCATAATGGGTTTCAAACGTTTTGCGACAACGGCACGGCCTTTGACCTGGGCCACTTCATCCGCCGCAACAACGGATTCTGGTGCAATGCCTGTCAGGTGATTTGGTACGATGTGGCCAAGCTTTTCAAACCAGAAATTCGCCATCTGGTTCAGCACCCGGCCTTTGTCAGGAATCGGTTCATTCATGATGACGTCGAATGCAGACAGGCGGTCACTGGTGACGATAAGCAGCTTGTCGTCACCGACAGCATAATTGTCACGGACCTTGCCACGGCCTAGTAAAGGTAGCGAATGAAGAGTGGAATTGATTTGCGTAGTCATGAGGGATTTCTTTATTTCGATCTGGATAGGGTTTACACAAAATTGTTATTGGTGGTGATTTTAGCTTTAGCTTTAGCTTTAGCCCCTTCCCCTTCAAGGGGAAGGTTGGGATGGGGATGGGGTTCTTCCGCAAATTACATAACGGCCAATCAACGGAAACCCATCCCCACCCTAGCCCTCCCCTTGAAGGGGAGGGAATATCACGGCAAATTTACGGACGCACACAACAATTTTGTCTAAACCCTGCACTTCGCTTCCTCATCCCGGCTCTCACCGGGTTGAGGAAATAAACTTATTTCTTAATTGACGATCTGCGCCAAAGCGCCTTTCTTGTATTGCTCTGCCACTTTATCCAAAGGCAAAGGCTTGATCTTGCCTGCCTGGCCTTCGCAACCGAAAGACAGATAGCGTGCCTTGCACACCAGCTTGGCAGCTTCGCGGGCTGGCTTCAGATAATCGCGCGGATCAAACTTGGATGGGTTTTCAAACATATAGCGACGGATCGCACCTGTCATGGCCAGGCGGATGTCGGTGTCGATGTTGATCTTGCGTACGCCATTCTGGATACCGATGACGATTTCTTCCACCGGCACGCCATAGGTTTCTTTCATGTCGCCACCGAACTGGCGGATTTCGTCCAGCAGTTCTTGCGGTACGGATGAAGAACCATGCATCACCAGATGGGTGTTAGGAATGCGCTGGTGGATTTCTTTGATGCGGTCTATCGCCAGGATGTCACCAGTAGGCTTGCGCGAGAATTTGTAGGCACCGTGGGAAGTACCAATCGCAATTGCCAATGCATCGCACTGTGTTTGCTTGACGAAATCAGCAGCCTGCTGCACGTCCGTCAGCAATTGTTCACGTGTCATTTTGCCGTCTGCACCGTGACCATCTTCTTTATCGCCCATCATGGTTTCCAGAGAACCGAGCACACCCAGTTCTGCTTCTACCGTGACGCCGATGGAGTGAGAAAACTTGACCACTTCACGCGACACCTCGACATTGTATTCATAGCTGGCAACGCTCTTGCCGTCTTCCATCAGGGAACCATCCATCATCACCGAAGTGAAGCCGGATTTGATGGCTGCCATGCAGACTGCTGGCGACTGGCCATGGTCCTGGTGCATGACGACGGGGATGTGCGGGTAGGCTTCTACCGCCGCTTCGATCAGGTGACGCAAGAATGCTTCACCTGCATATTTGCGTGCACCGGCAGAAGCTTGCATGATGACAGGCGCGCCGACTTCATCGGCGGCCTGCATGATGGCGGTGACCTGCTCCAGGTTGTTGACGTTGAAAGCTGGCAGACCGTAGCCGTTTTCGGCGGCGTGGTCCAGCAATTGACGCATGGATACGAGAGGCATAATTAACTCCAGATTGCTATAAAAAATCTTTGCCCTTATAACACGGGCTTAACACGCTTAATTCTCGCCGACCCTGACAATTTTCATTGCGTTGGTACCACCCACCTGCCCCATGGGTTCACCCCAGGTCACCACGATCATGTCACCTTTGGCGACCACGTGGTTTTTCAGCAAGACAGTTTCGGCAGACTTCAACACCACTTCCCTATCAGAGGAATAAGGCAGGTTGAATGTCTGGACATTGCGGTACAAGGCTGCCTTGCGCTGGGTTGCCACACTTGGGGTCAGTGCAAACAGCGGCACGTCCACGCTATGGCGACTCATCCACAAGGCAGTGGAACCCGATTCGGTCAGTGCCACGATGGCTTTCACACCCAGATGATGGGCAGTGAACAATGCACCATACGCGATGGATTGGTCGATACGGGTAAAAGTCATGTTGAGGAAATCAGCATCGAGCTTGTTTTCCTGGAATTTTTCGGCTTCCAGGCAAATCTGCGACATCTGCTCCACAGTTTCTATCGGGTATTTGCCAGACGCCGTTTCTGCTGACGTCATGACGGCATCGGTGCCATCCAGCACGGCATTGGCCACGTCTGACACTTCAGCCCGGGTAGGCACGGCGTTGACGATCATGGATTCCATCATCTGGGTGGCAGTAATCGCCACCTTGTTGGAAGCACGCGCCATCTTGATCATGCGCTTTTGCAAGGCCGGTACGGCCGCATTGCCGACTTCCACCGCCAGGTCACCACGGGCAACCATGATGCCATCAGATGCATCCAGAATTTCTTGCAGCAGGGGGATCGCTTCGGCCCGTTCTATCTTGGCGATCATCATGGGTTTATGGTTATAAGGTTCACCGGCGATGTTCGAAAGCTGCCTCGCCATTTCCATATCAGTCGCATTTTTTGGGAAAGAAACGGCGACATAATCTGCCTGGAAAGACATGGCGGTCTTGATGTCTTCCATGTCTTTGCCTGTCAGTGCCGGCGCTGTCAGGCCACCACCCTGGCGGTTGATACCCTTGTTGTTGGATAACTCGCCACCGATCTTGGTGATGGTATGAATTTCATTGCCAACGACTTTTTCAACGATCAGCACGATCAGGCCATCGTTCAGCAACAGCAAATCACCATTTCTGACATCACGTGGCAGGGCTTTGTAATCAAGGCCCACACGCTCCTGGTCACCCATGGCGCAATCAGCATCAAGGATGAACTTGTCACCGTTTTCCAGATGAATACGAGAATTTTCAAACTTGCCAATACGGATTTTTGGCCCCTGCAAATCGGCCATGATGGCGATTTCACGGCCACACTCTGCTGCTGCCTGGCGCACCATGCTGGCCCGGTCTATATGATCCTGCGCCTTGCCATGCGAAAAATTCAGCCTCACCACATTCACCCCGGCTTGTATCATACGCTTGAGCGTAGGCAAGTCATTGGAAGCTGGGCCTATGGTGGCAACAATCTTGGTGGCACGTGACATCTGATCTCCTGAAAATTTTTATATGTTGATTACATAGAACCTGAAAGCGCACCACAGAGGCACGGAGACACAGAGGAGCGCAGAGAAAGGCAAATAATTATTTGAACCCAGATTATCTGAACAATTCTTAGATTTTCTCTTGCCTTTCTCTGTGTCTCCGTGCCTCTGTGGTTAATGGTCTTGAATTTAATTTACAGCACGTTGCAACAAAATTTCTACTGCTGGCAAGGTTTTGCCTTCCAAAAATTCCAGGAAAGCACCGCCGCCTGTCGAGATATAACCGACCTTGTCTGCAATGTTGTACTTGGCAATCGCTGCCAAAGTGTCGCCACCGCCAGCGATGGAGAAACCATCAGAATCTGCAATCGCCTGCGCCAGCACCTTGGTGCCGTTGCCGAACTGGTCAAATTCAAATACGCCTACCGGACCGTTCCAGACTATCGTGCCAGCTTTCTTGATCTGCTCTGCCAGCAGTGCTGCCGTAGTCGGGCCGATGTCCAGGATCATGTCATCATCCTGCACATCCGCCACTGCCTTGACGGTTGCTACAGCCGTTGGCGAAAATTCTTTGGCGCAAACTACGTCAGTAGGAATAGGCACGGACGCACCGCGCCTGGCCATCATGTCGATGATAGCTCTGGCTTCTTCCACCAGATCAGCTTCTGCCAGTGACTTGCCGATTTTCAGGCCAGACGCCAGCATGAAAGTATTCGCAATGCCACCGCCAACGATGAGCTTATCCACCTTGTCTGCCAACGATTTCAAAATAGTGAGTTTGCTGGATACCTTGGAACCGGCAACGATCGCCACCAGCGGGCGGGCCGGATGACCCAGCGCCTTGCCCAATGCATCCAGCTCTGCCGACAACAGCGGCCCAGCGCAGGCGATAGCGGCAAACTTGGCGATGCCGTGGGTAGTTGCTTCTGCACGGTGGGCAGTGCCAAAGGCATCATTCACATACACGTCACACAGAGCAGCCATCTTTTGCGCCAATGCATCGTCATTTTTCTTTTCGCCTTTGTTGACGCGGCAGTTTTCCAGCAAGACCACCTGGCCCGGCGCTACATCGACGCCATCGACCCAGTTTTGCTTCAGTTCTACGGTCACGCCCAGCAATTCGGACAAACGTTTGGCGACAGGTGCCAATGTATCTTCTGCCTTGAATTCACCTTCAGTTGGACGACCCAGATGCGAGGTCACCATCACCGCTGCACCTGCCTGCAAAGCCTGCTGTATCGCTGGTACAGAGGCACGGATACGGGTATCTTCGGTAATATTGCCATTATCGTCCTGGGGAACGTTCAAATCGGCGCGGATGAAAACACGTTTGCCCTGAAGCTTGTTAGCTGCGATCAGGTCACTGAGTCGGTTGAATTGCATCGTGATATGGAATTGGCAAGGTTGAAGGGTGGCGATCCTGTCTGTGCCAGTCGGGACAATGACATGACGCCAAGATAAGTATTGCAAAAGTCCTCAGCCTGCTATTTTACCAAAGGCAGGTTGCAGACCATACCGTTTTGAGCGGGTTTCGCTAGTTTAATGCAGAGTTTGATAATAAATTGACATTTATTGTGCAAAATTATTATTCAGGGGTGCTGGGTGAGTGGTATTGCATCGCTGAAGGATCGCTTGGGCTGCAAGAGCACGTACGTGCTTTTGTTGGTTTATTAAGTGGTGGCTGCAGGGTTTTATCGAAATTATTGCCAGCGACTTATACAAAGAACTGCCATCGACAGGAAGCCCCTCTTCACTACGATGATTTAATTATCGTCGTTCCAGAGAATGGCCAGATGCAATAATAAAAAGAAAACACCAACATGACAGAACAAAACTACTAAAAAATGAAAATACAAATTAAGCTCACAACATTTTATACAACGAAAGACGAAGCACGTCTTTTCATGGCTTTAAGAGATATATCCGCATTGAAATCGATGCAAGGTATTGATCGCTCACTTCAAATCGATTTCGATCTAAGAAAGCTAAGCCGCGATTCTGTTTTTGAATTGATCGGCATATTGACTCGTTACCAAATCGATCTAAAACCGCTTAGCGTCCTCGCAGAACGCAGCAAACTTGCATGGATAAAAGATAAAAAGTGGTATTGGCACGTTGGTATGTTTGGCGAACAGTTGCTGTAGGTTGGGCCGGGCCTCGCCAGGCTACGCTTTATCAGCGCAACACTGTGCTTATCAAACACGTATTCGTCATTTCGTCTATCTTGCGTACGGGCAGGAGGCCACCGGGCTAACGCTCCAGTGGCGTTGTTTTTGTGCTGTACTTTGATTGAAACGATTGCTCTTCGTGGACACAAGCCGGGTCTCGGCCCGGCGGCCGAAATACTTTCTTTGCTTCCCCTCCATGTCAGGATAGATGTCGCGTCATCAGAAATCTAACCCGTTGGAGAGCGAAAGGCAGAGTAAGATGAAACGAG
>NZ_JBMPOX010000040.1:0-21083 GCF_049340445.1 Undibacterium sp. Ji50W | reverse complement strand
CTGAGTCTCACCATGTTTGAAACAACACCAATAAATCAATTACTTACGCCGCCATCGGGAAATTTCGATGACGAAAATCAACCAAAACAGATGTCTCTACTATGAGAAACGTTGGGACACTAGTGATATGAGATCGTGGTTGAACAAAGCCGTACTGAGGCGAACACATGGTTCGTTGATGATCTGGTTGTGGCCTTTAAGGATAATCATGCTTCGACTCTGCGCACTAATGTAATTTGACGAAAATCCTGGGTTTTACGTTTACTGATATCAATTACAGGTCAGAAGGCCAAGGAAAAATCAGTACTGAAGTCAGTCGTCTGCAATTGATCAGAACCAAACAAAAAAGCGCATATGAAAAACCTAATTTTCACCATAACATGTCTGCTATTAATAGCAGGCTGCTCAAAAAATGAACCAGCAAAACCACCAGCGCCATCAATGGAGCGCCCTATTCCTGTCCACATAGCGACAATGGATGAGTGGACAAGCGCCCTTTCGTCTGCCTACATAGAAAGCCAAACCAAAGACAAGGGCGATGGCGTGACCGAATTTATGGCGGCTTTCGGGACAAAAGAGAACAAAAACTTTTCAATCGCATTCGGCGAACGTGACGGCTTCAGAAAGCTTCGCATTTATAAAGCAGGTATGCCGATGAATATTGGAACGAGTGTCAAAACGTATGTATCAGTTCCAGATGGTAAAAAGCCCATCTTATTCATCGCACCCTATTATTGGGGCCGCAGTTGGCTATTCATGAAAAAACTTTCAATAATGGTCGACGGAAACGTTATATTCGAACATGATTTTGAGCTCAATACTAGTAACAGAAGAACTGAGGGAGTTGGCGTCGCGGAGTCATACGACTTGGTGGCTACGGAACAGGATATTGATGCTCTTCGAAAGATTCATCCTGAATCAAAAGTTCTGGTGAGAATTTCAGGCGATAAAGGATACGTAAATCTAATCGGTAAAAATAAGCGACATGAAATTGATGCTATTGAGGATTTTCAGCGCGATATAGTTTCCGCAATTGTGATATACGACGAAATTAGCAAAGCGATTAAAGGTCATATACCTCCAAATGGCACCTCTAATCCACCAAAATCTTTGAACTAATTGAAGAAAATTCAAACTGGAAAGAAATTAGCCATGATCAGAACGAACGATATCGTATTCGACTTCATTTATTAGGCATTCACTAAGAGTGCAAGTCACTTTATCGCTTCGCCCCCTGTCGATCCGACGTAATAAACTGCCCCATGATCGCTGTCAACGAATTGGCTTGCGTCAGCAGTACTGTCGATGCGCTTGCCAGGTTGTTGACGACACTGGCGTTGCTGATGGTGCTGACTTCGGTATGGACTTGTTCTACTCCTGTTGTCTGTTCTATGCTGGATTGATTGATTGATGGCAGAGATCATCTGCGACATCTGGTTGACGCTGGCGACGATTTCTTCCATCGTTAAACCGGTCTTGCTGACCAGGGTATTGCCCAGTTCGATGCGTTGTGTGGAATCGGTAATCAGTGCCTTGATTTCTTTGGCGGCACTTGCACTTCGCTGCGCCAGATTTCTGACTTCGCTGGCCATGACTGCAAAGCCGCGTCCCTGTTCGTCGGCTCTGGCGGCTTCAACTGTGGCATTCAACGCCTGAATGTTGGTTTGAAATGCGATGTCGTCGATGACGGAAATAATATCGACAATTTGCCTGGAGCTATCTTTGATCGAATCCATGGTCTGCACGACTTTATTGACGACATGCCCACCTCGTCGCGCCACTTCAGAAGCTGCCTTGGCAAGTTCGTTGGCGCTGGTGGAATTTTCTCTGTTAGCGGCAACGCTGGATGTCAGCGATTCTATTGATGATGCAGTTCGCTGTACAGATATGGCTTGTTCTTCTGTACTTTCCGCCAGGGAATTGCTGTCAACGATAATTTGTTCGGATGTCCCCGGCTTGCCCCAGAGAATGGGGTAGCTTTTGTGAATATCGAATAAGTAAGTCTGAGTGTTGCCTGTATTGACTGAAAATAATCCTTGGCTTGACTGCGAATGTAAATGATATTGATTCTCATTGTTAACATGTGTATCATTCTGCACATGGAAGATGGCAATGCAGTAATAAATTGACATCGTGCGCAATCAATTTTGATACACAATCAGAGGCAAGTCTTGAATCACTCACACGTTAAGCAACCAAAAAACCTTCGTCTTACTGATGATCTGGTAATAAATTCAATGAAGAAAACAACATTGGCGTTGGGTATTTCCAGCGCCATGTTCATGCCTATGGTCGCCATGGCGCAAGAGGTCACGCCGCCTGCCGCCAAGACACAAAAAGATGTGCAGAAGTTGCCGGAAGTGGAAGTGCTGGGCAAGCGTGTTGAATCCAATCCCAATGCTGAAGTTGGTGCGCCTTACAAAGCGAAATCGTCTGCTGATTCTCGCCACACGCGTCCGCTGGCTGAAACGCCACAAACTATTTCAGTACTGACCCGCGCAGCGATTGATGACTCTGGCCTGACGGATCTGAAACAGGTGTTGGGCGCGCAGCCAGGTATCACGCTGGGTACCGGTGAAAACGGCAATGCCTTCGGCGACCGGTATATTATTCGTGGCCAGGAAGCACGCAGCGATGTCTTTGTCGATGGCTTGCGTGATCCAGGCATGTCTACACGTGAAAGTTTCGTCATCGAACAACTGGAAATCGCCAAGGGCCCTAACTCCAGTTTCGCTGGCCGTGGCACTGCCGGTGGTGCGATCAATGCCATCACCAAGCAGGCTACTCTGGATCATGATTTTGAGCGTGTTTCCGTAGGTATCGGCAGTGATTCACAACGTCGTGTTACTGCGGATATCAACAAAGGTTTTGGTGATCATTTTGCGTTGCGCACCAATGTGCTGTACGGCGATGAAGATGTGCCTGACCGTTCGCCAGCTAACCGCAAGCGCAAGGGGATTGCCTTGTCCGGCCTGTATGAAGTCGACAAGGATTTATCCATCACGCTGGATTACTATGGTCTGCGTACTAAAGATACGTCGCCGGATCTGGGTTACTACCTGACAGGCACTGTGCCGAATCGTGTACCGGCGACCAATGTGCCGGTGTATGGCCAGGCAAATGATTTCCTCAAGTCGGATGTGGACACCGTCACGGCGCGTGTCAACTGGACGCTGGCACCTGATCTCAAGCTCACCAGCCTGACGCGTTACGGCAAATCCGGCAACGGTTATGTAACTTCTGGTGCGTCTTCTGCAACCCGCTACAACGGTGCAACAGGCGTGGCTTACACCACTGGTGCCCTCGATAGCGGCCATACTGGCTGGCAAGACATCGATTACTTTGCCCACCAAAGCAATTTGCGTTGGGACAAAGTGCTGGCAGGCTTCAAACATGAATTTATCTTCGGCGCAGAATATGCTGACCACAAAGTCGTATCCGGTACCTATGCCATCACCAATACCGGCACATTCAATTGCAAGACCACGGCGGGCATCGGTGCCAACAATGGCTTCTGCTTCACTGACAGCAATGGCACACCGGTCGCCAATTTGAGCAATCTGGCTGGCCGTAGCTCTAGTCGTCTGACCTGGAACCAGGATTGGCATATCAAGGCATTGGCGCTGACGCTGATGGACACCGTTGATCTGACTGACAAATTTACTGCTTTTGGCGGCTTGCGCGCTGATTCCTTTGACCTGAACCTGACACGCCGCAATAACACCACGGGCGTCATCACAGGCGACTACGGTTACAAAGACACACTGGTGAACGGTCATCTTGGCCTGAGCTACAAGATCACACCCAAGCTCATCGTCTATGGTTCTGTTGCCAGTGCACAAGACATCAATGGCGGTGAAGCGGATGCCGGTACCAGCAGCGGTTATGGTGGCGCCGTCCTGTATCAAAACCAGATTGCCGGTGCCAAGCCAGAAACCTCAATCAACTATGAACTGGGTGTGAAGTGGAACCTGCTGGACGACAAATTGCTGGCTACCGCAGCATTGTTCCAGACCAAAAAATCAGACGTGATGGAAGGTGCCAACTATGACACCGTCGGCACTTTCAACACAGGTAAAAATCGTGTGCAAGGTCTGGAACTGGGTCTCAGTGGTAACCTGACGGAAGACTTGTCGGTACAGGCTGGCGCAGCCTTCATGGATTCCAAAGTGCTGGCTTCTTCTACACCTGCCAACATCGGTAATCCATTGAGCAACTTTGCCAAGAAAACTTTCTCGTTGCAGGCCAAGTACCAGTTGACCAATGCGTTCTCGTTCGGCGGTGCAGCACGTCATGAAAGTGATCGTTGTGGTGGTCAGCCTGACACGGCAGCAGGTTACACAGCAACTGGTCTTTGTTCGCAGCCAGTACCGTCATTCACCGCGTATGATGTGTTTGCCGCGTATCGCTTCTCACGTCGTTTTGATGTCCGCGTGAATGTACTGAATGTCACGAACAAGGACTACTACACGGCAGTGTACCGTTCTGGTGCCTTCCTGTACAAAGGTGATGCACGGGCTGTACGCGTCGCGCTGAACTACGAAATGTAAAAACCATCTGCCGGGCGCACTGGCGATTCAGCTAAAATACGGATTCTTTGTTGATATTTTCCATTAATGAACAAACCGTCCACATCCGCTAATCAGCCAGTCGCGCCGGGTATTCCGGCAGATATACGCTGCGCCCAGGATTATGAACTGGTGGCGCGGCGTACCATGGCAGAAGCCAGCTACGCCTATGTAGCCGGTGGCAGTGGGCGCGACCTGACGGTGGCTGCCAACCTGGCCGCTTTCTCGCAATGGTCCATCTATCCACGTGTGCTGTGCGATGTCAAAGATGGCCATACGCGAGTGACTTTGGGCGCACAAACTTTCCTTCATCCCCTATTATTGGCCCCTGTGGCTTTCCAGAAGCTTGCCCATGCGGCTGGCGAAATCGACACTGCGCGGGCCGCACAAGCGACGGATAGCTGCATGGTATGCAGCACGCTGGCATCTTGTCATCTGGAAGATGTGGCGCATGCGTCGGGCCCGCACAAGTGGTTTCAACTGTATTTCCAAGCCCGTCGTAATGACACGCTAACTCTGCTGGCAAGGGCAGAAGCGGCTGGCTTCAGTGCCATCGTGGTGACGCTGGATGCATCCATACAAGTGGCAAGTGCGCGTGCCCTGCAAGCAGGATTTCGTATGCCGGCTGATTGTGTCGCGGTTAACCTGCAAGAACCATCTGCCGGACAGTCTGCTGAAGAGATTGAATTATCGCCGGGCGATAGCCGTATTTTCCAGGGTGTGATGCGGGCCGCACCAACCTGGTCTGACCTGACCTGGCTGATGGAGCAGACTTCTTTGCCGATATGGGTAAAAGGTGTCTTGCACCCCGACGATGCACGTGCCTTGCAGGCTGCCGGGGTTGCCGGTATTGTAGTTTCCAACCATGGCGGGCGCAGCCTGGATGGTGCCCCTGCCAGCCTGACTGTGCTGCCGGGCATCCGTGCGGCGGTCGGTGATGATTTTCCTTTGTTGCTCGATGGTGGTATACGTTCAGGTGCGGATGTCTTCAAGGCGCTGGCGCTGGGGGCCGATGCCGTATTGATCGGGCGTTTGCAACTATATGCACTGAGCGTTGCCGGCGCATTGGGTGTCGCCCACATGATCAAACTGTTGCGCGAAGAACTGGAAGTGTGCATGGCGCAAGCTGGTTGCGCCACCTTGCGCGACATTGGCAACGAGGCTTTGCTGCGTTGTCCTGGAACGAACTAAATTAACCGATAAAGTAAGGCTGACGGTATGTTGATTGTGATAGCGAATGTCTTGAGCAAGGATGAAGTCCGGCAGTTCCGGGCGCATCTGGACCAGGCCGAATGGCAGGACGGTGTACGCACTGCTGGCACGCTCGCGCAGCAGGTCAAACGCAATTTACAGATAGACGACAATTCAGAACTGGCTATCAAACTCGGCAACCATATCTTGCGCAATCTGGGTCAACATCCCGTCTTCATTTCTGCCGCCTTGCCGCAAAAAATCTACCCACCCAAATTCAATTGCTACCAGGATGGCGGTGGTTATGGCCTGCATGTGGACAGCGCCATCATGGTACTACCCGGCACGGGTCAAAATTTGCGCAGCGATCTGGCCGCCACGGTGTTCCTGGCCGAACCCGGAGAGTATGAAGGGGGCGAACTGGAAATCGACACCGACTTTGGTGCGCAAACAGTCAAGCTTACTGCGGGTGATATGGTGCTGTATCCGGCTTCCAGCCTGCACCGGGTGACACCGGTGACATCAGGTGCGCGGCTTGCTTCTTTTTTCTGGATAGAGAGCATGGTCAGCGACGGTACAGAACGTGCAATGCTATACGATCTGGATCAGGCAATCCAGAAACTGACAATGACGGTCGACCCACAAAATTCGGCACTGCTGACGCTGACAGGTGTGTACCATAATCTGTTACGCCGCTGGGCCATCACTTAAGTTTCAACTAAGTTTTAAATCACTTATCAGGAGTAAGCGATGCAATCAATTACGCGATCAATTTTTGTAAAACTCGTCCCGGTGGCATTTGCTGTTATATCCAGCAGCGCCTGGGCACATGGTGATGTCAAATGTACCGACCAGCCAAAAGCCAAGTGGCGGCCACATACAGAATTGCAAGAAAAGCTGACCAAGGAAGGCTGGCAAATCCGTCGCATGGAACAAACCACCAGTTGCTACGAAGTGTATGCCAAAGACCCCAAGGGCAAACGCGTTGAAGCATTCTTCAACCCGGTGACGTTCGAGCGCGTTGAAGAATAATCAGCCCGTCGGGGACATGCCCGTTGGGGACGCGCCCGTCTGGGACATGCCCGTACGCCTGATTCATTGGGCGCTGGTGTTCAGTATCGCAACTGCATGGTTCACCAGCGGCCAGACTGGCGTTGCCCATGAATATATAGGCTATGGCGCTGGCCTGCTGGTACTGGCACGCCTGGTCTGGTCGGGCGTCGGCAACCGCTATGCACGCTTTGGCCAATTCCTTAAACCGCTGTCAGCCACGCTTGATTATGTGCGCCTGGTGATGCGCGCCAAAGCCCCGCGTTACATTGGCCATAACCCCTTGGGCGGCTGGATGGTCGTGGCGCTGATATCCTGCGTGGCATTGCTGGTATTAACCGGCTGGGCCATGGGCACCGATTTGCTGTGGGGCTATGCCTGGCCTGTACGTGTACACATCACTATCGCCTGGATCATGGTGGGTCTGATAGGCTTGCACGTGGCCGGCGTCCTGTTCACCAGTTGGCAACATCACGAAAACCTGGCCAAGGCCATGCTGACAGGTGAAAAGCCAGTGGCCGGGCCGGGTGATGTAGATTAGTGACAGTTGTTTGTAACTGAGTCGCACCTGCATCAACTTAAAATGATCAGTATTTAAATCAACGCATTGATAATGCGAATATGATATCAGGTGTGAAGACTAATTCTTGGCGAATACTCAGCTAAACACTATCGCCGTTTTATATTGCAGACTCAGGCGCGCGCATTCATATAGCAATATCCAGGATTCCAATTCACGGTAGCAACCGTCCTCCTCTTGTGCAACTTTGCTGATGCGTTCTGCCTCGCTATCCGACAACTGATCATTGTCGAGTTTGATACCTAGGGCAGGAGCAACCAGTAGCAGTTCTTCCATCAACCTGTATGAAGAGCCGAGCATACCGCCTGGCAAGTCTGAATCGGCGCTTTCAGCAAACAAGACTTCCGAAAAATCCACCGGTAAATAATAACCTTCGGCATCAGAATGGCAGATCAGGTGGCTGTTCATTGCATCGTATTCTGCTTGAAGCGCTTCATCCTCTTCAGGTTCTTCATCTTTTGGCGAGGGTGTCGCAATCCAGCTTGGGTCTGCCTTGCGGCGGGCGTAGGCGCGACGTAGATAGTGGATGAAGGAATACGGCAAGCTGTCAAGTTGCGCACGCGAATCGAGTGCAGGCAATTGACGGGGTTCCACATGTTCGGGCAAACCTGCTTCCGTCAGTACTGCGTTGGCTGCTGCAAAGCCTTCTTCCATCCATTCGACGCCTTCAGGATCGCTTTCTGCCAGTGCGGCTAATTCTCCAACAGATATTCCCAAGCCCATTGCTCTCTCCTTGAAAAGCTTTGCACACAGGATGTGTGCAACAGTGAGCTGTAACAGTTGTGACTAATGTTAACCCGCTCCGTATCACCATGTAAATCCAGGCGGGCAGGAATAGTCAGAAACATAGTGATTGCAAGTGCCTGCTATAGAAAGCAGGCCATAGGTGTACAAAAAAAACTTTCAATTGTGTGATAGCAGGTCGCCCCTTTGTCTGTGTTGTTCTTGCGGGGGGCGGCGGGTTTTGCATAAGCTATCACTGTAAACGTCGCTTTGTAAGCCTAATACCACCTTAAAAAATCACTGCATTGATTGTTCGGATACCACGCCGACATGTGTCTGCTACGGTCAAGCATTGGACGCGCTTGCTTGTCGGGCATGGTTACCCGGCTAAGCACTTTACCGTGGTACTTGCTGCCAATGGCTGTAATACAACTTGCCAAACGACGGGCGGGCGCTGGTCTGGTTGTAGAGTCAGCAGAGGGCAGGTGGGGAATTGCTTACATTTTAATTGAAGATACCACTTAAATACCTATTGACATCCACTAGGAAAAAAACTTACAGTGAAGCCTGAAATGGTAGCAGATGTGGCGTCGCTGGTTTGGCGGCGTAAAAAACATGAATAGATCACTTATCAATGCTCACTTATCAATGCTCACTTATCAATGAATAAACAAGCAGAAAACCAGCACACAGCAGACGGGCAGAATACCGCACGCGGTAGGCTTACGTCCGTGGCCTGCACTTATTTTGTCGGTGCTGATGGTGGTGGTACTGGCACGCGAGTGGTGTTGGCTGATGCCGCAGGCCAGGAACTGGGGCGTGGCAGCGCCGGGCCATCTGGCCTGGCACTGGGGCGCGACAAGGCCTGGCAATCTATTTTGCAGGCGACGCAGCAGGCCTTTGCAGTAGCTGGCCTGGCCATGCCGCCATTGCAGGATATTGCTGTCGGCTGCGGGCTGGCTGGTGTGCACAATATCCACTGGACCAAAGAATTCGTCGCCCTCAATCCTGGCTTTGGTGCTGTCTGTGCTGAAACGGATGCCTATACCACTTTACTGGGGGCACTGGGCGGCAAGCCTGGTGCCATCATCGCACTCGGCACTGGCAGTGTTGGTGAAGTGTTGCTGGCCAACGGCCAGCGTCGTGAAGTCGGTGGCTGGGGTTTCCCTGTCAGCGACGAAGCTGGCGGGGCATGGCTGGGCATGCGTGCCGTCAATCACTTGCAGCGTGTGCTGGATGGGCGTGCTGCCGCTAACCCATTTGCCAGCGCTGTGCTGACACATTGTGGTGGCGACAAGGATGCCGTCTTTGCCTGGCTGGCGCAGGCCAACCAGACCCGTTATGCAGAACTGGCACCACTGGTAATACGCTTTGCTGCCGAAGTGGAAGTGGCACGCACCGTCATGCAGGATGCTGGCAAAGAGGTTGCCATCATGGCGCAGGCACTCGACCCTTCTGCTGAATTGCCGATTGCCCTGTGTGGCGGTCTGGCGGATGCGGTGGCTGCGTATCTACCGACGGAACTGGCAGGGCGGGTACAAAAGCCGCAGGCAGATTCAGCAGCGGGCGCCATGATACTGATACAGCAGCATCTGCAATACAAGTAATACAAATAATACCAGCAACACCGGCAACACCCATAAACCAAGAGAGAGAACCATGGTGGCACAACTGATAGATTTCAAACCTGATGCAGAGAGTTCTACTCCCTTGTATCTGCAGTTGGCAAATAAACTGGCTAACGGCATACATAGCGGGCTGTGGCAACCGGATGAAGCCTTGCCGTCAGAGCGCATGCTGTCTGAAACCCTGGATATCTCACGCGTCACTGCGCGCAAAGCCATCGACATGTTGTGCGAGCGTGGCATGCTCACCCGCAAGCATGGTTCCGGCACCTACATCACCCCCAAGCTTGAACAGCCTTTATCGCGCCTGACCAACTTCAGTGAAGAATTGCGCAATCGTGGTTTTGTGCCTGGCTCGCGCTGGCTGTCGCGTGAAACCGGGATCGCTTCGCCAGAAGAAATTTTGTCGCTGGGTCTGTCGCCGAATACCGTGGTGTCGCGCCTCAAGCGTTTGCGTACTGCCGACAATGTGGTGATGGCGATAGAAAGCACGACCATACCGGCGATGTATATACCAAACCCGAAACTGGTCAACGATAGCCTGTACGGTTATCTGGAAGCTCAAAATCTGTCACCTACGCGCGCACTGCAACATATCCGCGCCGTGAATGCAACCGCCGAACAGGCGCGGCTGGCCGATATCAAACAGGGCGCGGCGATGCTGTTCATCACCCGCGTTGCCTATCTGCCCACTGGTGCAGCAATCGAGCTTTCTCACTCGTACTGCCGCAGTGATTATTATGACTTTGTGGCGGAGCTGTTCAGATGAGCTTGAATCAACAATTGCAAGGGCAGATACTGACACCGCAAGGCTGGGTATGGGGATCGGTAAGCTTTGCTGAAAAAATACAGGCGATCACTACCGATGCCAGCGTGCCGTCTGAAAGTAGCCCTGATCAGGTGGCGGCCAGTCATTACATACTGCCAGGCTTCGTGGATCTGCAT
Organism: Undibacterium sp. Ji50W; assembly: GCF_049340445.1. NCBI lineage: Bacteria > Pseudomonadati > Pseudomonadota > Betaproteobacteria > Burkholderiales > Oxalobacteraceae > Undibacterium > Undibacterium sp. Ji50W. Next base: position 10,401 of record NZ_JBMPOX010000040.1, on the reverse strand, counting down.
GTGCATGGTGCTGGCGGCAAAGACACCATGGAAGCCGGTGATGCTGTCGAAGTCATCGCCCGCAAGCATGCAAAGCATGGTACCACCTGTATGCTGGCAACCACCATGACTGCACCGCTGGCAGACCTTGAACAGGCATTGAAGGCGATCAGGCCCTTTGTCGATCAGCGCAGCACGGGCGCAGCCCGCGTGCTGGGCGTGCATCTGGAAGGCCCGTACATCAACCCCGGCAAGCTGGGGGCGCAGCCAGATTTTGCGCATGCCGGTTCGCTGGATCAGGTGCGTCACCTGGATGCCATAGCGCCAATCAAACTGATTACCGTCGCACCCGAAATGGACGGCCATCTGCAACTGGTGCGCGAGCTGACAGACATGGGCATGCAGATACAGATAGGCCATACCCTGGGTACGTATGAAGAGGGCAAGGCCGCGCTGGAAAACGGTGCTACTGGTTTTACCCACTTGTATAACGCCATGTCGCGCATGGATCACCGGGCACCCGGCATGGTCGGTGCTGCCCTCGCACATGCGCAGTTTTCTGAAATTATTCCCGACCTGGTGCATGTGCATCCGGGCGCTATCCGGGCTGCCCTGCGCGCCATTCCGCATCTGTATTGCGTGACTGATTCGACTGCCGCATCCGGCATGCCAGACGGCCAGTACATGCTGGGCCGCCAGGTGGTGCATAAATGCCTGGGTGGTGTGCGTCTGGAAGACGGCACGCTGGCAGGCAGTACCTTGACCATGGATCAGGCGCTGCGCAACCTGGTTAGCATAGGCCTGGATCTGGAAGATGCATCGAAGCGTGTTTCTACCTACGCAGCCGATTATCTGGGATTGAATGAGCGTGGCCGCCTGCAGGCAGGCAGTTACGCAGACCTGGTCGTGCTGGATCGCCAGCTCAACCTCATCGCTGTTTATGTAGAAGGAGAAAAGATTGACCTCGCAGATGCTTAAGGAAGCGTGTTCTTCCGCCGATTTTGTAGCCGGACAACTGAAGCTGGACAATGACAGTTACCGTGCCCTGGGTGCCCATTTGCGTGCCCATCCGCCAGGCTCGGTGGTGACAGTGGCACGTGGCAGTTCTGACCATGCCGCCAATTATGCGGCTTACCTCATCATGGCCAGGTTGGGACGCATCGTCGCGTCCTTGCCGATGTCGCTGGTGACACTGAATAATGCGCCCTTGCAGGCCAGGGACGCATTGGCGATTGCGATTTCACAATCTGGCCAAAGCCCGGACGTGGTCGAACCCATCCGTTATTTCCGCGAAGGTGGTGCCACTACCGTGGCGCTGGTGAACGATGCGGCGTCCCCGCTGGGGCAAAGCGCAGAATGGACCATGCCCCTGCATGCCGGGCCAGAACTGAGCGTGGCTGCCACCAAGAGCTTTATCACTTCGCTGGTTGCCGCTGCGCGTCTGGTCGGTCACTGGCAAGATGATGCGGCATTTTTGCAAGCCATAGAACAATTGCCGGACGCCTTGCGCGCCGCCACCGAATTTGACTGGTCGCCAGCGCTGGATGTACTGACACCGGCGTCACGCATCATGGTGGTGGGACGTGGCATCAGCTTCCCGGTGGCGCTGGAGTCGGCATTGAAGTTCAAGGAAACTTCCGTTATCCAGGCCGAAGCCTTCAGTGGTGCAGAAATCAAACATGGCCCGATGGCACTGATACATGATGGTTACCCCTTGCTGATCTTCGCAACCCGTGGTCCCTCACAGGCTGGCCAGATCGCTTTGGCAGAAGAAATGCGGGGCCGTGGTGCCAATGTCTTGCTGGCCGCGCCGGATGATGTCAAGGAACGTAATCTGACCCTGCCGGTAGCAGCCACACCCGATCTTGACCCCATCGTGGCGATACAGGCGTTTTATGTCATGGCCGCCAATTTGTCGATTGCCCGTGGCCTGGACCCGGACAAGCCACGTCACCTCAGCAAAGTGACAAAAACCAATTAGACTGTGCAGATAATCCGCCACGCTATTTTTTAAAAACTTAAAAGATAGATACTCCCCCTAGTATTTTTACTAATAGCAATGCATACATAGAAAAAATGCGAAATTTATTCAAAATTGGGGGGAGTATAACCAAAGGCAGCAGCCGGGCAAAAAGCTTAGCTAAAAGTCGCGGGCTCAGATGCATGGCATTGCTGGCCGCCTTTGTGCTGGGCACAACACTGCATGGCGATGCCCTGGCTGTCCAGAAAATCGAATTCTGGACCATGAGCCTCAAGCCCAAGTTCATTCCCTACTTCCAGCAACTGGTTAAAAACTACGAAGCGCAACACCCCGGTATCAAGCTCGAATGGGTGGATTTTCCGTGGGACATTTTGCAATTGAAACTGATCACCGCCATCGCCGCCGGTACCCCACCGGCACTGGTGAATCTGAGCGTACCCTGGGCAGAAGAAATGGCACGTGATGGCTTGCTGGAACCAGTCGATGCCTGGCTGGCCACACCGGGTGCAGCAGTTGATTACACCGATGCGGCACTGGCCGATTTGCGTTTCAATGGCAAGGTGTATGGCTTTCCCCATTACAGCAACGTCAATGTGATTGCCTATAACCGCAAGATACTGGCAGCAGCCGGCATCACCCAGGCCCCCAGGAGCATGGATGAATTGCTGGCACAGGCAGTGCTGATTTCCGCCAAAACCGGCAAGCCAGGTTATGCGCCGGCGCTGGGTAAGATTGATGGTTTTTTCATGCAGCAGGGGCTGGATCTACTGCGCGATGGCAAGGCCGTTTTCAACTCACCCGCCCATGTGGCATTGATCAAAAAACTGGCTGCGACCTACAAGGCAAACGGTTTTTTGAAAGACAAGCTGTTTGCCGAAGACAATTTCCCGGCGGTGGTGGATGCCTATCTGGGTGGGCGACTGGGCGTCATGGTCAGCGCACCCACCGCCATGAAACGCATACAGACAGATGCGCCAGAGATTTATGCGCAGACCGGCATTTTTCCGGTACCACCGGGGCCGACAGGCATCAACGATGGTGGCTGGTTATTCCATTTTGCCATACCCAAGGGTGTAAAAAAACAGCAACTGCTAGAGATTGCCGCCTTTGCCCGCTACCTGACCAGCGACGCCAATCAACTGACTTTTGCACGGCTTGCTGGCGTCATGCCCACCACCAGGCAAGCCTTGTCTAACCCTTACTTTAAACAGGTGCCAGCCAATGCCGGTGCATCAGAACAGGCATTGGCGGTTGCTGCCAATTCCATGAATGCTTCGCGCACCCTGTATGTCAGCGGCATTGATGATTATGATGAATTGCGCCGCTTCCTGGTCAAGGCGGTAGAGGCTGGCGTCACCGGCAGACGTGACGTGCAGGAAGCACTGGATGAAGCCGTCGCTATCTGGAACCGCAAATTGCAGGGGGCAAAGCAGCCATGAGCAAGCAAACCGCATCCTCTTCCATAACAAGACGACGCAATCTGCTGGCCTATGCCTTTCTGGCCCCAGCCCTGTTCTTGCTGCTGATGTTTTCCTTCTGGCCTGTGATGTATGGCTCTTACCTCAGCTTTACCGATTTTAGTTTGATACGCCCTGTGCATTGGGTGGGGTTTGCCAATTACCGCGCCCTGTTTGTGAATGACATGTTCTTGACCGGGCTTAAAAATTCGCTGCTGTTTTTGTTGGTGGTGCCTTTCACGCAATTGGGTGCCATTTCGCTGGCGGTGCTGGTGAATAATCAATTGCCCGGCATACGCTGGTTTCGTGCCGCCTATTATGTGCCGGTGGTGACCACCGTTTCTGTGGTGGGCATCATGTGGGGCTTCATGTTCCATGAACAGGGAACACTTAATTATGTGCTGCTGCAACTGCATGTGATTGCTGCACCGCTGGGCTGGCTATCGGACGATACCCTGGCCCTGTTCGCCGTCATGTTTGTATCCTTCTGGCGTGGCCTGGGCTGGTATATGGTGATGTACCTGGCGGCCTTGCAATCACTGCCAGCAGAAATGCAGGAAGCAGCCATACTTGACGGTGCCAATCGCTGGCAACGTTTCTGGCGCATCACCGTGCCGATGCTGAAACTAACAATCCTGGTGTGCAGCATCATGTCGGTATTGGCAGCTTTGAAAGCGTATCAGGAAGTCGACGTGCTGACCCAGGGCGGCCCCATGAATTCCACCTTCACGGCCCTGTATTACGCTTACGACCAGGGGCTAAAACACTTGAAACTGCCACGTGGCCTGGCCGCCAGTTTCGTGGTGTCTGTGTGCTGCATGGCGATTGCCTTCGTCTGCCTGCGCTGGCTTAAACCAGGGCACAGGGAATGAGCATGTCCATCAAAAAAATCCTGCGCACGGCATCGCAATATGGCTTGCTGAGCCTGATTGCCATCATCTGTATTTTCCCATTCTGGTGGACGCTGGTGGTGGCGATGTCGACCGAAGGCAATCTGTTTGAATTCCCACCCACATTCTGGCCGCGTGGCGTGTCGCTGGATAATTTTATCGAGGCATTCCGCGTCATCCCCATCATTGCATTCTATAAAAATTCGCTGCTGATTACTATTGCGACAGTGCTGGGTAAGCTGGTGGTGTGTTCACTGGCCGCTTATCCTTTATCACGCATGCAGTTCAGCGGCAGCAAGCTCATCATGGGCGTAATACTGGCAACCATGATCTTGCCGTCAGAAGTGAATTTTCTGGTCAATTTCATCACCATCACCAAGATATCACTAGTGAATACCTATACCGCCGTGGTGTTGCCGAATATCGTGACGGCAGTATCCATACTCTTGCTGAAACAGGCTTTCGATGAGGTACCGCAAGACTTGCTGGATGCCGCAAGGGTGGATGGTGCCAGTGAATGGGTCATCTTTTACCGCATCGTCTTACCCCTGATCACCCCCTGGCTGGCAACAGTGGGCATACTGACGGCAGTTGAAGCCTGGAATGAATACATCTGGCCATCTATCGTCATCAGCAAGCCGGAAGATTTTCCTTTATCTGCAGGTGTGCTGTATTTGCGCGGCACCTACGGCAGCAGCACCCGCGTGATCGCGGCAGGAACCATTTTGACAGTTGCACCTATATTGGTCGCCTTTTTATTTACCCAGCGCTTTTTTATGCGCGGCATGGATGGAGCAGTGAAATGACGCAAGACAAAAACTATAATGAGCAAACGAATAATGAGCTAACCCTGACACGCGAAGCAGCGCGCCACTTGGCCGGCCAACTGGTGATGATACGCATGCCCATCACCAGCCTTGACGATGCATCGGCACAATTCTTGAAAGACAATTACATCCGTGGCATTTGCCTGTTCAGGCAAAACATGGTGGACGAAACCCAGTTGAAGAAACTGACGACCGATCTGCGCAGTGCCTTGGGGACGGAAGCACTGATCGGTATCGATCAGGAAGGGGGCGCAGTGGTGCGTTCCACCTGGGTACCACAGCCCCCGGCGGCGATGTCACTGGGTGCCAGCGATGACCCGGAACTATGCCGCCAGGTGGGTGCTGCCGTTGCCCGTGGTGTCAAGGCACTGGGCTTCAACTGGAACTTTGCACCCGTGCTGGATTTGAACAATAACGTCGATAACCCCGTCATCTCTGAACGTTCATTCGGCGCTGATCCAAAACGCGCCAGTGAACTGGCACTGGCCTGGATGGATGGCAGCCTGTCCGAAGGCGTGGCCTGCTGCGTCAAGCACTTTCCGGGTCATGGAGACACCAATGTTGATTCGCACCGCGATTTGCCCACCGTGAACAAAAGCCTGGCAGAATTGCAGGCGCTGGAACTGGCCCCGTTCCAGACCGCAGTCAGCCGCAATGCCCCAGCCATGATGACTGCGCATATCGTCTACCCGGCGCTGGATGCAGAAAACCCAGCCACCATGTCCAAACCCATACTCACCGGCCTGCTGCGTGATCAATGGAATTACCAGGGCGTCGTCATCACCGACGGTATGGACATGCACGCTATCGCCGGGCGCTATGGCGTCGGCAATGCAGCGGTGCGCGCCTTGCTGGCTGGGGCTGACATGGTCATGGCGCTAGGCACCACAGAAACCCAGCTTGAAACCCTGAACGCACTGACCGAAGTCATTTTCTCTGGCCAGATTTCTTTGGCCGACGTACAGCAAAAACTGCAGCGCATGACTGCACTGACAACACGCTATCCCTGCATAGACACCGCCTACCAGACCGACATGGCAGACCGCATCCTCATGGCCAGCGCCTGGAAGCGCGGCCTGACCACGCAGGGCAATGCCGTACCGCCCGCGAGGGGCAGCAAGGTGCGCCTGATCATCAGCGCCGATGTCGTCAGCGATGGCGTGTCAGAAGCCGGCATCCCCGCCAGCAAAGTCAGCGCCATGCTGGCCAGTGTGTATGATGTGGACACCGTCACTTTTAACAAGGCCGACACCTTTGACTGGAGCGCCTTGCCGAACGATGGCCGCTTCGTGATACTGGCATCCACCGTGCGCATACGTTACAGCAAGCAGGTGCGCGACAGCTGGAAGCCAGACCTGCACCTGGTCTTGTGGAACCCGTTTCAAATGCTCGACATCCAGGCACCGGCCCTGATTACCTATGGCTTTGCCCCACCCGCGATTGATGCCGCACGCGCCTGGTTTGCCGCTGAAGTAATCGCCAGCGGCCAGATCCCGGTCGCCGGTTTTTCAAACGCAGCAACGTAACAAGTATAAAGGGGAGGGGCAAGGCATGGCCGAAGTCAGACTGCAGCAGATCAGCAAATCCTATGGCAATAACCAGGTCTTGCAAGGCATAGACCTGCACGTGCGCAATGGTGAATTCATGGTCTTTGTCGGCCCCTCAGGCTGTGGCAAATCGACCTTGCTGCGCATGATCGCTGGCCTCGAAGATATCAGCGCCGGTGAACTGTACATCGGTGATGCACTGGCCAACGACATCCCACCGGCCAAGCGTGGCCTGGCCATGGTGTTTCAGTCGTATGCCCTGTATCCGCATATGACCGTGTATGAAAACATGGCCTTCAGCCTTAGCCTCAGCAGCATGAGCAAGCAAGACATCGATGCCGCTGTCCAGCATGCTGCCGGCATCCTGCAAATGACCCACCTGCTGCACCGCAAGCCGCGTGACCTGTCTGGCGGGCAGCGCCAGCGCGTCGCCATCGGTCGCGCCATCGTGCGCAAACCCGGCCTGTTTTTATTTGACGAACCGCTATCCAATCTCGACGCCAGCCTGCGCGTGCAAATGCGCATAGAACTCAGCAAGCTGCACCGCGAACTTGCCGCCACCATGATCTACGTCACCCATGACCAGGTCGAAGCCATGACCCTGGGCCAGCGCATCGCCGTCTTCAATGGTGGCAAGATAGAACAGATAGGCGCACCGCTGGAACTCTACGACAGACCCGCCAACCGCTTCGTCGCCGGTTTTCTGGGTTCCCCCAAAATGAATTTCCTGCAAGGCAAAGTCAGCCATTGCGCCAACAACCTAGCATTGGTGACCCTGGCAGGTGGCGCACACCTGGAAGTCAACATCCCTCCCAACACCCTGACAGAAGGGCAAGCAGTCAGCATAGGCATACGCGCAGAGCACGTGGCCCCATCCGCACAAACCCAGGACCGCAACAACCAGCTCAGCGTCAGCATCAGTTTCATCGAACACCTGGGCGATGCCGCCATCGTCTACGCCACACTGGCCGGCGAAGAAAACCTGTTCGCCATCAAGCTGCCAGCGGATACCTCAGATTTATTCCCGGGGGCAGATTTGCGGGTGCAACTGCCAGTGGGGAGGTGTCATGTGTTTGACGAGAAGGGGGCGCGCTGCTCCGCGTAAATGTCTTTGAAATAGGACTTACGCAAATTTGTCCCTGCAAGGCGTCAGCGACGAAGACAGTACTTTAGTACGGCAAGGCGCTGCAACGCAGCTGGGGAAAATTTGCGTAGGTCCTATGAAAAATAAATCAGGGAAGCTTTGATCAAGTCCGCTTTTGCAAAGCCCCCGGTATTCATACTGGTTGCAGCGGGGTTGAATCTACTTAATCAGGCGTTCCCTGGCACTATAATTCGACTGAGTGATGTGTAGATAGTTCTAGACAGTTCTGGGCTTTTTTTGAGACGGTATTCGCAGTAACTGCGGACACTTTCTTCAATGCGCCCACAACAATATAACATCTGTCGAAGCAGCTTACTTGTCCATGTTCCTGAGCCATTCGGCATGGGCTTTTTCAGCCGCGTTGATAGCACGGTCAATGTGAACCCTTGCCCGATCACGCAATCCGCGCACTTCTGGATTGTCCTCTTCTTGCGAAATGTCGGCGCGCGCCTTCTTCAATGTCTCAATGGATTTCAACAGGCGGCTTCCATGCTCCTTGACATCAACATTCTTGTGGTCATTGATGTCCTTACCATCATCGATTGCCGCTTTCTTTATTTCGGCGATAGCAGCATCAATTTCGGTGATGCCAATGTCCTCATTCGCATAGACTTTTGAGTCACCAGCCTGGTGATACAAGAACCAGCGGGCTGTGCGCAAATCTGTCAAAGCGTGGAGATAGGCAGGATGCTTTCCGGGTAATTGCTGTGCCATCGCGGCAAAGGGAACCATTCCAGCAAAGGCTAACGGAAGCAGGTATTTCGCAAATTTGTTCATTTTCGTTCCCCAAATGGATTTGTGAATTAACTAAGCGATAAAGTAAGCGATAAGTTTGCAAAAAATTCGAGTAAAATTAATTTGTCTATGACGCACTGAGCATAACGCCGCCAGGACAATTTTGGTTGACAACGCCTCGCGAGGCACCAGTATATATCTGCTGCTATGCAGCATTGTAAGACTGGTAAGATTGAATGGCCTTGCCCGACCACGATGACATGTTTTTGTAATTCGCCAGATTAGATGTATGTCAGGTTACAGGCAAGAATTATACTGAGCCGTAATAACCGCTTACAATTAAGCTTTCATATTAATGAAAAGAATAGTACGTATTACCGCTGTTTTGGCTGCAATGGCAATCTGCACTGGTCCAAGCGCCTGGTGTGCAACAACGCCAGTAGTTTCTGAAGCCGCATTCCCGGGGAAAACGTGGGATACCATTTCGCCGGCTGCACTTAGTCAGGCTTGCAAACAGGATTTGGACGCTGCGCGTGCTTATCTTCACACCTTGGATACCACGGCACTGCTGGCGGTGCAAGATGGCAAAGCGCTGTTCAGTTATGGCCCTGTCGAGAAGGTCAGCAATATTGCCTCGGCTCGAAAAAGCATACTGTCAGTGCTGTACGGAAAGTATGTTATTGATGGCACGATCGACCTTGATAAAACGATTGCCGATCTTGGGATTGACGATATCGGTGGCTTATTGCCAATTGAGCGTAAGGCGACGGTACGAAATCTTTTGGCAGCACGTTCCGGTGTTTATCACCCAGCCGCGAATGGCGGCGACAATGCAGCGTTTGCGCCGGCACGCGGTTCGAAAAATCCGGGTGCCTATTTTCTGTACAATAACTGGGATTTCAATGCAGCTGGCACGGTCTTTGAGATGCTGACCAAGCAGGGTATATTCAAAGCGTTTGCGGAGGACATTGCCGCGCCACTGCAACTGGAGGATTTTGACCTCGCCCGTCATCGGCTCAGAGGGGATAGCAGCCAATCCCGGCACCTTGCTTACCCCTTTTACTTCTCCACCAGAGACATGGCGCGCATCGGGTATTTAATGCTTCAGCAAGGGAATTGGCGCGGTCGACAAATCGTTCCAAGCGCATGGGTAGCAAAAATCACTACGCCTGTTACCTTCTTTAGTGAAATGCACCCACAACATACGAAACATCATCAATCCGACTTCGGTTACGGCTACTTGTGGTGGACCTTGACCGATCCACCCGACTCGCCGTTAAGCGATGCCTACATGGCATGGGGCCAATACGGACAATTTATATTAGTTATTCCTAAGCGCCAGATGGTGATCGCGCATAAGCATCAAGTCGCGGATGACAAGTTTGGGAGTAATCAGGCGCAAGACGTACCCTGGGTACAGGAAATGGATTTTTTAAACGCCGCAAGAATGCTGGCAAATGCGCCGTGCCGGTGATTGCTTATCTTGATATTTGAGCAGATTGAAAAATTAATCCTGCTGCTTAGCATGAAAGATCATTGAAGACCTGACTGGTCCAGTTGATTTGCATCTACGAATTTCCTGCAAGGCAAAGTCAGCGCGCTGCGCCGACAACCAGGTAACGGTGTCTTTGGCAGGTGGCGCGCAACTGCAAGTCTCAACCCCCACTCGCTCACAGAAGGACAAGAAGTCAGCACAGGCATACGCGCAGAACACCTAGTGTAGTGCTTGCGAATTGTTTGAACTAGCCAATGTTTTGTTTGTCATATTCGTATTCTTTCTGTGGATCGAATGATGAATCAGGGCAAGCCAATTAATCTGACGGATGAACAACGAACCGAAC
>NZ_JBMPOX010000039.1:0-21708 GCF_049340445.1 Undibacterium sp. Ji50W | reverse complement strand
CATCCATCGGCGACTTCAACGGCATCAAAAACATCGGTAACATTGAACTGACCAACGACACAGCCATCACCCAAGTGTCCCAAATCCAGTTGAATGACACCATCGTTGGTGCCCTGGTTGACAGCTATCAAGCTGCTAACACCACCACCCACCTCGAACGTCTGACGATTCGTGCCATCGACAACTTCAACGTTGCGAACGCAACTGTTGGTGTCTCCATCGATGCCGGTGCCTTGACAGCACAATCTTCACTGGACGTCACACTGGGCCGTGGTGCCAACTTCCTGAGCCTGGGTGCTGGTGCTGACCGCGTTGTGTTGCTGGGTAACTATGTTGCCGGTACTTACAACGTGACAGAAAACGGTGTTGCTCTGAATACAGAAGCCACAGCAACAGGCGTGGCACGTATCGTGACAGACACCATCAATCTGGGTGCAGGTAACGATACACTGGTCACTTACGGTGCGCTCAACCTGGCAGGTGCTACCTTGTCCGGTATTGAAAACATCACAGCGAACTCTGCTGTTGTGATCACTGCTTCCCAGTACGCTGCGCTGGTGGCTGCGCGTGCTGCATTGAGCTTGACTGGCCCGGTGCTGACGTTCTCTGGCGCGGGCCCACATCAACTGACGATCATTGATGATGTCGCCGGTGCGAATAATATTGATTTGTCCCTGATCTCTGTAACAGGTGGTGCACTGGTCTATGATGTGACTTCGTCTTCGAATGCGACAGGTGGCGGTGTCAACAACATCACGACGTCGAATGCGGTCACGCTTTCTGGTAGTGGCACCGCTAGTTCTGGCACGATAGGTACAAGTCCAACGAATGGCACTGGCAATGGCGCAGCCGCCAACGCTATCGCAGTGACTGCAGGTGGTGTATTCAACGGCACGCCCGGCACCAACGATAACTTTACCGCTAATGTGGCCGGACTGGTGGGAACGACCGTCAATGGTAATGGTGGTGACACCGACACCATCACCCTCTCTGGCGGTGGTACTGTCAATATCGGTGGCGGCAATACCATTACCAATATCAAGACGCTGGCGACCGATAATACGGCAACCAATATTGGTTTCACCGTGACCACATCCGGCATTTCCACCATAAATACGGGAAGTGGCGATGATACTGTCAACCTGAATAACTCTGGCAGTTCCATGTTGGCTGGCAATGTCAATCTGGGGGGCGGTAATAATACCTTGACCATGGAAGGCAAGGCATACACCGGCAGCTTTGTTGCCGGTTCAGGTAGTGATACCCTGAACCTGGTCAATGGCAGCAATATCAGCGCGGCCAATGTCAGTGGTTTTGAAATCGTCAACATCGCCAGCAATGCGTCTGTCACCATGACTGCGGCACAATTTGGCGGCTTTGTCACCATCAACGCACCGGCGACAGAGACGGTCACCTTCACGACTGTCGCGAATTTTAGCGGCAACGCTAATGTGGAAAATTATGTGCTGGCCAACGGCAGCAATACCTTTACTGCGGCAAGTGGATTGGGATTGCTGATTGGTGGCACGGGTAACGATACCTTCAATGCCAGTTCAGCCATTGTCACCGCTGCCACCAGCATTATCGGCAATGCGGGTAACGATACGCTCAATGTTGACGCTATTACTGCGGCTTTGAACATGTCTACCAAAGTATTAGGTGTAGAAACAGTGAATGTCACTGGCGGTACCAATGCTGCCTGGACTGTCACTAACGAAAACGGTGCTGGTGTGACTTTGAACTTCACCAAGTCTGCTGCTACGCCAATCAGTAATATCACTCTTGGTTCTGGTGGCCAGACCTTGAATATTTTGGGTACGGGCACAGGTTCAACGACTATCACTGGCGGTTCCGGTGTCGATACCATCAATTTGTCGACGACCGCAGCCGGGGCAGATGTGATTACAACTGGCTCGAATATCAATGCCATTGATACGGTCAATAATTTCAAGGCGGCTGGTGCAGACAGTTTCGGTACCGGGATTCAGGCGACATCCCTGGTTAACCTGACGATAGCCAATGCCGACACCAGCAACCTGGCAGCGGCGATTGCCACGGCAGCGACGGCGGCGAGTGCGAGCCTGGCGAACACAGGCCAGGCGTATACCGTCGTCGTCAACAGCGGTACGGCAGCGGGTACCTATGCTTTCCAAAATTCGGGCGGCAGTACAGGTTCGGTTGATGCAAGCGACTTTCTCATCAAACTGGGAGGGACGACAGGATCTATCGTTGTTGGTGATTTTGGTATTCCCAATACCGTTTCTGTCACTGCTGGTGGCACTTTTACGGGCGTTCCGGGTGCCAATGACCTGTTCACGTCCAGCATTCCTGGCCTGAATGGCACGACCATCAACGGGAATGCGGGAGATACCGATTCCCTGACCCTGACCACGGCGGGTACTGTCAACCTCAATAACGGCAACACAGGTGGCATCATCGGCAATGTCAAGATACTGAACCTGGCCAATGGCACCAATACCATCACATACAACACTTCAGCGGGCTTTACCACCATCAATGGTGGTACGGGCGACGATACCTTCATCCCCAATACGGCTTTGTTGCCCATCGTCGTTAATGCTGGCCTGGGTAGCGACACCATCGTGCTGACAGCCGCCTATGCTGCTACCGCATCCGGTTCGGGTACTTTCGCTGCGAATGTCACTGGTTTCGAAAAATTGCGGCTTACCAGCGTCACCAATCAGACCGTAGACTTGCAGACTCTGGGTAACTATAGCGACGTCACTTTCTCTGGCGCGAATGGACTGACATTGAGCAACTTGCCCAGCAATGGCAACATCACGCTGAATGGCTCGGGCACGGCCTTTACCATTTCCAATGCGGCGTTTGCAGGTGGTGTCAATGATATCGTCAACCTGACACTGACAGATGCCAGCACTTCTGCTATTGCCTTTGCCACCACTGGTATTACGGCATCCGGCGTCGAGACTTTCAATATCACAACCGTTGATGGTCAGGCCACGCCTACAGGTTTTTTCAATGACACGTTGACCATCCTCGGTAACTCGGTCAAGAGCATCAATGTCAGCGGTAATGCAGGCCTGACCATGCCAGCAAGCAGTACCTCGTTGATTAACGTCGATGCCAGCGGCATTACCCTCGGTGGCTTTACCTGGACAGCCAATGCCCTGACAGGCACGGCGACTGTCAAAGGCAGTGCCACCGGTACCAATACCGTCAACATGAACTCTGCCACGGCGGGTGTTAACTACACTGGTGGTAGTGGTAACGACAACGTCACGATCAACGCTACGGTTTCCAGCACAGCGTCTTTAGGTAACGGCAATAACAGCCTGGCCCTGAATGGCGTCACGATCCTCGGTACTTATACCGCTGGTAATACTGGTACAGATAGTCTGGCGTTCTTCTCCGCCATCCCTGACCTCAGCAATGCCACGATCACCGGTTTTGAAAACCTGACGGTAGTCAATAATGCCAACATCACGGCAACAATAGCCCAGATGTCGCAATTTACCGGCACCGTCAATGCATCAGGAACAGAAACACTGAATCTGACAACGTCTGGTACTTTCAATGCCATCAGCACGATAGAAAAGTACAACCTCGCCAACGGTACCAATAACTTCACCTCGGCCAACGTGGCCGTCAGTGTGATTGGCGGTACTGGTACGGATGTATTCAACTTTACTGCCAACCAGATCGTCAACTTCCTGACCACGGTGGATGGCGGCAATGGCATCGACATACTCAGCATCGGCGCTACCACAACCCAGAATATCGATCTGAGCACTAAGGTCGCCAACATAGAAATCGTCAACGTGGCAGGCAGCACAGGTACAGCCAGCCTTACTAACGTCGATGGTGCTGGCGTGACCTTGAACTACACCAAGAGCACAGGCGACAACACTATTACCCTGGGTAGCGGTGGCCAGACCCTGAACTTGCTGGGTTCCAGTGTTGCTTCCACCACCGTCACAGGTGGTGCAGCGGTGGATACCATTAACCTGCAGTTCTCAGGTTCTGGTTCTGAAACGCTGATAGAAACTGGGGCTAACATGTCTAACAAGAATCAGGTAGACATCGTAGGTAATTTCAATTCTACAGGTACGGATTACTTCAAGACCGGTGTCAACGCGGCGACTCTGGGTGTCGATGTCATTACTACTGCCACCACGGCCAACTATCTGACGGTAATAGCCGGTGACCTGGCTGCCCTTCTCAATAACAGTGGCCAGGCTTACCTGATCACGATACAGGGCGGTTCGGCAGCAGGTACTTATCTGTTCCAGAACACCGGCTCAGATACCAGCCAGTTTGACAGTACCGACTTCTTTGTACAATTGACGGGTACGGTTGGTACTATTTCGATTGGTAATCTGATTGCGTAAGGATAGGCTTTGTAACCAAGACAGCCAGTCTGCAATCTTGAGAACATCAGTGCTGCTGGCATGACCATTCGGTTAAACGTATTTTTAATGATACGAACGGAATAGGATTTAAAAAGAGCAGGTTTAGAAAGAACTTTCACAGCCCGGTCGCATTGTTGACCGGGCTGTTCTTCTTTCTGGAGAAAAATGAGCTTGCCGCGCATTCAGTTCCTGGAAGTGGAGGGGGATAAATTGACAGGATCACTCTGACAGGGGCATTTCAGTAAGCAAACGAATAGGCAGGCAATCCTGCAGGGAAAACATCTGATCAAGAAATGATGTATGGCTAAGATCGTAAGCACGTTCTAAGCTAAAGAAGGAAGGGCTTTTTTGGGACGCTGATCTTGAGGGTGTTTCCTGGAAGGGAAAAGGATGGGAGGCTTGTACAATTTTTGGGGGCCGGAGATGTACCTTAACCGGTATTTTTGTAGTAGCCGCTATCTGAATTGCCTACCTGATTTTACGCCGCGTACATAAAAACAAAGCTTTGAATTCTGACAGACTGGCTGTGCCATGGGTCATGGTGGAAAAAGGGCGGAAAAAAAAGAGTTACTGGCCTGGGCAAGTAACTCTTTCCTAAATTTGGCTCCCCGACCTGGACTCGAACCAGGGACCTGCGGATTAACAGTCCGTCGCTCTACCAACTGAGCTATCAGGGAATAGAAGATTTGATCATCTTCGTTAAACTTTTTTGTAGTGATTTTTTATTAAGTTCACTACTTACTTCAAATTCTGTGGCTCCCCGACCTGGACTCGAACCAGGGACCTGCGGATTAACAGTCCGTCGCTCTACCAACTGAGCTATCAGGGAACAGAGACAAAGATTATATGCGCCGGACCCGTGTTTGTCAACACTCTGACCAAATCGAATTACAAAACCTGGGTAATCGCCGCTATGACATTGTCGATATTTTTGCTGTTGAGGGCGGCTACGCAGATCCGTCCGGTATCAACGGCATAGATGGAATTCTTGTCGCGCAACTGGCCAACCTGTTCTTTTGTCAAACCAGAATACGAAAACATGCCACGTTGCTGGATGACGAAATCAAAGTTGTGGGCGGGGGCCTTGTCCTTGAGCTTGCTGACGAAAGCAGTACGCATTTCGCGTATGCGTACACGCATGCCTGCCAGTTCTTCTTCCCACAACTGGCGTAGTTCTGGCGTTGCCAGCACGGTTGCCACGACCTGGCCACCATGGGTCGGTGGGTTGGAGTAGTTGGTACGGATCACACGTTTCAATTGTGACATGATGCGTGCAGCTTCTTCGGCACTGGATGCGGCAATGCTCAGGGCACCGACACGTTCGCCATACAGCGAGAAAGACTTGGAGAAGGAGTTGGATACGAACAGGGCACCGCCAGCTTCTGAAAAGCGGCGTACAACCTTGCCATCGGCTTCGATGCCGTCACCAAAGCCCTGGTAAGCCATGTCGAGGAAGGGAACCAGATTACGTGTGCTGACGACTTCAATCACTTGTGTCCATTGATCATCAGTCAGGTCGGCACCGGTAGGGTTGTGGCAGCAGGCGTGCAACAGGACGATGGAGCCTTCAGGCATGGATTTCAATGCGGAAAGCATGCCGGCGAAGTTGACGCCACGGGTGCTGGCATCGTAATACGGGTAAGAATTGACTTTGAAACCAGCGGATTCAAACAGGGCGCGGTGGTTTTCCCAGCTTGGATCGCTGATCCAGACTTCAGAGTTCGGGCTGAAACGTTGCAAGAAATCAGCACCCAGCTTCAGGGCACCTGTGCCACCTATGGCTTGTGCGGTAATCGCGCGTTTTTCCTTGACGACGGCGCTGTCTGCGCCAAACACCAGTTCCTGCACTGCTTTATCATAGGCAGCCAGGCCTTCGATAGGCAGATAAGTGCGTGGGGCGAATTTTTCCATCAAAATAGCTTCGGCTTTTTTGACGCATTCCAGTAATGGCACCTTGCCATTATCATCATAGTATACGCCTACGCCCAGGTTGACCTTGGCGGCGTTCTGGTCAGCATTGAAGGCTTCGGTGATGCCCAGGATAGGGTCGCGGGGGGCCATTTCTATGGCAGAAAACAGGGAGGAAGAAGCAGGAGCAGTCATCGTGATAATATTGAAAGAGTTGTCGTTGCCGACAGTAAAGGTTGGAATGAGGCAGATCGCATAGTACAGCCACCTATTTTAGCAAAGGTAATCGCATCATGGCGGTAGCACCAGTCAATTCAGTGGCTTTGTCAGAACAGCTGGACGAAGCAAAATTTATCAGTTTCCCTGATTCACCTTATCAGTTGTATCAATTGTTCCAGCCGGCGGGTGATCAGCCAGCGGCCATTGCGCAATTGGTTGAGGGAATCAGTGACGGTTTGTTTTTTCAGACACTGCTGGGGGTGACGGGGTCGGGTAAGACCTATACGATGGCGAATGTCATCGCCAGAACCGGCAGGCCGGCGATTATTTTTGCACCTAATAAAACCCTGGCGGCACAGTTGTACAGTGAGTTCAGGGAATTCTTTCCACGCAATGCGGTAGAGTATTTTGTCAGTTATTACGATTACTATCAACCAGAAGCGTATGTTCCGCAGCGTGATTTGTTTATTGAGAAAGATTCTGCCATCAATGAACATATAGAACAGATGCGTCTGTCCTGTACCAAATCACTGATGGAAAGGCGGGATGTCATCATTGTGGCAACTGTGTCAGCCATCTATGGTATCGGTAACCCCAGTGAATACCACAAGATGATTTTGACCCTGCGCGCCAAGGACAAGGTCAGCCAGCGCGATGTGATTGCCCGTTTGATACAAATGCAGTACAAGCGCAATGAAGTTGATTTTGGGCGCGGTACCTTCCGCGTGCGTGGTGACACCATCGACATATTCCCGGCAGAACATGCCGAGATGGCTGTGCGCGTAGAAATGTTTGACGATGAAATCGAAAACCTGCAATTGTTTGATCCGCTGACCGGGCGTATCAAGCAAAAGATACCGCGTTTTACGGTTTACCCCAGTTCGCACTATGTGACGCCGCGAGAAACGGTCCTGCGTGCCATTGATACCATCAAGGAAGAATTGCGTGAGCGTCTGGATTTTTTCCGTCGTGAAAACAAGCTCATCGAAGAGCAGCGCATAGAGCAGCGCACCCGTTTTGACCTGGAAATGATGGCAGAGATCGGGTTCACCAAGGGCATTGAAAATTACTCGCGCCACCTGAGTGGTGCCAAGGCCGGTGAGCCGCCGCCAACCCTGGTGGATTATTTGCCGGCAGATGCCCTGATGTTCCTGGATGAATCACATGTACTGACAGGTCAGTTGAATGGCATGTACAACGGCGACCGGGCGCGCAAGACCAACCTGGTGGATTATGGCTTCCGCCTGCCGTCGGCGTTGGATAACAGGCCCTTGAAGTTTGCCGAATTCGAAAGCAAATTGCGCCAGACCGTATTTGTCTCGGCCACACCGGGTGATTATGAAGACAAGCATTCTGACCAGACGGTAGAACAGGTGGTCAGGCCTACCGGCCTGGTGGACCCGGAAATCGAGGTACGTCCGGCCCTGACCCAGGTCGATGATCTGATGAATCAGATTATCGAACGTGTAAAAAAAGAGGAGCGGGTACTGGTCACTACCTTGACCAAACGCATGTCGGAACAGTTGACCGAATTCCTGGGGGAAAACGGTATCAAAGTACGTTACCTGCATAGCGATATTGATACGGTCGAAAGGGTAGAGATCATCCGTGATTTGCGTCTGGGTACCTTTGATGTGCTGGTCGGCATCAACTTGCTGCGCGAGGGGCTGGATATTCCTGAAGTGTCATTGGTGGCGATACTGGATGCAGACAAGGAAGGTTTCCTGCGCTCTGAACGCAGCCTGATCCAGACTATAGGCCGGGCAGCGCGTAATTTGCATGGCAAGGCTATTCTGTATGCCGACAAGATGACCGATTCCATGCGGCGCGCCATAGGCGAAACTGAACGCCGTCGCAACAAGCAGTTAGCCTTTAACCTGGCCAATAATATTACCCCGGTTGGCATACGCAAACAGATCAAGGACATCATCGACGGCGTCTACAACCCGCAAGAAGCGCGGGAAGAGCTGGCAGTGGCGCAAGAGCAGGCGCGTTATGAAGTCATGAGCGAGAAACAGATCAGCCGTGAAATCAAGCGCCTGGAAAAACTCATGCTGGATCATGCGAAGAACCTGGAATTTGAAAAGGCAGCACAGGTCAGGGATCAGTTAGCGCATGTCAAACAGCAATTGTTTGGGGCCGGTGGACATGATTCGCTGGAACCGATTATCGTGAAATAAATGATGACTATGAATGCCGTAACCTTGAATGCACTTGCAAGCTTCCCGCAGCAGCTGGAAGCACATTATTCACTTATTCCGGAAGGTTTCCAGCATTGGGCTCCTGCATCATGGGATGGCGTGCCCAGCGAGCCGTTTACTGCCATTGAACAAGTCTGTCACATCAGGGATATCGAGATAGAAGGGTATCACCTGCGTTTTGAACGCACGCTCAATGAGCATCATCCCTTGCTGGCATCGATTGATAGTGAACCCCTGGCCAAAGAACGTGATTACGCCAGCCAGGACGTGGCTGAGGTATTTGCTGCATTTCGATCAGCCAGGCTAAAAACCATGGCTATCATCCATGATTTGCATGATGAACAGCTGCATCGTACTGCCGAATTTGAAGGCTACGGGCCGTTGACTTTGCGCAGCCTGATTCATTATTTATGCAGCCATGATCAACAGCACCTGGCCGGATTGCAGTGGCTGCTTGGCAAGATAGAGGCGTCGCGGGGGAGATAGCAGGTAAATCATTTACCGAAATTATTTACCCGAAATTATTTACTCTAAATACGGACCTGATTCCGCCCACCTTCCTTGGCCAGATATAACATCGCATCTGCCTTTAAAAACATTTCATTCTCGGTCTTGCAGGCGGGGAAGTCGGCGACACCACCGCTGAAGCTGAAATTCTTATGTTCACGGGGTTTGACTTCAAACGTGATTTTACCAAAAGCCTCGCGCATGGCGTCCAGCTTTTGTTTGCCCTGTTCCAGCGTACTGTCCCAGAACACGACGACAAATTCTTCACCGCCAAAGCGGCTTAACAGGTCGCGTTCGCCCAGTTGTGCAGACAAGACCAGAGACAGGCGTTTGATGACGATATCACCGAAATAATGGCCCCAGGTGTCATTGATGGTTTTGAATTTGTCGATATCGATGATGCCATACGCCAGTGCTTTGTCTTCCTTGGTAGCGCGGCGTATCCATTCCTGGGCTTTCTTTTGCAGGCCCACTTTGTTCAGCAGACCGGTAGCACGGTCGCGGCTAATCAGGTCTTTGCTGGCGCGGATTTTATTGATGCGGTTGATTAACTGACGGGTCAGGACATCGGCATCATTTGGCGTCAGTATTTCATCAAAACCGCTATCCAGTGCATGGCGGGCGAGGGCCGGGTTCTGGCTGCTTTGCAGCAGTATGATTTCACGGCCAGGATCAAATTCTATGTTTTTCTTCAGCACGCGAACCAATGCCTCGGTCTGCAGGTACTGCGCTTCTTCTATCAGTACCACATCCGGTTGTACTTCCTTGACGCGCACATGCAGCGAGCGGGCATCCTGATAGTGCAACAATTCTATCTGGTTGGCCGCCAGCAAGTCGATATCGAGCATAGGCTTGTCGCCAAGATAGACAACGGTATTCGATTCACCGCGTTTATTCTGGGCAAAAATATTGAACAGTTTGTCGACCAGCACTTCATTGGCAATCGGTTTTTCTGCATAGGCCAGGCAATTGCTGTTGACCAGTTTTTGTTGCAGCAGGAAACGTTCACCCTGACGTACCGTTTGCAGAAAGATGTAATTTTTATCGGCAGGCAGGCGTTGCAGCAAATCACCGAGGAACATGGTTTGACGACGATTGTGCTGCATGTCGTCCTGCATGTTGTAAAGCACATCCAGGTCAATCACAAACAGATTGTTACCTTCGGAACTTTGCACCGCCATGACGAAGTCGCTCATCTGGACAAAAAACAGGATGTCGAAATCGTATTTGTGCGCACACAGTAATAATTCGTTTTTGTTGTCCTTGATGAAAAAGGTCTGTGTGAACAGCATTACCTGATTCTTATACAATAATTCCACTTCCGCCATTTTGTCTCCATACGAGTGGTGCTGTGCTTTTGCTGTTCATGCAAGATCAATTTTATACGAGTTCTTGTCATCTCCAGAACAAAGGCTGAGCAATTATGTCGGATAAGGCAATTATGTAACGTAATGAAGGCATTCAAAGCTTAATTTACGGTTTAATGTGTATTAAATGACAACTATGTCGTCCGTACACTGCCTCGCCTTATCGTACCAGGAGGAAGTGGTGATTTTTCTGGGGGCGAACGGAGGTCTTTTTGCATGATGTAGTAACCCGTCATTACCACCTTGCACTGAATTTGCTCAACAATCAGTTTCCATTTATACATAATCAGGAGACATCATGGCTGCCAAGAAAATTCTTATGCTGGTGGGTGATTTTGTGGAAGATTACGAGGCCATGGTGCCTTTCCAGAGCCTGCTGGCCGTTGGGCATCAGGTTCATGCAGTTTGTCCGGACAAGAAGGCGGGTGATTTTGTCGCCACTGCCATCCATGATTTTGAAGGACAGCAAACCTATACCGAAAAACCCGGCCATCGCTTCACCATCACCCATGACTTTGTCAGTGTGAAGGCGGAGGAATACGATGCGCTGCTGATACCAGGTGGCCGCGCGCCTGAGTATTTGCGTTTGAATCCGCAAGTGATTGCCATCGTCCAACATTTTGCACAGGCGAATAAACCCATCGCTGCGGTATGCCATGGAGCCCAGATTTTGGCGGCGGCCAAAGTGCTGGAGGGTGTCAAGTGTTCAGCTTACCCGGCCTGCCAGCCCGAAGTCGAAGCAGCTGGCGGCCATTACGCCAATATTGCCGTGACGGAAGCGGTGACTTATAAAAACTTCGTGACTGCCCCAGCGTGGCCTGCTCACCCTGCCTGGATAGGGCAGTTCTTGCAATTGCTGGGTACGGAAATTAAATTGTAAATCAGACATTGACGTATAATCATTGCGTAGACTTAGCTGATGATATGCGGGAGGGATGATGTGTGAGATCTTTGTAAAAGCCGATCCGGCCCTGTACGCATCCAAGGCACGTTCCATACGCCTGCATGGTGTCGTCACTTCGATACGTCTGGAGAAACTGTTCTGGCAAGTCTTGCAGGAAATAGCCGAGCGCGATGGCATGAATATCAATCAGCTCATTACCAAGCTGTATGATGAATTGATGGCGTATCGCGGCCAAATCGACAATTTTTCATCTTTCCTGCGGGTTTGCTGCCTGCGCTATACGTCGCTGATGCTGGATGGCGAGATCGTCAACGACAAGCACTTGCCACTTGCCGGTTTGCGCAATACAAAAAACGGCAGCAGCGGCTTCCTGATCTGATGCGGTAATCTTAAAAAATAAGTTTAAAAAATAAGCTTAAAAAAATGCCGGACTGGCTTGACCAGGTCCGGCATTTTTATGGATGCATGTTTGAAACTCAGCCAGCGGCAACACGCTGGGCAATATGCTCCAGCGCTTCTTCTACCTGATCGATAAGGATCAGGCACAGGTCGCCAGCTTCCAGCCTGTCCATCGCCAGGTCTATCGCGATGAATTCGCCGGTGATTTCATCAACGCGTGAGGTTTTGCTGGCATTCGCCAGACCGGCGCGCAAGAGGGCGATGACTTCACCGTCGGCACGGCCACGCTGACATTGATCCTGGTACAGGACCACGTCATCAAACGCTTCACCGAGGATTTCGGTTTGCTGGCGGATGTCCTGGTCTCGACGGTCACCGGCACCGCTGATGACGACAGAACGGCGTTTGGCTGGCATGGTTTCTACCGCACGCACCAATGCCAGAATGGCGTCCGGGTTATGGCCATAATCGGCAATCAGGGTCGCGCCACGGAAATTGAATACATTGAAACGACCGGGCGCATTGTCGGCTTCATTCGCAAATGTTTTCAGGCCGGCGCGTATGCTGTCCCAACTGATATTCACGGCCCAGGCGGCGGCCACCGATGCCATCACGTTTTCTACCTGGAAGCCTATGCTGCCATTGCGGGTGATGGGAATATCGGACAGCGGAATGCTATGGCGGGTTTTGCCTTCAGCGGCGACCAGATGGCCATTTTCAACATAGACGGCACGTCTGCCCTGAGCACGGTGGGCGGACATGACAGGGTGCTGGTGATCGGCTGCAAAGAAGATGACGGGAGAAGGGCAGTTGGATGCCATGTTGGCGACGATGGGGTCAGCCGCATTCAGCACGGCATAGCCATTGTCAGCCACGTTTTGCACGATCACGCGTTTCAGTACAGCCAGGTCTTCAACTGTGGTGATGTAGTTCAGGCCCAGATGATCGCCAGAGCCGATATTGGTGACTACGGCCACCTGGCAACGGTCATACGCCAGACCTTCGCGCAAGACACCACCACGGGCAGTTTCAAAGACGGCAGCATCGACATCCGGATGTGACAAGACATTGCGGGCGCTGCGCGGGCCACTGCAATCACCGCTGTCTATCTGGCGGCCAGCTACGTACACGCCATCCGTATTGGTCATGCCTGTGCGCAAGCCGCTGGCGGTCAGCAGGTGGGCGATCAGGCGTACGGTGGTGGTTTTGCCATTGGTGCCGGTGACGGCAATAATCGGAATGCGTCCGTCATCATTGTCATCAAACATGGATGCGATAATGGCTTCACCGACCGGGCGGCCCTTGCCAAAGGACGGTGACAAGTGCATGCGCAAGCCCGGTGCAGCATTGACTTCGACGATGCCACCGTTTTGCAATTCTATGGGTTTCAATACGCTGTCGCAGACCAGGTCCACACCGCAAATATCCAGGCCGACCATGTGTGCAGCAGCGATGGCACGTGCGGCGACTTCCGGATGCACATCATCGGTGACATCGGTAGCGGCCCCGCCTGTCGACAGGTTGGCATTATTGCGCAAGACAACGCGCTGGCCTTTGGGCGGGATGGAATCGGCTTCAAAGCCTTGTTTCGCCAGGCTGGCGAGGGCAATATCATCGAAGCGTATTTTGGTCAGGGAAGTGGAGTGACCACTGCCACGGCGCGGGTCTTTATTGACCTGTTCCACCAGTTCCCGGACGGTTTTCTTGCCATCGCCAACCACTTGTGGCGGGTCACGACGGGCGGCGGCAACCAGCTTGTTGCCCACCACCAGCAGGCGGAAATCATTACCGGGCAAAAAGCGTTCAACCAGGATGTCATCACGGAATTCACTGGCGGCATGAAAACCGGCATCCAGTTGTTCACGGGTGGTCACGTTGACGGTCACGCCTTTACCCTGATTGCCGTCCTTGGGTTTGACGACCACTGGCAGGCCAATTTCCTGCGCGGCTTTCCAGGCATCGTCAGGGTCGGATACTGAACGTCCCAGCGGCACAGGCACACCAGCTGCGTGCAGCAATTTTTTGGTCAGTTCCTTGTCTTGCGCAATGGCTTCGGCAATGGCGCTGGTGCCATCCATTTCGGCGGCCTGTATCTTGCGCTGGCGGCTGCCCCAGCCAAAGGCGACCAGGCTGCCATCGGTCAGGCGGCGGTACGGGATATTGCGGGCCACGGCGGCATTCACGATGGAGCCGGTTGACGGACCCAGGCGCACATCTTCATCCAGTTCACGCAATTGATCCAGCGCGGCGGTCAGGTCAAAGGATTCGTGTTTCAGCGCTGCCTGTATGAGTTTTTCTGCCAGTTCCACAGCCAGGCGGCCCACTGCTTCTTCGCTGTATTCGACCACGACCTGGAAGACGCCGGCTTCCAGGGTTTGTGTGGTGCGGCTGAATGTGACCGGGCAACCGGCTTCTGCCTGCAGACCAAGGGCGGTTAGTTCAAATACATGGGCCATGGGGATGGCGTCATCATGACCGGTGGGCTGCAAGATGCTCAATTCAGGGAACAAGGCACGCAAACGGTCTTCAAATCCGTTCAGGCCAGCAATTGACAGCTCTTCCTTGGTGCAGGTAACAATCGCTTCTATGGCCGTATGGTGGCTCCAGAGATTGGGACCGCGCAGGGCACGGATGCGTGATACTTCCATAAAACTTAGTCCTGTTGAAAAAGGCGTCAAACAACGGTGCGCTGCGTTTCAGCATACTGGCTTTTTACAAGCCAGGGATCACACCGTCAGAGAAATAGCAAATAAGTAGAAAATAAGCAGCAAATAAGCAGAAAATTCTAAGAAAATACGTCAATAATTATTTGTGCCAGTGTTCTTTTGTGAGCACCTGGCACGGTATGTCTGAATGTGTCACTGCGGGTCACTCCGCGTTACTCCGCTTTACTCATTGACTCAATACGCAGGTTTCTGGCTGGAGTCAAAAGTCCGCAGTCCGGCACCTATCAATTCCGGCGTGATATTCAGGGCCCAGGCTGCGGCGACTGATGCCAGTACACTTTCCAGTTGCGCGACCTTGGCGGGTTTCAATGAGCTCAATGGCAGCAGGGCAGATTCGTTTTTCCCATCCGCCAGGACGATATGTTGATCACGCAAAAATACCACGCGCTCACCCAGGGCACGATGCTTGACGATGGCTTCCAGTTCCGGGTCCAGGCCGTAATAAATCACCTTACCGTCACATAGTTCTGCCAGGTCCACCACAGCAGGGTCAGCCGCATTCAATACCGCTACACCATCCGGCAGGATGACATCAACCTGGGTGCGGATGATCTTGCGCATCTGGTCCGGGCTGTCGATGTAGTGGGCGGCCAAGTCGGCATAACCTTCGAGATCGGTGACGACACCGACGGCGCATTTGTCATACGCCAGACCGTCAGTGAGTATGGTTTTGGCATTGGTTTCAAACACCGCAGCCTGTACCGAGCGGTTGATCAGCAAACGCTGACCTGCTTCCCAGTTGGCGCAATTGCCATCGGTGACCAGACGCTTGTTCAGGTACAGGCCCTGGGCGCAGGCGACCCCGGTTTCCTTGCCGCTGATATGGATCAGTGCACCGATCAGGCGGGCGATCAGGCTGCAGCCTTTGGTACCGGCAACGCCGACGATGCTGATGCGACCGGTTTCATCCGGTGCAAACAAATGATTGATGATGGCCTTGCCAACCGGACGGCCTTCGCCATTTGCCGGTTTGATGTGGGCCAGCAGGCCCGGGCTGGCGTTGACTTCGATAATCGCTGCACCCTGTTCCAGCATGGGGCGGGAAATGTCTTCTGCAACCAGATCAACACCAGCAATATCCAGGCCGATGATACGCGCCGCCAGCGTCGCGGCGTAAGCAATCTCGGGATGTATCTGGTCGGTGACATCCAGTGCGACGTTACCGTTAGGCTGTATCAGGACTTTTTGTCCGGCCAGCGGGATGGAATTGGCATCCATGCCCTGGCGTTTTAATTCCAGTATGATTTCTGCGCCAGCGGCAGGGTCCAGTGCATTCAGCGGGCAATCTTCGGTGGTGCCACGGCGCGGGTCGATGTTGATCTGGCTATCAACCAGTTCGGTGATATTCGATGTGCCATCGCCAGTCACCCACAGCGATTCACCTTTGCCAACCGCGACCACCTGGTTACCGACCACCAGCACGCGATGCTCGTCACCGGTGACAAAACGTTCGACGATGACGCTTTTGCTTTCACCCTTGCGGGCTGCCAGTTCATAGGCGGCAATCACGTCTTCCTTGCTCATCAGGTTTAATGAAACACCACGGCCATGGTTACCGTCATACGGTTTGATGACGACCGGCAGGCCGATATCCTGTGCTTCTTCCCAGGCTTCTTCGGCACTGCGCACCAGTGAACCTTCAGGCACCGGCACACCGCAGGATTGCAGCAGGGTCTTGGTCAGGTCTTTGTCGCTGGCGATGCTTTCAGCAATCGCGCCAGTACGATCGGTTTCAGCCGTCCAGATGCGACGTTGTGCAGCGCCATGGCCCAGTTGCACCAGGTTGCCATCGGTCAGGCGTATGGAAGGAATGCGGCGCTCCGTCGCGGCATCAACGATGCTGGCGGTACTCGGTCCCAGGCAGCGGTCATCGACTAGTTCACGCAATTCGCTCACTTTTGCCTGCACGTCAAAGGGCTGATCTTCTATCGCCGCCATCAGCAAATCACGTCCGATTTGCAGGGCAGCGCGGCCAACCTGTTCTTCACGGGTGCGGAATGCCATTTTGTAGACACCGGCCACATTGGTAGAGCGGGTCTGGCCAAAACCGGTACGCATGCCCGCCAGGTTTTGCAATTCCAGCGCGACGTGTTCAAGGATATGGCCTGACCAGGTACCTTCGCGCAGACGTTCAAGAAATCCGCCGCGTTCACCGACACCACAGCGATGTTCTATGATGCCTGGCAACCAGGCAGTCAGGCGTTCGTACAGGCCGGGAATCTTATTCGATGGAAATTCTTCCAGCGCACCAATATCCAGCACTGCTTCTATGACAGGGCGGTAAGTCCAGATATTCGGGCCACGCAAGTGTGTTGCGCTAAGAATGCGGATGTCTTTCTTGTTTGTTGTCATGTATGTAAACTTTTATAAGCCTGGTTATACAGACCAGATCTTGTCATTTTTTGCAGGACTTGCATAAAATCGCGCCTATGCGTTGCTGCAACTTGTTACAGCTTGCCGTAACATTTTTCCTGAGTCCAATTGTAGAGCTTTTCTTCGTTTCCCTGAATGAACCATTTTTCCGCAAGGAAGTCTTGCTAAAGTAGTAATGGCACGTGGTATATCGTATTGAAAGCGAATTGGAAAGGCACGCTTGCTGATATACTTGCGCGCCAGCGCAAAAGCAGTTCATCCTCTTGATCAGATTTACCTGATTATTTTTCTTTCGATAGAATACCGTAAATTGCTGCTTCCGTGACATGGCTTATGCCTGAAACGGAAACCAAGTTATCCCTTTTGCTAAAAAATATGTCCTGATTTTATTCAGGACCAGCTCTTGAGCCGGAGTTCGTTTCACGATGACCACAACACAATTCAATCCAGAGCAGCCTGTTCTGTCGCTACCTGCGAGCTGGCAAGCCGAATTGAGCAAACAGATCACACAAGGCGAAAACGTCTTGACCACCCTTGAGGTTGACCTCGACAGCAAACTTCGCTTTCGCAAAGGCATGCTGGTTCTCACTGACCGCCGTTTGCTGACAAAAGCACCTGACGCCACTGACTGGCAGGAATGGGAATTTCGCCAGGGCTTGCAATTAAGTCATCACGATCATGCCGGTGTAGGTCATCTGGAATTGACAGATGAGCAGGGCTTGCTGGCCAACTGGCGTTTTACCCTGGGCCAGAACCTGCATGCAATACGCCTGCTGGATCAGTTCAAGGAACAGTTGCAAAGTCATGTGACCGGCAAGCCGGTGGTACGTGCCGAACAAAATATCTGTCCTAGCTGCAAGGCTGTGCTGGAGCCAGATCAGGATGAATGCCCGGTCTGCACCAAGGTCATCTATACGCCGCCATCCACCTGGACCTTGCTGCGCCTGTGGCGCTTTGCCCATCCTTACCGTCTGCAACTGTCCATTGGCTTTACCCTGATGTTGCTGGGTACGGCAGCGCATATGATCCCGCGCTACCTGACCAAGCCATTGACGGATGAGGTATTGATCCCTTACCAGAACGGTCAATATGTCGACCCTAAACTGGTGATGATCTACATCGGTGGCCTGCTCGGTTCAGCCGTGGTTGCCTGGCTGCTAAGCTGGGGCAAGACCTATATCCTGGCCCTGGTGTCCGAGCGCATAGGGGCGGATTTGCGTACTGCCACGTATGAACATTTGTTGAAACTGTCGCTCGAATATTTTGGCGGCAAACGTACCGGTGACCTGATGTCGCGCATAGGCAGTGAAAGTGACCGCATCTGCGTTTACCTGTCCCTGCATCTGCTGGATTTTGCGACCGATGTATTGATGTTTTTCATGACGGCGGTGGCGCTGTTGCAAATCAATACCAAGCTGGCCCTGGTGACCTTGCTGCCTTTGCCCTTTATCGCCTGGATGATCCATCTGGTACGTGACAAACTGCGTACCGGTTTTGAAAAGATAGACAGGGTCTGGGGTGAGGTCACCAACGTGCTGGCCGATACCATACCCGGCATACGCGTGGTCAAGGCCTTTGCCCAGGAGACGCGCGAAGCAGGTCGTTTCCGTGAAGCGAACAAACATAATCTGGCCGTCAATGACAAACTCAACAAGGTGTGGTCATTGTTTTCACCGACAGTATCCTTCCTGACTGATCTGGGCATCCTGGTAGTCTGGGGTTTTGGTATCTGGCAGGTATCGCGTAATGAAATTACCGTCGGTGCGCTGGTGGCTGCTGTTGCCTTTATCAGCAATTTCTATGGCCGTATTGATTCCATGAGCCGCATCGTTTCAGTGACGCAGAAATCGGCGTCGGCAGCCAAGCGTATTTTCGACATCCTTGACCATGTATCAAGCGTGCCTGATCCGCAAAATCCGGTGAAGGTAAAAGAAGTCAAAGGCCAGATAGAATTGCGCGAAGTCGGTTTTCGCTACGGTAACCGGGCGGTGAATCGCGGCATCAATCTGAACATCAAGCCGGGTGAAATGATCGGCTTGGTGGGGCATAGCGGTTCTGGCAAAAGTACGCTGGTCAACCTGATCTGCCGTTTCTACGATGTATCCGAAGGCGCGATTTTATTGGATGGTGTGGATATACGTTCGTTTGCGGTATCAGATTACCGCAGCAATATCGGTCTGGTATTGCAAGAACCTTTCCTGTTCTTCGGCACCATTGCCGAAAATATCGCCTATGGCAAACCGGCTGCAAGCCGTGATGAAATCATTGCCGCAGCGCGTGCTGCGCATGCCCATGAATTCATACTGCGTTTGCCGCAGGGCTATGATTCCATGGTCGGTGAACGTGGCCAGGGCTTATCGGGTGGTGAGCGCCAGCGTATTTCTATTGCCCGCGCCTTGCTGATCGATCCACGTATTTTGATCATGGATGAAGCCACCTCTTCTGTCGATTCACAAACAGAAAAAGAAATCCAGAAAGCGCTGGATAATCTGGTACAAGGCCGTACCACTATCGCCATTGCCCATCGCTTATCGACGCTGCACAAGGCCGACCGCCTGGTGGTGCTGGACCGTGGCCAGGTTGTGGAAGTAGGTGGCCATGATGAATTGATGGCGAAAGAAGGAGCCTACTACAGGCTGTATCAGGCACAGGCACGGAATGCGGCAGAAAACGTGGCAGAGCTGGCGGAGGATTGAACACATGAGCACTACAAAATTTGAACTCAGCCGCAATGCGTTTGGCAAACTCATCCTCACCAATGAAGCCGGTGAAGTATTTGAAGGTGTCAGTCCGGTCAGGGCATTTCCTATCCAGTCGCCATTGATCAGCATCTCCATGGTATTGAGCGATGGCCGCGAAGTGGCGTGGATAGATCAGCTTGACGATTTGTCGGAAAAGTCCAGGATACTGGTACTGGAAGAGCTGGAAGGGCGCGAATTCATGCCCGAAAT
This sequence comes from Undibacterium sp. Ji50W, assembly GCF_049340445.1. Classification (NCBI taxonomy): domain Bacteria; kingdom Pseudomonadati; phylum Pseudomonadota; class Betaproteobacteria; order Burkholderiales; family Oxalobacteraceae; genus Undibacterium; species Undibacterium sp. Ji50W. The sequence continues at coordinate 1,762 of NZ_JBMPOX010000039.1, read as the reverse complement.
CAGCCGTATTGCCAGCGTCACCAGCTTTGCCTTGCCCTGCACCTGGAAAGTCAGCACCGACAGGGGCGAGACAGAATTTGTACTGAAAGGCGATGAAGACATCCGCCGTATTGGCCGCGCATCCTTACTGATTACCGACAATCACGGCATACAGTTTTTGATACGTGACATGTTTGAAATAGACAGGCACAGCCGCAAAATTCTGGATCGCTTCCTGTAATACATCCCGTTAGTTGGCAAATTCGTGTGCGTAGAGGTTGGTGTCTTTCGTTTCACCAGCCAGTACCACAACGGCTTCCAGCACAAAACCCAGGCTTTGCAGCAATTTATTCGAGTTGTCATTCGTGGGCGAGGTGATGGCAGCCAGTGTCGACAACTGCAAATGGCTGTGCGCATAATCGACAACGGCCCTGGCGGCTTCCCTGGCATAACCCTGGCCCACATACTGCGGCAGAAAAGCATAGCCGATGTCGATATTTTTCAGGGTTTCGCGTTTTACCAGACCACATATTCCCATGGGCTGCGCATCGTCCTTGCGTTCAACCACATACAGACTGAAGCCATTCTTTGCCTGGCTGGTCAGCGGCCCATTGATGATGGCTTCCTTTGCGGCTTCCACTGTACGTATACCCTTGTCGTGGATATTCTCGATGAAGCTGGGGTCATTGATCAGCGTCAGATAAAAGTTCGCGTCATCGATGGTCATGACTCTTAAATTCAATCTTTCCGTGCTGAGTATCTGCATTTTTATTCCTGGAAGCTAGTGCAGCACTACACTAACCAATCGTCGCAATCACCGGCGCATGATCCGATGGTTGCTCCCACTTGCGTGGCACGCGGTCGATGACGCAGGACGTGCATTGTTTTGCCAGCTCTGCCGACAACAGGATGTGGTCTATGCGCACACCTTTGTTCAGGCGGAAGCCCAGCGCACGGTAATCCCACCAGCTAAAGGATTTTTCTGCCTGTTCAAACTGGCGGAAGCTGTCTGTCAGACCCAGGGCAATCAGGTTTTTCAGGGCAGTTCTTTCTTCTGGTGACACCAGGTTCATGCCTACCCAGGCGGCGGGGTCATGCACATCGCGGTCTTCGGGGGCGATATTGTAATCACCCAGTACGGCCAGTTTGGGGTGGCGTGTCATTTCTTCCCTGATCCAGTTTTCCAGCGATGCCAGCCATTTCAGCTTGTACTGGAATTTATCGGAATCCGGCGCCTGACCATTCGGTACATAGGCGCAAATGATGCGCATGCCCAGTATGGTGGCCGCAATGATGCGTTGCTGTTCATCTTCAAACTGAGGATTGTTTTTCTGTACATCTGTGATCGGGTGTTTCGATAAAATCGCCACACCGTTATAGGTTTTTTGTCCGGTAAAGGCGACCTGGTAACCGGCGGCTTCTATCTCTGCCTGCGGGAATTTGTCATCCGTCAGTTTGGTTTCCTGTATGCACAGGACATCGACAGGATTGGTTTCCAGCCACTGCAAGACTTGCGGCAGCCTGACCTTCAGGGAGTTAACGTTCCAGGTAACTAATTTCATGTTTTTATCGATTGTGTTGATGCGTTTTTGTCGCGCATCCGGATTAATGTGGCTGTGCTGACACAGCTTGGCTGAGCATTATTATACGGTTTCTATCACTAGCGTCCGGTTAAAAGTCGAATAAATTCAATTGGTTAGCGTTGGGTGCTGTTTCAGAAATGTAGTCATCGGTCTGAAAGGCGCATGAAATCTCAGTTTTCTCAAAAACAGAGACCGATAAG
>NZ_JBMPOX010000038.1:0-22340 GCF_049340445.1 Undibacterium sp. Ji50W | reverse complement strand
AGAAACACGGAACTGGTCACTGGGGGACAGCGTCTATCTCAATCCAGAGAAGGCTCGTGTAGAAGAAAAGGCGTACATGAAGGCTGCTTAATTTAAATTGAGGCGACAACTACCTTGACACACACCGTTCAGTCCAAAAAACCAAAGCACCTAAAATCAGGCTGCCAGATGCCGTGCCTGTCTTTGCGGCAGTGCGCGTGCGGCTTCTTTCCCCGCCTCTTTCTTTGACTGCCTGACCGGTGCTGACGCATCGGTTTTGTTGCCGCCCTGCTTGTGCATGGCTTGTCCGGCGTAGTCGCTGGAGATGGCTGCTTGCATGGCTTCTGCGCTGACGCCGCGTACTTCTTGCATCCATTTGCTGACCAGGCTTGCCAGGCGGTCTAGGGCGATGCGGTGGGTGGCGTCGGTGTTGGCATACAGCCAGTCGGACAGGGCCATGAAATGTTCAAACGGAGCGTCCGCCAGTATCTGTGGCAGGGTATGGGAAAACCGGCCCGAATTGGCAATCATGTCCCAGTAGCGGGCGAAGCGCACCAGTCTTTGCATGTCGGCAAAGAGGATGTTTTTATTCGCCAGGATGGTGTACGGCGGTTGCGGATCAAAGGCCAGTTCAAAGGCTTCGGTATGGCGGATAATAGGTGTGCCACGCAGGCGTTTCAGGATACCGAATTGTATCTCGTGCGGGCCAAGTTCCACTAGTCGATTAAAGCCCTGGGCAAAGCTTTCCATGCTTTCGCCAGGCAGGCCGGCAATTAAATCCACATGCAGATGCGCGTGCGAATGCTGGCACAACCAGCGTATATTCTCTGCGGCTTTTTCATTATTCTGTTTGCGGCTGATCAGGGCTTGCACTTCCGGGTTGAAACTTTGTATGCCGATTTCAAATTGCAGGCTGCCTTCGGGGAATTTCTGTATGCCTTCCTTCAAGGCATCCGGCAAATGATCGGGCACGACTTCAAAGTGGGCAAACACCGGATCATGCGGTGCTGCTTCCAGCTTGTCGAGGAAGAATTGCATGATCTTCAGGCTGGTCTTGATGTTCAGGTTGAAGGTGCGGTCAACAAATTTGAACAGGCGTGCCCCGCGCTGGTACAGGCTTTCCATCTCCTGCAAAAACAGGTCGATATCAAAGGGCCAGGCGGTCTTGTCCAGTGCTGACAGGCAGAATTCGCATTTGAACGGGCAACCGCGCGAGGCTTCGACGTACAAGGTGCGATGACGGATATCCTGGTCACTATACAGACGGTAAGGCAGTTGTATGTCGGCCATGGGCGGTTGCAGGCCAGCATGTACTTTCATCAGCGGTTTGGGGCCGGCCAGGATTTGCTGACACAGTGAAGGGAAGCTGACATCGCCCCAGCCGGTGATGACATAATCTGCCAGCCGGACGATGTCCTGTTCGGTGGTTTCATAGGACACTTCGGGGCCACCCAGCACGACCACAACATCAGGGGCCACACGCTTCAGTACGGCGACAATCTGGGTGGTCTCGACCACGTTCCAGATATACACACCAAAGCCGACGATGAATTTTTTGCCGGGCTGGCGGTGTGCCAGGATTTTTTCGACGACATCCGTGCTGCGTGCGCCTATGACAAATTCCTGTATCTGGGTGATGGGCTGCAAGTCACCCATGTTGGCGAGCAGATAGCGCAAGCCCAGTGACGCGTGGGCGTAGCGGGCATTCAGGGTGGTGAGTAGGATGGTCATGGTACAAAAGGCGCAGCAACTAAAAGCGCTATTGTACGCTGTAGTACAGCCGGTGCCTGTGTCTCAGTAGCCTATGCAGGCAGCCTGTGCTGTCGCCTGGCGGGCTATTGATGCAAGAGGGTCAAGACAAATAAAAATGGCCTGCCGAAGATAATTCAAGCGCAGCACAGATCAGTCTGTCAGGGCGACAGTCAGCATGACGATGGTGGCGATTAATTGAGCAAAGACAATGATGGTCAACATGATGTGTTTCCTTATGTAAATGAATACAGTGTCATCATAAAAGATCAATAATTGCCAATCCAATCACGTATTTGGATGTATGTTATTTGAATTGTGAATGTCGCATGAATTTTATATTCCCGATGATGATGACTAATGCCGCTGTCAGTGCGGTCTTCAGCCTGCTCCGTGATACAGATAATGATTGCTTGCAGCAGGCACGGTTACGACATTTTTTGTAGGCGCCGACCCCTGACTGTATCGCCCGTTTTTGGTTTCTGTGGGCCCAGCATCAGCGTTTTTTCTGAATTTCCTGTGCGCTGAAAAATACTTTGGGATGCTTTTTTTGCACTTCAATCTCCGATTTCTGCATTTCGTCGCATGGGCCTCGCAGATTGACAAGGCAAGCTCTACAGTACACACATCAACCAACCACTGAAGAGGCAAACGAAATGAAAAACACCATCACAAACACCATGAAAAACGGCTTGATTCTGTCTACCGCACTGGTCACTGGCGTACTGGCAATCGGCTCTGCATTCACCCAGGTGCAGGCACAAGACAGCGCTGCCTTGCAAAGTGTCACCATCGTTGCAAAACGCATGAGTGAAGAACAGAAAATCGCTTTTGATACTGAGCAAGATCCTGCCCATGTTGTAATGATCAGCGCCAAAAGATTGACTGCAGAACAGAAATTGGTAATGGACAGGGAAGACCAGTTTGAACGTTCACAACTGGCTGAAAAAACTCCAGCCCGTCGTCATGTTCAAGGCTGACAGGTAATGCGTTTCCTGTACTGGAAAGATGTGCTGCATGATGCAGATAAGCTGAACCGGACCCGCGCTGTTTTTGTGATGTAGTGGCCCGTTTTTAAAACAAAGTTCTTCGATGCCGGTAAACGGGGATAACGGAGATATTTGTTTTGAAAATGGGTTTGCGAAATTCAAGTAGCGCCGTCGTGCAGTCTTGTCACGCAGTCCCGTCATCTCGCTGCTGCAATCGCAATGCTGCAAAACAGCCTTGTATGTGGTTGGCGGCCGTCCATTGCAATTCCTTGTCTTGCTGGTTGATGACGCCATTATTCACCAGCAGGCGTATCTTGCTGAGGTCGCTCGCCTGTCTGACGACCAGGCCCAGGCCTTGCAGGCAGGTGCTGTCGGCATTGGTCTGCGCTTGCAGGGCCGCCACCACAGCATCGGGGAAATCCCATTGCTGGGCCATGCGAAATGACAGCGATTGTGCCATGTGCAAAAAGCGCAGCCTGAATTCTGTGGACACTGGCATACGCTGATACTTCATGCTTTGGTCCATGGTGCGGAAGGCAATGATCAATCCCACGTTTTGCAGCAAGCCGGCCAGATAGGCGTGAAAACTATCCAGCCCTCTTTCCTGCGCCAGCAGGCGGCAGGCCAGTGCACAATACTCGGATTGCTGCCAGACAGCCGGGGCCACGTGTTTGGTCAACAGGCCAGACTGCAGTTGTATCAGTGGCCGGAAAGCTGAGCGTGCCACCAGCATGCGCAGGCCATTGATACCCAGCAGGCGTATTGCATTGTCGAGGCTGCTGATCTTGTCGCTGGGGCTGTAATAGGAACTGTTGACTTCGGTGATCAGTTCGGCAACCAGCGACACGTCTTTGGCAATGTGCCTGGCCAGTTCATCACCGGACACATTTTCATCGCGCAGGCTTTTCAGCAATTGCGGCAAGACACTGGGCACACGCGGGATCAGGCTGGAACCGGCAAATTCAGACCGGCATACTCTTTCCAGCGTCAGCAGCAGGGGTTTTTCCAGCTCGTGTCCGAATTGTTTGCCGTATTCACCCAGCAGCCACGGAAAAAAGCGCGAATCGACATCAAATGCCGGTTTCCAGTCCAGATCATCGAGGGCGTCTTCTGCGCCAGCGTCCATCCTGGCAGCAACGCCTAAGGCAAATGCTCCGGCATGCCGGGCTTCGCCCTTGCCAGATGCCCTGCCAGAACCCGCTGTCAGGCCAAACAGGCGTTTAACCATAGCCAGCCCTAGCATGATGCAAGCTCCTGGCCGCGGGCGATAGCGCGGTGACTTTCCTTGGCAAAGAGGCAGGGCTGGAACATGTCTGGAATTCTCCTATCCGGGCGTGATGCCGACCGTGTGTTTATATGTGTGTGCCTGTATATGGGATTGCGGCATCTATCTTACATGTTTCTTTTGGTAAACATTCATGTGTTTACATACATTTTGTTGCATACGCAACAGGGACAAACTTTGGCATCTTCCATAAGATTAAGCTTTTCATCCTTCCATGTCAGTCTGAATATTCACGGAGCTCCAAAAATGCCCTTATTTCTCAAGGTATTTACCCATCATCAGAAAAAGCTGTTGCTAGTGGCGGTTTACGCCGCCATGGGCATCAGCGCCGTGCCAGTGCCTGCCGCAGCCGGTAGCCTGCGTGACAAAATCATGGAGCGGCGGCAAGAGAAACAAGAACAGAAAGCTGCGCAGAATGCCAAGTCTGACGGTGACCAGAATGAGATGAGTGACGCCGATACAACAAACATCAGTGTTGCTGGTTTGCCACCAGGCACCCGGGTCTTGCGTGATATCGCCTATGGCAGCGACCAGCGGCAGACCCTGGATGTGTACCTGCCAGCCGCAGTGATTGCTCACCTGGATATGCCGGTCATAGTGATGGTGCATGGTGGCGCCTGGAAGGTGGGCAACAAGACCGCACGCGGGGTGGTTGAAAACAAGGCAGCGCACTGGTTGCCGAAAGCCTATGTGTTTATCTCCATCAATTACCGCATGCTGCCAGATACCAGGCCGCTGGAACAGGCCGATGAAGTTGCCCGCGCCCTGGCCATGGCGCAGGGGCGGGCAGCAGAATGGGGTGGCAGCCGCAGCAAATTCATTCTCATGGGGCATTCTGCCGGAGCGCATCTGGTATCGGTGCTGGCCAGTAATCCTGCAATTGCCAGCAAAGCGGGTGCCAGTCCCTGGCTGGCCACGATTTCCCTCGATAGTGCTGCCTATAACGTCAAGCAGATCATGGAACGAAAGCATTACCGCTTTTATGACGACGCCTTTGGCAGCGACCCTGCCTATTGGCAGGCAGTTTCACCCAGCCTGTTGTTGAAGCAGGCGGCTGCACCTTTCCTGGCGGTTTGTTCCAGCATCAGACCAGACAAACCTTGCGCGCAGGCTGAAGCCTTTGTCACTAAAGCGAAATCCCTGGGCATGCTGGCCCAGACGCTGCCGCAAGGCCTGAGCCATGCCGATATCAATAAAAACCTGGGGCTGGAGAACGCCTATACGGCTGCAGTGGATAAGTTCCTGAAAGAGGTGGATAGCTCTTTGCCGTAGAACCTGTTTACGATCTTGCTGCGCATGCGTGATCGGGGCTCATGTGCTGCTCAAAATGCTCATGTACTTAGAGTACATTCCGCTTTTTGCGCTGCGTTTTTGTTACCCTTACCCCGCTGATACACGCACGTTCGCTCGCTACAGATCGTAAACAGTTTCTTAGCCTGGCCTTTTGCTCTTTTGCTTGCCGTAACAGATGTAAATCTGGGTAAATCCCGCCGCCGCGGTTTTACAAAGGGATAGTATTTACATCCAATTCCAGTTCATGTTGCGCTGTTTTTTTCGTGCCGTTTGCATGACTACTGGGTAAAAAAACGATAAGCACGAAGGGGAAAAAACATGCACAAACCGCTACCAGTTTCTCGCACATCCACCACCATGGAATCACGTCGCCGCTTGCTATGGATGGCCCTGGGCATGCTGACCCCGGCTGAATTGCTGACTGCCTGTGGCGGTGGTTCGGCCAGCAGCGCTGCCGCTACTTCAAGCACCACGACGGGCACAACCACCACTGGCACCACGACCGGTACAACAACGGGGACCACGACGGGTACTACCACTGGTACCACCACCGGCACTAGCACTGGCTCAACCAGCGTCACAACCGATCCCTGGAGCTGGCGTACGGCGGGTACCAGCACGACGGCCAGCCTGCCTTCCATGGCCGAATTTGTCACCGTGATTGCAAGCGGCACGGTTGCCTATAACTTCCACACGTCCACCACCAGTTCTACCACCGACCCGGTGACCGGCGTGATGAGCGACACCAGCAGCATTGCCATACTCAGGCCTTACCTGATGGGGAAATATCTGGTCAGCAATGCCAACTGGAAGGCATTCTGCAATGCCCAGGGCAGCAGCTATTATCCCAGCACGGCCAAGACCGCTGGCCAATACTGGTATGCCGGCAGCTACCCCGCAGGCAAGGAACAGCATCCGGTATTGTTTGTGTCGCTGACGGCAGCAAATGCCTACTGCGCATGGCTGGAAACCCAGATACCTGGCTATCATTTTTATGTGCCTACCGAGGGTGAATGGGAATACGCTGCGCTGGGTAATAATACGAGTTACAGTTTCCCCTGGGGTGCCAATGCCAACATCACGTACAACAGCAGTACCGGTGCCTTGTCGACAGTGTATAACTGCAATGCGGTCTGCAGCCAGTATGTGTTGAATTCAAGCGCCTTTGCCACCGTCAGCTATTACAACGACACGGTGGTGACTACACTCAGTGATGGCAGTACGGCGTTGACGAATGACACGGCCCTGCTGAGCAAAGTCTTGAGCATGAATACCAGCGGTGGCGTCACCGGCTGGCAATATGATTCGTCGGCAAATAGCACCTGGGCAGATTTTGCCAACACCGATCAGTTTCGCACGCTGGTGAATCTGTATGGTGGATATACCACCCCGGCAGGTACCTATGAAGGTGGCAAAAGCTGGTGCGGTTGTTATGACATGGCTGGGAATGCCTTTGAATGGACCAGCACCCTGAACCTGGCATCCAACGGTGCAGAGGCAGGCACCAGTGTTAACGTGGTCAAGGGTGGCTCATGGTATGCGACTTCAAACAGTGGCAAATCCACCGGGCGCGGTGAAGGACGCAGCGCGGCGGGCGCTTATCATTCGGTGGGGTTCCGGATTGCTGCCAGGTCGAAATAGGGCATAGAAACGGTCCGTACCGCATACGGACACGAATAGTGATACTCGGGATATTTCTGACAAGCACCAAGATGCAGCAAGGTTTGTCCAAGAATTTTTATGTACGGTATGATGTCATCATGAAAAAACAATGGTGTTATATCGTTGCTGCGGCAAGTATGGTTTTTACTCACACGGTCTGTTTTGGGGCAAAGATATTTGCGCCAGGCGCAGTAATGGGTTGTTCAGAAAAGCCAGAAGAGGCCGTTTACGATTATCAGGCTGATCGAAGCAAGAAATGGTATGCATTGGTTGACTCTTCGTCACCCAAAATAGTTGAAACCAGATTTCTAAAATCTGAGAAATTGATGCCTCGTTCTGACAAGGCGCAATATTTTATAGAAGCTAATGCCGAATGGTATGCATTGGTTGATTCTTTGTCACCCAAAATAGTTGAAACCAGATTTCTAAAATCTGGGAAATTGATACCCCGTTCTGGCAAGGCGCTATTTTTTATAGAAGCTAATGCCGGCGTCAATGTTGGTACCGTTGTGCCTGCCTCCATTCGACTGTTGCTGCACAGCGCGAAATTTTATTCGGAGCGAAAAATCAGTTTTGCTGGTAAGTCATGGAATTGGCTTGAGTGGGGTGGTATTGGTGAATTTTATATCTTTGATGGAGTAGTGAAACTGACATCATCGCTTGATGACGGTGGCAGCAGTTTTATGAAACAAAAAAATATATCCCTACCGAAAAATCTTGGGGATTCACCCGACTATCAATATACGCCGGTGTGGGCAGGTGATTTGAACGGTGATGGTTTATTGGATATTATTGTGAGTTGGACCGGTAATGAAGTTTGGGGATATGACTTGTGGCTAGGGAAAAAGAGCCAGTCCGGTTCTCAAACTTTCAAGCGAACCGCTCGAACTGGACTTTACGGCTGCGCCTGACGAAAAAAATTCAAGACAGATCCGTGGAATAAAATATAAAGAAAATAGTATTGGATGGTGCAAACGTCAGTTCGGAAACAGGGTTCTGAAAATTATATTTTCAAATACTTAATCCAGAGGGAAGTGTTTTTTCGGTTGTAATCTGATTCTTCCAGCTATTTTGAAATATACCGCACTCCACCCTGCAAGCTGGTTTCTGGATTCAGGTGCTGGTATAAACTGCGCAAGAGGCTACCCTGTTCATCGTCCTGCCCCAGGTGCCAGAACATGGCCCCGGCCAGCCCGTATTTTTTCAGGTAAGTGACTTTGTAGACAAAGGATTCTTCATTGTCATAGCTGATGAAGATTTTCTTATCGGCGTTATATATCCACGGCACTTTGGTGTCAGCACCGAAATAGCTTCGGTATCCCAATGGTGATGACAGCAGCTTCTTGATCTCGGCATAACTGACTATGCGTGGGTCTTTGCGCGCGGTGCAGGCGTCGCAGCCTATCAGCAAGCCGGGGTCGCCAACATACGCGTCGCCGGATGGCGTCGCATGCGGCTGATGCAAGCCTTGCTGGTCCGGCCCGACCTGGAAGAAGGCGCGGCCATAGAATGGCAAGCCCAGCACCAGTTTGGCAGCAGGTACGCCGGCATGCAGGTATTGCTGGACAGCCGCATCCACGGTCAGCGCAAATGGTGAGGGAAAGCGTTGTTCCAGCACTTTCTTGCCGGGTGCCGGTTTGAAGGGCAATTCGCGCAAGGGGTTTTCAAACATATGTTCGCCAGCATTGCCGTACAGGTGGGCATTGTGATTGGTCAGATGTTCCCACGGGCCATTCAAATCATAGGTCATCAGATTGATGTAATCGAGCTGGGCAGCAATCTGCGGCAAATACTGGTAGGTGCGGGCCATATTGAAGGCACCGCCAGCCGCCGCGATGGTCAGTTGATACGCGGGTTTGCCGGCATGCTTTTCCTGCTTCAGTTGCTGGCGGATTTCCTTGAGCAATTCCACAAAATTGGCGCTGTCTTCTGCACGTGGATATTCCCAGTCTATGTCTATGCCATCGAAACCATATTCACGCATGAAGGCAATACAGGACTGTGCCATTTTTTTCCTGGCCTTGCTGTTGGCAGCAGCAGTACGGTAGCGCCCCACGGTTTCACTATCATCATTGGTGTATGACCAGCCACCGATGGAAAACAGGATGCGCAAATCAGCATTGTGTTTTTTCAGGCCCTGCAATTCATCAAAGACCTGGCGCGCCATTTGTGGATTGGTGCCCTGTTCCAGCGCGCATTGCCCTTCTGCGCTGATATTCAGGAAAGAGTAATTGATATGTGTCAGCATGCGCGCCTTTTCTGGCGTGATGGCAGATACCGGAAATTCAGTCTTGCCATCGGCATAGCTGTTGATCTGGTCTTTTTCCAGCAGGTAATAAGCGATGACGACAGGTTTTGCAGCAGGCTTTTTAACTTCGGCTGCCTGGACGCTGGCGCACAACATCAACATGCCCAGCAGGCCGCGAAGCATAGGTGAGGTGAGGAGGCGGGGTGTAGTATCCATGACGACAGCATGCAAGCACAGGTGACATGGGTCAACAGGTTTTTGGTCTGTTGTCTATCTGGGCATACCACTTCCCCTTGTTGGCTCATGCGGGGAGCATACCAGTCCACTATAATACCAGACTGGTATGGCATACTGTCTGCCTACTTTGAAGGAAAACCGCATCATGACACACACCGCAACCGAAGAAAGATTGATCGACCTGGAGATACGCCTGACACGTCAGGATGATCTGGTGGATACCCTGAATACCCAGGTCTACAGGCAGCAAAAGAAAATTGATGAACTGGAGGCCCTGTGTACCGCAATGGCAGCTCGCCTGCGCGAAGTGGCTGTGGCTGCCAGCCAGCGGACTGCGGTGGTGGATGAAAGGCCGCCGCATTATTGAGGGTGGTGTAGCTTACGTATCGGACAGGGTCTGTTGACCTATCCAGATTTCATCAGAAGGAACGACCTTCCCCGCTTTGGGAATGAATGTCCGGGACGGCCCGGCTCTTTGCAAGGAGAGCCATCATGGCTTGGATATTATTGGTCGTTGCCGGACTCTTTGAAGTCGTCTGGGCTTTCGCTATGAAGCAATCGGATGGCTTCACAAAATTACTTCCCTCTGCAGTGACTATCGTTGGCATGATCGTCAGTTTTGTCTTGCTGGCACTGTCTATGCGCAGCCTCCCACTGGGTACGGCGTACACCATCTGGACCGGCATCGGCGCCATAGGCACGTTCATCGCTGGCGTTGCGTTTTTGGGTGAGCAACTGAATTTCACGCGCGTCTGTGCTGCTGTACTTATCGTGGCCGGGCTGGTGTTGATGAAAATATCTTCAACACCATAGCGTGCTTCAGGGAATCTCATCGCCTGCCTATTTGCAGATGGATTTGAGATCCAGCGTCGGCTCGGCGGATGTATCGGCGACAAGCTTGATATTGTTTTTCCACGCGTTGCGGCTGATCAGGCTGCCACCGCCTGGTTCCGCGTAGGCGGGGTCGGCCTGGGCCTGGGCCAGTGTTACATAACGGCCACCGGCGGCTTCCAGCCGGGTCAGTACGTTGGGCAGCGTGACAGCGCTCCAGCCGCCGATATGGGTCAGCAGCACTTGCGGGATGACGCGGCCGAACACGCGCCGGGAATTCTCTTTCATGTTGGCGATGCCGGTATCGACGTCTTGCAGGTACTTGACTTTCATGCGCTCTATGCTGGCGACGTCACTCTTGCCCACGCAGCGTGCATAGGCATCGGTATAGTCCCAGTCGCTGAAGCCGATGCTGACGTCGGCGATTTTATAACCGCGATCGCGCAGGAAGGCGAAGGCATCGTCGCGCCGGGCGCTACCGACGGACAGGTAGGGGAAGCGCAGGTAACGCCAGAACAGCCCTTCCATCCTGCTTGCGACTGCGGGTTCGCCGGCGATCACATCGGCCTGCCAGGCTTCCAGTGTGCTTGCCTGGTCCAGGTTCATGTGACTGTAGGTGTGGTTGCCCAGTGGGTAGCCAGCCTGCCGCCAGCTATCAAGCACAGCCGCGTTGTCTGCATCATTACCTAGTCCAGCGGCATTCACAAAGCCAAAGGCTTCTGTCACGCCGTGTGCCTTGAGGGTCTTGATATGGGATTCGGCAATGCCTGACCTGGTCATCCCAAGCGGTAGCTTGCCGTGTGCCGGCAAGTCGTCCACGGTGATGGCGATATCGAAAGTGTCGGCGGCCCGCGCCGGGGTGGCGAAGCTGAAGCTGATCAGCAGTGCCAGCATAGTCAAAACAGTTTTCATAGAGATTTCTTATAGATGAGTCAGCATGCTTGTGCAGTGCACGGTATTCTGTTCCGGCTGGTCAGCACTATTCAGCTTGATATACCCATTTTCCAGCTTTGATCTGCACCATTACGCGTGCTCTCTGGTCCAGGCCCAGGTGGTCGGTCTTGCTCATGTTGACGACACCATTGGTGGTGGCCAGACCCTGGGTGGCTTCGAGGGCGTCACGCAAGGCAGAGCGGAATTCGGCAGTGCCGGGGGTGGCTTTCTTCAAGGCCACGGGGATGGCCTGTTGCAGCAGCAAACCGGCATCCCAGGCGTAAGAGGCGAAGGCGGCCAGGCTGCCTGCGCCATAGGTGGCTTCAAATTTGTTGGAAAAATCCAGCGCGGCTTTTTTAACGGGGCTGCTATCGGCCAGTTGCCTGGCCACCATGACCGGGCCGGTAGGCAGATAGGTGGCATCGCAGTCTTTACCACAGACGCGCAGAAAGTCGCTGTTGGCGACGCCGTGGTTATGATAGATGCGGCCCTTGTAGCCGCGTTCGGCCAGTGTTTTGGGTGGCAGGGCGGCAGGCGTGCCAGAGGCACCGATGACGATGGCATCCGGGTTGCTGGAGATCAGTTTCAAGACCTGGCCGACGACGCTATTGTCATTGCGGCTGTAGCGTTCTGTGGCCACCACCCTGATCTTTTTCAGTTCAGCATATTTCGTCACTTCGACCAGGAAGGCTTCACCCAGCGCATCAGAAAAACCGATGAAGCCCATGGTCTTGACGCCCTTCTTGCTCATGTCTTCGGCAATGGCGATCGCCATCATGGTATCGGTCTGCGGGGTCTTGAACATCCAGGCACGATTGGCATCCATGGGTTCAATGATGCGGTTGCTGGATGCCAGGCTGATGGCGGGTGTCTTGCCTTCGCCAATGACACCCAGCATGGCGAGCGAATTCGGTGTCGTGGTGGAACCGATGATGGCATCGACTTTTTCTTCCGAGATCAGCTTGCGGGTATTGGTCACGGTTTGCGTGGTGTCGGAGGCGTCGTCAAGGACGATGTACTCGACTTTCTTGCCAGCGATTTCCTTGGGCAGCATGGCAATCGCATTTTTTTCGGGTATACCCAGCGAGGCCGCCGGTCCTGTCGATGAAATGGTCACGCCTATCCTGATTTGTGCCTGTGCACCAAAGCTGGTGCCGAGCAGCGCTGCCGCAAGTGCCAGCACAGTCTTTTTGAGTGTGGTTTTTGTTTTCATGTTGTCTCCGTATTTTTGTTGTGAGTTTTGTTGTGCATTTTGCTGTGATCGTCATTTTACAACTTGCAAGGCACAGATAAAAATCCGCGAAAGCGTGCGCGCCCACCTCGGACGGGTGTGGCGCTCAATGCATAATCCGGGAAGCGAGCCAGCAGGCGGGCAATGGCCACCCTGCCTTCCAGCCGCGCCAAAAACATGCCGGCACATTGATGTATGCCGGAAGCAAAAGCCAGATGGCGATTCGGGCTGCGGCTGAGGTCGAGTTGGTCAGGATCAGGGAATTGCAAAGGGTCACGGTTGGCCGCGCCGATGCACAGGCTGATGCGGCTGCCGGCGGCAATGTCGGTGTCGCCGATTTGCGTATCCATCGTCGTCATGCGATTGCCCAACTGGTTGGAACTTTCAAAACGCAAAAATTCTTCGATGGCGCTGTTGATCATTTCTGGCTGGGCGATCAGGCGGGCTTTTTGATCAGGCCATTCCTGCAAGGCGACCAGGCCATTGCCTATCAGGTTGGTGGTGGTTTCATGTCCGGCATTCAGCAAGAAAATACAGTTTTGCAAGAGTTCGGTTTCAGTCAGTTTTTCACCATTGGCTTCACCCTCTATCAGGCGTGTCAGCATATCGGTTTTGGGGTCACCCGGGTGCAGCCGGCGCTGTGCCACCAGTTGTTTCAGATAGGTTAAAAATTCAGCGACACATTGATTGGCACAGGCAAAAAATTCCGGCGTGATGGCGGGTTCCAGTGCACCCAGTATCGCCAGTGACCAGGCACGCAGTGGTTCACGTTCAGCATGCGGCACTGCCAGCAAATTACCGATGATCTCGACCGGTATGGCGGATGCAAAATCGCTGATCAGATCAACTTCGCTTTTGCTCGCCATCTGGTCCAGCAAGCCATCTACCAGTTTGATCAGGCCGGGTTCGGTGTCGGCCATGGCGGCAGGTGTCAGGCCACCCATGATGAGGCGACGCACCCGCGTGTGTAGTGGCGGGTCATTAAAGACCAGGCTATTGGTGTGATGTTGGTACAGCAGCGAATCACCAAAGCGCGGTTTGAATTCCAGCTTCTTGTCCGAGCTGAAGGTCCTGGCGTCTTTATACACGTGCACCAGGTCGGCATAGCGTGTCAGCAGGTAAGAACCATCGGGCATCTTGCGCACCGGGGTTTGCTCACGCAGGGCGTGGTAGTAGGGATAGGGATTCTGGTAAAAACCGGCGGGCAGGTGCCGCAGGTCAAAGTCATCCTTGATCAGCGGAGACGACGCAGGGGTGTTCTGATACTCAGGATTCATGAAAAACCCGGCAAAGGACAGAGTGTGCACTGTGTCCGATTTGCCGGGTACTGTCAATCAGGTGACAATTGCTTATGGCAGCGGTGCATAGTTCAGTGGTGTCCAGGCATAGGCTTTGCCTTCTTTGCGCACATATCCCAAGGCAGGAAAGGCCAGGTGGGCGGCACCGACCAGATAGCCTTGTTGCGCCGCATCTGCATAGGCTTTTTGCCTTTGGGCATACGCGGCCTTGCTGTCACTATCAAACTGTATGGTGACAGTGGGGTCGTCAAACTGGACTGCAGCGACGTGCATCAGGTCGCCCCACAACATCAGGGTCTGGCCCTTGCTTTCGATTTTGTAGGTGCTGTGGCCAGGGGTATGTCCATGCGCGGCTACCGCTTTGATGCCTGGTGCCAGTTCCGTATTGCCTTCAAACGGTTTCAGCTTGCCTGCCTGTACATAGGGCTTCAGGATGGCGATGGCTTTTTCAAAGCTGCCTTTGGCATCGGCTTTGGCTTTGTCCAGGTTTTCCTGGCTTAACCAGAAATCGGTATCATGCTGGTCTATACGCACGATGGCATTCGGAAAAACTGCTTTATCCCCATCCACCAGGCCACCAATATGGTCGGTATGCATGTGGGTGATGTAAATTTCATCAATCTGCTCAGGCAGGTAACCGGATGCTTTCAGGTTTGCCTGCAATTTGCCTACCGTTGGTCCAAAGAATGCACCGGCACCAGTATCGATCAAAATCAGCTTGCTGCCGGTATTGATGAGGAAAGCATTGAAAGAAGTAACCAGCGGGCTTTGTTGATGGTATTTGGCGAGTGCCTTGCCGACTTTTTCTGGCGTGGTATTGGTCAGCAGCTTATCGACTGGCAGTGGCACCGTGCCGTCAGACAAGACTGTGATTTCAAAATCACCCAGCATGCTGCGGTAAAAACCGGGAGCATTGGTTTTCGCCATGGGCGCGGCAGCCTGGGCGCTGATGGCAGGTATGCCAAACACGGCAATGCCCGCCAGGATGGAAGAACTGAACAAGCCGGAACGAAGCAAGTTTTTCAATTGCATGGTTTTTCCTTTGAATGGGGTGGGGTTCAGCAGGTGACAGCAGGCCTGCTACAGATGGATGCGCAGCTATTATGCCGAATTTTCGTGAAGTCTGTTGTCGCACACACAAGTCGCACACGAGTCGCACAAACAAGGGCTTGAGAGTGCGCAGCAATTTGATGGCTAATTGATCAGGGTCGCCGTCAGGGATTCGACATCTTCTGCCGATTCAGAGAGGATGGAAAGCAGGGTCCCTTCGCCCACGGCGAAATCAATTTCCGAGGCGGACTGGCGTATGCTTTCCGGCGAGCGTGGGTCCAGTGGCGAGGGCACGGCGGCCAGTTCATTGGCCAGCAACAGGGTGTCGCCCAGGGTTTCTGGTGGCATGACGCGCATGCCATACCACAGCGCTTCAACCGCTGAAACCACGCGTTTGGGCACCAGCAGTTTATTCAGGACGGCACGGCCGATGTAGGTTTCATCGGTTTCGGCCAGGGCATCCGGCGATGCTGGCGCGGTGTCGATTTCCAGCAAGGATGGAAATTCCTGGGCGCGCGACAGCAGGTAAAAACCACCGACCTCATGCACGATACCGGCAAACAGGGCGGTCTCGGCATCCACCTTGCTGACTTTGCGGGCAATCAGGTGGGCCAGCGCAGCCACATAGGCGGAGTGACGCCACAAGGCATCCATTTTGACGCGGATGCCGGGGTTGGATACGGCGGCACTTAATTGCCGCATGACAACGGCAGCCGTGACGGAACGCAGGGTATTGAAACCAAGTATGGTGATGGCCGTGCGGATATTCGTGACCCCGCCGCCAAAGCGGTTGTAGGCGACGGAATTGGCGATGGCCACCACACGGGCAGACATCAGTGGTTCAGTCATGACCAGTTTTGCCGCAGTTTCTATGCCGCAGTCCGGGTCATCCAGGGCTTGTTGTATCTTGAGTGATGCGTTGACATTGGTCGGAAAAACCAAATCACCTTTACTCGCCTGTTCAACGATGCTTTTTAATGCTTCCGACTTGTTCATATTCATTTCTAGATAGAAAAGACCCGAAGCGAGGGTCTGTTTCTATCTCTCGCTTAACTTTTATTGAAACCTAATACGCGGACTAGTTTACCAGCAGTTGCCATAATCAAGTTGGAATCTGTATTTTCATTTTCAGCAGAGCTTATGCTGGCCTTGGCCGGCTGTGCGCGACGGATATGATTGCTGGCCGCATCAAGCTTGAAGGCAGTGACAGCGTGTGCCAGATTATTGGCTTGTTCTTCCATACTCTCAGCCGCTGCGGCTGCCTGTTCCACCAGGGCTGCGTTTTGCTGTGTCATTTCATCCATCTGGGTGATGGCACGATTGACTTCTTCTATGCCTGAAGTCTGTTCCTGGCCGGCTGCACTGATCTCGGTCATGATATCGGCCACATGCTTGACCGAGGCGACGATCTCATTCATGGTTTTGCCAGCAGCATCCACCAGTTTGCCACCGGTATCGACTTTTTCTACCGAATCGCTGATCAGGGTCTTGATTTCTTTGGCGGCACTGGCGCTGCGCTGCGCCAGGTTTCTGACCTCGGATGCCACCACGGCAAAGCCGCGCCCCTGTTCGCCGGCGCGCGCGGCTTCTACTGCTGCGTTCAGGGCCAGGATATTGGTCTGGAAGGCGATACCGTCAATCACACTGATGATATCGACAATCTTGCGTGAGCTTTCCTTGATGGAATTCATGGTGTGGACCACTTTGCCGACTTCTTCACCACCCTTGATGGCGAAGTTGGAAGCCGAGCTCACCAGGCCATTTGCCTGCCTGACATTGTCTGCATTGTGCCTCACGGTGGCGGTGATTTCTTCCATGGAGCTGGCGGTTTCTTCCAGTGCACCGGCCTGGGTTTCCGTACGGGAAGACAGGTCGGCATTACCGGTGGAGATTTCAACTGCAGCAATCGCGATGGCATCGGTACCCTGACGGACTTCGCTGACGATATGGTGCAGGTTGTCATTCATTTCTTTCAGGGCATTCAGCAATTCACTGATTTCGTCGGTACCGTCAGTGGTTTCGCGGAAAGACAACTCTCCGGCCGCCACGCGTTTGGCGATGACGACGGCTTCGCGCAGCGGCGTGGTGATGCTGCGTGTCAAAAATACCGAGAAGCCTGCGCCGGTCAATAAAATCACGGCACCAATCGCAAACAGGGTGCTTGTCAGTTGTTTGCCCTTGCTTTCGGCAATGCTGGACAGTTCAGAGGCAGCCTTGTTTTGCAGATCAACCAGTTTATTGATTTCCAGCAAAGCTTTTTGTTGCAATGGGTCAACTTTGGTGGCAATCACCTTGACCGCTTCTTCGCCGTTGAATGCCAGCAACATTTTCAGGGCTTCCTTGGTGGGAACGTCGATTTCCTTATCCATTTCTGAAACGGCATCCAGGATTTTTTTCTCTTCATCATTCAGGCCAAGGGCGATCAGTTTGTCACGTGCTTCGGTAAAGCGGCTTTGTTGTTTTTTTGAAATAGCCTTTTGCTTGTCGATTTCACTAATTTCACTTTGCAGGCCGATATTGCGGATCGCTATACCGCTTTCCAGCATGCTGCTTTTCATGCTGGCGGCCAGTTCGATTTTGGCGTGCGAGAGTTCCAGGCCAGCGACCATTTCCTTACGGTTACTGGCGCTGAAGATACTGTCGATGACCAGGATGAGAATGAGGGTGGCGAGTATGACGCCAAAACCGACAGCGAGTCGGGTTCCTATGCGCAAGTGACGCAAATTCATCGTGTACCTCCCAGAAAGAACTTCGTTTGCTACAAAATGAGAAAAAATATTTTTCAAGATTCAACATATCAGACTCTGGGGAAGAGAAAATCCGGTATGTTGTTGTAACAGTGACATAAGCTTCGGTCGGGTGTAGGGCGTTTTAGCTTGATTACATTGTCATGCAGAAAATACGAACCCTGTATCCATACTATGCCATATCCGTTTTGTTGCAAAGCAACAAAACAGCAAGTTTTTGTTAAATTCTGAGGATCACTACATGCCTATCTTGATGACTATCGTGGTGCTGTTACTCTCGCTGAGCCTGCTTTTTGTCTGGATGCGTTGGCGGCGCGCAGCCCAGGCGGATTACATACGCAGCTATATGTTTCCACCGGGATTGCTGGAAAGGCTACACAAACAGCGCCCCGACTTGTCTTTAAAAGATCAGCATCTGTTGGCTCGCGCCCTGCGGCAGTTTTTCTTGGTGTACCTGAAATGTGGTTACAAGCATATCGCCATGCCTTCACAGGTGGTGGATGAGTTGTGGCATGAATTTATTCTGTACACAAAAAATTACGAACAATTCTGTAAAAAGGCTTTTGGCCGATATATGCACCACACGCCAGCCGCCGTGCTGGGCAGCAATCTGCGCAATAACGATGGCCTGCGTCGCACTTGGTGGTTTGCCTGTCTGGAAGAAAACATCAATCCGCGTCGTGCCACCCGCTTACCCCTGCTGTTTGCGCTGGATGCCAAATGGAATATTGCCGATGGTTTTCGCTATGAACCCGATTGCAGTGCGTTACGCGCCAATGCGGATGGCACGGTGTATTGCGGTGGCGATTTTTATGGTGGTGGCAGTGCCGGCCCGTATGATTTTGGTGACACCACGAATGATGGTGGCAGTGGCAGCAGTGCCGACAGTGGCAGTAGCGATAGCGGTAATGACAGTTCGGGGTGCAGTGGCGGTTGCAGCGGAGGTTGTAGCAGCGGAGATTGAGGCATCCAGCAGCAGCTGTGCCGCATTACACCAGGTCAACACGCCCTGGTCAGCGAGTGCGCTAGTCAGGCAGTGTTCGGCATCAGGGCAGCATTACTGCTTTGCAGTCTGTCCATTAATATTTTCTTTTCGCCATCGCGGAAGTTCAAGAATTCCAGCCCGATGCGGAAAGAAAATTGCGAGAGTATGGTGTACACCATCTTGCTCTCGACTTCTATTTTTTGCGCCTGCAGACCGGTATTCAAAGGTGGCATCGTCATGATTAGCTTGACCCGGCCATTAAAAAACACATTGTAGTCACAGAACATGCTGAGACCGTCTTCCGAAATGTCATTGATCTTGCCGTGATACGTCAGTTTCTCGCCACTGAACTCATGAATCAGGGCGATTTGCCATTTCACCAGATAACGGTTGTGGGAACGCAGCAGTTGCGTCTTGACTTCATTGAATTTGACAAGCCTGGTTGAGACAGGGGAGTCTTCAGCCTGCGCTGCATCCCGAAGCGGCACCACAAAAGCCGGTTCCTGGGCAACAAAGGGCGGCGTTAAAGGAGCTTTGACGACGGCGTCTTTATCCAGCAAGGCGGCAGGCTTTTCTGGCGCCACCGTATCTGTGCCGTAAGAGACTTTTCTTTTTCCGGGTAGTTTGTGCATAAATGCATTATATAGAAAAAAGCAGTCATCATTTCTATGTGGAAATGATGCCTGCGCTGGTCAGGTTCTTACCACACTTCTGCACCAGTGTAGCTCAGGTGCTGACCACCCGCTTCGCCGGTCTGAATTGTTCGCGATAACTGGCTGGTGACAATCCCGAATGGCGCTTGAACAGGCGGCGGAAGGAACTGGGGTCGCTGTAGCCGGTGCGTTCGGCAACCTGTTCCAGCGTCAGTGTCGTGCTTTCCAGCAGACGTTTGGCTATGTCCATCTTGATCTGCTGCGCGTAGCTGGCTGGCGTGGTCTCCAGGGTCTGGTGGAAATGCCGGATGACCGTGCGCTCGCTGACGGCCAGATGTTCCGCTAGTGCCGGCAGGCGGAAAGGCAGGTGGTGATTCTGGTTCAGCCATTTCTGGGCTCGCTGTACCAACAGGTTTTCATGCGGCTGGGTATCTTGCTGGGTCAGGGTCAGCATTTGCATATATGGCATTTGTGATGCACGGTTGGCATCGATCAGCAAGGTCTTGGAAACGCCCGTGGCGACATCCTGGCCACCAAATCTCTCGACCAGGTAGTAGGCCAGGTTCAGGTAGCTGGTGGCTGCACCGCTGGTCAGGATATTTTCATATTCATTCAACACCTGGGCCAGACGCAATTGCACCTCTGGATAACGGGCCTTGAAAGCCCGTTCCAGCCACCAGGTGGTGGTGGCATGGCCGCCATTCAGCAAGCCGGCTTCGGCCAGCACAAAAGTGGCACTGCAATTCGAGGCCAGTACCGTGCCCTGACGGTGTTTTTCACGCAGGATAGGGAATACTGCACGCATGTCATGCAAATTGCCCAGCAGGCCGGCAATGCCATTACCGACATAAATGCCAGGCAGTATGATCACATCAGCCTGGCTGTCGGTCTGTATAGGCCCATCCGCGACCAGGCTGACCCCGGCTGGCGTCATGACAGGTTTGCCATCCAGGGAACGCAGGCTCCACGTAAACAGCGGGCCGACATCATCCCGGTTTTTTATTGCCCAAATTGCATTTGCCACCGCAAATACGTCCAGCGGGCCAGTGACGGCAGATGCCATGCATTGTGGATAAAGCCAGACTTCGATCGCTATCATTTGTCGTAATCTGCATTAAAAGAGTCAATACTGACACTGTCCACCATTTCCTGCAATATCTAGAATGTCCGGTAAGAATAGTCAACACGGAAGATGAACATGCAAGCAGAAGCAGATATGACCCCCGGTGGCAATGAAACCGACGAGCAGGCGCAGCACCTGAACCAGTTCGGTGCCCCATTCTTGCCCGGCTATCTGGGTATACGCATCCTGTCAGTAACAAAAGGCCGTGTCACCGCAGAATTGCCGGTGCAGCCGCATTTGCTGGCCCCCAATGGCTATCTGCATGCCGGCAGCGTGGTGACGCTGGCCGATACTGCCTGTGGTTATGGCTGTATCAGCAGCCTGCCGCCTGGGGCACAAAGTTTTACGACGGTGGAACTGAAGTCGAATCACCTGGGCACGGCCCGCGAAGGTACCATCAGCGTGGTTGCCACGGGCGTGCATCTGGGCCGCACGACCCAGGTCTGGGATGCCGTGGTCAGTTACCAGGACAAGACCATCGCCCTGTTCCGTTGTACACAAATGATTTTATTTCCCCGTAAGGATGCATGATGAGTACAGAAACGGAAGCAGTCTTGCAACAATGGCTGGCACGCGAAGCCGAAGTACGGGCGCGCATGGCCGAACCTGGCGTCGCCACACTGGACCAGTTGAAAGCCGTCAGCGGCATCGATTTTCTGTTGGGTATTTTGAACGGCGATTACCCGGTCGCCCCGATAGGCAAGACCCTGGATTTCATTCCGGTGGAAGGTGAGCCGGGCCGTGTCGTGTTTCAGGGCACGCCCGGTGTACAGCATTACAACCCCCTGGGCAGTGTGCATGGTGGCTATTTCTGCACCCTGCTGGATTCAGCCGTGGGCTGTGCCGTGCAATCGATGCTGCCCAAGGGCACGGGTTACACCACGCTGGAAATCAAGGTGAACCTGATACGTGCCATGAACAGCAAGACCGGGCCGGTACGGGCGGAGGGTAAAGTCATACAGGTGGGTAAGCAGGTGGGCACGGCGGAAGGCCGTATTGTTGATGCAGCGGGGAGGATTTATGCGCATGCGACGACGACGTGTCTGGTGTTTCCGCTGCCTTGATGGGGGTTTGGCAAGCCAAACGATAGCTTGCCGCGCCAGTTGCTGTGCTGATTTTACTCCTTCTCCTTCAAGGAGAAGGAGGGGATGAGGATGGGGTTCTGCCGATCAACGGCAATCACAAATTCGTCGCTCCAGAGCAGGCGGGAGGCCACCGGACTGGCGCCCCAGTCGCGTAGGTTGGGCTACGCCTTATCAGCCCAACACTGGGCTTATCAAGCACGTATTCGTCACTGCGAAAGCTGGCGGCCACCGAGCTGGCGTTCCAGCTGCGTTTGTTGCATGCCGTACTTTGATTGAAACGATTGCCCTTCGTAGACACAAGCCGGGTCTCGGCCCGGCGGCCGAATTCCTTTCTTTGCTTCGCCAAAGAACGGAATCAAAGAAAGGCGACCGCAGACTCGCCCTTCGGGTGCTTACGCTACGCTTCAGCATAATTTGTGCTTCACAAAAAATGGGAAGATCCGCAACTCGCTACGCTCAAACATCGGCTCTTCTTTTTCCATTTTCTGTGAAGCACAAATTACATCGTCCCAAGCGGATTAAGGTCAAAGACAACGTCAAAAACAACTGCAACAGCAAAAGCAAAAGAAAAATCAAGAGCAACAACAAAGTCAAAACCAACGTCAACACAACCGTATTCACGTATATTTGAATGCCATCGATCAACCATGGTGTTGGGGTTGTAGTTGCTTTTGACTTTGTTGTAGATTTTTAAGTTGTAGTTGTCTTTGATTTTAATCCGCTTGGGACGAAGCCATTTGTGTAGTGCAGAAAATGGAAAAAGAAGGTCCGGTGTCTGAGCGTAGCGAGTTTCGGACCTTCCCATTTTTTGCGCTACATAAATGGGCACTCCCGAAGGGAGCGAGTCTGCGGTCGCCTTTCTTTGAATACGTTCTTTGGCGAAGCGGTGTGTGTCAAGGTAGTTGTCGCCTCAATTTAAATTAAGCAGCCTTCATGTACGCCTTTTCTTCTACACGAGCCTT
>NZ_JBMPOX010000037.1:3799-22927 GCF_049340445.1 Undibacterium sp. Ji50W | reverse complement strand
TGACATCGTTTGTCGCACCGATAGTTTTAACCAGATTGGTGCCAGTGACGGCGAAGATGTGGGTTGTACCGTCGTAAGTCGCAGATGTAATCGTTGGTGCTGTGACGTTGGAGACTGTCACAGCATTACTGGTCAAATCGCTTGGCGCACTTGTCATCCAGTTAGCTGCTGCGGCCAAGTTGAAGGTGGTGGTGTCAACGGCTGCAGTACCATTCTTGTTCAATATGCCGTTGATATTAAGCTTGTCAGTGGCATTGAGTGTAAAACTGATCGTTGTCGCGCTACTGGCAGTCACAGCTGGCGTACTGGTCAGCGTATAAGAGCCCGCCTGGCCAGTCAGTGACAGTTTGGTGACATCAACTGCACCACCATTGATGATATCCACACCGGTAATTGTCAGCGTACCTGCGCTGGCATCATACACAGCGCTGGTGATGGATGGCGGTGGTACCGCCGAGGTAAATGACCAGGTCGAGTTCGATGAAATACCGTTGAAGGTCTTGTTCGCGCCATCTTTAAAAGCGCCACTGTCAATCAGGACATAATATGCCGTCGTGCCCGCAAAATTGGCGGTGGGATTAATCGTGACCTTGCTGTTGGCACCACCAGTACCGCTGCTGAAAGTCACCTTGCTGCTGTCTGTCGCAGCGATGGTTTCCAGTATCGCGTTATCAGACTGACGGTAGATAACAATATTCTTGGCGGCGACAGCAGTAACAGCCTCACCAAATTCTATGACCAGATCGTAATTGACAGGGACATCGACAATACCATTGGCGGGCGACATGACACCGCTGAAATTGAAGCTGCCATTGTCGCTGGATTCGTAAGCACCAATGTCGGTCGAACCACCACGGCCAAACCCACGGGCATCGGTTACCGGTGCACCAGTCGACGTGCCAGCATTGATGGCATTGCTGCCAGCCACGATGGCAATGGTCTGAACTGCGCCGCCATTATTGGCCAGAGCACCCAGGGCACTGCCCAGCGTAGTGATGGTACCCGTCGTGGTATTGCTACCTGTACCCGTAGTTCCTACGGTGCTGATGATCAGGTTATTGCTACCCGCGAGAGTGCTTGCGTTGCTGACAAAAACATCATCGTCAGCAGAAAGATTATTGGTACTGCTATTGTTGGCTATGATGGTATTTGTTAGCGTGACAGTGCCGCTGTTGTGCGTTACATACAAACCGCCGCCGCCAATTGCCGCACCGTTGCCGCCAACAAAAGCGTTGCCGACGATGGTTGAGTTCGTCAGTGTTTTCGCACCAGTACCGGAGAGACTGATCCCGCCGCCACCACCGATATTGTCGCCGGCCTTACCGGCAGAGTTACCTGCAATCGTCAGATTTGTCAGAGTTGCACCAGCACTGGCGGCAACGGAAATACCGCCACCGTAACGGCCATTGCTGGCAGCATTGCCACTGATGGTGGTATTCGAGATTGTTACATTCGCAGCGCTAACATAGGCACCACCGCCATTCCCAGAGGAATAAGTGGCAGTGGCCGTATTATTGGCGATGGTGGTATTGCTGATGCTGACAGATGCACCCGCATCATAGAATAGTAATCCAGCACCCCTGCTCGTTGAATTGTTATTCCTGATGGCAACGTGATCAATGGTCAATGAGCCTGAGTACATCATGGCAATCGCACCATACCCGCCACTTGCATTGGACAATGTCATGCCAGAAATACTGAGTGCCGAAGTATTGGAGGCAACAAAACTGGCTACAGAGGTAAAAATTGGTGAGCTATTGTTGCCACTGATGGTCAGCAGGTTTTCACCGGCACCAACGATGGTTAGTGCATCACCATTATTTGCCGAATCTACATTGATTGCACCAGAAGTCAGTGTCAGCGTTGCTGCACCACTGGCAAACAGGGCTGGATCAAAAACAATGGTATCAGCCCCTCCATCACCTATAGTGGCAGCCACTGCAGCCCGTAAAGACCCGGCACCACTGTCATTCAGGTTGGTAACCTTGATGGTTGCCAGGTCAAATTGATATTGCTGGGCCGAGATTGCCGTGGCTTCCACTGCACCGCTGTGATATTCCAGTGTCCAGTCACCATGCACTCCGGTGTCATTGGTCGATGCAGCGACATCTGTGCCAGTCACTTTGGCCAACTGATTCACAAAGTTGGTACCAGTATCGCCTTTCGCCACATCACAGCCATACAGCAAAATATCCGCCCCTGGTGCCATTGCCTTTTTTATGGTCGCCAAGCTGGCCTGATAGTCTGTCAGGTTATAAGAAGACAGCATGGTATTGCCTATCACCAGATACCCTTCACCGCCATGCGAGACGATGTGAACAGCAGTGAT
Source organism: Undibacterium sp. Ji50W (assembly GCF_049340445.1). Taxonomy (NCBI): domain Bacteria; kingdom Pseudomonadati; phylum Pseudomonadota; class Betaproteobacteria; order Burkholderiales; family Oxalobacteraceae; genus Undibacterium; species Undibacterium sp. Ji50W. Next base: position 20,598 of record NZ_JBMPOX010000037.1, on the reverse strand, counting down.
ATCCGCCTTGCCTTGCAGCGCATCGGCCATTTGCTGTACGCCGTTTTTCAGCGGATCAAGCGTGATGACTTCTGTGCCGGGCTTGATATTCCCTATCAGGCTTTGCCAGTTTTGCAGCGAGGTATCGACAAACACCACTTCATGAGGTGTTGCGGCTGCGACAGGCGCAGGGGCGTTAATGGCTGGTGCAACTGCAGTTTGGGGAACGACGGGAACAGGCGGAGCAACAGCCGCCGCCGCAGCAGCAACAGACGGCAAACCATCTGCCTGGTTTGGATGTAAGGGGTCAAATGCAAAATCCAATGAAGAACCGGAAGATGAATTGGCTTCAGAAGTGGCTGGATTCAGGGGATTGGTCGGTATCATCTTCAGTCTTCAGTAGAATTTGGAACAAATTTGGCGGTAATGACATTGGCACGGCTACCGGTCGTATCTTTCCAGAACGATAGCTGGCTGTATTGCTGAAATAAATCGGGGGGCAGTATGGTATCGCGGGCCTGAAAGCTGACTTCTGGCCTGACCTTGTGCAGGCCACGCATGCCTAAAGGCGCATCAAATTCTGGTGCGTCATACTGGATATTCTGGAAATCATGCTCGAATGCTTCGGCACCGATAAAGTCATAAATCAGCGGCAGCACTTTTTGTGGTGCCTGCGCCAGCAAGTCATAATCGATGAGCAGCATGGAAGCCGCATGCTCGCTATAGAACGCACTCTTCAGGGCAGCCCAGGGGTAACCCACCATGCGGTTGCGTTGAGCCAGCGTCTCTACCCGGCTGTAGACCGTTGCCCGTTCATTGTCGTCATTGAACAGGCGCGTGATTTCATACGGGTCAGCCGCATATTTGCGCTCTATGCTATCCATCACCCAGGCAACATTGCGTACACAGGCAATCACCTTGGAGCCGGGAAACTGGTCCATCAACATGGGTAAATGTGCTGTCCACATGCGATTGGTATCAAATACCACGCTCTTCTCCGCATGCTCGGCATAATAAGAGTCAAACAGGCCACGGACCAGACGCTTGCGTTCGGCCTTGGTGATGACAGGCCCAAATTCTGTACCTGCGCCAAACTGATGCAACATGCTGGTATATAAAGTGCCGACCGGGCTGGTCATGCCTGCATGAAAACGCGGGTTTTGCAAAAGCAAAGCCGCCAGCAGGGTGGAACCAGAACGCGGCAGGCCAGAGATGAAATGATAAGTTGCTTGTGTCATGGGAGCAGATAACGAGACAACACCCAGTCCGGCGGACAGGCATTATGTTGGAACAGGGAATTGGAGGTGTAGCGTGCCAGGCAGGATGCCAACAATATTGAGAGCGCTTGAAATGGTCGCGTTGAATTCATTTTTTTATTATTTTCCATGCACCACATCAGGTTTAAGCGAATGAAAATACTGTCTTTTGTCACAACGCAGACCACTGCATGAGCCCAGGCAGACACAATACAAAACAGGCAACTCCCGTTAAATAGTTCCAAAGGGAAACTATTTACCATCAAAATCAGTCAATTCATTTCAATACGCCCATAGGCAAAATGGGATAATAGCATCGAAATAATTGATTTGACTCAAGAATGTTGTATCGTTTCCGCACGATCACGCAATTATTCAAGCTGCCAACAAGCAGGCAGAATGGTCCGGGCACCGGGTCAGGGAAAAATGGGTTTCGGGATGGTAGGGAGTTACCATAAGCGCTTGGTAATACGCGCAATATCCCCAGGTTACAACTTGCCCGTTACAGACAAAAAAAACCTGCAACAAGTGCAGGTTTCCAGTTCATTACGTACCACTCAGTCCGGGTCTTGCCGGACTTTTTCTTTATTCAGCAATATGGTTCAGGCATGCGGCTTGATGGTTTCCAGCCATTTCTTGATGCGGTCGGCATCGGCCAGACGTGAATATTTACCTTTGGAATCCAGGAACACCATGACGATGGCGCGTCCTTCTATCATTGCCTGCATCACCAGACAACGTCCGGCTTCGGCAATGTAACCGGTTTTTTGCAGGCCGATTTCCCAGGCAGGGTTGGCGACCAGTTTGTTGGAGGTACCATATTCCAGCGGTCTGCCACCTGGCGCCACCACATATTTGGAATCGGTAGAATACTGGCGGATCAGGGGATGCTGATATGCTGCGTTGACCAGTTTGACCAGGTCACGCGCACTGGCGCGGTTCTGGCTGGACAAGCCGCTGGAATCCACATAATGCGTTTCACTCATACCCAGTTGGTGGGCTTTGGCATTCATGGCACCGACAAAAGCGGGCAAGCCGCCAGGATAATTCCTGCCCAGGGCAGAAGCGGCGCGGTTTTCTGAACTCATCAAGGCGATGTGCAACATGTCAGAGCGAGACAGCTTGGCCCCTATCTTCAGTCGGGAACTGGTCCCTTTTTCCTTGTCGATGTCTTCATTGGTGACTTCGATCACTTCATCCATGTCCTGATGTGCTTCTACCACAACCAGGCTGGTCATCAGCTTGGTAATGGAAGCGATCGGTAAAGATACATCGGAATTTTTTTCAAACAATACTTTGGAACTATCCTGGTCAACCACATAGGCGACATTGGATTTCAGGTCCAATGGGTCCTGGGTATTTTTCAGGCCAGCGATGTCACCTGAGCTAGGTTTTTCCGGTACTTCGCGTACCAGTGCTGCACGCTGGACAATGACCTTGCGCTTACCATTCACCACGATCGTCCGCTTGACGAACTTGCCGGAGGCAGCAATGGCCACCACTTTTTTGTGAGCAGTATGCTTTTTAACTGGATGTTTATGTGAATTTGTCGCCGCAACCGCGCTTGCCAGGGGCAAGAGCGTAATCAATGTACAAACCACTGCATGACGGGCAAATTTCACCATCAATGACTCCCTGATTCAATATGCCTTTAAAGAAATTGCAGTGTAGCAAAATCGGGAAATTCTGCAAGTAAAATAAGGAGTTAGCTACGTTTATTCATTCGCCGCCTTAGACTAAGTTGCAAAATTAATCTGCTTTTTTGACGTATTGCCGAGCGGATTGATACAACTTAATCAAGGAAGCGGGTGAAACTGTCCACATTATCGCGTTCTGTCACCAGAGTGTTTTCTATTTTGCCGGTGTCGGCAAAACCCAGTGACATGCCACAGACCAGCATTTCATTGTCAGGCAATTGCAATACTTCGGCAATCACTTTGTGGTATTGGGTAAACGCTGCCTGGGGGCAGGTATCAAGTCCACGGGCACGGGCGGCGATCATGATGTTTTGTAAAAACATGCCATAGTCCAGCCATGAACCCTGCTCCATGATGCGGTCTATGGTGAAAATCAAGCCAACCGGTGCATCAAAGAATGCATAGTTGCGGCCATGTTGTTGATGCATGCCGAGCTTGTTTTCCCGTCCCAGGCCCAACAGGGCATACAAATCCCAACCCACCTTGCGTCGGCGTTCCTGATAAGGGGTGATCCATTTCACGGGGTAATAATTGTATTCCTGCTCATGCCCACCCTGCCCTTCACTGTTGTGTGCGGCCAGAATGGCGTTGGACAAAGTACGCAACCGGTCACCCGTCAGCACGGTCACCTTCCACGGCTGGGTATTGCTACCAGAAGGTGCGCGTGCTGCCACATCCAGTATCTGGCATATATCTTCACGTGCTACCGGTGTGGGTAAAAAAGCACGTATCGAACGACGCGAGGCAATCGTGTCATCTATCAGTTGCTGGGTCGCTGAAGTAAGCATGGGTATCTACCTGATTGAAATAGTATCTGTCAGCCATCGGGCGGGCGCGCAAGGGCCAAATAAGGGTAAATAATGGCAAATAAGGGAAATGACCAGCTTAGCCAGCTTGTATGGTTTGCAACAACTGGCGCATGGGTTCCGGTATGGCGGCGGGCCGGCGGCTGTGCCGGTCGACATAGACATGCACGAAATGCCCTTGGGCGGCAGCGCTGTCTTCCCCATTTTTAAAGATGCCGACTTCATACCGCACACTGGAATTGCCGAGTTTGGTGACGCTCACCCCCGCTTCCACCACATCCGGGAAAGCCACCGAGGCCAGGTAGTTGCATTGAGTTTCAATCACCAGGCCAATTACGGGGCTGGTTTCGATATCCAGCACGCCGTTGCTAATGAGGAACTGGTTCACCACTGTGTCAAACCAGCTGTAGTAGACAACATTATTGACGTGCCCATAGGCATCATTGTCCATCCAGCGCGTGGTGATTGTATGAAAATGCTGAAAGTCTTTGCGTTGCCTTGCTTCAATTGCCATCGTCTGCTCGCTTTATTCAATTCGGGTAATGAAATCGATACCAGTATAAAACTCCAGACTGAAAGTCTAACTGAAAACGTCTGCTGTCGAGAACGACTTCATTTTCTGGTCATAATTGCCATACATAATTCCCTTGGGAAAAGTAAGATGCAGGTGCTTTCTCTTTCCTGTTTCACATTGTTGATTCTGCTCAAGTAATAAGCATATTTTTATATTGCAACGCACAAATTTTGCTTGACTTCGCTATTCGAATCAATAAAATACGGATTATTGCATCGCACAATTTAATTAATATTTATATACTGTGCATTGCAACACCACCCACAGCAATCGCCAGTTTTTTATTTAATGTTTTCCTACCCAGGAGATTTCCATGTTTACAGCACCTGAACAGTTTTCCGCCGCTACCAAAGCGAACTTCGATGCACAACTCGCACTGATCACTACACTGACAAGCAAGGCATTTGAAGGCGTAGAAAAATTTGTAGAATTGAATTTGAATGCCGCTAAATCTTCCCTGGAAGAAAGCACTGCCGCCACCAAACAATTGCTGGCAGCCAAAGATCCACAAGAATTTTTCAATCTGTCCGCTGCACAAGCTCAGCCTACCGCTGAAAAAGTGCTGGCTTATAGCCGTCACCTGGCCAATATCGCTTCCAGCGCCCAGGCAGAGTTCACCCATGCGGCAGAAGTACAAATCGCTGAAACCAACCGCAAGGTACTGGCTTTGATCGATGAAGTATCAAAAAATGCACCTGCCGGTTCCGAGCAGTTTGTGTCTTTCTTCAAAACATCGATAGACAATGCCAACGCCAGCTACGATCACCTGACCAAAACGACCAAACAGGCTGTTGAAGCACTGGAAGCCAATCTGAACAATGCAGTATCGACGATTTCTCAGACGACAACCAAGGCAGCGCCAAAGGCTTCCAAGAAGTAAGTTTCCATTTGCCAGGGCAGGCTCCCCCCTGCTCTGGCGATCTGTCAGCGTGATGCAGCGCTGACAAAAAAAGCCCTGGTTTTATCCAGGGCTTTTTTATTAGCCGCGCAAACAGATCAGGCAAACATGGCCATGACCTTGATGCCGGTCTGCCATACTCCCCATGCCAGCGGCACACCCGCCAGGGTCCAGAAGAAAATGATCTTGGCTTTCATGCCCGGATCGATATGTTGGTTGATGTCTTCCATGACAACTCCTATTTTGACGGTACTTGTGGTGGCAACATACCGGCCATATCCTGGCTGGTACTGCTGCCTGGTGCCTTGACGAACAGGTTCAGCACAAATTCAGCAACCAGCAAACCGCCCAGCACATACACCACCGTTGAATACGCAGCGGCGTCAGCCAGGCCTTCTGTCTTGACCAGGTAATCACGCCCGGCATTCACGACCAGCGGGCCGATCACGCCAGCCATGGACCAGGCGGTCAGCAGACGGCCATGAATCGCCCCGACTTCCTTCTTGCCAAACATGTCAGCCAGGTAAGCAGGAATGGTCGCGAAACCGGCACCGTAAAAACTCATTACCAGGGCAAACAGGGCAACAAACAACAGCATGTTACCGGCCGCCGCCGCACCAGGAATAGCCCAGTAGGCCAGCGCACCCACACCAGAGTACATGGCATACGCCCATTTGCGGCCTATCTTGTCCGAAAAACTGGACCAGATAAAACGACCTGCCATATTGCACAAAGACAGCAGGCCGACAAAACCGGCCGCCGCCGTAGCAGAGATACCGACCATTTTTTGCGCCATCAGGGATGCCTGCCCAAGAATGCCGATACCGGCAGACACGTTCAGCAACAGAATGCCCCACAGCAGCCAGAATTGAGGCTTGCGTATGGCTTCGGAAACCGAGAAATCATCGGCACCGTTAGAGGCGATATGCGCAGCTTCCACCGTGCTGGGTACCCAGCCGACCGGCTGGTAACCGGCAAAAGGAATACGCGCTATCCACGCTGCCGATAACTGGAAACCCAGGTACAACACTGCCATGCTCACGAAGGTGGCAGGAATGCCGCCATATTGTGAGCCCTCGCTAAAATACTTCATCAGGTTAACCGCCAGTGGCGAACCCACCAGCGCGCCGCCGCCAAAGCCCATGATGGCCAGACCGGTGGCCATGCCGCGCTTGTCCGGAAACCATTTGATCAGCGTCGATACTGGCGAGATATAACCTATGCCCAAGCCAGTGCCACCTATCACGCCATACCCCAGGATGACGACAGGCAAAGACCCGATCAGTACCCCCAGTGCCGATACCAGAAAGCCGGAAAAGAAACACAGGGCCGATGCCAGCATCGCCTTGCGCGGCCCAACTCGCTCTACCCATTTACCAAACACCGCAGCCGACAGGCCCAGGAAAATAATCGCCACCGAAAAAATCCAGCCTACGCTGGTCAGGCTGGAACCCAGTACTTTCACCAGTGGCCCGTTAAATACAGAAAAGCCATAGGCCTGACCCAAAGGAAAATGGATCAACAACGCCGCAGCCGCCATCAACCAGCGGCTATACCCTGGTGCGGCAACCGCACCTTCCTTGCTGAAGGCCGTTTTCAGGCCGTCAAAAGTTCCCATAAGATTTCCCTTGTTATTTTATTTATAAAAAAACATGCTGTTTTTTGACTTAAATCAATATATGCATGACATAAAACAAAATATCCCATGACATTAATCAAGGTCAATCATAGAAACATATGCTTTCAATAAATTTTTTTACAGAAATATTTACTCATGGGGAAGCATGCATCAATAGTTAATACCAATGCGATTTATTTACAACAATATTCAGATTGGTACTGGGTAGTGTATGAATGACGGCAATGGCGTCTGACGCACTGCGGTGCACCAGCACAGGAAATGCCCTATTCCTGATCACCAGTCATCATGCATGTTGAAGGCAAAAAAATACCTGCAATCGCTTGCAGGTATTTCAAATGCCCGGCACAGATTGCTCTGCGCCTGAGAACCTGATTACGATCTGTAGCGAGCGTCAGCGGGAGCGAAGAGCAGCGCAAAAAGCGGAATGTACTCTGGTACATGAGCATTTTGAGCAGCGCATGAGCCCCGCTTGGACTCCGATTGCGCCCGCGCAGTAAGATCGTCAACAGGTGCTGAGGGCTACCTTACTTCATAACGGGTATCAGCCTTCGCCCAGATAAGCAGCCTGCACTTTAGGGTCGTTGAGCATGTCTTTGGCATCGCCACTCATGGTGATGAGGCCTGAATCCATGACGTAGCCACGATGCGCGGCCTGCAAAGCCAGTTTGGCGTTCTGCTCCACCAGCAGGATGGTGATGCCCTGGGCGGATACATTACGCACGACTTCAAAAATCTTTTCCACCATGATGGGTGACAGCCCCATCGATGGTTCATCCAGCAGCAACAGGTTAGGATGGCTCATCAGCGCACGGGCCATGGCCAGCATTTGCTGTTCACCACCAGACAAGGTACCGGCCAGCTGCGCGGCACGTTCTTTCAGCCGCGGGAACACAGCAAACCATTTTTCAATATCCTCGGCGATGCCAGCCTTGTCGTCACGGATATAGGCACCCATCATCAGGTTTTCCTGGATCGTCATGCGGGTAAATACGCCACGGCCTTCAGGCACCATGGCCAGGTGGTTCTTTACCATCTCAAAAGAGTTCACGCCTTTGATGGATTTGCCAAGGTACACAATATCGCCTTCCACCTTGCAGCTGGGCAGCGTGGAGGTAATGGCCTTCAATGTGGTGGTCTTGCCGGCACCATTGGCACCGATCAGGGTGATCAGTTCACCCTTGTTGACTTCCAGGTCGATTCCCTTAACGGCCTTGATACCGCCGTAAGCAACTTTCAGGTTGCTTATCTTTAATACGTTCTCAGCCATTAGTGACCTCCTCCCAAATACGCTTCAATAACTGCCGGATTTTTCTGTATGTCTGCTGGCAAGCCTTCTGCAATCGGCTTGCCATAATCCAGAACAGTCATCCTGTCGCACAAGCCCATCATCAGTTTCACATCATGCTCAATCAACAGGATGGTCTTGCCCTCAGCCTTGATCTTGACCAGCAATTCACGCAGGGCGAGTTTTTCTGTGGCATTCATACCGGCAGCGGGTTCATCCAGTGCCAGCAATTTGGGATCGGTCGCCAGTGCGCGGGCGATTTCCAGGCGACGCTGGTCACCATAGGACAGGAACTTGGAGGTACGTTCGGCAAAAGCACCGATGCCAACAAAATCCAGCAACTCTTGTGCACGCTTGCGGATATCCAATTCTTCCTTACGCGCGGCCGGGTGACGGAATACGGCACCAAATACACCCTGATGGGTACGGATGTGACGGCCAACCATGACGTTTTCCAGTGCCGTCATTTCACCAAACAGGCGGATGTTCTGGAAAGTACGGGCGATACCTGCCTTCGCCACTTCATGCGGGGCAGAAGGTGAATACGGTTTGCCATCCAGCTCAAACGTGCCGGTGTCTGGCTGATACAAGCCGGTGATCACATTAAAGAACGTGGTCTTGCCAGCACCGTTAGGGCCGATCAGGCCATAGATCTGGCCTTTCTTGATATTGATGCCGACGTTGGACAGCGCCTGCAAGCCGCCAAAACGTTTATTGGCGCCTTCGATTTTTAAGATAGTCTGTTCAGTCATCTTGGTCTTCCTTAAGCAGCCGCTTCGTTATTCTTGGCCATACGATCTTCATGCTTCGGTGCGGGCCACAGGCCTGCAGGGCGATTCAGCATGATGGCAACCATGGCGAAACCGTACAACAATTGACGCAAGACTTCAGCCTCTATCCAGATTCTTCCAAAAATAAGGTTTTGTACTGGCTCCACAACGTGACGCAAGACTTCTGGCAAAGCCGCCAGCAACACCGCCCCCAGAATCACACCAGGAATATGACCAATGCCACCCAACACGACCATTGCCAGAATGACGATGGATTCCATCAGCGAGAACGATTCTGGCGAGACAAAACCCTGGAAGCTGGCGAACATCGCACCAGAGACACCACCAAACGATGCGCCCATGGAAAACGCCAGCAATTTGACGTTACGGGTATTGATACCCATGGCCTTGGCGGCAATTTCATCTTCACGTATCGCCACCCAGGCACGGCCCAGACGGGAATCCTGCAAGCGCAGGGAAACGATAACAATGGCGATGCAAAGGAACAGGAACAGGAAGTAATAGGCATTCACCGAGGGCATGCTCATGCCAAGGAAATGCACGGTCGCATTTGAACCTTCTTCACCGCCCAGTGACACACCGAAGATGCGGATAGGATCAATCATGTTGATACCTTGTGGACCGTTGGTGAAATTGATCGGTGAATTCATGTTGTTCATGAAAATACGGATAATTTCACCAAAGCCCAAAGTCACAATCGCCAGATAGTCGCCACGCAGTTTCAATGTCGGTGCACCCAGCAAAGCACCAAACATACCTGCAATCGCCGCCGCAAAAGGCACGATCACCCACACCGACAGATGAATACCATTCTGGGTAATTTCCGGACCACAAACCGCGATCAGAAACGCACCGACCGCCGGATAATTATTGACGAAGGATTCCAGGATCACGGCAAATTGCTGCGATCCAAAAATCGCTGCCAGGTAAGCACCCACCGCATAGAAGGCGATATACCCCAGATCCAGCAGGCCGGCAAAACCGACCACGATATTCAAGCCCAGGGCCAGCATGATATACAGCAGCGCAAAGTCGATGATCCTGACCCAGGAATTACCAAAATTAGAAGCCACGAAGGGGAACAATACAATCACAAAGGCCAGCACAGCAAAGCTGGTGTAGGCTTTTTTCGGATTGGCTTTTACATCAAATATGGTTGACATTGATTTTCTCCTTACGCACGGTCAGCAACACGCTCACCCATGATGCCGGATGGACGCAAGGTCAGTACGATAATCAAAACGACGAAAGCAAAGATATCCTGGTAGTGACTGCCAAGGATGCCGCCAGTCAGGTCACCGATATACCCGGCACCCAGACTTTCGATAAGGCCCAGCACGATACCACCCACCATCGCACCATAAATATTGCCGATACCACCCAGTACCGCAGCAGAGAAAGCTTTCAGGCCAGGTACAAAGCCCATTGCAAACTGTGCAGAAGAATAATTGGCGGCCCACATCACACCGGTAATCGCTGCCAGTGCAGCACCAATAGCAAAAGTGGCCACGATCACCTTGTTGGAATCAACCCCCATCAAACCAGCGACACGCGGGTTTTCTGCGGTGGCGCGCATGGCACGGCCCATCTTGGTTTTTTCAACCAGTAGCACCAGACTCGTCATCGCCAGCGTTGCCAGTACCAGCAACAATATCTGGGTTTGCGAAATCACCGCGCCACCCACCTCTACTGGTGTAGACGGCATCACAGATGGGAAAGGAATCGGATTACGGCCCCATAGCATCATGGCAAAGGTCTGCACCAGAATGGAAACACCAATCGCCGTGATCAGGGGAGCCAGTCGCGGTGCATTACGCAACTTTCGATAAGCGACCCGTTCTATCACGATGTTAACGATCACACAGACCGGTATGGCCCCCAGGATGGCAATGATCAGCTTGACGATGCCAGGCAAGTCAGGCGCGATACTCTGCAACAGCTTGAGGACACTCAGGCCAGCCATGGCACCGACCATCAGCACGTCGCCATGGGCGAAGTTGATCAGATTCAGCACCCCGTACACCATGGTGTAACCAAGTGCCACCAGCGCATACATGCTGCCCAGCACCAGACCATTAATAATTTGTTGGATAAAGGTATCCATATTTTGCTTCTCTCTTATGAACGAATCGAATTTCTGATTAAAAACAGGCGATGAACTGAATGCCAATCAATGCAACTGAAAAAAGTTCAGCAAAAATCATTCCTGATAACGAAAGCGGCACCCTGGTGTGGGTGCCGCTGGAATTCGAGCGAGCGCTATCCAAACAAGCGCGTCATCATACTGGGAGCAACGATAGCGTGATCGATACACATGATAAAAATCTCCTCTGCAACTTTTGGTAAAAGCTTTTTGTAATATATTTGTACTTAATGGTTATACCAGTAAAGTGGGCCGGATTATACAGAGTTTGAATCTTGTCGCAGTGGTAAAAAAGCCACCGCAAGCTACGTATTTTCCACAACAGCCACGCACCAGCATACGCGTTATATAAATCCAGAAAAGGCCAGATTTGCATAGTGCCGCAATCTTAAACACGTATTTACAAAATAAAATATCGAAAACAACCGCTGCAACAAGTTTTTAATCAAAAGCAGATTTCACAACTCCCGAAAGAAAGAGACGAAACGAAACAAACCAAACAAGCCAACCAAACCAAACCAAACCGACCAACGAGTAAGCGCCGTGCACGAACATCATGCATGCACGGCAGTACTACCCCGTCAGGCCTTGACAGCGGACAAGCCTTTCGGCATCGGGAAAGTCACCGCTTCTTCTACCCCATCCAGTGCACGCACGCTGCGTGCACCCAATTGTCGCAGGCTGGTGATGACTTCCTGCACCAGGATTTCAGGTGCCGATGCACCGGCAGTGACACCTATGCGCTGGCGGCCTTCCAGCCATTCTGGCTTGATCTGGCTGGCGTTGTCTACCATATAGGCAGTGACGCCCTTCTTTTCAGCCACTTCACGCAAACGGTTGGAATTGGAACTGTTGGGGCTACCAACCACCAGCACCAGGTCCACCTGTGGTGCCATGAACTTGACGGCTTCCTGGCGATTGGTGGTGGCGTAACAGATATCCGCTTTTTTCGGTTCACTAATGGCAGGAAAGCGTGCTTTCAGGGCGGCAATGATTTCTATCGTATCGTCCACCGACAGCGTGGTCTGCGACACAAAGGCCAGCATGTCAGCATCATTGACCTGCAGCTTTTGCACATCATCCACAGTTTCGACCAGATACATGCCGCCGTCAGACTGCCCCATGGTGCCTTCGACTTCAGGGTGGCCATGATGGCCTATCATGATGATTTCACGCCCCTCTTTACGCATCTTCGCCACTTCGATGTGTACTTTGGTAACCAGCGGGCAGGTAGCATCAAAAATCGTCAGCCCCCTGGCTTCGGCTTCCCTGCGCACTTCTTGCGATACACCGTGGGCAGAAAAAATCAGGGTATTGCCAGCCGGGACATCGTCCAGTTCTTCAATAAAAATCGCGCCCTTGGCCTTGAGGTCGCTGACCACATAGGCGTTATGCACGATTTCATGCCGGACATAGATAGGTGCACCGAATTGCTGCAAGGCACGTTCGACGATTTCGATGGCACGATCCACACCAGCGCAAAATCCGCGTGGTTGGGCTAATAGTATTTCCTTGTCCATGGCAGTCAATTAAAGTATCCCAATAATTTTTGTTTCAAATAATACGGTCTGGCCCGCCAGTGGATGATTAAAATCAAACAAGGCACCCTCCTCATCCAGCGCCCGCAAGATACCGGCAAACTTGCCGCCGGCAGGTGCGGCAAATTCCACCAGGTCACCAATCACATATTGCTCGCCAAATGCCGAGTTTTCTTTTAGTGTAGCCAGCGAGACTCTTTGTATCAATTCCGGATTGCGCGGACCGAAAGCTTTTTCCGGTGCCAGCTCTTGCGTGGTATGAGAACCCTCTTCCAGCCCCAGCAAGGATGACTCCAGTTCCGGTGCCAGTTGCCCCGTACCCAGTTGCAGGGTAGCAGGACGCTCGTTAAAGGTACTGAGTATGTCTTCACCATCCAGGGTTGCAAGGCGATAGTGCAAGGTCAGGTAAGCGTTGGGGGTAACGGTAAGATTGGCTGTGGCAGACATGGTATGAAGCTTTAAAAGTAAGGCAATGAATAAGTTAGGCAATAAGTTGAGCAATAAAATAGGGCATAAAGAAGGCCGTAGGCTGGTATTGTAAGCCAGCTTTTAACTATGCAGGCTGTGTGCCTGCATTCCATGGAGAAAACCTAGATGGCAATCAATGAATGGCCGGAAGAGCAACGCCCTCGTGAAAGACTGATCAAACACGGTGCCAGCGCCCTGTCGGATGCAGAATTACTGGCTGTTTTCCTCAGAACCGGGGTAGCTGGCAAAAGCGCGGTAGACCTGGGGCGCGACATGATCAACCAGTTTGGCTCCTTATCCGGCCTGTTTTCTGCCACTATTCGTGAATTTTCAGCGATTCATGGCCTGGGCAGCGCCAAATATGCGCAATTGCAGGCCGTATTGGAACTGGCAAAACGCGCCATTTCTGAAGAATTGCAAGAAAATACCTCGCTGTCATCACCGCAATCGGTCAAGAAATACCTGCAATTATTAATAGGCAGCAAGGCGCATGAATCTTTCGCCGTACTGTTCCTGGATGTCAAGAACCGCCTGATCAAGACCGAAGAACTGTTTCGCGGCACTCTCAATCATGCCAGCGTCTACCCAAGGGAAGTGGTCAAAAGTGCACTCCAGCACAATGCAGCAGCCATCATCCTGGCCCACAACCACCCCTCCGGCTCTTGCGAGCCCAGTTCCGCAGACCTGCAACTGACCACCACCCTGAAACAGGCATTGGCGCTGGTAGACGTCCGGGTACTGGATCACTTCATCGTGGCGAATCCCAAGGTGTACTCATTTGCTGAAAATGGGCAGATTTGACGCTGCGGCTTGAGAATTTAGAAGCTCACTTCCGACCCCGCTCAATGGGTGACCCTTGCTCCTCGAAATCTGGCAAACCATTCGATGCTAGCTTTCATTTGGCTTGACAGGAATAACAGTATCTACGCGAGCTGACCCTCAAGCTCCGAGCTCCGTGCCCCCAAGCTCCGCTCACCAGACTTCCGATAATTACTTACTGCTTATCGGAAGTGTTTGCAAATAAGAACTGCGATTGTGGATATCTGGAGATACTTCAGTTTTTTACATCTCAATGTAAGAAAGAATTTCTACATCGTTAAATCCGTCGCACGAATTATCAATTGCCTCGCCGATAGATCCATTAGCGAAAAATACTAATAGCCTATCGTTGGCCCCCTCACCTTCCGCTCTGTAATCTCCAATTATTATGTCAGTATTGAAAAAGCTTGCTGCATGAGCAGCCAACTTGCCCAAATGTTCGCCGAATAAATGAAAATTAGTTTGGCCACTTACGATTGTTTTAAAACCAGTTTCTGAATTTTCCACACTAAAACCGATGAGTGGAGTTCCGGCATCCTGATTTATTTCCCAGTATGAAATTTTATCTACAATTGATTTCTCACTAAGGTTGAAATAGTTAGCGAGGAACTCCCCAATTTGATCCCTGCTTACCGTGGTCTTTAGTCCAAATTCAAACATATCACAGTACATTCTTATCCTTTCGAATTAAACAAATCAATTAGCTTTTGAGCAGATTCCTCATTAAGTCCACCATTTCCCGCTTTCATCATTCCCTCAAATGCTCTCAACGCATCCCCTTGAAGCCCACCGCTTTTGAGCATCTCCTTGTATATAGCAAACTCAGCTTGCGACAAATTCACTAACCCAGGGCCATCAACAGGGTAAATCGTGGAACTATCTGGGTGAGTTCCATATATGCGACCTGATGGAGTTAAAATTTTTCCGTCGGGCTGTAATATTCCTTCGCCATTATTTATAGCCTGAATATCTCCCTCAATATCCACACCTCCCCTAGCAACGGTTTTTGGTGTGTTTTTATTGCCACCACCGAAAAATGTTCTTGGTGTGATGGTATCTACACTATGCGAATTACTTACCTTGACTGGATCCTTTGGTACAAATTTAGTATCACTTGTAGCTGGAGTTCCTACTTCAGGCGTCTTACCAGGGCAATCCTGTACATTGTGCACCCAAACACCCAACTCACCGACATAATAAGTATGGAATCCATCTACCTCGAAGTTGAATACCTCTTGTTTACTGTCTGTCTCTTCGACAGCAGTGACTGTCACGTTTGATCGGTCTTTCAACTCCAATACTTGGTTTATGTGCAGATGATCAGCACGCACCCATCCTACGTCTTTGACCCAAAATGGGTGATTAGGGGTAGCAAAAATTGACTCTAAAATCCCCTGTTCGTTTACATAAGAAACACGATAAATATCCTTATCCTGATACACAAATGTATTTGCCACAAATCGGTACGCAAGCTCGCCCGTTTCTTCAGGTTGCGACAATACCCAGTCACCCACGCGAATATTCTCTATCGGTACCAATCCATTTTGCGTATGAACTAAGGTTCCTTTAACAAAACACCCGCCTGAATCTTTAACTGTTTGAGTTGAACCATTAATCTTACCAACTACAACTTCTACTACTTTACTAATAACGGCTCCCAAGGATGCTGCGACCGCGACTTCCGTTCCAGAAAAGTTTGATCGTCCAAATTGGCCGTTAGTTACTGAGTTAACAATCAAGTCTTGTGTTTGCTGGGCTACGTCAACTGCAGCTCCAACTGCTGCGCCAACTACTACACTCACTGCACCCTGCGTAACACCAAGCACTTCCGCCACTTTAGTTGCAGCATTAGCAACTGGTCCACCAACCATTGCACTGACTGCTCCGGTTATCGACTTTTCCATAACGTCGCCGATAACCCCTCCCATGGTATATGGTAATTTACCAGCGGCAGCGGCACGATCAACAAGTTCTTTATTCGCCGCGAAATTTCCTGATCCTAGTTTTAATAATTCGTCATTTGACATTTTGCTGTAGTCTGGACCAACCACGAAGTCTTTAATATCGGTCAAAGTGTCTTTCACTGAAAAACCGCTATCGACACCAATCTTTATGTCATTTAATACTTTTAATACGTCACCTGACGTGACGCCGTCAAAAGTGCTAATGTCACCAGTAAGCCCTTTAATAGCGAGATCACCGCCCAACGATGCCGTTGCAGACGTGCTATTGGCATCTCCGTATGTGATTCTGGTATTTGTGGTTGCACCGTTAAAATTATACGACCAACCACCTACACTACTACCATCTTTCATCACAATCGTTATTGCTTTGATATCTTTTGCACCATCAGGAATTGCTGCTTCATTAAAATACCCTCCAGGCTCTCCCGGCAGTCTATCGTGCACTGAGGCAGAGTCAGGATCACCTCCAATAGTTACTGTCAAATTGGTGCTACCTTTGCTATCTCTATTTACATTATCGAAACCAGAAGCAAAAAGCATAGTCCCATCTGGCAAATCGGGATAGCCTTGCTCAGCAGCAGTCATACCCCAATTAAGATCGTTACTGTCTGAATCAGAGTGCTTCAACGCATCAGCCAGGGCTAATGCATTACCCACGTGCTCACCTGTAACTGAACTCAGCGTATTTAAATAGGCGTTCAAGCCATACACTACTTGTCCACTAACGTCCTGGGAATTGGCAATGATTTGGTTGTTATCATTGGCAAGATCATTGCTCGTCGTTTGTCCGTTGTTCGCCGTGCCGCTTGTATCACCCGTGGTAGTGTTACCTGTACCGTTGCCGGTGTTGCCTGTCGTACCATCACCCGTGGTAGTGTTACCTGTACCGTTGCCGGTGTTGCCTGTCGTACCATCACCCGTGGTAGTGTTACCTGTACC
>NZ_JBMPOX010000037.1:0-3705 GCF_049340445.1 Undibacterium sp. Ji50W | reverse complement strand
TCACCCGTGGTAGTGTTACCTGTACCGTTGCCGGTGTTGCCTGTCGTACCATCACCCGTGGTAGTGTTGCCTGTACCGTTGCCGGTGTTGCCTGTCGTACCATCACCCGTGGTAGTGTTACCTGTACCGTTCCCGTCACCTGGCGTATTATCCCCACCGTCACCTGAACCAGCCGCAGCTTCGGCAGCAGCGAGGTCATCTTGAGCCGCTGAAAGTTGCTGTTGGGCTATGGCCAGATATTCATAGGACGTATCCCAGGGACTCGGTTTATTATTATCGTCCCATAACGCAATAACCGACTCATAGTAGTCAACAATGCTTTGTGCATTTGCTACCGCCGCTCTCAGGGCATCCAAATTAGACGAACTGGCAGTGGCCATCATCATCGTCATCATCATGGCTTTACCAGCAAGGGCATGGACAGGCTCGACCCAGGTATCGGTCTTGCCGGTGCCGTTGCCCGCGTTGGCGGTAAAGCTATTGTGATTGATGCCCGTCCAGCTATTAAACACCTGGCCATTCACGCGTAGGATGTCGGTCGCAACACCGTCCGTTTCACTCACCACTACCTGGCCACGGGCATCGGTGATCTGGTGTTTGATGGATGTCACATTGGTGTTGCCCTTTACACTGACGTTGACCATCTGTATCTGTTTGCCATTGACGTCATAGCTGTATTGCTGGGTATTCGTGCTATTGGCACCAGACACCCGACTGTTGCTGTAGGCCGATTCAACACGGCTTTGCAAATAGCCTTCGGCCAATGTTTGTTCCAGACTGACATTGACGTGATTGCCTGCAATATCGTCCATGCTGTAGCCACGCAAGTGGCCTGCCGCGTCATAGTTGGTGTAGTTGGCCTGTTGAACGGTTTGCCCCAGCACATTGTTGCGTATATCTTTTCTGATGAGGCCGTTGGCATCGTAATAGTGGGCGTCCTGGGTTGTCGTCTCTGCAAAGGCGGCCAGCTGGCTGACCTGCAAAGCCTGCAGATAACGTGCATCCATACCGCTGTTGATACCTTGCTGGATGAGCCGACCAGCACCGTCATACAAGCGCTGATCCACGACCGTTGCCAGGGCTTGTGGCAAACGGTTACCTTGCGCGTCATAACTGGCCACCGCAATACTGCTGACACGGTTGGCCGCGTCATAGCTGAAGTAACGCGTGATCAGGCCTTCACGCACGACATAGGTGGTGCGACTGGTGTCCGGCTGGCCGTTTGTGCCCAGCGGTATCTGTGCCACCAGTTCCTTACCCCAACTGGTGTCACTGGCTACATTGCCGTTCTTGTCATAAGTCAGCAAGTGGCCTTGCGTGCTGTTTACATTATTGGCGTCCGCAGCACTATTGTTATTGGCCCCTTCGACCAATATCTGCCTTTGCATGCTGTCATAGGCATAGTTATTGTTATGCACGAAAGAAGTGCTGGCCACCGTTTCATGGCTGACGGTATGCATGCTGCCGCTGATACTGACCTGACGGGTGGTTGTACCTGTAGCCTGTGTCTGTTGCACATCGCTTTCATGCGAGAGATTACCGGCCTTGTCATAGCCAAGTGCAGTGAGGTAGTTATCATCCAGTGCTTCAATCAGGGATATCTGGCCCTGGGCGTTATAAGTGAGGCGGGTGTTTTGCAGGCTGATATCGGCCTGGATAGTTTGTTCCCGCGTGTGTTGTCCGGCCAGGTTGTAGCTGTACAGCGTGGTCTTGTCAGTGGCCAGGTCACGGATCTGGGTGACTTGTCCGGCTTCGTTGTAGTGGTAGTTGAGGTTCTGGCCACGGCTATTGGTTTGTTGCAGCAATTGCCCGGCACTGTCATAGCGGTAGCTATAGATAGCACCACCAATGTCTTTGTGGCTTTGTAACTGGCCCTGTGCATTGAACTGCCAGGTGCTGATGTTGCCGTTGGCATCGCGATAAGCGATTTGATGGTCCTGGGTGTCATAGGCATATTGTTCAAACTGGCCCAGTGGTTTCTGGCTGAACACGACATTGCCGCGCAAGTCATATTCAAAGCGTGTGGTTTCACCATTGGCATTGGTCCGGGCGATGACTCGTCCGGCCTGATCATAGCTGATGGTGCTGACCAGGCTTTGGGTACTACCGCTCACATTGCCGGTGCTGGTGTTGTACAGGCCAACCGGATCGCTGCTGGACTGTACCAGGCGACCCAGATGGTCGTACTGATAGCGGATGTGGTTGCCGTTGGCATCCGTCAGGGCAATCTGCTCACCAAAGGCATTATAAACATGGCTGACAATGCCACCATCGGCATTGGTTTCCTTGATCAACTGCCCGCGCGCGTCGTAGCTCATGCGGTTGACATTGCCATTGGCATCCCGGATGGCAATCTGGCGACCCCGGATATCGTAATAGAAGTCGGTAATGGCGCTATTGGCACTTTGCGCACCCGTCGCATCGGGGCTGCTTTGGTGGATCAACTGGTTATTCGCATCGTACTGGTAAGTGGTCACACCACCAAAGCCATTCAAGTCACTGCGGCTGGTGAGGTTACCCCAGCGATCAAAGCTTTGGTGGATGACGGGTGTCTGGCCATCGCGGGTAGGCAAGCTCAGAGTGATGGCACGGCCCAGTGCATCATACTGCGTGCTGCTGCGACGCAAGCCAGACACATGATCTGCCTCTTGTGCAATGGCTATGTTAGCCAATGGGTCACCATTGCCGAAGTTGAGGCTGGCGGTGCTGATACCGGCACTGCTTAAAGTGACAGTCTGGTGGCCTTGTACATCATATTGCATGACCTTGGTGACACCACCGCTGTTGCTGCGCCAGAGATGACCAGCATTGTCATAGTCATAGTGGGCGACCTCGACACCATTGCTGCGCTGGCTGATGGCTTCATCAAAGGCGTTGTAGCTGACTTCGTTGCGCACCACGGCTGTTTGTCCCTGGTTGAGGTAATTAATTTGTGTACCATCAGCGCTAAGTTGGATATTGGAACCAGGCGTAATGGTGGCAGTACGACGACCCAGGGCATCGTATTCATAGGCAGTAAACAGGGTGTGCAAGCTGTCGTTGCTCCACACCGCTTGCCATTGTTTGCCCAAATGGTTTTGCGCATCGTAAGAAGCGAAGTGACTGACACCATTGGCATCCGTACTTTGTACGACATTGCCACGGTTGTCATAACGGGCCAGGCTGATGCGGTCATCGCTGCTAAGACTGGCGGCGACGTAAGTTGTACTGTTCGCAGAAGCTACACCGTTCGCATAGTCGCGTTCGGCGACGACATTTCCATAGGCGTCGCGGCGGTATTCTTTCAGTGTGCTCAGTGCGCCGCCAGATTCTGTCGTGGTACCTGGTTCAACCACTGCTTTGAGGCGACCCAGGGCATCGTAATAACGGTAGCTGCCATTACCCAGGATATCCCAACTGACCACCAGATTACCGATGGCATCGTATTCACTTGTCGTCGTGAGGATGGCGCGATTGCGTTGACCACTGGCGATATCTGTCACGCCATCACTAAACCCGACATTGACGCGGGTCTGGCTGATCTGGCGGTTGGCCTTGTCATAGCCAAAGCCGGTAATGCGGTCATCATCATTGCGGATAGGCAAGACCAGCTTACCATTCCCATCCACACTACCCGCATTGGCATATTCCGTGATTCTGGTGACATTGCCATTGGCGTCATAGATTTTGGAGGTGACATAACCCAGCGCATTGATACTGGCAGTA
>NZ_JBMPOX010000036.1:0-26359 GCF_049340445.1 Undibacterium sp. Ji50W | reverse complement strand
GAAACACGGAACTGGTCACTGGGGGACAGCGTCTATCTCAATCCAGAGAAGGCTCGTGTAGAAGAAAAGGCGTACATGAAGGCTGCTTAATTTAAATTGAGGCGACAACTACCTTGACACACACCGCCAGCGAAGAAAGTAACATCGACAGGGAAAGACTGACCAGCACCCATCGTGCTGAGGGCGAACCTGTAACAGTGCCACTGTCTGCGGTATGAGTAGATTTCAACATACATGTCATTCCTGGCGAAGCCGTACATGAAGATGGTTTGATCATAGGCTTTCGTCATATAAGGCGGAAGGCGCATGGTTTGCACTTTATTCATGCGTTTGACGCTATGTCAAGCCAAAGCGTGCTAGCATCCCGGTATGCTTACCCCTGATCTCAACTTGCTGATTACCCTGGATGCGGTGCTCGCAGAGGGCAGCGTGGCGCGTGCGGCTACAAGGTTAAGCTTGAGCCCTTCTGCCATGAGCCGGGCACTCGCACGTCTGCGAGAAACAACGGGCGACCCTTTGCTGGTCAGGGCAGGGCGCGGCCTGGTGCCGACACCACGGGCGCTGGAGCTGCGCGAGCAAGTCGCCCAATTGGTGCAGGATGCGCAAGCGCTACTGCGTCCGGCTGAAAAACTCAATCTCAGTCAGTTGCATCACACTTTTACCTTGCGTACCAGCGATGGTTTTGTAGAAAATTTTGGCCCGTCTTTGATCGCCCGTATCAGTGCAGAAGCACCAGGCGTGCGCCTGTGCTTCATACCCAAATTAAATAAAGACAGTAATTTTCTGCGCGATGGCAGCGTTGACCTGGAGACGGGTGTGATCGGTGATGCGACCAGTCCAGAAGTGCGCACACGTGCCTTGTTCCGTGATCGCTTTATTGGCGTCGTGCGTAGCGGGCACCCACTGAGCCAACTTGAGATGACACCTGAAATGTATGCTTCCGGCAAACACGTCCTGGTTTCACGTCGTCTGCATAACAAAGGGCCTATGGCGGACGTTTTGAAACCCTTGGGACTGGAGCGCGATATTGCCATTACCGTGGGCGGGTTTTCTGCGGCGCTGGCGCTGGCTCGTGCCTCGGATTTGATAGCGACAGTGCCGGAACGGCATACCGGCAACCTGCGTGCAGGCATGGTTAGTTTCGCTCTGCCATTTCCCACTGATGGCATCACGGTGTCCATGCTGTGGCATCCGCGTATGGATGCCGACCCGGCGCACCGCTGGTTGCGTACCTGTGTGTGGGAGGTGTGTGCGGGTCAAGATGTTGTAGCTTGCTAACCCGCCGTATTCCTTACGGCGTGGAAGCTCATGAAGCTTTCGCTTATATCATTGGCGTACTGGCCTTGATCGTCGGCCTTGTTTTCATGGGTCTTGCATTTGTCATGATCTTGATACCGGATATGGTGCGAAGGGTTTTTTGACTGGTATGCAAAAAAAATCATGAAACATACCCATCGTAAGCAAGTTCTGGGCACAATGAAAAAATCCATCGTGTGCCCGTTGTTCCCGAGCTTTTCAGGCTCAGTTCGCCACCTATGCGTTTGGCTCTTTCCTGCATGCCTACCATGCCCCAGTGACCAGCGCGATGGCCGGCACTAGCGATTTCTTGCGGGATGCCCCGGCCATTGTCTTGCACAACGACGGTGATACCATCCGGGCAATAATTCATTTGTATTTCGATCGTGCTTGCGCCTGAATGTTGATAGGCGTTGCGTACTGCTTCGCAAATGATGGCCAGTACTTCCTCAAAAATGACAGGATGCAGGCGACGTATCTCGCCTGAATTTTGGGTGACCAGTTCGGCGGGACCAAGCTGTTCTGCATTAACTTTTTCACGCAATACAGCCAGCAGATCAAACTGATCTTCTGTGCGTGATCGCAAGCCGCGGATACGGTCCCGCCCTTCGCTGATCGTGGTGGTGGCCATATCCAGCGCACGTTCCATTGCTTCCCGCCCAGGTTCTGCTGCAGGCAGTTTTTGTGTCGCCACATGCATTTGCAGGACCAGGGCATGCACCGTTTGCAGTATGGTGTCGTGCAATTCGCGTGAAATTCTTTCGCGTTCCATCAGTCGTTCTTCTATGCGCGAGTAGATCTGGCTGGCAATTTGCGCACGGCGCCATTTGTATAAACCAAACAATGCCGCCAATATAATGATGGTAATCAATGTTCTGAACCAGTAGGTTTGATAAAAAGCGGGTTCTATATAGAACCGTGCGGCAGCACCTTCTGTATTCCAGACACCATCATTGTTTGCGGCAATCACTTTGAAACGGTATTCACCAGGGCCGAGGTCGGTATACGTTGCGGTCCGGCTGCTACCTGCGTCTTGCCAGTCAGTGTCGACGTTTTCCAATTGATAGCGAAACCGAACGCGTTCGGGCATGGTCAGGCTCAATGCGGTGTAGGCAATTTCCAAACGTGTCGGCCGTGGTGACAAGCGAAGCACAGCATTGTCAATGAAAGGCATGCTAGAGTTTGGCGTGGTGATGCCACGTATGTATACAGGAGGTGGCAAGATGTTTTTGCTGTCCTGCGCACTATTCAGCCAGAATACACCGGCTGTGGTGGTAAACCACAGAACGCCATCTGTGCCTGCGATGGCTGAAGGTAGAGGGTAGCTTTGATTAGCACTCCCTAGCAAGCCATCTTTATGATCAAGGCGCTTGAATTGAACGTGATATTGCGGGTCTTTTGATGCCTGCTTAAGTTCTGCAATATCGATTGCGGTGATGCCTGCCATACCATTTAGCCAGATTACTCCCTGGTGCTCAAACATGCCAGATATGCCAAGAAAATTTTCATCGTCGCTACCAAGAATAGGGACAAATTTTGTACCGTCAAAACGAAATAAACCATTTTCACCGCCAGCCCAGATATTGTTGTCATGACCGTAAAACTGCGTGACATTCCCTGTCTGCAAACCATCTTGTACACCATACAATTGCAACTTACCTTGATTCAGCATTGCAATTTTCCTGCCCAGAAAGCCGAACCAAAGCCGTCCAATTTTGTCAGAGTAAATACAAAAGGCAAGTATTTTCAGCTCTGGATGACCACCTCCAGCTTCCCATTTACCGTCTTTCAGGCGAAATGTTCCTACCCCGCGTGACGATATCCACAATGAACCCTCTGCGTCAACTGCAATGCTGCGAATATCGGGAGACTTTATTTCTACCGGGAGGTCAATTTTTTCCGTGATGTTACCGCGCTGATGGGTTAGTCCCATCATGGTTGCATACCAGACACTGTCTGGGCCTTCACGCCAGATAGCAGTGACAGTATCTTGTTCTGTCCCGGTTGGGATAGAGGAAAATGAGTCCAGGCCTGGTTTTGATAAAAGTGTTTTTCCTAGCCACAATCCGCCATTTTCACCTGCTGCAATACCTGGCCTGTCAAGGAATATCTGGGGTAGTGCGATGCCTGAAAGTGTAGTCTTCCGGAATCTGTCCAAACCGTTTTCAGTACCTGCCCAAATATTGCCTTCTTTATCTTGTAACAGGTAGTTGGGCATGGCACCACTCAGCCCCTGTGCCACACCGAATGCTTCATTCTTTCCTTTGCCGTTTGATCTGATCAGGCCATCTGCGCGTGTAATCCATATATGCTCACCATCGCGGTCGAATAGCATGGTGCCGCCGCTGACGCGCGGTTTGGGCCAGTTCTTCTCGTCTCCGGCACCGGTCTTGTTCAGCGCGACAATTTCACCCTGGGGGCCACCAATACTCCAGATAGTTCGTTTCGGGTCTTCCACAAGGCGCCCCATGCCTATGGGACCGGGTAGCGGAGTAAAGGATATCCCTGCCGGCGCTAATCTGAAACTACCGGTTTCGCATTGCGCCCAGATGCTCGTGTCTGTTGCGGTCAGGAAGGTACAGTCGCCTTTAGGCGCATGAAACTGTTCCGCCGGCGCGGTCCATTTATTACCGTCATATACATGCACACCACGACTGGTTGCGCTCCAGATACTGCCGGCGCTGTCTTCGGCGAAATCATAGATTGTTGCGATTGGTAAGCCGTCTTGAATTCCGAAATTGCGTACTTTTCCATCTTTTATGAGACTTGCTCCACCTGTCCTGTAGCCTATCCAGAGTGCGCCTGACTTAAGCTGATGCATCCCCCAGACATTGGTGGAAATCAGTTGCGTTCCTGCCGGGCGAAACCGCTCGAACCTGACGCCATCAAAGCGGAACAGGCCGTCGCTGGAAGCTAGCCATAACCATCCGTCCTTGCTCTGGGCCATGGCGAAAATATTGGGTGGCGCGCCATCTTTCGTCGTCCAGCTGGTGTGGTGCATATCCAGTGGATTGGCTTGCCTGGCGCGCGCTGCACCGGCAGGTGACGCCGCTGGATTGCTGGCAGTTACCGACATGGGAGCAATCGCCATCATCAGATTGAACAAGATGACGACCAGTATTTTTCTCGCATTTAAATGCAAGAATAGTACACAACTTGTTTTGTTGAATTTGCCTCTCAGATCATGTGTTAGTGCGACCTGTAGCGCTTGCATTGGGTTATATTGGGGAATGCTGGTTGTCTGGAGGCGCGCTTGCACTGCTTGATGACTCTTATTGCGCAACTGTTCTTAAGTCGATGATGCCGCGCTCAACCGCAATCATTGCCGCATGCGCCCTGTCATTGGCCATCAATTTCGACAAGATATTCTTTACATGTGCTTTGACGGTGTCTTCAGAAATGGACAAGGTAATCGCAATGCGCTTGTTGGAATTGCCAGTGGCGATATGTTCCAGAACTTCAGTCTCTCTTTTGCTTAAGGTATTGTTTGCGGACGATGAACCCATGAGTGCCGCCATTTTGGGTGGGATGCAGTTATACCCCTGATTGATAGTGCGAATGGTGCCCAGCAAGTCTTTCCCCAGCATGCTTTTCAGCAGGTAACCTGCGGCCCCCGCTTTGATGGCTTTTAAAGTGCGGGCATCACCTTCGTAAGTGGTAAGAACGATGATGCGAGCCTGTGGAAATTCCGCCTTGATCTCACGCGTGGCTTCTATGCCGCATTTGACGGGCATTTGAATATCCATCAGCGTAACGGCAGGACGCAGTCTGCGGAAGCAATCAATGGCTTCTTGCCCATTGCTGGCTTGGGCGATCACCCGCATATCGGGCTGTGTTTCGATCAAACTGGCTATCCCCTGCAGAAAAACCGGATGGTCATCTACCGACAAGATATTGATGGGTGTAGCGGCACTGGAATCCATGTTTGCTTCTCCAGCTAAATGCGGAATTTCATGACAATTGTTACAGGTAAATGCAAAAAAATGCATTTGAGAATTGAATAGTAACTTATTTCCAAGATTTGGTTTGCCAGGCTTACGTCCTGCTACAAATTTGCCTTTATCAATCACCCTAAAGGGTATTGTCACTTTTGGAAAAAACCGAGCAGAATGCCAGAACAGAAACAGGTTTTGATTTGAACGACACTGCTTTGTCATGCTTCACACGCGACTTTTGAATAACATGCTGACTTTCTCATCAGTAGGGGGAGCGCAAAAACGCTGGTTCGGGATGCAGTATCAGCTACGGCCAGACCCATGCCGGTTCATGTTATGAAACAAGACATTTCACTCTGACTCATGAAATAGGATTTTAATGAAAATATGGTTTGCCGGTTTGCTGATGTGGTGCGCTGCTGACGTATTCTCAAACGGTATTTCCAAGTTCACGAACATACCGCAACCACAAGCACATTTGCGGCCCGCACTGCGTGCGCTTAACTATGGAGGTGTACTGCCCGAAAAAGCTTCTGTCTTTTCTTACAGCCCAGTGATAAAAAATGAACCTGATGTAAAGAGAGAGCAAGATCAGAGACCAGAGTTCAAGCCCGGATATTCCATTGCTATGATTGGCAGCAGCATGGGATTGACTGGGCCACTCATGTTGCATGCAGGCTTAATCCTTCTCAGTCTCTCGCTGGCAATCGTCTACATTCTTTGTCGGCGCGGTAAGGGCAGATCACGCCTGGTCATGCGTTTAACAGAAAACAACCAGACGACCAGGTCTGCACACGACAGTCTGCTGCAGAATGTCAACAGCCTGGTATTGCAATTGCATGCTATGGCGATTCGTTTTAGAAATGAAGAAGCGGTCAGAAGCGCATTGGACCTTATCTTGAAGAATGCGGAAAGACTTGTTGAACCGGGACGATACCAGATGATGGGGCAACAGTTCTTGCCACAGTATGACTGTGATTTTGAGCAATTGCTGGCTGACCTTGCGCAAGTCTTATCCGACGGAAAGCATTGTCAATGTTCTTTGGTCGTCATTGGTGATTATTCACAGCCGTATTTGTCCATGCGCGATGACTTATATCACTTCGCCAGAGAGGCGTTGACGAATGTCTACCGGCATGCCGGCGCACAGAAGGTGGAAATAGAACTGACCTATGCCTGCTCGGGTCTGCGCCTGCAGATACGCGACGACGGAGCTGGTTTTTTAGACGGACAGCATCCGATATCCGGATTGCCTGGCAGAAGTGGTCTGAACACCATGCAGGATTGCGCCTTACGTTTGCGTGGCAGCTTGTATATCTGTAGTGCAAAGGGCATGGGTACAGAAGTCAGCCTTGACGTACCACTACACGTACAACAGTCAAAAAGCTATTTTGTCACCAGGCTGGCCTGCATGCGCCGGCACCTGGGATTGCGGCACTGAAGTTTTCCGCGCAATTTTTCCAGATACACGTCATTGAACAAAAACTACCCGAATGGGTAGTGCGCCTACCCAGATTTATGGTGATGTTTTTCATGCCTATGCACACTACACTTTAATCGGACGAATGATGCGCATTCAGGCGGGTATTGAATTGAGCTGTGTCTGATGCCACAGGTTAAACCTGTTTCTATGCAAAAGGAGAAAAATTCATGAAGTCTGAAGAGAACGTGCAAGAAGTGGATCAACAGCGTCGCCATCTGCTGGTTGGGGGAGCGACAGCCGCAGCAATGTTTAGCCTGCCCACCAGCGGTGTTTTTGCACAAGCGCTGGCTGCCAGTAAACCTGTTTCAACTTTACATCATATTGGAGTAAAAAAAGTGAGTACATTCAAAACGAAAGATGGCGTTGATATCTATTACAAAGACTGGGGCACTGGTCAACCTATCGTTTTTTGCCACGGTTGGCCACTGAACTCTGATAGCTGGGAATCACAAATGATTTTCCTGGCTTCGCAAGGTTATCGTTGCATCGCCCATGACCGTCGTGGCCACGGGCGTTCCAGTCAGCCATGGAGTGGCAATGACATGGACCATTATGCCGACGACCTGGCGCAACTGATGGACTTGCTGGATTTAAAAAATGCCGTGCTGTTTGGCTTCTCTACCGGCGGTGGCGAAGTGGCGCGTTATATCGGCCGTCACGGCACCAAGCGCGTAGCCAAGGCGGGTTTGATTTCTGCTGTGCCGCCGCTGATGGTCAAGAGAGATGACAATCCTGATGGTGTTCCTATACAGGCGTTTGACGATCTCCGTGCAGGTTCTCTGGCGGATCGTGCCCAACTGTACATGAATATCGCCAGCGGCCCTTTCTTCGGTTTTAATCGTCCAGGTGCCAAGGTTTCGCAGGGTTTGATTTATTCCTGGTGGGCGCAAGGCATGCAGGCTGGTCACAAAAATACCTATGATTCCATCAAGGCATTTTCAGAAACTGATTTCCGTGAAGACCTGAAAAAATTCACTGTTCCTACACTGATCGTGCATGGTGATGATGACCAGATCGTACCTGTTAACATCGCGGGTATTGCTTCTGCCAAGCTGGTTAAAAACGCCAAGTTGCTGGTGTACAAAGGTGCACCACATGGCTTGACGGATACACATAAAGACCAATTGAACAAAGACATGCTGGACTTCATCAAATCCTGATTGTGACACTTTGATCACCTTGCAGGCAAGGGCAGGATTGTAAATTTCCCTTGCCTGCACAGTATCATTCCACGCAAAAGAGCACTATAGGCCATACAAGAAATGCAAAAACTGTTTTCCATGTTTCCTGCCGGTGCTCCGGGCATGGGCCTACTCTTTCTGCGCTTGGCGATGGGCTTGCAAATGCTGGTGTATAGCGGCTGTTGTGAAGCGAGTCGCATGCCGGTTTGGCTTGCAACAGTTATTTTGGTATGGACGGGCCTGATCTGCCTTGCCGTAGTGACCCCGGTCCTCGCAGTGTTATGGATACTGTTTGCATGTGTTCTGGTGTTTATGGGGAATCTTGCATTGATACCGGCAGCTACGTCGATTCTGTCTGCTCTGGCACTGGCTTTGTTGGGGCCGGGTGCCTATTCGGTGGATGCACGTCTGTTCGGACGACGTGTGATTGTGCTGCCGGACGGATTGTATAGTGAATGATGATCTGTTGATGACCCGCTAAATTGAAAGCCCTGCCATGAAAAAACTTACAACTGCTGCCGGTGCACCGGTAGTCGACAACCAGAATATCCAAACTGCGGGGCCGCGTGGTCCTGCATTGATTCAAGATATCTGGCATCTGGAAAAACTGGCCAATTTCAACCGCGAAGTCATACCAGAACGCCGCATGCATGCCAAGGGATCGGGGGCTTTCGGTCAATTTACCGTGACACATGATATCAGCCAGTACACCAGGGCGAAAATATTTTCTACTGTAGGCAAGAAGACGGATCTGTTCGTCCGTTTTTCTACTGTGGCTGGTGAGCGCGGTGCGGCGGATGCCGAACGCGATATTCGCGGCTTTGCCATCAAGTTTTATACTGAAGAAGGCAACTGGGATCTGGTGGGCAATAATACGCCGGTCTTTTTCTTGCGTGACCCGCTCAAATTCCCGGATTTGAATCATGCTGTCAAGCGTGACCCGTATACCAATTTGCGTAGTGCTGAAAACAATTGGGATTTCTGGACGCTCTTGCCTGAGGCGCTGCATCAGGTGACCATCGTCATGAGTGAACGCGGTATCCCAGCCAGCTACCGTCACATGCATGGTTTTGGCAGTCACACGTTTAGCTTGATCAACGCCAGAAATGAAAGACATTGGGTCAAGTTTCATTTCACCTGTTTGCAAGGCATACAAAACCTGAGCGACGCTGAGGCGGCAACCATCGTTGCCGGGGATAGGGAAAGTGCGCAACGTGATCTGTTGGAAAGCATAGAAAAAGGCGATTTCCCACGCTGGCAGTTGCAAGTACAGGTCATGCCTGAAAAAGCTGCCAATAGCTACCATATCAACCCCTTTGATCTGACCAAGGTTTGGCCGCACAAAGATTATCCATTGATACCTGTCGGCATCATGGAACTGAATCGTAACCCGGACAACTATTTTGCCGATGTGGAGCAGGCTGCATTTTCACCCGCCAATGTGGTTCCGGGTATCGGATTTTCACCAGATAAAATGCTGCAATCCAGGTTGTTTTCTTATGGTGATGCGCAACGTTACCGTCTGGGTGTGAATCATCATCAGGTGCCCGTGAATGCACCCAAGTGTCCTTTTCACAGCTATCACCGGGATGGTGCCTTGCGCAGCGACGGCAACTACGGCAAGACCCTGGGTTTTGAACCGAATTCCAAAGGTGAATGGCAACAGCAGCCAGAATTTGCTGAACCGGCATTGCCACTGGAAGGGGCCGCCGCACACTGGGATCACCGGCTTGACCAAGACTATTATAGCCAGCCTGGCGCGCTGTTTCGTTTGATGAACCCGTCCCAGCAGCAAGTGCTGTTTGAGAATACAGCACGGTCTTTGCAGGGGGTATCAAGCCCCGTACAGCAACGTCATATCGACAATTGCAATAAAGCTGATCGCGCTTATGGCGCGGGGGTGGCTGCTGCGCTAATTGCATTAAAAAATTAGATTAGGACTTACGCAAAAGCGCCCCAGCTGCGTTGCAGCTCCTCTCCTAGTAGTCGCGTACTAAAGTACTGTCTTCGTCGCCGCGCCTTGCTGGGCCAATTTTGCGTAAGTCCTATAGATGTATATTTCAAGTGGGCTGTTGCCAGACAGCGGCCTTAATTAATGACCTGTATCAAGGAGAATTGTATGCCCGTCGCCAAAGCCGTGCCTGGTAAAACCCTGCTGGATCCCAGCAACCATACCCTGATCATGATTGATCATCAATCGCAAATGGCGTTTGCCACCAAATCGATCGATCCGGTTTCCTTGCGCAACAATGCGGCGCTGGTTGCCAAAGCTGCCAAGGAATTCAATGTGTCCACCATCCTGACGACGGTGGCAGAAAAATCTTTCTCTGGTCCGATTTTTGATGAAATAAAATCGGTATTTCCAGATATGAACGTGATTGACCGTACCACCATGAATACCTGGGAAGATAGCCGTATCGCCGAACGCGTCAATGCCATCGGCAAAGGCAGGATCGTGCTAGCCGGGCTTTGGACTGCGGTGTGTATTGTTGGCCCGGCGATGTCCGCTCTGGACCAGGGTTTTGAAGTGTATGTGATCGCCGATGCTTGCGGTGATGTATCGGATGAAGCACATCAGCGCGCCATGGAGCGTATGATACAAGGTGGTGCGCGTCCCATGACTTCACTGCAATACCTGCTTGAGTTGCAACGCGACTGGGCGCGCGGTGAAACGTATAACCAGACCGTTGCCACCTCTATCGCGCACGGTGGCGGTTATGGCCTCGGTCTGATTTATGCCAAAACCATGTTTAATGCCAGTGAAGCACATTAATCCAGTGACCGGATAATCGGATAATTGGATAATAAGCAGGCCCGGCTATCCGGGCCCGCTTAGGTCAATATACCCGGAGGCTGTTTCAACATTCGCCAGGCTTTGTTGCTGCTTTTTTCGACGAAATTTTTGTGTAAGACTGCTAAATTTAAAATAGCTTAAGCGCACAGTAAACGGTCGCCAGCTGTCTGTCAGAATAATTTCCATCGCAGTGTTTGTACATTCTGTTTTTAGAACCATTCCAAGGAGTTCGCATGCATGCCGACCTGATTTTGTACAACGGCCGTTTCCATACCGTAGATCGTACTCAACCTCTGGCAAGTGCGGTTGCCATCAAGGATGGCAAGTTCCTGGCGGTAGGTGAAGCAGAAGATGTGATGCAGCACCGTGGTGCCGACACGCAAATCATCAGCCTGGAGCGGCGTACGGGTATCCCGGGGCTCAACGATTCCCATATACACCTGATTCGTGGCGGCCTGAACTATAACCTGGAGTTGCGCTGGGAAGGCGTGCCTTCGCTGGCTGACGCCTTGCGCATGCTCAAACAGCAGGCTGAACGTACACCGCATCCTCAATGGGTGCGCGTGGTTGGTGGCTGGACCGAATTCCAGTTCGCTGAAAAGCGCATGCCTACACTGGAAGAAATCAATGCGGCGGCGCCGGATACGCCGGTTTTTATCCTGCACCTGTATGACCGTGCCTTGTTGAATCGTGCGGCACTGAATGCGGTTGGCTACACCAAAGATACGCCCAATCCACCAGGTGGCGAGATACAGCGTGACGCTGCCGGCAATCCTACAGGCTTGCTGATCGCGCGCCCCAATGCCATGATTTTGTATGCCACCCTGGCCAAAGGCCCAAGGCTGCCTTTGGAACTGCAAGTTAATTCGACACGGCAATTCATGCGCGAGCTGAACCGCCTGGGGCTGACTAGTGCGATTGACGCCGGTGGCGGATTCCAAAATTATCCGGAAGACTATGCCATCGTCGACCAATTGGCCAAAGATGATCATCTGACTATCCGTATTGCTTACAATCTGTTCACCCAGCGTAAGGGACAGGAGCTGGATGATTTTCAGCAATGGACGCAGATGGTCAAGCCGGGTGATGGTAGCGACTTTTACCGCCATAATGGTGCGGGTGAAATGCTGGTATTTTCCGCTGCCGATTTTGAAGATTTTCTTGAGCCGCGACCTGATCTGCCTGAGAACATGGAGGCCGAGCTGGAAAAAGTGGTGCGCCACCTTGTCAGCCAGCGCTGGCCTTTCCGCCTGCACGCGACGTATGATGAATCGATCTCGCGCATGCTGGATGTGTTTGAGAAAGTCAATCGCGATATTCCTTTTGATGGCCTGCACTGGATATTCGACCATGCCGAGACCATCACCGAACGCAATATAGAGCGCGTCAAGGCGCTCGGCGGCGGCATCGCCATCCAGCACAGAATGGCATTTCAGGGTGAGTATTTTGTCGAGCGCTACGGTGCAGATGCTGCCCTCGCCACACCACCTATCGCCAAGATGCTGGAGATGGGTGTGCCGGTTGGCGCGGGTACCGATGCGACCCGTGTTGCCAGTTACAATCCGTGGACGGCGCTATACTGGCTGGTATCCGGCCGCACTGTCGGTGGTATGCGCTTATATGACTCTTCCGGCCGTTTGCCGCGTGAGACTGCAATGGAACTGTGGACCCGGGGTAGTAGCTGGTTTTCCAATGAGCAGGGTAAAAAAGGCCAGATCAAGGTTGGTCAACTGGCTGACCTGGCGATACTGTCTGCTGATTTCTTTGCCGTGCCGGAAGACGATATCAAAGCCATAGAATCTGTCCTGACCATTGTTGGTGGCAAGATCGTCTATGCTGCCGCAGAATTATCCTCACTTGGCCCACCACCGCTGCCCGTGTTGCCGGATTGGTCACCCGTGACCAGGACGGGTGGCCACTACCGACCCCAACAGCAAAATACACAGAACAGGCAAGCCCATGCCAAGTTACCGCATCAATGTCGCGGCACCTGTTCGGTACATGGGCATGCACATGATGTGGCGCGCAAGTCATCCGTACCAGTATCCGAACTGACTTCATTCTGGGGCGTACTGGGCTGCAGTTGCTTTGCGTTCTGATATCCATCAAGGAAAAATCATGCCATATTTTAAGATCGCCATTGGCTTAATACTGTCATTTGTCGTTGGTATTGCCTGTCGCCTGACCCATATCCCGGTGCCTTCGCCGCCTGTGCTGAGCGGGGCACTGCTGGTTTTTATGATGAGCTGCGGTTATTGGCTGGTCGATCGTTATTCTGTTTCTCAGGCCGCCCGCAATAAGGGTTTGTGTGCTGGTCACGCAATAGAAAGAAAATAGCATGGAACTGATTATCGGTGCCTTGTTGGGGCTCGCCATCGGTGCCTTTTGTCGTTGGCAAGATATTCCTTCACCGGCACCACCGACACCCATCGGTGCATTGCTGGTGGTCGCCATGAGCGCTGGCTATGTCGTTGCCGGTTTATTTTAATACTGCAGCGGTAATAGTCATAACCAGGATTCAATGTGATGAACAAGAATAAGATGCTCAGTCTGCTGCAACAGGCTTCACCTGATGCAGGATTGCTGCTGCTCAGGCTGGCAGGTGCTTTTCTGCTGTTGTATGTTCATGGTATACCCAAGCTTTTGCACTTCAGTAATGAATTGCAGCATATCGAAGACCCTTTTCATTTAGGTGCGGGTTTGACCTTGTCGCTGGCGATTTTTGCTGAAGTATTGTGCCCGCTACTGATTGCTGCAGGGTTTTTTACGCGCTTGGCTTGTCTGCCTATTCTTTTCCTGTTGCTGGTGTCTATGCTGTTGGTGCATGCTTACTGGAGCATCGCTGAAGGCCAATTTGGCTGGTTGCTGCTGACTATTTTTTCCAGCATTGCTTTGGCTGGCCCCGGGCGGTATTCGTTGCCGGTCTTGCGGCAAACTTAAAATTTCGATTGAGGCATGGCCCATGGAACAAAACAAATATCTGGGTGTAGGGTTGGGCTTTGTGGCTGGCTATGTGGACACGGTCGGTTTTGTGTCGCTATTTGGTTTGTTTACGGCCCATGTTACCGGCAACTTTGTGCTGATAGGTAGCGAGCTGGCCCATCCCAGTCACGGGGTATTGATCAAATTCCTGGCTTTTCCTGCTTTCGTGGCTGCGGTGGCATTGACGCGCCTGCTGGTTATTCGCTTGCAAGAAAAAAATAAGAAAACCCTGAATCCTGTTCTGGGAATGCAAATTGCATTTTTGCTGGCTTTCATGGTTCTGGGCTGGATTGCGCAGCCGATACAGGCGGCTGATACCTGGGCGGCATTGAGTGCAGGTATTGCCGGTGCGGCCGCAATGGGTGTGCAAAATGCCGCCAGCCGCTTGGTGTTTACTGATATAGCACCCACTACCGTCATGACTGGTAATGTGACGCAACTGGTGATCGACTTGCTCGACTATATGCGGGCGGACAGTGCTGGCGCAATCGGTCAACGTATCAACAAATTCCTGTGGCCTGTGCTGGCTTTTGGTTCCGGCGCAATCGGCGGTGCGTTTGCTTGCATGTACTGGCAGTTCTGGAGTTTGCTGCTACCAATCGTTATATTGGTGGGTTTTATGCTTGGCACCGTGTCATCCCCGTCGACGAAATAGGATGCTGACAGTACATACAAATAAAACCACCAGCGTACGCTAATGCACAGATACTCTCTATTTACACCGCCATTCTGATTCCAGGCAGTTCTTCACCGCACACGTTTTTTTGTGGAAATGCAAGGATTCGATCAGCCACTCCCAACACAAATCGAAGAAATTCTTGTTACGCAGGGATATAAAGCAGGTAACCGCAGCGAGCATTTGCTTGGCCCGGATTTTCGTGGACATCTGGCTTATATCATGTATTCAAAGGCAGCGACGGGTTTCGAAAAGGCCGGTGAAATTACGGTGGGATTCGGGCCACAATCAGGTACTGCGGTCGCAATCGCAAGACGTGAAAATTTTTATAGAAATGTGTCTGCGAGCGAGCTAAAGAAAGCCCTGGCTGAAAAATACGGGGTGCCAACCATCGAGGCTTCGGGGGAGATGCGCTGGATATCATATAGGTCTGGTGTCAATCCCAAATCGGCGTCGCTGGAATCGTGCAAGGCACGAGATAATATGCAGGTCAACTATGGCCAGGATGTCAGGCAATTCAAGGATTGCAAACAGTCTTTGTATGTCAGCCTGAGTGAATCGCCAAATAATGGTCTCGAATACAGAAAGATTGAAGTCGGCATGATCGATTTCAGCGTGTATTCCAGTGAATGGACTGCGATGAATGCCATGATCGCGAAGAAAAATGCTGAAGGCCTGGAAAAGAACAAAGCAATACCCTTGCCCAGACTATAAATCTGACATGCGAAACGATGAGATGTTTCGGCATGCCATTGTGCGCTGTTTTATCTGAATCCTGCTTCAGGCCCACCGATGCTGAAAGGCGTAACGATCAGGAAGGCGGTGGAGACGATTTGCAACCATTCATGCATGGCTTTGTATTCAAACCCGATGCGCAGTAACAGGCCGTAAGCAACACCGGCAAGCACTGCTCCTGTAATTCTGTATTGTAAATTTAATGTGGGTTCGAACATGAACTACCGATAATTGCACGCTAAATTGCGCGCAAATTGGTGTTTGTTACTTGCTATCAAGCGTCGCAGGTTTGTCATTGTAGGTTGTTAGCCTTTGATACTTGACGCCGGGAGGGAGCGGGGTATTGATGAAGTTATGGACCGCACGTTCGTTATCTGCTCGCAGTTCTCGTTGGGCGTGGCGCTGATTGAAAGCCTCATTCTGGGCTGCCAAATTGGTATCTTTACCTGTTTCTGTACCTGATCCAACCATTTTCTGGTCCGCACGTACCGACTTTTGCTTGACACTGGATTTGGCACAGACATTATCTGTGAAGGTTACGCGTCCGTCACTGTCCACGCATCTTTGTATCTGTGCAGATGCCATATTGCTCAGTGCCAGCAGTAGTGCGGCAGAGACAAGATGTAGGTTCTTCATAAAGGCTTCCCTCAGTTTTTTAGTTTGGTTTTTATTTTAGTAGCGCTGTCGACTTAAAAGCCAATCGTGGCTGCTTCAAGCATCTCACAAACGGAGTTGAAATTCAACCAAGGGATTCACACGATAATCTTTGCCTGAAGTATGGCTGTGTATTTAGAACTCATCTCATCCCTCTTGATGCAATGAGTTCTATTTATACACCAGCTTCATGACCAGAATAAAACTGGCCAGCACCAGCGTGATCATATTGGCGATGATGACCGGCAGTGCATGCAGCATCAAGCCATAAATCAGCCACAGCATGATGCCAGTGACGAGGATGATGTACATGCCCAGAGATACACCTTCGGCACGTTTGCGACGCCATGTCATCCAGGCTTGTGGAACAAAGGCGGTGGTGGTGAGAAAGGCGGCAAGATAACCGATGAGGTCGGAAGAAAATGGAAAAATCATCATGGGTTTATTTCGACGGCGGCAAAAACTTGCCGGAATGAAAGACCAGTGGTGCCTGATGGTTAAATTCGCAATGCTCCACTTCGCCTACGAAAATGACATGATCACCTTCGGGATAGCGGCTGCGGTTATGGCATTCAAACCAGGCGGATGCACCGCTCAGTATCGGATGGCCAGTGCGCGACAGCGTGTATTCCACGCCTTCAAAACGGTCGATTTTGCGGCTGGCGAATTGTTCGGCCAGCCAGGCTTGCTCACTCGATAAGACATTCACGACATAATGCGAATTGCCGGTGAACACCGGCATGCTGTTGGCGGCATTGCCCAGGCTCCAGAGTATCAGCGGTGGGTCCAGTGATACGGAATTGAAGGAACTGGCAGTCAGGCCAAGAAACGCCCCATTCGCCAGGCGAGTGGTAATGACAGTAACGCCAGTCGCAAATTGCGACAGGGCATCACGAAAATGGCGAGTATCAAATTCGCGTACTTGGGCGCGGGGAGAACGGGTGTGCATGAATTTCCGTGGTTTTTAATTAAACCCTGATTAAGTCTGGTGAATATGGCTAATCCGAGGTGATTTCAGACAAATACCATGTATTCATTGCCCTAACAGCAGGTTTTGTTGTTCTGGCGCAGTATCTCAAGCAAAGTTTCCTTAACATTATCCCAGATTTCTTGTGTACGAAGCAGTCTTGCTGCGGATGAGCAAGAATACTGGCCCACTTCCCGCTCTTATTGATCAAATTAGTGCTACTGCTTGCTACTGCTGTTGGGTGGCGCTGACTGTGTTAAAATTGCACCCTTGTAAGATTCCAGATTTTAGCTTTAAGTAGTTGATTCCTTTGAATTTTTCGTTTTTACACTTTCCTGATCGAGGCACCTGCTTATGTTCATGCGCATGTCTGTTTTTCTGACTGTACGTCGTGGTTTGATGGCTCTGATGCTGGCGGGCGTCAGCCTGGGCAGCATGGCGCAAACGACGGGACAAGTGACGGGACAAGTGACAGATGAACGCAGCTTCCCGCCGAATACCAAGCGTGGCGTGCTGAATATGTCGCAATATCCGGATGTGATCATGGATGGCAAGATCAGGTATACCGTACCGGCGACACGTTTTTACGATGCACAGAATATGCTGATATTGCCGACTTATCTGACCGGCAACTACATCATTGTCAATTACACCGATAACGATTTTGGTGAATTGCAAAAAATCTGGGTTTTGACGGCAGATGAGCGCAAGCGGGTATTGCCCAAGCCAGAAGTGTGGACACCGATGCAGTTCAAGAGCAGCAATCAGTAGGACTTAGAACCTGTTACGATCTTAAGCGCGGGCGCAATCGGAGTCCACGCGGGGCTCATGCGCTGCTCAAAATGCTCATGTACTAGTGTACATTCCGCTTTTTGCGCTGCGTTTTTGTTGTCCTTACCCCGCTGACGCACGCTACAGATCGTAATCAGGTTCTTACGCAAAACTCGGCATTGTAGTGCCTTTTATACCTTGCTTGCTGAGCTTCAGTAAATTAGAAAATTATGCAAAAAAAAGTATTTATTAAAACCTTCGGTTGCCAGATGAACGAGTATGACTCGGACAAGATGGCCGACGTGCTGAATGCCAATGATGGCATGATCAAGACCGACAACCCTGACGATGCCGACGTGATCTTGCTGAATACTTGCAGCGTGCGCGAAAAGGCGTCCGAGAAGGTGTTTTCTGATCTGGGTCGCCTGCGCGAATTGAAGCGTAAAAAACCTGATCTGCTGATCGGTGTAGGTGGCTGTGTTGCCTCGCAAGAAGGCGAAGCCATCATCAAGCGCGCACCGTATGTAGACGTGGTGTTTGGCCCGCAGACGCTGCACCGCCTGCCGCAACTGATCGATGCGCGTCGCAGTTCCGGTCGTTCACAAGTCGATATCAGCTTCCCTGAAATCGAAAAATTTGACCATATGCCACCGGCCAAGGTCGAAGGTGCAACAGCCTTTGTCTCCATCATGGAAGGTTGCAGCAAGTACTGTAGCTATTGCGTCGTGCCTTACACCCGTGGCGAAGAAGTCTCGCGCCCGTTCGTCGATGTGCTGGCTGAAGTGGCAGGGCTGGCTGAACAGGGCGTCAAAGAAATTTCCCTGCTGGGGCAAAACGTGAATGCCTATCGCGGGGTCATGGAAGATGGCGAGATCGCTGACTTTGCCCTGTTGATTGAATACATTGCTGAATTTCCGCAAATAGAACGCATACGCTTTGTCACCAGCCACCCGAAAGAATTTACCCAGCGCCTGATTGATTGTTATGGCAAGGTACCCAAGCTGGTCAATCATTTGTACCTGCCTGCCCAACATGGTTCCGACCGCATTCTGTCGGCCATGAAGCGTGGCTATACCGCCATCGAATACAAATCCGTTTTGCGCCGCCTGCGGCAAGTGCGCCCGGATATTGCAGTGTCGTCGGATTTTATCGTCGGCTTTCCTGGTGAAACGGATGAAGACTTTGATGCGCTGATGAAGCTCATTCATGACGTCGGTTTTGATAACAGTTTCAGCTTCATCTTCAGTCCGCGCCCCGGTACGCCAGCGGCAAACCTGACGGACGATACCCCGGCTGAATTGAAATTGCGCCGCCTCCAGCATTTGCAGTCTGTGATTGATGCCAATACTAAAAAATACAGCAATGCCATGCTAGGCACGGTGCAGCGTATTCTGGTTGAAGGCCCATCTGTCAAGGATGCGAATGAATTACAGGGCCGTACCGAAAATAATCGTGTCGTCAATTTCGCCGGTCCCAAAGAGCTCATTGGTACGCTGGTCAATACCCGTATTACCGAATCTTATAACTATTCCTTACGTGGCGAATTAATTGAAGAGGCAGTGACAGCATAATGGCAAAAACACCCGTGCCGGTAGCACACTTCATCCCTCAACCCCTGGACAACACCCGCCTGGCGCATTTGTGTGGGCCACTGGATGAGAACCTGCGGCAGATTTCGTCAGCACTGGATGTGACGATTTTCCGGCGCGGTGAGAAATTTATTGTCAGTGGTCACAATGCCGAGAAAGCCATAGAAATTCTTGAACATTTCTATGGCCTGGCGAAAAAAATCATCAGCATCGATGAAGTGCAACTGGCATTGGTAGAACAACGCGCCAGTAAAAATCTGAAAACTGGCAAGGTCGACAAGGCCGATAGCATTGCCGCCGATGAGGTCGCGATTGACGCGCCCTTGCCAGAAGATGCCGATATTGAAAGCCCGATGCTGAAAACCCGGCGCAGTGATTTGCGCGGGCGTACGCCGCATCAAAACCATTACATCAAAGCCATACTCGAACACGACATCAGTTTTGGCATAGGCCCGGCGGGTACCGGCAAGACTTATCTGGCAGTGGCATGCGCGGTCGACGCGCTGGAACGTGATGCCGTCAAACGCATTGTACTGACACGCCCAGCCGTTGAAGCCGGCGAACGCCTGGGCTTCTTGCCGGGTGATCTGGCACAAAAAGTAGACCCGTATTTACGTCCCCTGTATGACGCCCTGTATGATTTGCTGGGTTTTGACCGCACGCAAAAAATGTTTGAAAAACAGGTCATCGAAATTGCCCCGCTGGCGTATATGCGTGGTCGCACGCTGAACCATGCGTTCGTCATCCTGGATGAAGCGCAAAATACCACGGCGGAACAGATGAAAATGTTCCTGACACGCATAGGTTTTGGCAGCAAGGCTGTCATCACTGGTGATGCCACCCAGATAGATTTGCAGCGCGGCCAAAAGAGTGGCCTGATCGATGCCTGCCAGGTGCTGGATGGCGTGCGCGGTATTGCCTTCACGCATTTCAGTAGCGTGGACGTGGTACGTCACCCGCTGGTGGCCCGCATCGTCGATGCCTATGAATCTGCGAATGCCAATGCGACCGCCAACAGCGCCGCCATTGGACTGTTAAAACCCGCAACCCCTCTCAGTTCCGCACACCATGGTCGCAAAAAGTAAATCCGAAGCCAAACCTGATTCTAAACCTAAGCTGACCCTGTCCGTGCAATATGCCGACAAGCGCTTGCAAGACCAACTGACCCGTCCGCTGATACGCAAGACCGTGCAGGCAGCCCTGTTCTTCCCGGCTGAAATCACTTTACGCTTTGTCGATGCGGAAGAGGGCAGGCTACTGAACCATGATTATCGTGGCAAGGACTATGCCACCAATGTGCTGACCTTTGCCTACACCGAAGATGAAGATGCCGAAGTCACCCAGGCAGACATCATCCTGTGTACCGATGTACTGGGAAAAGAAGCGGCAGAGCAAAAGAAAACGGTACTCGACCACGCGCAACATCTGATCGTCCACGGCGTCCTGCATGCCCAGGGTTATGATCATGAAGAGGATGATGAAGCTGAAGAAATGGAAGCACTAGAGATAGAGATACTGGCCGGGCTGGGTTTGGAAAATCCGTATCAGTAGTAGTTAATGAGTTAATGGCTTTGTAATTTGAGTGATGGCACCACAGGTAGGAACAGAAGCCAGCAGGTAAATAGAAGCGGTTCGTTGCTTCCAGCTATACAATTTCAAGGTGATTGACAAATGTCATTGGGGCGCGAGTCTGATGGACTCTTGCCTGCACATATTGCTGTCTGGAATAGTGTGCTTGACAAAAAATGACTCGTAGATCCCCTCCCTTTCAAGGGGAGGGTTAGGGTGGGGATGGGGTTAGGTCAATTGACGGTCAATGAATTTTCAATAGAAACCCATCCCCATCCCATCCTTCCCCTTGACGGGGAAGGGGCTTGAAATGGTTTTTCTCAACGCAAGTACTTAATTGAAAAATCAAGTTTGCGAAACGGACAAATCGCTACGCAATTGCTTCCACCTTATACTAAGAGCCAGTCTTGATTCTTCGAGAGTAAAAAAATGTTCAAAAGAAATCACCCAACATGAACAAACACCAAGATCGCGGCAGGCGTATCACCATGGGTGAACGGGCGGTTATTGCCTATGGTTTGCGTACCCAGTTCTGGCAAGACATTTACTACTATGCGATGACATCCAGTTGGCCGGTGTTTTTTGCCGGTGTCGGTGTGGTGTTTCTGGTGTTGAATCTGGGTTTCGCCAGCCTGTTCATGCTGGGTGATAATCCCATCGGTAATCTGCATCCGAATAGTTTTCTGGGGGCGTTCTTCTTTAGTGTGGAAACCCTGGCGACCGTGGGTTATGGCGACATGCACCCGCAGACCGTGTACGGGCACAGTGTGGCAACGCTGGAGATATTCGTTGGTATGGCCAGCGTGGCCCTGATTACCGGTGTCATGTTTGCGCGTTTCTCGCGTCCGCGTTCCAGTATCATTTTTGCGGCGCATCCGGTTAGCCATGTCGCAGATGGAAAACGTGTGCTGCTGATACGCATGGCCAATTCACGCATGAATATCATCAGCGAAGCATCAGCGAAGTTGCGCCTGATGCGTGATGAAAAATCATCGACCATGGGTAATTTTCGCAAGATCGTCGACATGAAACTGGAACGTGATCAGCATCCCATCTTCATCCTTGGCTGGACCGTCATCCACGTCATCGATGAGAACAGCCCCTTGTTTGGCCTGGATCAAGATGCCCTGCGTCACCTGAATTCCTCATTGATACTGAGTATAGAGGGCGTCGACGATACGACGAATCAGCCGCAAAGGGCGCGTCACTATTACCCTTGCAGCAAAATCCACTGGAACCACCGCTACGTGGATGTCTTTGAAAACGGCACGGGCCCGATCCAGCATATTCATTACACACGCTTCCACGATTCAGTAGAAATCGTGGAAGAAGCCGTGCAGTAAATTACCGACAAACTCAATGTGACTCAGATGCGGTCTTAGATCGTAAACAGGGTCTTACAGATGCAGCAAGACCAGCGCGATCGCAGCAGGCGCAGCCTGTATGTACAAGATGCGACGGCTGACTGAGTAAGCACCGTAAGCGCCAGCAATGATGACGCAAGTCAGGAAGAAAATCTTCACATGAAAGCCAGCCGGACCCAGACACAGCCCCCAGATCAGGCCCGCGGCCAGAAAGCCATTATATAAACCCTGGTTGGCGGCCAGTACCTTGGTGATCGCTGCCTTTTCTGGCGTATTGCGGAAGGTACGCAAGCCCAGAGGTTTATCCCAGAGGAACATCTCAAGTATCAGAAAATAGATATGCAGGGCGGCGACGATGCCGGTGATGACGCTGGCGATGATGAACACGATTTCTCCTTTGACGTGGTTGAGGTCGACTGGCCCATTGTTTTCAGGTTTCCAGGTTTTACCGGGGGGCGAAGTCTCTTCAGCTTGTTGTTTGTTATGGGGGTGTTGTCTGTTTTTACCTTAACAGTGCTAAAAATGACACAAGCGAGTATGCCTTGCAAGTGCTTTTTTGTGTTGAGGACTTGCTCTAAAGTAAATGAAGCATGCGTGCGCGCATCAGGGTGAGATGACCTGCCAAGAGCGAATTCACGAATGAGAAGTAGTTAAAAGATACCTATTTTGCTGCGGAAAAATATTCTTTTGCTACTTCCCGTTGCAGTTTTTTTTTGCCACTATCCAGGTCAAAACTGGGGAAAGCACTCGCATTTGTTGTATTCTGTAGGATTGAAACAACGGCGTTACGCCTATTATGCAAGAGCACTCTAGTAAGGTCAGACCAACTGACCTTAAACCCCATAGGTCATTGTTTGAACGCTTGACCGCCCTCATTTCTCCTGAACCTGAAAATCGCGCCGAGTTGCTGGAAGTATTGCACGACGCACAAGAACGCAATCTGATCGATGCCGATGCACTGGCGATGATAGAAGGTGTGTTCCAGGTATCTGATCTGTGCGCACGCGATATCATGGTGCCGCGCGCGCAAATGGATGTCATCGATATTTCCAACCCCATAGAAGAATGGATGCCGGAAGTGCTGACGACGGCACACTCGCGCTTTCCTGCTGTGGATGGTGACCGTGACAAGGTCGTCGGTATTTTGCTGGCCAAAGATTTGCTGCGTTACTACGCGGCAGAAGCTTTTGATGTTCGTGAGATGCTGCGCCCGGTGATTTACATCCCTGAATCCAAACGCCTGAATATCCTGTTGCGCGATTTTCGTGCCAACCGTAATCACATCGCCATGGTGGTGGATGAATACGGTGGCGTATCCGGTCTCATCACCATAGAAGACGTGCTGGAACAGATCGTCGGCGACATCGAAGATGAATACGATTTCGATGAAGAAGAAGACAATATCCTGGCGCTGGAAAGCAAAGGTAACGGCAAGCGCTGGCGCATCAAGGGCCTGACCGAGATCGAGCAATTCAACAACACGTTGGGCACCACCCTGTCGTCGGAAGACGCCGAAACCATCGGTGCCTATGTCGCCAATTACATGGGCGCAGTACCCCATATGGGCGATGAATTCTCCATCGGCAATCTGTACTTTGAAGTCTTGCGGGCCGATGCCCGTCAGGTACAGATGCTGCTGGTCGAACAAAGACCTACCCTGCGGTCCGATGATTAAATCGCTGGCTAGCGTACTGTCGTCCCTGTCCTGGCGTTCATCTTTCCTGCTGATGCTAGTGGCAGGGGGGCTGAACGTTTTTTCATTTGCACCTGTCAATTGCTGGCCTTTGCAAATCATCAGCCTGGCATTGCTGTTTGGCCTGATGTTAAGAGATGGTCATGCCGCCTTCACACGCAGGCAAACTGCCTGGCTGGCCTGGGCATACGGCTTTGCCTGGCTGACTGCCAGTGTCAGCTGGCTATTGATCGCC
This sequence comes from Undibacterium sp. Ji50W, assembly GCF_049340445.1. Lineage (NCBI taxonomy): Bacteria > Pseudomonadati > Pseudomonadota > Betaproteobacteria > Burkholderiales > Oxalobacteraceae > Undibacterium > Undibacterium sp. Ji50W. Next base: position 2,435 of record NZ_JBMPOX010000036.1, on the reverse strand, counting down.
ATGACCGTCTTTGGCGGCTTGCCGGGTTTGTTGGCGGTCGTGGCGCTGATGTTGCTGACAGCGGCCTTGTCGATTTATCTGGCCGCCGCCGCATATAGCTTGCACTGGCTGCGTCAACGCTGGCAACTGTCGGGCATGGTGACCGCCTTATTGATCATGCCCGCCCTGTGGACCGTGGCAGAGTGGTTGCGCATCTGGTTATTGACGGGTTTCCCCTGGGTGTTATCCGGTTACGCACATACCGATAGCCCACTGGCCGGTTATGCGCCCGTGATCGGTGTGCTGGGACTGTGCTGGCTGAATGCTTTGCTGGCCGCAGCTATTGCATTGCTATGCAGTGCCAGTGGCAGTGGCAGTGGCAGGTTTGCGTACTATGCGAAAGTGTCCGGCGTGGTGTGTGTGGTGGTTTTTGCCGGTGGCTGGGCCTTGCAGACAATTGCATGGACCAGGCCGCTGGGTCAGCCCATACAGGTACGGCTGTTGCAGGGCAACGTGCAGCAAGACATGAAATTTGATCAGGATCATTTGAATGAATCCCTGACGCTGTACCACGACATGCTGCTGGCAGCACCGGCTGATTTGATCGTCACGCCAGAAACAGCATTGCCCATGCTGACGTCACAATTACCTTCCGATTATTTATCCTTGTTGGACAACTTTGCCCAAAGCAGTGGCTCTGCATTGGTGATTGGTGTTGGTGTGCATGATGGTGGCGACAAGTATTCAAATAGCGTGCTGGGCATGTCGCGCCTGTATGGCAGTCAGGCTTACCGCTACGACAAACATCATCTGGTACCTTTTGGTGAATTCATCCCTCCCGGGTTCCGCTGGTTTGTCAAAGCCATGGCGATACCCATGGGTGAGTTTTCTACTGCCGGGCCGATACAGCCAGCCATGAAAGTAGGCGGCCAACTGGTCATGCCCAATATCTGTTATGAAGATTTGTTCGGTGAAGAAATCGCCGCCCAATTGCTGTCGCAATACGCCGCCGGTGACCCTACCGCAAGCATCTTGCTGAACGTCTCCAATCTCGCCTGGTATGGCGATTCTTTCGCCATTCCCCAGCATTTGCAGATATCCAGAATGCGCGTGCTGGAAACCGGGCGACCCATGCTGCGGGCCACCAATACCGGGGCCACAGCGGTGATCGTCCCTGGTGGCAAAGTGGTCGCGCAACTACCTGCCAATACCAAGGGGGTATTGACGGCGAAGGTGCAGGGGTATCAGGGGATGACGCCTTATATTCTGTTAGGAAATTGGGGTGTTATTGGCTTGATGGTGTTGAGTGTGTTGCTGGGGTTTGTGTTGAGGCGGAAGATGTAGAGGTTGCAGTTGCTGTAGGTTGGGCCGTGCCTTGCCAGGCTACGCTTTATCAGCCCAACACTGTGCTTATCAAACACGTATTCGTCTTTTCTGCGCACGGGCAGGACGCCACCGGGCTGACGCTCCAGCGGTGTTGTTTTTGTGTCGTACTTTGATTGAAAAGATTGCCCTTCGTGGAACCAAGCCGGGTCTCGGCCCGGCGGCCGAAATACTTTCTTTGCTTCGCCAAAATAAAGTATCCAAAGAAAAGGCGACCGCAGACTCGCTCCCTGCGGGAGTGCCCATTTATGTAGTGCAAAAAATGGGAAGGTCCGAAACTCGCTACGCTCAGACACCGGCCCTTCTTTTTCCATTTTCTGCACTACACAAATGGCTTCGTCTCAAGCGGATTAAAGGTAAAGGCAAAGTCAAAAGCAACACCAACACCAACACCAACACCAACACCAACACCAACACCAACACCAACACCAACACCAACACCATGGTTAATCGATGGCATTCAAATAAATGTGAATATGGTTGTGTTGACGTTGGTTTTGACTTTGCCGTTGCTGTTGACTTTAATCCGCTTGGGACGATGTAATTTGTGCGCCACAGAAAATGGATCAGAAAGCTTCGTGTTTGAGCGCAGCGAGTTTCGAAGCTTTCCCATTTTTTGTGACGCACAAATTATGCTGAAGCGTAGCGTAAGCACCCGAAGGGCGAGTCTGCGGTCGCCTTTCTTTGATTCCGTTCTTTGGCGAAGCAAAGAAAGGAATTCGGCCGCCGGGCCGAGACCCGGCTTGTATCAACGAAGGGTAATCGTTTTAATAACGACTGAGGCACACAACGAACGCCACTGGAGCACCAGTCCGGTAGCCTCCAGCATGAGCTGGAGCGACGTCAGCAAGCAAATGGCCATACGAAGAAATCGCCTCGATATCAGCTAGTGTAGTGCTTGCGAATTGTTTGAACCAACCAATGTTTTGTTTGTCATATTCGTATCCTTTCTGTGGATCGAATGATGAATCAGGGCAAGCCAATTAATCTGACGGATGAACAACGAACCGAACTGGAGCGCCGAGTGAGATCGCAGACGCTCGACGCGCGTAGCGTAAGACGAGCGCGGATTG
>NZ_JBMPOX010000035.1:0-27016 GCF_049340445.1 Undibacterium sp. Ji50W | reverse complement strand
CTCCACTGCGTGCGCGCCCTGCCACTTCGACGCTGATCTGGCTGTGGTTCAACTCGTTGAGGGCGTCGATTTCTTTGAGCAAGGCGGCTTCTTCGGGACTGACATTCGTTGTCTGGCCAGGTTTGCCCAGCTTGCGGGCGGTGGTTATGCTGCCAGCAGTGGGGGTGTTGGCTCCACTTGCAGCATTTCCCGACGCATATTGCTGCGGCACCGGCAAAGGCGCGGCGGTATAACTGACTTTGGGTGGAATATACGGCGTGCCCGGCGCAACATACTGTGCTACCTGGGTTGGCTGTTGCGAAGGATACGTACCCAGCATGCTGGCACCGTTGCTGTAACGATCTGTCATGCCGCTATTGGGCTCTGCCGGTGCGCCGCCTGCCTTGGCAGGTGGCGTGGTGACGGGCTTGCTATCGGGTGCGCCGGCAGCAGGGCTGCTGGCTGGTGCTGCCTGCAACTTGGGTACGGATGGCAATGGCGGCGCTGCAGTTGGTGCAGCTGGTGAGGCTGGGGATGCTGGCGATGCTGCTGCAGCCGGAACCGCCTGCAAAGTCGGCAGGCTTGGTATGCTTTTGCCGGTCGCGTCAGCAGCCCCGGTCGCCGATGCTGCGCCGCTGGTGGATGGTGTCAGGGGTTTGCCTACCGGTGCAAAAATACCGGTGTTGTACACGCCGGCACCACCCGTGCCGGGGTTGACGGTATTGCCGCTGACCGGCACTTCTTTCAATACCGGGCCACGTGATGGTGCATTAGCTGCTGCATTGGCTGGCGCATTGGCCGGGCCAGCGGCACTGGTCTTGCCGTCAGCAAACGGATTGGTCTTGAAGTTGCTGGTGACACTGGTAGCCTGTGCCGTATCCACCAGGCGCAGGCCGTTCGGGCCGGTTCCCATTTCCGCTTTTTGCACACGTTCCAGCGCCAGAGCCTGTTTGAAATAATCGAGGGCACGGCTGTTACTGCCTCTGGCGCGGGCGACATTGCCCGCCAGGGCCAGATAGCGCGGATTATTTGGCTGTGCATCCATAAGCACGTCAAGATAACGTTCGGCATTGGCAAAATCACGCGCTTCCATGGCGGCATATACCAGGCCCTGCAAGACTTCAGGATTTTCCGGATCGGTTTGCTGTACCTTTTGGTAAATGTCGCGGGCCGACGCTGCATCGCCCGAGGCCGTATAAATCCGCGCCAGCGTCAGCAGCAAGGCATTGTCATCCGGATTGGCGATCAGCAAGGGCTGTATGTAATTGTAGGCATTGGCGAAATCGCCCGCCTCGCGCGCGCGTTCGGCATAGCGCATGGCCAGTACGCGTTGCAATTGTCCGAAAGAGTGAATTTCTTCTTCACTCAGATTCGGCATGGCGGCAACGCGGCGCATGACGGCTTCCAGCTCGGCTTCCTGATTGCTTTGCATTAGGGTGCTGGCAAATTGCAGCAGCAAGCCAGCGGATGGCTTGGCCGTGTTCTGCACCGCCTGGCGTATCATGGCAAAGCCGCGTTCGTTATCACCCAGTTGTATGTACAGGTTGGCCATGGTGCCGGTAAATTCAGGGTCATTGCCAGCCACCGGTTCCACGCTGGCGAGTATGCTTCTGGCGGCATCGCGATTGCCTTTGCGGTTCAACAAGGTGATGCGGTCAATCTGCACCCGTATCCACAGGCGCTTTTGCATGTCCACCATTTCTTTCTTGCGCGAAGCCGGCGGTATGCGTTCCAGCGTTTGCATGGCTTCCCACCAGTATTGTTGCATCTCGCTCAGCAAGGCGCTGACATACAGGGCTTCGGGGTCGGCATTTTCTACATTGGCCAGTGCATCCACCAGTGCCCTCGCCTGCCCCGGCATATCACGCTTCAGGTACAGGCGGGCCAGTGCCATGCGCAGCCAGGCATTGTCTGGCTTGACCATGATGGCATCTTCGTAAGCCTGCTGGGCGGTGTTCAGGTCACCGGCAGTTTCTGCCGCTTTGGCCTTGTTGGCCAGTTCTTCTGATTTCAGGTTCGCCACAATCGCCATATGGCGCGGCAGCATGTAGGGGATCAGTGCTTCCAGGTCTGCCAGGCGTTTTTGCAGTACCAGTACGCCGATCAGGCCGTCGAGTGCGCGCAAATTCTCTTTGTCGGCATTCAGCACGCGGCGGTAATTGGCTTCGGCCCCGGTCAGATCGTTTTCTGCCTGCAAGGCATCGGCCAGTTGCAAGATACCGGATGGTTCGGTGCCATTCAATTCTATGGCCTTGCGCAAAAAGCCTATGCCCTTGGCACTGTCACCGTCTTCAAAGGCGGTCCTGGCTTCGGCCACGATGGCCCAGTAACTGGCATCTTCATAGGCTTTACGCCATTGATCCTTGGATTGGCCGGGCGACAGGTCGACTGCTTTTTGCAAGAAGCCGCGGGCCTCGATAAATTCTTCTTCACGCATCTTGACCAGGCCCATGCCGCCATAGCCGATCGGGTTTTTTGGATAGGATTTGATCAGCGACTGGAACTCGGTACTGGCCGCTTCCAGGTCATTCGCTTCCAGCGCATTGAAACCGGCCACCCGGCTTTTCTCTATCGGGTTTTCTACCACCTTGGGTGCAGCGGGAGGTTTGGCTTCCTTGACAGGTTTGCTTTCTTTTGCTGACTTGGCACCTGCCTCGGTTGCCAGTTCTGTTTTCGCTGCTTCTGTTTTCGCCGGCTCTGCTTTTACTGGTTCTGCTCTCACTGGCCTGGTGAGGCTGGCCAGTCTTTCCTGTATCAGTTGATCGTCTGGATGTTTATCGAGGTAGGCGCGAAAATATTTGGCGTTTTCTGGCTTCAGGCCCATCCAGCTTAATGCCTGGCGCCAGGATTCTGCCGCCTGTTTGCCAACATCGGGTTTATGGCTGAGGTTTTCCAGCAGGCTCATGCCTTCTGGCCTCGATGGTTCACGATAGGTCAGCGCCTTGGCATAGGCCAGGGCATATTTGGTATTGACAGGATTCTCGCGGCTGAGTTTTTCCAGCCCCTTGCGGGCTTCGGCATAACCGGCATTGGTGCCGGCCAGTACCTGCAAGTATTCAAAAGCGGCTTCCCCCTTGAGTTTGCTGGGGTCGCCCATTTGCTTGAAGGCATCTACGGCACCATCAGCATCACCCTGCTGTGCCAGTTTGCGCGCATTATCGAGCTGGCCCACGCCATCTGACTTACCACCGCGCAGTGCCTGTTCGGCGCTGCGTATCTGGGCAGAGCTGGCCTGGGTACCGCGCAATTTGGCGAAATAGGTTTTGGCCTGTTCTGGATTGCCGGCCCTGGTTTCCAGCGAAATCAGCGCCATCAGGGCGTCGATATTGGCCGGGTCCACCTTCAGCAGTTTGCGCCAGGTATCGGCTGCATTATCGTCACGACCACGTTGCTGCCAGAACTGCGCCTGCTCTTTCAATTGCTGTGTCAAAGGGGAATCTGCGTGCGCACTACCGCACTCAAAAAAAACCGACAAAAGCGTTAATGCCATCGCTTTTTTCTTTAAGACCATTGATGTCCCCTAACGACCTTCCAGGCCAATCCAGCCTGAAATCAAATAAGTGTCTGTCATTTGTCTGCCTGCGCATCGCTGGGATGGTGGCAGGGTTTTCACTGTCTTTTCCCTAGTTCATTCCTGCTCATTCCTACCAATGCTGAATCAGCAAAACAGGAAAATGCCGGGTACATCACCCGGCATTTTTTATCACGACCACATCAGCCCGGCCTGATTACTTTTTGTCGCCGAGTGTCAGACGTGATGCCGCCTTCTTGCGCAAGAAACGGAACAGCATGGTGGCAGCAATCAGCGATGCCAGCATCAGGAAAATGATCATCACGAAAGGCTGGGACGACAGATTCCATTTGATCCAGGTCCATAGTGGCAGGCTGCCCGAATAATAGGTATCACCGATCTGTACATTGGCAACGCGTTCACCCTTGATCAATACCAGGTCACCCTGGAAACGGCTGCGCAAATCTGCCTTGTTAAGGCCAACAGACAGGTCGGCCAGGCTGGCAGAATCACCTGCCGTCATGACGACCACATTGCGACCGCTAGCCAAAGGAGATTCAAACTGCATCATGGCACCGAAAGAATTGCCGGTCCTGGCCAGCATTTCACCGGCATGGCGTTCGATGTTATCAAGGTCACGCCCTGCCCAACGGTATAGCAGGCGCAGGAAGCCGGTAGGAATTTGCAGGCGGTTACCATTTTCATCCATGCTCATGGGCATGTATTTGGACCATTGCTTGAGCAGTGGCAGATTGCCGCTAGTGCCAATCAGCAAGAAATCCTTGTCGCTGTGCTTGTCGACTTCACCGCTGCGTATCAGGGTATTGTTCAACACCGGATAACCCGTGGATTCGCCCATACGGCCCATGACGTTGAGGAACAATTCCATTTCCTGCGTATTTGGCCTGTCCGGCAACACGATGGCAGTCTGGGACAGATCCGCCATGCGGGTGAACGGGAAGCCGGCATTGGCCATGTAAGCCAGGTTAGGCATGGCAGCATAATGCGGCATATTGGAAAAATCGATGGTGGAATCCGGGTCTATCGCAGAACGTACATTGTCCAGGTACACATCCTTACACGCACCCTGTTTTGGATAGTCGTAGAAGAAATGGAACTGCAATTGGTTTTCTGCACCGATACGGAAAGTCGGCACCTGGATATCTTCCTGGGCGAAACGCTGGCCATCCTTGAAGAACAGCATGACCGATTCCTTGATCTTGCCTTTTTCTACCTGGCCACCAGACAGCGGCAGCGAACGCACGAATTCATCATTGATACCAATGTTGAGCGTCGATTTGTCGACCGTAGGGCGTGGTGTGAAACGATAGCGCAAATCAATCGGTACACCTTCTTTTTGCCAGGTGAACAGATCGGGGGCAACCCGCAAATTCACCTTGATGATGTCCGGTGTCAGGCCATTCACGCGCAGCGCTGGTGGCGCGGCCATTTCGCCAAACTTGATCGGGCGGTCAGTCGGCAGCCACTTCGGTGCATCATAGGCTTTGCGTGGGTCGATTTCTTTCAGGTTCTTGATCAGGGCGCTGTCGCCAGACAAGGCCAGTTGGCCCATGGTCAGGGCCTGGACAGCAATCCTCAGCTCGCCTGTATCACGGCCCAACACCAGCAACAGTTTTGCCTTGGCATTGCCGGGGTTGGGGATGATGGCCAGGGTAGGGCCAGCGATAGCGGGCAATTTGATACCGGCCGGTGCTTCATTGGCGGTCGCAAATACAATCGCGTTGCCAATCGGCAGCGCGCTGGTTTCGATAGGGAAACGCGCACCACGATAAGAAGACAGATGACCAAACCAGGAAGCGACGACACCCGCATTGCGCAAGATATCCAGCGATGGCGTGGCTGGCATGACGAAAGGCAGTTCCAGCAACTTGTTGTCGCGGCGATCAAAGAAGGGGGCCGGCAGCATGCCCAGGTCATTCGCCAGCGTCAGTGGTGACACGGTCAATTCCAGATTCGAGGTATGGCTGACCTTGGCCCATAAACTGGAGTGATACGGGTCTTCACAATCCCGGGTGTAATGGCCGATAAGCTTGAAGCTGAGTTGATTGAAGTCGGCAAAATATCGCGGGTCAATCACGTCTTCACGCACGATACCTTTTGAAGTTTCCCTTGGCAGCGGTACCACACTGACCAATTCATTATTCACCAGTACCTGGATATGCGACAGGTCTGGCAACAGCGCTGGCGAATAGGCGATGCCATAACGGATTTTGGCAGAAGTAATCACTTCATCGCTGCGTACGGTAAAGGGGAAAGAGCGCTCACCTTCGGTACCGCGTAATTCTATGCTGGAACCAACCCCGACCATGTCTTTCAGGCTGATGTTATAGGTCTTTTGGCCAGTGGGTGCGACGATGGGCTGCACCAGATCATCGATCGCCACTTTTTCGCTGGCGACGGCTTCGGCGCTGGCGCTGCTGGCGCGTTTGGACTTGGCCAGCACATCATCATTGTGCATGACACCTGCTAAACCGCAGAGAATGGCCAGTGCCGTGGTGCTGCCTTTGCGCGACAACTTTGCCCGTAGACTTTTGGCGATGCTTTTCACGATGGGAACCTCATTTATTTTGTTCATATGTTCTGTTTTTTCCCCGATATATTGCTTGATGCTGGTACCAAAGCGTGAAAATCCGCGCATGCTGTGATAGGCGATTTCTTTCAGCCCTGTAAGTGGATGATCAACATCCCTGTCATTTGACCAACTCAGCCAGACATCAGCGCGGCCGATGGTGCAATTGATCAGATCCATTTCCTGCTGCATATCCAGCGGCGCAAACTGTACACTGAGCAGATTACCCTTGAAGAAGACGGTCTTGGCAGGGAATACCGATTCGCCATTCGTGCCATACAGGGAAATCGACATCTCTTCGTCTTTTTGCATATTGAAACCATCCGGTACCCGGAAGGACATGCCGCCCATGGAAAAATCTTCGGTCTGGCAAACGATAGAATGGCCATTGTTCAGGCGCAGGGTGGCATTCAGCACCGCCCTGACCCGGTGGGTACGCCGGACCTGTTTTGATTCTGTCGCCACGGCCAGCGTAGCACCCAGGATCACCAGGTTATAGATGGTCCACAGCATGTTGAGAATGACGGTATCGAGCTCATAGCTGTTCCACCACAATGCGCGGCCAAAGCCGACAAAGAAGCCCAGCACGTTCGCGCCCAGCATGATCAGGTAGGGCTTGGAAATGGTCCAGTCAAAATGCTCTTGCTCGACCAGACCGCCCTTGGCTGTCACGTTGAACTTACCCAGCTTGGGATTGATCAGCGCCACCAGCGTGGGGCGGAAGATATACCAGGCCAGCGTGGCCTCATACACTTCAGCCCAGAAGGAATGCCGGTGTGCACCCTGTATGCGCGAGTTGGTCAGGTTGGCGTGCAAAAGATGCGGCAATGAATAGGCCGCAATCGATAAAGCCGAAGCCTTGATGATATGCACTTCAAAAAACAGATACGACAGTGGTGCCAGCAAGAACACCATGCGCGGCAGGCCATAAAAGAAATGCAGCATGGCGTTGCTATAACAAAGTCGCTGGCCAAAACTGAGCCCCTTGCCGAGCAAGGGATTGTCGGTACGGAAAATCTGCGCCATGCCACGCGCCCAGCGTATACGCTGCCCCACGTGGGCAGACAGACTCTCGGTCGCCAGACCCGCGGCCTGCGGCAAGGCCAGGTAAGCGGTGTTGTAGCCACGACGCTGCATCTTCAGGGCGGTATGTGCATCTTCAGTCACCGTTTCCACCGCGATGCCGCCGACTTCTTCCAGGTAAGTGCGGCGCAGGATGGCGCACGAACCGCAAAAGAAAGTCGCGTTCCACAAATCATTGCCATCCTGTATCAGGCCATAAAACAATTCACCTTCATTGGGCACATTGCGGAAAGTCTGCAAATTGCGTTCAAACGGATCGGGCGACAGGAAATGATGGGGGGTTTGTACCATGGCCAGCTTGGGGTCGACCAAAAACCAGCCCATCGTATATTGCAGGAACGACCGCGTAGGCATGTGATCGCAATCGAAGATGGCGACGAAATCCCCGGTAGTGCGCTTGAGGGCGGCATTGATATTGCCGGCTTTCGCATGGTTATTATCAGCACGGGTAAAGCACTGTACCCCCACCGATGCAGCAAATTCGGCAAAGGCCGGACGACGACCATCATCCAGGATAATGATATTGAGTTTGTCCTTGGGCCAGTCTATGCCCATCGCCGCCAGCACGGTAGGTTTGACCACGGCCAGGTCTTCGTTATAGCTGGGAATGAACAGGTCAATGGTAGGCCAGGACGAGGTATCTGCCGGCATCATCACCGGCTTGCGCTTCAGTGGCCAGGCGGTCTGCAGGTAACCCAGCAACAGCACCAGCCAGGCATACACTTCCGCCATGATCAGTACCAGCGCAAAAAACAGGTCAATGATGTTTTCAGTACCTATGGTGTAGGTGATACGCCAGTAGATATAGCGGCTGGTGGCACTGATGGAAAACATCACCATCACCAGTGAAATCAGGGTTCCCGTATAACGACGCAAATACATCGCCGTACCAAAAATGACGATGGAAAACAGGGTTTGCAAAGGCAGTTCCAGCGGGATGCTGATACTGGTCCAGTACAGGAACACAGCAACCACCAGAGCTAAGAAGCGTGAAAACTTGTGTTCCCAGCCGGGCCAGTTGACCATGGCGCGCCCCAGGTCATTCAGGCGACCATAGAGATATCTGGAATCAAGTATTGAGCGCATTAATCAACCAATCTGAAATTCTTTTGCAGCCACATCGTCAGTTCCTGCACGTCATGCGTGGCCGAACAGTGCTGTGAATAATAAGATACTGGCGTCTGACAGGCCAGGGCTTCACTGACGGCTTCATCCCGGTGTATCGTGATCGGGATAAAACGCTTGCCCAGACTGTTGCGCAACATGCCGAATACATCACGGCTCAACTGTTTGGCAGCATCCATCTGATTCAACAAATAGCAGTAGCCTTCAAAGTCGCTACGCTCGCTACAGTAATACTCAATCAGCGATTCTATCGATGGTATGGTGGAATACGATGCCGCATCCGGCTTCAACACCACCAGGGCATAATTCGCCACACTCAATACCTGCTGCAAATAAATGCTGGGGCCAGGCGGGGTATCAATCAGCACCACACTATTGTCACTGAGTTGCAATGACGCCAGTTGTTTTGCCAGCCAGTGCGGGTCGGACTTGATATCCTGTTCAAATACGGCACGCTGCTTTTCATCGACACTGCCATACGGCAGAAAATCAACGCCATAGGCACTTTCAAACAAGCCATCTGCCCAATTACCGTCTATGCCATCTTGCTGGGCGATACCACTGGAATCATCATGCGCCATGCCGAAATGCAGTCTGAGTGCATTTTGCGGATCAAGGTCAAGTATGGTGATACGCGGCCCCAGCCGCGCCAGGGACGCTGCCAGATTGGCAGTCACCGTAGTTTTTCCTACACCACCTTTGGGAGAGATAACGGCAACTACCCTCATGGTTTAAATATTTTTTTAAAAAATGAATTGACGCCCGTCTCAACCGGCTTTTCTTCTTCCGGCTTGGCAGCCAGTCGATCAAACACGGCACTCACAGGCACATTTTTGGAAGGCGCTGTACCTTCCTGTGGCTGTGCAGCGCTGCGGCGTCCACCTAGAGCCTGCAGGACCGACGTTGCTGCTGGTGCTGCTGGTGTCACGTTTGGTGCAACGGCTGGTGCCATTGCTGGCGCAGGTGCACGTGTTTTCGGCGGCTCGCTGGCAACCGGCTGACGCTGGGCAAACAGGCTGGATGCCGGCGTTTCCGCCTTGGCTGCAGCATGCGCCACTTCACGCTGTGCTGTCTGCATGTTCCTGGACATGAATGCTGGTGCCAAGCTTGCTGGTGCTGCCACATCCTCGACTTCGGCATCGTTCACATGCTGCTTGGCCAGTATCTGTTTCAAGGGTGCTGCCTTGACCGCAGCAGGTGTAGTCGCTGCTGGTGGCATTGGTGCTGCTGCCGTGATTTGCCTGGCACTTGCCGGTTTGGCGCTGGCTTTTGCACTTGCGGGATTAAACATGCCAGCGGTCTGGGCGGTGCCTGGAACGGCGACTTCCGGTTCATGCGCATGGGTGCGTTTTGGTGTCGGTGCCCCATTCACATGCACATCGCGCAGTAACGGCCAACGCTGCCGGGCTTGCTCACTATCTGCATCGCGGTTGATTTCGCGGTAAGAGTCTGTGGTTTGCCCGAATTTTTGAAAAAGGTTTTTTACGTCATCATCCATAATAGTCACCAGCCCCCATATTCCTGCTGTGCCAACTTACTGAGGACTTACGCAAAATCGCCCTTGAGCATGCCGACGTGTTGCCTGTTACGCCAACGATCGTCAATGTCATGCTACGGCTGAACGGCTTTGCGTAAATCCTGTTACTCAAAAAATCAACGACGTGTGAAATACGTCGGTTCTTCAAGCTGCTTCTTTAAATCAAAAACAAATAACTGTCCGTCTTCAAACGCACCTTCACGCTGTGATAAACGTAAGGACTTGTCCATGCCCAGGGTTTCAAACCACTGTGCATACATTCCTTCCAGCAAAGCTGGTGACCAGCTCAATGCACCTGCGCCAAATGCCACTTTCAATGGAGACGCGTGGTGGGCCACTACCAGTGCGTCGGCTTCTTCCACCAGCTCTACCCAGCCCCAGTTCATTGTTGACCATACTTGGTTCATGCATGCTTCGAGTGCCTGCAGGCTGCTGCCATCGGCAACATTAAAACCGCTTGCCATGGTGCGTCCCATTTGATACATGAATGCGCGCAAATCCTTGGGTTCAACCTTGGATGCGAATTCGGCAGAAAACGCCGACAGAAAAGCACGCCATTGGTTTGAGCACTGGTGCTCTTCGTAATAAGAAAGATTATTTGTAGACATACTCAGTGCGCCCTTGCGTTGACTTTCTCTCTCTGGCTTGTATCGTGACACGCAAACCTTGGAGAGTGTTGATTCGTTGCGACTTTACCACTCGCGAACATCGGCAGTCCAGTCAAACTGAATAAAGAAATGTCAACAATTTATAAGCAAATCAAGGATTTATAATTATTTATACTTGTTGCATACCATTTTTACAATTGGGCCGCTAAAACCGCTTATTTTGGGCTTTATTTGCATAAAATTTCTTTTATCTCGTCACGCATGTGCCACACACACGACACAGAAAAACTGTCGCCCATCACCAAAAAATCGTCGCGGCCAAACCGGAACGATGCAGGTCAACCTGATCTTGAGATGCGTCTGGTTTTGCACGCCCTGCATGATCATTCCGCGACCATGCCTGCTTGCGATCAGCGCTGCTTGTTGAGGCCGGTCAGCAACCAGTCAATGATTTTCTGGATACTTTGCGAGGCAGGATTGTCGGGCTTATACTCCAGCACTGGCCGTTCATACGCCAATGCTTCTTCGACTTGCGGACTTTCCTGCACGATGAAAGGCACCATGCGATCACCAAGACGATCTGCTATCAGCGTAAGCACGTCTTGTGCCAGTTGTCGCTGTGAACCCTGATTGACGATGTAGGCAGAACCCACATCGGCGTTGCTGCGTTGACCATATGTGGAAATAAGTTCTTCCATTTCTGGCAAGGTGGAATAGGAAGCGGCATCGGCCAGAACCACGACCAGCAAAAAATCGGCTGCATGGATGGCCTGCTGCAAATAGACCGAGGGGCCTGGTGGCGTATCCAGCAAGACCACCGCATTGTCTGGCAACTTGGCGGCCTGCAGTTTTTTGCGCAGCCAGGTGTCCTGCTTTTCCAGCACTTGTTCAAAGCGTATGCGCTGGGCTTCGCCATCATTGCCATACGGCAAAAAATCAACCCCGAAAGGGCTGGTGTAACAGGCGTCCATCAGTTTGGCGCGGGCGGCTGTCAGCAGGCTGATGCCGTTGGTATCACCCGGCTCCAGCCCACCAAGATGCCATTGCATGGCATTTTGCGGATCAAGATCAAGAATGGTGACGGGCAAACCGCGCTGCGCCATCCCGACACCAAGATTGGCGGTAATCGTGGTTTTACCGACACCGCCTTTGGCAGAAACAATAGCAATGACGATCATGCTTGCGCCCCATGCCCCGACAGGCGGCGTAAGGCGGCTGACATCAGGCCGTTCCCCCGACCGTCAGGCCTTCAATACGCAGGCTGGGTTGCCCTACCCCTACCGGCAGGCTCTGGCCTTCCTTGCCGCAGACACCGACACCGGAATCAAGGCGCAGGTCATTGCCTATCATGCTGACATGGTTCAGCACTTCGGGTCCGTTGCCGACCAGGGTCGCACCCTTGACTGGATAGGTGATCTTGCCGTTTTCTATCATATAGGCTTCACTGGCTGAAAAAACGAACTTGCCATTCGTGATATCGACCTGACCACCGCCAAAGTTGACGGCATATAAACCATTTTTTACAGATGCCAGAATTTCTTCCGGGTCCTTGTCGCCAGCCAGCATGTACGTATTGGTCATGCGCGGCATAGGCAGGTGGGCGAAAGACTCGCGTCTGGCATTGCCGGTCACCGGCATTTTCATCAGGCGTGCATTCATGGTGTCCTGCATATAGTTTTTCAGGATACCGTCTTCTATCAGTGTCGTGCACTGGGTAGGATTGCCTTCATCATCCATGTTCAGTGAACCACGGCGATTCTGCAAGGTGCCATCATCCACCACGGTGACGCCTTTGGCAGCGACCCGCTGGCCGATACGACCCGAGAAGGTGCTGGAACCCTTGCGGTTGAAATCACCTTCCAGACCATGGCCGATGGCTTCATGCAGCAACACCCCTGGCCAGCCAGGGCCGAGTACCACGGTCATTGGACCAGCCGGAGCCGGACGCGCATCAAGGTTGACGATAGCCGATTTCACGGCTTCATCTGCATATTTTTCCAGCAGGGCATCGGTAAAATACGAATAATCATAACGACCACCGCCACCGCTGTTACCCATTTCGCGACGGCCATTCTGTTCCGCAATCACGGTCAGTGATACCCGCACCAGGGGACGGATATCGGCAGCGATGACACCGTCACTGCGTGCCACCAATACCACATCATATTCACCAGCTATGTTGGCCATCACTTGCACGATGCGTGGATCTTTCGCACGGGCAATTTTTTCCAGGCGTTCGAGCAACTGCACTTTTTGATTCGCATCCAGCGAATTCAGCGGATCATCACGCAGATACAGGGCACGACCATTCAAACCTTCAAGGCCTTGCAGACTGGATGCGACCTGTATCTTGCCTGCACCCTGGCGGGCAATGGTGCGGGTTGCCTTGGCGGCATCCAGCAAAGCCTGTTCAGATATTTCATCAGAGTAAGAAAAAGCCGTCTTGTCGCCCGACACGGCACGTACACCGACACCCTGGTCGATGGAAAAACTACCGGTCTTGACGATGCCTTCTTCCAGACTCCAGCCTTCATTGCGGGTGAACTGGAAATACAGATCAGCATAATCAACCTTATGGCTGAACATGCTGGCCAGCACTTTGCTGAGTTTGGATTCGTCCAGGCCGAAAGGGGTCAGCAGGATGTCGCGGGCAATGCCGAGATAGCTTAAAGCGGGATCATATGGAGTCATGGATGGCTTCTGAAAACAACAAATTAATATAGTAGGACTTACGCAAAACCGCCCCAGCTGCGTTGCAGCTCCTAGCCGTACTACAAACTAAAACAGGGCAAATTAAAGTCCTATGCCACATTGTAGAGCAATACGGGCCGTCTCTGCAGCAGCTTACAGCTTGCGATGACGCAAGGCTGGCAGGCTTTCACGTATGCTGGCGATCAGGGCTTCATCGATGTCGCCGCTGACGATGCCCTCACCCTCTTCCTGTACGGCAAGTATCTTGCCCCAGGGGTCGATCAGCATGCTGTGTCCCCAGGTGCGGCGGCCATTCACATGCTTGCCACCTTGCCCGCAAGCAAGTACATAACACTGGTTTTCTATGGCCCTGGCGCGCAACAGAATTTCCCAATGTGCCTGTCCTGTCGTGTAGGTAAATGCAGCCGGCACCACGATCAGGGAACAGGTACCCAGCGCACGAAATAATTCCGGGAAACGCAAGTCATAGCAGATGGACAAAGCAATCTGGCCAAACCCGGCATCAAAGCTACTGACTTGCTCACCAGCAACAATGGTGCGTGCCTCTTCATACGACTCGTCACCCTTACTGAAACCGAACAGATGAATTTTGTCGTAGCGCGCCACCTGTTCGCCTTGCGGGTTAAATACCAGCGTGGTGTTCAAGACCTTGCCGGGCTCTGCCGCTTGCAGTGGAATGGTGCCGCCTATCAGCCACACACCCAGGCTGCGCGCGGTGTCGGCCATGAAACTTTGCATGCTGCCGTGGCCGATTTCTTCGGCAACGTTGACCTTGTCGGTCTCATGCAAGCCCATCAGTGGCCAGTATTCGGGTAACAGTAACAGCTTCGCACCGGCATCCGCAGCGGCTTGCATCAGGCGTTTTGCGGTAACAATATTTTCTGCTACCACCGGTGTGGAAATCATTTGTATTGCAGCTATTTTCATTTCACCCTCTTCCTTATTTACCCGCTTATTTGACCACTTATTTGCCTATTTCTGGCATCTACTGAGCTGCCATGGGTTTGCGATTATTTTTTGCTTCATCGCGATTGTCCATCTTGGTCACGGTGGGCTCTTTCCATGAGCCACTGATCTGGTATTCAAAAGTAAAGGCCTTGCTCAAAGGTTCACGCAAGAACAACTGAGCAAGAAAGGTGCCCAGGCCGATCACCGGATTGACTGCCAAACCATACACCACGGAAGCGGTGCCCACATTCACGACCGGGATCACGGTCGCATGCAGGTTCTGCGATTCATGCACAATATCAGCATTTCCCTGCAAGAGTACGGTGGCGCTCACGCCCAGCATTTTGAGGTTATCGGTTTTTGCCACGCCCTGCTGTATCTGGGCCATCCCGGCGATGGAATCAAAGGCAAAGCCGTCAGAAAATACATCACGGAAATCCAGTGTCAGACGACGTGGCAACGACTGCATGCTCAGCACGCCCAGCAGCTTGGCCGCCCCCGGATCCACCTTCAAAAATTGCCCGCTAGAAAGTACCAGTTTGATCTGCCCGTTCATGCTCGGTATATCCATGGCAAAAGGAAGGCCATTCCAGTGCACGTCACCTTCAAGTTTGCCGCGTCCGCCGCGTAACACATCAACAAAACCCAGACGCTCCAGCAATTTGCCGGCATTCACCACATCCAGCACATAGTTGAGCTGGGTGCGGCCATCGCCGCCCTGACTGGACCATTTGCCGTTGCCACTGAATTCTGCATCCGGGTTTTTCAGCAAGACCTTGTTGATCTGCCATTCACGCGCGTTGTTGCCCTGGGCTTGCCCGCTGTTGCCTTGAGCTTGCCCGCTGGTGCTTTGAGCTTGATTCACAGCTTGCAATTCCAGATACCCCAGTTTTTTATTGAACAACTCAAAATTCTCGGCTACGATATCCAGCCCCGGTATCTGGGTCGTCGTGTTTTTACCTTCCAACAATTCACTGACATCAGCCGCTGCCGATTGCGGAATGATGAGATTACTCAGCCTGGCCGTCACACTACCCACACCCTGGCCGCCCGGACCTTCATTCCAGGTCAGGTAACCAGCTGCCTGATTGGAATGGATATTCGCCTGCCAGACATTCTTTTGATGGGTGACACCGACCACCACATTTTCCAGCTGCTTGCCCATAATATGCAGCTCTGGCGTCCGTGCGGCCATGGAAGTTGGTTCCAGATATGGACTAAGATCAAGCTCCATATTCTCTTTTTCAAGCCCGGTATTCTGGCCTGCATTGGCTGCCTGTGCGCTGCTGCCGCCGCTGTTACTGTTATTGCTGTTATTGCTGCTATTGATGTTATTACTACTGGCAGCAGGTACAGCCAGACGCCGCCATTCATCGATATTCAGGGACTTGAGTTCGATATTGGCACTCAAGCCGCTGTCTGGTTCGGGGGCCGGTGCATTCACACCTATACCGCCACGCAGCACCTGCCATGGCGCGCCGCCGGTCTTTTGGCGCAGATAGCGGGCATTCACGGTATTGCCCAGCGAGACACGGAGATCATCGCGCCAGACTTGCGCATCGTTGCTGGCCAGGGGCAGCATTTCAAAGCGCAAGGGCATGGCTTCCATTGCACTCTTTTTCAAAGGCAAGGGGAAGTTCAATGCCAGCCCGCTCAGGTTTGATTCAATCACTATCTCTGGCTGGCGTTTCTTGACATGGATGCTGGCGCTATAACGGGCACTGCCAGTAATGCGCTCACCGATTCGATCCGCCATGGAGGGCGGCATCACCTTGCGCAAACCTTCTGCCGTCATGTTGCCGTCCAGCCGCACTTTGACGCTGTTATCTTTTTGTGAGCCACCGGTGATCTGCACCCCGCTGCCCAGCAAATTGCCTTTCAGCGTGCCCAGATTGACGCCAGTTTCATTAAATTCCAACCTGCCGTTCAGGCCAGACACCATCGGTATATTGGGCTGCAAGACCACGTCATTATTGGCAAAATTCAAAACGCCCTGGACCTTGGATTCAATCAGGTGTTGCAACGGTAATTGCAGTTTCAGCGACAAGGCCGCCGGGGCCGTGGTTTTTGTCTCTTTCAGGAAATGCCCCAGCCAGCCACTGACCGGGCTGGCACCGACATAGCCCAGCATGTTTTGCAGGCTGCCATTGACGGTGCCATCGATATTCAGAATGCCATTATGGTGGGCCAGGTCGGGAATCACTGCCTTGACCTTTTTCAGGTCCACACCCAAAGTCCTGGCGGTATCGCCATTGATTTCCATCCTGGCTTTATCAAAAATAAAATTCCCTTTGATATCTTCAATCACGGGCCACAAGGGGTGACCATCTTCCGCCAGGGCACCGGCGGTGAAGTCCAGCTTGCCGCCGGTCAGGTTACCTTTGACGACAAATTCGCCCTTATGCGCACGCTTGCCATCGGTACCGGTAAAAGGAAAATGCGCGAGATCACCCTTGATGCGTATGGTGACATCGTCCGCCCGGCCATCCAGGATGGAATTCAATAACCAGTGGCGCAGTTGGTCAGGTGCCACGGTAGGAATATAACGATCCAGCTGTTTTAAATCAAAACCCGAAATATTCCCGGTCAGATCCACCTCGCCCGGCTGGGCATCGGCACCATGGCGCATGGACATGATGTGCCTGCCACTCAGCACGGCATGCATGCCTTCTTGCTGGGCGTCCATTTTATTAATCTGAAAAATCAGCTTGTCTTGCGCCACAAACTGCCATTGTGCCTGCATCAGCAGACGCGAGAACGGCATCAGCGGATCAACAAAATAGCTGGGCAGGCGCAAGGACAAATCTTTGGAATCAAGGGTAAAGTTGCCGCCCTTGTCATTTGCTTCGATATGGCCAGACAGGTTTTCAAATCCGGGAATGGCAGGCACTGCTGCCTTGGCCGGCAACTGTGCCGTCCTGGTGCGTGCCAACTGGGCTGGCTGGGCCTGCATGGACAAATTGATAAACTGCCCCTTGATACTGTAAGAGGCAACATCCGGATAACTGCCCTGCCATTTGGCGGTAAAGTCCCTGAGCTGGCCCCTGGGGGCAAAATCCACCAGCATCTGGCGCTGGTCAGCCGGCAGTGGCAAATGCTCGGCAAAATTGGCCAGGGTTTGCAAATCCAGGGTCTTCACATAGAGCTCAACCTTTTCGGGTTGGCCTTTTTCACCGGGAGTAAAAGTTTCCTTGATGCTGGTAGGCGGCAATTGCTCGCCATCGCGGGTGCGCATGGAAAAATCGATGAGCGATATGCTGTGGCCCGACTGGCCAAACACCGACGACAGGTATTTTGCCTTCAGTGCCTGGTGTTCGCTGGCGACCAGGCGGCCACTGACCAGGGCCATGTCCAGTTCTGGCAGGTCGGCACGAAATTTACCGACGACATCCGTCAGACTGAGATCGGCAGTCAGGTCGGCGACCCGGCCTTTTTCCAGATGCAGCCATGAACGTACCGAGCCATACCCTTTTTTGACATCCGCCGGATAATCGACATAGGCCTTCAGCGCCAGCAAATCGGCATGTCGCAGGTCAGTATACAGTTCCCCCGACCACAAGGAAAAATCGGCTATTTTTTTGGCAAACACCGGGTGCTGGAAATCACCACGGATATCCAGCGGTGCAGACAAGCTGGCGGGCGGTGTGGCTTTCAGGGCAAAACGGTGATGACGCCACTGGTTTTGCAAGACAAAGCTGACATCTGGCAGTGTCAATTCTGGCGCGTTGCGCAGCTTGTCGGTCCAGCGCACCGCGCCATTGCGTATCACAATTTCACGCTGTGACAGCACCCAGTCCATGCCCTGGCCCTTGCTTTCGGCTGCCGGGTCGATCAAGAACCCGCCGACAAAGAATTTGCCGTCGGCTTCACGCGCCACGTCCAGCGCCGGTTTTTCAATCACGACGCGTTCAAAACGCAGGTCTGCCACTGCCAGCGTCCACCAGGACAGCGTCGCCGAGACCTGTGGCAGGCTCAGTGCGGGCATACCCTTGGCGTCATGCAGCACGACATTATCCAGCACCAGTTGCGGATTCAGCCCCTGCCAGGAAGCGTGCAAGTTAGCAATTTGCAATTGCCGTCCCAGCGACGCCGAAATCATTTTCTCGATATCCGGTTTGTAGCTGTTCACATTCGGCAAGACGACATAGCGCAACACCAGCACCAGGGCGCAAAACAGGAAATACAGCAAGAGCAGAAATTTCAGCGTAAGACGCAGCCCCCGGCCGCAGGTACGCCAGGTATACCCACAAAACCACCAGAACCGGCTGGGTGGTGGCGGGATTTCTTCCGTCTTTGCGGGATGAGCAATGTGTGCTTGTTCTGCCTGAGTCATTGCCAAATTTCAATCTGTAGAGAAGTCGTACCTGAAGTCAACTGTGCCCAACTGTTATCCCTTTGTCTTGCCATAACATCTATGGCAGGGATGACACTTACGGCTAACGTCAACTCGTGGGCTGCAAATAACGGGAAGCCCTTCATTTTCAACATGTCAACTGCTCTGGCATTTTGTCTCTGATCCTTATCGCCACACCCGCCAGGGCCCGCTCCGGCATACTGGTCTGGTTGACGATTTTCTTATACTCAACAGGAGTATCAATATATTTATGTCCGATTGCGCTGCGGATTTAACTTCTGACAGCGCATACTGCACCACTAGAGCCTGTTTACGTTCTTAGGGCGCAGATCGCTTAAAATCAATAGCATCTTTGGCTAACTATGCCCCATTATGACTGCAAGCCCTTCCCCAGACGCTGAAATACTTCAGGCTTCCCGCTTTTTCACCAACTGGCTTAACGCAGATGTCAGCCGAAAAACGCTTTTACAGCAAGTTTCTGAATTATCCTTGAGACCAGAGGGTTTTGCGCAGTTTTTACAAAAAGAAATATACGCGGGCCAGTCTCTTAACAAAGCCATGCGCCGTTTGCGCAATCTGGTGATCTGTTCCCTCATCCAACGCGATCTTGGTGGACAGGCAGACATGGATGAGGTAGTCACCACCATCAGCCTGTTTGCCGACTTTGTCGTCCAGCAGCACTTACAGGCCATTAACGCCGACATGCAAGCCATGCACGGCATTCCCCTTGGTGAAGAAAGCGGTGCCGAACAGGCCCTGATCGTGCTGGGTATGGGCAAGCTCGGTGGTTTTGAACTGAATGTCTCTTCTGACATTGATTTAATCTTTTGCTATGCCGAAGATGGCGAAACCCGGGTGCAGGACGCAACACAGCGTAGCCTGTCCAACCATGAATACTTCAGCCGTCTGGGTAAAAAACTGATTGCCGCCATTTCTGAAGTGACCGAAGACGGTTTCAGCTTCCGCGTCGATATGGCCTTGCGCCCGAATGGGGCATCGGGCCCGCTGGTGGCCAGCTTCAACATGATAGAAGAATACTTTCTGATCCAGGGACGGGAATGGGAACGTTATGCCTGGGTCAAGGCACGTGCCATGACTGGCCAGCCGGCCGATATTGCGGCGCTGGAAAAAATCATCCGCCCCTTTGTGTATCGCCGTTATCTCGATTATGGGGCGATTGATTCCCTGCGCTCCATGCATGGCCAGATCAGGGCCGAAGTCGTGCGCCAGGAAACCAAGCATCCCGAGCGCAGCAATAATGTCAAACTGGGCCGTGGCGGTATCCGCGAGGTGGAATTTCTGGCGCAGGTGTTCCAGCTCATCCGTGGCGGCCGCGATGCGAGTCTGCGTGATCGCTCTACCCGCAAGACTTTACAGACCCTGGCTGACAAAGGCATCCTGGATACCGCCATCGTCAAGCGCCTGCTGGATTCTTACACCTTCCTGCGTAACCTGGAGCACCGCCTGCAATATCTGGATGATGCCCAGACCCATACCTTCCCTGTGCGGGAAGAAGACCAGCAAAGAATCGCCTGCATGATGGGCTGCGTCAGCGTCGCTGCATTGCTGGATCAATTGCGCCCGCACCGTGAATTCATCGCCGAACAGTTTGATGCGATTTTCCGCGACAAGGGCAACAATAACAGCGAGACTGAACAAGGCATGCTGGCCATCAGCCTGTCTGGCCCTGACAGCGACGAACTGATTGCCAACCATCTGGCCGGTTTAGGATTTTCTGGCGGCGATGCCACTGCCATTACGCAAAGGCTGATGGCGACCTGGCAGTCGCCCAGGGTACAGGCCTTGTCAGAAGCCAGTCGCAACAAATTGATTGCCCTGATCAACCATGCCCTGAACATCGTCGCCCGCCAGGGCAATAATCAACTGCTGGCCTGGAACCGCCTGCTTGATTTCATGGAAACCATTGCCCGCCGCGCCGCCTACCTGGCCCTGCTGACCGAATACCCGCATGCACTGGCACGTGTCATACGCATGATGGCAGCCAGCGACTGGGCAGCCAAGTTCCTGAGCCGTCACCCTATCCTGCTGGATGAATTGCTGGACGAATCTTCGCTGCATCAGCGCCCCGACTGGGCAGCTTTCCGGCTGGATCTGCAACATCAGTTGGAGCAGCATCAGGGGGATACCGAAAGGCAGATGGAAACCCTGCGCGAAATGCATCATGCGCTGCAATTCCGCTTGCTGGCACAGGATCTGGAAGGCCAGTTGAGCGTCGAGCATCTGGCCGATGAATTATCGCAACTGGCAGATATCATCGTCGCTGCCGTCTTGCAATCAGCCTGGGAAACCATCGCCAGCCGCCATCGGCTCACGCCGCGCTTTGCTGTCATCGCCTATGGCAAACAGGGGGGCAAGGAACTGGGTTATGCATCCGACCTGGATGTCATCTTCCTGTATGACGATGAAGATCAGGAAGCACCAGCCAATTATGCCAAGCTGGCACAACGCTTCATCACCTGGATGACCAGCCACACGCCGGCCGGTATTTTGTTTGATATCGATATCGCGCTGCGGCCAGATGGTGCCAGTGGCCTGCTGGTATCGTCCGTGGCTTCCTTTGCCCGCTACCAGGAAAAATCTGCCTGGCTGTGGGAACACCAGGCCCTGACACGCGCCCGCTTTTGTGCCGGTGACACCACCATCGGCGCGCAGTTTGAAGAAATACGCGAGCAGGTCTTGCGCCAGCAAAGGGATGACGACAAGCTACGCAGCGAAGTCATCACTATGCGCAAGAAAATGCATGATGCCCATGTCAACCGCAGCGAACTGTTTGATCTCAAGCAGGATGCCGGTGGCATGATAGACATAGAATTTATCGTGCAATACCTGGTATTGAAATACGCCAGCCAGTATCCGGAACTGACCGCCAACAAGGGTAACATCGCCCTGTTGATACGCTGCGGTGAACTGGGTTTGATTGATGCAGGGCTGGCGAATCAGACTGCAGTCGCTTATCGCCTGTTCCGCAAATTACAGCATGGCATACGCCTGCAGGGCGAAGACCGGGCCCGGGTAGAACCAGAAATGATCGCCAAAGAAGCGCATGCAAGCAAAGCACTATGGGATAGCCTGCTGGCTTAGGTGTCACGAAAATGAACATGCCATCCAGAGTACACTCTGGATGGCATGTTTTGTTTGCATACAGGCGAGAGAACATCCTGCCTGGAGCTCAAGAACCTGTATACGATCTGTAGCGAGCGAGCGTCAACGGGGTGAAGAGCCGCGCAAAAAGCGGAATGTACTCAAGTACATGAGCATTTTGAGCAGCGCATGAGCCCCGATCACGCACGCGCAGTAAGATCGCTAAGGACGTGAACCGACAACTTCAACCGTGACCCGACGATTTTTGGAACGGCCTTCACTGGTCTTGTTGTCAGCAATCGGCTGGGTTTCGCCTTTACCTTCGGTATACACGCGTGAAGCATCAATCCCTTTGGTAATCAGATAGGCCTTGACGGCTTCAGCGCGACGGATGGACAGTTTTTGATTATAGTCATCACTGCCTACCGAATCGGTATGACCGACCGTGATCATCACTTCCGTATTCATACCCTGCAGCTTGCTCAGCAAATCATCGAGCGCCTGCTTGCCCGCAGGTTTGACGATGGATTTGTCAAAATCAAATAGCGCTTCGGCATTGAATGTGACTTTTTCAGAAACCGGCTGTGGTCTTGGCGGTGGTGGCGCTGGACGAAAGACAGGTGCTGGTGCCGGCTCCATGACTGGTGCAGGAGTCGGTGGTGCAATATAGGATACCGGCCTTACGTAGGCAGGCTTCCCCAATTTGTAGACGACACTGATGGAATAAAAATCGACATCGCCACGATTGCCCACCGCGTCATTGACACGGTATCGTTCTGCTTCACCGCGCAGGGCCAGTGCTTCAGTAAATTTATATTCCAGACCAAGCCCGACTTTAGGGTTCAGTTTTTTCTCGCTAGGATTGGGGTTGGTGACTGCATACAGACGGTTGCCGGTGAAATGGGCATCCGCCCTGGCATAATTCGCGCCGATGCGTCCAAGCAGGGAAAAACGTTCCGATAAAGGTAGCTGCCCGACCAGATCCAGATTGAAGCCGCGAAAGCCGACTTCACCACTGAGAGTGCCTGGCGGCGTGGTGGTGGCATCAAAACCAAATTTTCCCAGATCAAAATACCCGCCTTCAATGGCAAAGTATTTATTCATCTGCTTGCCCAGAAACAGCTTGTAAGCCGTGTCACGCTCGCTAGTGCGGAAGGTGACACCGCTGGCGCCGTTATTCATCAGGCTGCGTGTCAAGGTATCCTTATCGATAGTGGCCCTCGCACGACCGGCACCACCGCCTATGTACCAGGCACTATCGGCCCAATCCGGGTTGGTCCAGGGTTCATCGGCTTGTGCCAGTTGGCTGGCAAGCAGCGCGCAGGCGAACAAGTTGAGTGTCATTAATTTTTTTGGCAGCGCCATGTGTTTCTCCTGATGAGATGAGTGAAATTGGATGAAAGGGAGCGACGTGATCCCTTTCATGTATCCATGATTTTTTAACGTGCAATCACGTTATTTTTAAGAGTCACTGCACTGCCAGACAAAACACGGCCATTTTGCAATGTTGCCGTATCGCCCATCGTGATGCCGGCAGATTGCGCCATGATGGTTCCCTTGAACACGCTGTTTGCACCGAGTGTGGTAGCCGCCACTGGCACCCAGAACACACTGCTGGCAGACGCGCCACCCGTTAAGGCAACAATAGAATTGGCCACTGAATTTAAAGTCGAACTGCTACGGAACAAATACAGGCCAGCGCCATTCATGGTAAAGGTGCCAGTAATATTGATCGCACCTGCATAGCAATACACACCAGGTGTAAAGGTTTGTCCACCCAGATCGATCCCGCTGGCAGAGCTGGAAGTACAGGTACGGCTATTGGCATCCGCAATCGCCACCTGAAGGTCAGACAGGGCCGTGTTCAAAATAGCGCCGGATTTGTAATTAATGAAACCGGCGGTCTGTACCGGATCCACAATCTGTGACTGTGAACCGACATCACCGCTGATCAGGGTAGTACCGCCCGAATTATTGGTGATCGATGTGCCTGCCAGTACCGCAAAGCTGGTGGCACTGCCCAGATTAATGCCGGCAACCGGTGCCGCCGTGACAGTAAAACTGGTAGTCACTGTCTGCGCTCCCTGAGTAGCAGAGATATTCGTCACACCAGGGGCAATAGCCACTACCTGGCCACTGGCCGACACACTGGCAACACCGCTTGCACTGGAAAGCCAGTTGACTGTGCTGTTGATGTTATTGCTGGTTCCATTTGAATAGTTACCAGTTGCCGTGAACTGTTGCGACGCGCCGACTGTTACGCTTGCATTGGATGGCGTCAGACCGATACTGCTGAGTGTCACGACCGGTGTCACTGTCAAGCTGGCCGCACCAGACTTGCCAGACAAATTAGCTGTAATGGTAGTCGTTCCACTTGACAGGCCATTCGCAACACCGCTCGCCGATACGCTGGCAATCGCCGTATTGGCCGTAGTCCAGCTCACCGCATTGCTGATGTTGAGACTGCTGCCATCGGAAAAACTACCGGTAGCGACAAAGTTTTGCGTACCACCTACCCCGATGCTCGGAATGCCCGGCGTCACAGCGATGGTATTTAATGTTGCTACCGGCAAGACATTGATGGTCGCAGAACCGGATTTGGTGCCGGATATGGCCACCACAGGTGCACTACCCGCCGTGACCGCGCTCACCAGACCGCTTGCAGTAACCGTCGCAACCGGGCTGGCACCTGAGGTCCATGTCACGGAATTGGTGATGACAGCAGTGCTACCGTCAGAATAACTACCCGTGGCAACCAGACCTTGCGTCGCACCAACAAGCATATTGGTGTTGGCTGGCGTGACCGCAATCGAAGTCAGTGCAGTACCAGACAAGACGGTCAGTGTTGATGTCGCCGTTTTTCCGGCTGAACTTGCTGTGATAATTGTGGTGCCTGCAGAGATACCCGTGGCAACACCTGAAGCCAGGATGGTCGCAACCGATGTGGTACCAGAACTCCAGGTGACAGAGTTTGTGATATTCACATTGCTGCCATCAGAGTAAGTACCGGTCGCTATAAATGCCTGGGTTGATCCTACCGATAAATTGGCAGTCAAAGGGGTAATGGCAATGGAGTTCAGGGTAATCGCAGGTATCACCACCAAGGAAGCAGAGGCTGTCTTGCCACCCAGGGTTGCTGTGACGAGTGCAGTGCCGGTGCTGATTCCGCTGGCCAGACCATTCGGTAAGACCGTTGCAATCAATGGTGAGCTGGTAGTCCAGGTCACGCCATTACTGATATTCGCTGTCGTCGCATCAGAATAATTCCCGCTGGCGATAAATTGCTGTGTGCTGCCGACCGCAAGATTGGCATTAACTGGCGTGACGGTAATCGAAGTCAATAACGCCGAACTCACATTAACGGTAGTCGTCGCGCTGCTACCATTAAAGCTTGCAGTGATCGTGGACGTCCCGCTACCGATAGCAGTCACCAAACCGTTGCTGGCCGTGGCAGTTGAGACTGTCGCGATAGCTGGTGTGGCAGAAGAAAAACTGCTGCTGGCGGTGACGTTGACGCTGCTGCCATCAGAATATTTTGCCGTCACAGTCAGTTGTTGCGTGGTACCGATTTGCATAGGCGGATTGGCCGGCGTCAAAGCGATGGACAACAAATTGGCTGCTGTCACGGTCAGCGTGGTAGTGGCCGTCGTGCTACCCGATACGGCATTAACAGTTGACGAACCGATTGCCACACCCGTCGCCAATCCCGTACTGGTGACGGTGGCAAAGGCAGGTGATGCCGAAGTGAAGCTCGAAATTGCCGTGATGTCACTGGTGGTGCCATCAGAGTATGTTCCCATTGCCTGAAACTGTTGCTTGCCACCTACCGCGACAGACGGATTAACAGGAAGCAGTGCAATCGACAGCAGCGATGACTGGGACACAGTCAATGTTGCCGAAGCAGTTTTCCCGCCAAAGCTGGCAGAAATCACGGACGTACCATTCACCACACCTTTGGCGACACCGGTATTACTCACGATGGTTGCGACATTCGGGCTGGCAGAAGTCCAGGCCGACGTCGCAGTGACATCCTGCGAAGCACCATCAGCATACGTTGCCGTCGCCACAAATTGCTGCATACCACCACTTGCTACCGTAGCAGTAACTGGACTGACGGTCAGCGTTGATAAAGTCGCTGACGGTATGCCTAAAATCGGATCACCACCACCACCGCCGCAACCGGCGATCAATGATGTGATGAGCATTGCGGACACGCATGCAAGCGGCCTCAGGTAACGCTGTAGGATATTCATTTTTGCCTTTTTTCAGGTGAGTCCGGTGCCGAGTAATTTCGGTGTGGCCGCAATGCATAATTTTGTTTTGTTGCAGACAGCGACCTCATGTGAAGTTACTTTTCAGAATGGGTTTCACGTGTGGGGGGCAATCTTTATCAGTCTGTGCTTTGACAGGTGATCAAGCGTTTAAGGTTTGATGACCGTATCAAGTGTTACTTATCGCCCTTTCACGGACCATGATCTGTGCGATAACACACTCAACTGTCATTGAATTTATTTAAACCACACATTGAGAAAAAGACTGCCGCATGAAGCGAGGGGAGATGGTGTACCGATTACCGGATCGCAATGGCATGTCGCCAGCAATCAGAAGATGGTATGAGAAAGAAAGTATAAAAAAAAGTCAGTACAAAAAGTCAGTACATGAGAAGCTGGAACCGGCGCCACTATAATGGCGCACAAATAAAACAGGCATGCTCACGCATGCCTGTTTTGAAAATACCTTGCTTACAGATCAGTTATAACTTGTAGATACCGCAGCCAATGATCGTGCCATCATCCAGTTTTTCTATATAGGTGGATTTGTGTTCTATCTCCTTCGTCTGGGGATGCGTCCATTTGTAATCCACCCATCCCTTGCCTTTCTTGCCGGCAAGCTCTAAAAATTCACGGATGAAATATTTATTGTCAGAATCTTTCAGGTCAATCAGGTTTTTGCCTATCAGTTTGGCATTGGCACCATGGGCCAGGGTTTTGCCTGTGGCATCGAAGACAAACAGGTACAGATCCCTGTCCACAAATTGTCCCTTGGGATCATTGATGGCGGTATAAGCAGACTCGTTACCATTCGCCTTGATGAAGTTCTTGCCCTTCTTGACCAGAGCAATCGCCTCTTCCGCACTACCGCGATCACCTGCAGCCAATGCCGGCGACAGAGATAACAACACACCAGCAAAAACCAGGCAAGCCAATACAATTCGTCGCATAGCAGTCTCCGTAGGGGGTAGGATTTTTATCCTACGCCCCGGTTTACCCAAAAGCAAATAAATACTTATGCGCTTGCACAATATGCCGGTGCTGTTTAAACGAATACATTAATCCCTGCCCCCCTCAAACCGGCATAAACCTGGCCAGATACTCAGGCGAATTAATAAACTGCCCGATGAGCGTGACGGCATCCGCGCCCGACTGAGCCAGCAAAGCATTAAAGGTCGCCGCATCCGGTGCATGTC
>NZ_JBMPOX010000034.1:0-35752 GCF_049340445.1 Undibacterium sp. Ji50W | reverse complement strand
GTCTTATCGGTCTCTGTTTTTGAGAAAACTGAGATTTCATGCGCCTTTCAGACCGATGACTACATTTCTGAAACAGCACCCAACGCTAACCAATTGAATTTATTCGACTTTTAACCGGACGCTAGTGGGATATTACTATTGGTTACGACAGGATCAGCAACAACTTTAAGCATCCATTACAATCAGCAACTTACCAACCATGAATGACAAATGACATCTATGAGTTCAGACTTGAGAATCAGCCTGGTCAAATCCGGTGATGCCGAAGCGGTGTTAGCCTTTGAGCAGGAAAATCGCGCCCACTTTGAACAATGGATAGCCGGTCGTGGCGACGCTTTCTATCATCTGGATGAAGTCAGCTCCAGCCTGCAACAAGCCTTGTATGCCGCCAGCACCAAGCGTGAATTTCATTTCCTGGCCTGGCTGGACAATGAAGTTGTGGGGCGCATCACCTTGCGCGGCATAGAGACCGAGCACTACCACAAGGCCATATTGGGCTATCGCTTCAGCCTGCGCCATGGTGGCAGGGGCTTTGCCACCGAAGCCGTGCAGGCAGTTGTCGACACTGCCTTCACCGATTTAAAGCTTAAACGCATCGAAGCCGTGGTCATAGAAGACAATCTGTCGTCACAGGCCATCATGCGCAAGTGTGGCTTTCATGAATATGGCCATTCACATTCATCGGTGTTCCGCAATGGCATATGGATGGACATGCTGCACTATGAACGCCTGAATCCGGCATAAGCCGCGTTTTTACGGCTCAGAACCCTGTTTTTGCAATTCATCGCAAAACAGCTGTCAGCGGGAATGAATCGGGTAATACTTCGTTATCAGTTGCTGCGACGTCATGCTGACGACAGCCACTTACCCGATTATCCCTGTTTTGGAGAGCAACCATGCGCCGCATTTTCTTGCAATCACTGTTACTGCCTGTCATCCTGCTTGGCACGTCTGCTTTTACATCTGCTTTTGCTGATGAACAAAACCGCACGCTTCCCGCTTTTAAATCCATCAAGAGCCGCAGTGCCTTCAACCTGCAGGTAGAAGTCGGCAAGACGCAGTCGATACAGATCAAGGGAAACGAGAAATTTCTTGCCAATGTGGTCACCGAAGTCTTTGGCGATGAACTGGTGATTTCTTACAAGGAAAAAAATTCCATCAAGGTATCAGACAATGCCCAGGTCATCATTTCCGTTCCCGAACTGGTCCGCTTTAAAATGGAAGGTGCGGGCAAAACCACACTGAACAATATTTCCGGCTCTCACTTCACTTTATTGTATGAAGGTGCCGGCATGCTGACCGCCACTGGCAAGGTGAAATCCTTTACTCTGAAAGCCCAGGGCGTGGGTCTGGTAGAAGCCAGGGACCTGATCGCAGAACAGGTCGATGCCAGCGTGGAAGGTGTGGGTGCCGTGACCGTCAACGCACGCGACAACCTGAATGCCTCGGTACAGGGCATAGGTACCCTGACTTATTATGGCCACCCGCGCAATGTCAGCAAATCAGTCGAGGGCATAGGCAGCGTACGTGCCGGAGATTAAAGTCCATTTAAAATCCATTATGAGCGGGACGCCATATCCTGCAAGGCGCGCAACTCATCGTCATCGAAGCCGGCAGCTTTTCTGGCTTCCAGATTGAATGGCCCGCGCAGGATGGGTGCTGTGTAGCGCACCGCCATTTCAGCATACGTACTGATGATATCCAGCCCCTGCTGCGCGCACAAAGTCTTGTACCAGTAATTACCGATGGCGACATGACCAATTTCATCGCGCAGGATGATGGCCAGGATGTCTGCCGCTGCCTGATCACCCGCCTGGGCCAGCTTGGCCATGACAGCAGGGGTCGCGTCCAGGCCGCGTGCTTCCAGCGTACGCGGCACCAGTGCCAGGCGCGCCAGTAAATCCTTGCTGGTTTTTCTCGCCATTTCCCACATGCTGTCATGCGCCGGAAAATCACCGTAGCAAAAGCCCTGCACACGCAAATGCGCTTCCAGCAATTGGAAATGATAAGCCTCTTCTTTGGCGACTTTCAGCCAGTCGAGATAGAACTGCCTGGGCATGGAAGGAAAGCGCCAGATAATGTCGGCAGCCAGATTGACCGCATTCAATTCTATATGCGCCAGCGCATGAATCAGGATGGCCCTGCCCTCAACCGTAGTCATCGCCCTGCGCCCGACCTTGCCAGGTGACACCAGTTCTGGCTTGTCCGGGCGACCGGGTACGCCTGGCGGCTCGTCCAGCACAGCATCCAGCGCAATCACAGGCTCGGACGATATGGCATGAATGGCAGCGCATTTGCGCAGGGGGTCAGGTTCCAGCAATGCAGCAAGTGCAGTAATTCTTAGTTCATTAATAAGTTTATTTATCATATAAAGCTGAAGTCAGGCAGGCAGGTACAGGGCAGTTTACAATACGGGATTGATCAATGTGCTATTTTACGGAATAACCATGCCTATTTACCAACTTGGCGAAATTGCCCCTGATATCGATGCCTCTGCCTATATTGCCGACAGCGCCAATATCATAGGCAAAGTAAAAATCGAAACCAATGCCAGCATCTGGTTTGACGTCACCATACGCGGTGACAATGAATTGATTACCGTTGGTGAAAACAGCAACGTCCAGGAAGCCTGCATCTTGCATACCGACCCCGGCTATCCACTGACGATAGGCAACTACGTCACCATCGGCCATCAGGCCATGCTGCATGGCTGCACCATTGGTGAAGGCTCGCTGGTGGGCATACAGGCGGTTATCCTGAATGGTGCCAAAATTGGCAAGAACAGTCTGGTGGGTGCCGGTGCCCTGGTCACGGAAGGCAAGGAATTCCCCGATAATTCGCTGATCATAGGCTCACCTGCCAAGGCCGTCAGAACCCTGACGGAAGCAGATATTGCCGGCCTGCGCCGCAATGCAGACACCTATGTCCAGCGCGGACAAGCATTTAAAACACAACTGAAACGCATCGCCTGACCCGGCCACAACCATAAAGCAAGAAGCAATGACTGACACCTTACAAAAATTCATGTTCGAACACGCCGGCGTACGTGGCGAAATGGTAGAACTGAACGATACCTGGCAACAAACTCTGGCACGCCATACCTATCCACGTGCGGTACAAACCATACTGGGCGAGTTGATGGCAGCATCTGCCCTGCTAACGGCCAATCTGAAATTCAACGGTACCATGATCATGCAGATTCACGGTGATGGTCCGGTCAAATTGCTGGTCGTCGAATGCGATGCCGAATTGAAAATGCGCGCCACCGCCAAACTCAGTGAGCATGCAGACATTGCCGACAACGCCACGCTGAGTGATCTGATCCACGCGCATGGCCAGGGCCGTTTCGTCATCACCCTGGATCCGAACGACAAAATGCCAGGCCAGCAGGCCTATCAGGGCATCGTACCGCTTGATGGCGACAGCATTGCCACCGTCATCGAAAACTATATGCAGCGTTCAGAGCAGCTAGATACCAAACTATGGCTGGCAGCCGATGCGCAAGTATCGCGCGGCATGCTGTTGCAAAAACTCCCCAAAACCGGCGGTGCCGAAGCCCAGGTTGAAGATGAAACCGAAGCATGGAACCATGCCGTCATGCTGGGTGACACCCTGAAGCAGGAAGAATTGCTGAGTACCGATATCGCCACACTCATGCACCGCCTGTTCTGGGAAGAAACCCTGCGTGTTTTCGATCCACTGTACCCACAGTTCCAGTGCAACTGCACCCGTGAAAAAGTCGGCAATATGCTGAAAATGCTGGGAGAAGACGAGGTGCGTACCGCTATCACGGAACTGGGCAAACTGGACATCAATTGCGATTTCTGTGGCAAACACTATGGCTTCGACCCTGTCGATTGCGCCCAGTTGTTTGTCGCCCCTACGGTCGCGGAGGGTACGCAAGCGCCTGCCGAAATCAAGCACTGACAGCAATACAGCACTGAAATCCAGTGCTTCACATCAACCTGACGCCTGCCTTGGTCGTCAGGTTTTTTTATTTTTCAGATAGCGCTTGACCCTGACCTAATGTAAGGCTTTATAGTCTTCACCATACAGGAGATCAAGCATGCAATTGAAAATCGGCGAACTGGCCAGCCGTACCGGCCTGACCATACGCACACTGCATCATTACGACAAGATAGGCTTGCTGAAGCCTTCGGCGCGGTCAGAAGCCGGGTATCGTCTGTACGAAAGTGCCGATATCAAAAGACTGCACCGGATTCAGGCCCTGCGCCGCCTGGATTTGTCGCTGGCAGAGGTGGCCGACGTCATCAATGGTGAAAATGCAGACCTGCAAAGCGTGATTGAACAACAGATATCCAGCCTGCAACAGCAAATCGCCCACAGCGTGGAATTGCACGACCGTTTGCAAGAGCTGGCCATATTATTGAAATCCAAACAGGAGCCCAATCTCGAATACTGGTTATCGACGCTGGAAATGATGAGCCTGATAGGCAAATATTTCAGTAGCGATGAAATCACCCACATGCGTGAGCTGGAACAGGAGCAGCACGGCAAGCTGGATGTCACCATGCGCCCCCTGATCGAAGCTGCCCGTGCATTGCTGGACAACAAGGTTCCACCCTCCGATGCGCGCGCCATGGCCATGTCCAGACAATGGATAGCCACCATGGGCAGGCTCATGCCTGATGCACGTTTGCTCAACAAATTCTCCCAGATGCACAGGAATGAACCTTCGCTGCAATCACTGAGCGGCGTGGATGACGAGATGATGGATTACATCACCCTGTCATCGATCGAGGTGCGATATGCAATTTATCGCAAATACCTGAGCGAAGAAGAGTTGCAATATTTCCGCGTTTCCTTCTTCAAGAATGCCAATGCCTGGACGCAGGTGTTTTCCGATTTGCGGCAAAAAATGGCACAGGGATTGCCACCAGAACATCCTGAAAGCCAGGCCATTCTGGTTCGATGGCGCGTGCTATTCATGGAAGCCTGGGGCCATCATTTGCCGACCATCATCAAAGTCAGGGCCATCCATGAAAAAGAACCGGAACTGGGCATGGGTGGCGGGCTCACTACGGCCTTGCTGCGCTATGCGCGTGAAGGCCTGGTTATCCTTGACCAAAACAATCATCAATCCAAAAATACAACTACGCGAAAAAAATAATCATGGAAGCGAAACAAGCTGCAACACAGCAAGACGAACGCAAAGCCATCTTCAGGGACAGCAATTTTCGCTGGCTGATCGGCGGTGGTGCGATGTCCATGCTGGGTGACCAGTTCACCCTCATCGCCCTGCCCTGGCTGGTGCTGAAGATGAGCAACGACACACTGATACTCGGCATCGTGCTGGCCCTGATCAGCGTCCCGCGCGCACTCTTCATCCTGATAGGCGGTGCACTGGTGGACCGTTATTCTCCCAAGACCGTCATGCTGCAGACCAAATACATCAATACTGCTTTGCTTGGCATATTGAGCCTGCTCCTGTTTATCGGGCGGCTGGAATTATGGATGGTGTATGGGCTGGCACTGGGTCTGGGTATTTCCACTGCTTTCAGTATTCCATCTGGCACATCCATGTTACCCAGAGTGGTGCCGGCAGCACAGTTACAATCTGCAAACGGTGTCATGCTGGGATTGCGTCAGCTCACCATGTTTATCGGCCCGGTATTGGCGGGCTTGCTGATTGCCTTGTTTGGTACAGCCAATCAAAGCATGGTCAGCGATGCGCATGGCCTGGCCGCAGCTTTCCTGTTTGACTGCTTTACCTATGCATTCTCGGCCTGGACACTGGGCAAGGTCACCATGAAAGCATCGCCGTCTGCCAGCCAGCATCCACAACAGGCAGGCAACGGGACCATGCAGTTATTCCAATCCGTCCTGACCGGCTTGCGTTACTGCTGGAATGAACAGCAGTTGCGCAGTTGCTTCATCTACTGGGCGGCGATTGCCTTCTTCATCATGGGGCCGATACAGATCGCCTTGCCCGTCATGGCCAGCCAGCTCAGCAATAGCGCCAGCACGCTGGGCTTGCTGGCCGGTGCACACGGTGCCGGTACGCTGCTGGGCATGGCACTGTCGGGCATCAGGCCGGGGCTGCGCTTCGGCAATCTGGGGCGCACCATCCTGCTGATCGATTTCATCGTCGGCTTGCTGTTCATCCCCATGGGCCTCATTCATGCCAGTTGGCAAGGTGCCTGCATCTTGCTGGCCGTGGGTACACTGGGTGGCTTCCTGCATGTGGCAGTATTTACCTGGATACAAAAGCAGGTGCCGCCACAGATGATAGGCCGCGCCATGAGCATGTTCATGTTTATCTTCATGGGCATAGGCCCGGTATCGGCAGCCTTCACCGGCTGGCTGATGCGCAGCGTTACCATCCCTCAACTATTCATGAGCAGCGGCATCTTGCTGCTAGTGATCGTCTTGCTGGCGCTGGTGCTCAGCCCCATGGCTGAAGTCAGTGACCGTCCGACATCGGCCTGATTACAGGCAAGAAAAACTGTCTATGAATTGTCTATGTATACCGGTCCACATAGCAACTGAAGGAGGAAAAGTGGACCTGTTTGGGCAGCAAATAAAGATTAGAATCTGAATTGGCAAGTCCGGTCTGCGGCACTCGCAGGGAGTCGATGCCATCGCGCCATTCGTTCCAGAATAGCCACAAAAGCGTATTGCAAAAATTAAACCAATAATGCATTATTAGCAATGTTGAAACCTTGAATTAGTCAATAAAAGACCTCACCAGACAGTGACAAGGAGCTTCATTGCAAACCCACTCCAGCCACCAAGCCCAAGCCCAAGCCATCCCTCAGGAATCTGACGCCATGAGCAGGTTCCTGCCCAGCGGCATTTTCGACACAGGAATGGCCGCCCCGGTTGACCGCTGGACAGCCTGGCAAGACAGCATCTCGGTGATGTTTGACGTTGGCCGTCCTCCCGGTGCCGAATCACAGCCTTTCTTTGCTTCAGTCAATGCCTACCACCTTGGTGCCATGGTATTTGGTGACACCCGCTATTCACCGCAAGCCTTCCAGCGCTCACGCAAAAAAATTGCCCAGGATGGGCTCGATCACTTTCTGATTCAGTTATACCTGGACGGCGGCTATACGGGTGAAACCAATGGCAACCACGAAATCTTCATGCGAGCAGGAGATATCTGCATCCTTGATCTGGGCCAGTCGCTGAGCACCCGCACGACCACTTCACGCACGCATACGCTGGTGATGCCGCGCGGTGCCATGGAAGCCGTGTTGCCCAACGCCAGCGCATTGCACGGTGCCGTGTTAAAGCGCGAGAAAGTATTGGGTAAACTGCTCGCTGATCACTTCACCTCGCTCCGCCAACATTTGCCTGAGGTCAGACAACCACAGGCGATGTCCGTTGCCGATGCCGTGACCGGTATGATAGCTGCCTGTTTCCGGCCCACCGCTGACGCGCTCTATGTTGCGCATGCTCAGATCGACACCAGCCTACGCAACCTGATCAAACATCACATCGACGAACACCTGAATGAGCAATCGCTCAACCCCGACACATTGGCGCTTGCCTTTCACTTGTCGCGAACCACACTGTATCGCTTGTTTGAACCCTTTGGCGGCATCTGTAACTATATCCAGAATCGCCGCCTGCAGCGTGCTTATACGACGCTGAAGCAGACATCCGGCAAGCCGCGCTGGATATACGAAATTGCCTTTGCCTGTGGCTTCAGGGATGAGGCACATTTCAGCCGCAGCTTTCGGCGTGCCTTCGGTATCTCTCCAAGCGATGTACGTGCTCAACAAAATGACTGCTACTCTGGCCGAACAGCTGCCCCCTGGAGTATACGCAAGGAAGAAGGTGACTATGCAGACTGGATTACCTGCCTGGTTACCCGCGACTGAGTACAGAAAGCATCAATACGACCTGTCACCCCTCCAAATCAGACATGGTTTCGATACGCCATTCCTGATGAAGAGGATTCACCCTCCCGCCCCTAGGTTCAAGAGTCAGGTTTTTGACTCTTTCATGGCTCGTACATACAAGGTCGTTGCGGACCTGCGCCAGGAAACCGCTCTGGAATACCCAGCGCTGGGTATCACTATGGCGATTCGGGGTGTTGATGCAAAGTCTCTGGTGCTGTCCTTGCTCAACATCCAGTGCAAACCCTGTCGCGTTATGCAACAGCATTCCCCTTTCAAAATCAGCCGTCCAGCGCTGTTTTTTGCTACCCGCGTCGGGAATTGCGGTGACCAGCGATCCCGGCGTGGCACCCATGCAAGTAAATACATGCCCAGAGTCAGGATTCTGGATGGCGAATACTTCCCTGGTCAGCTTACACGAAAAATGCTGATAAATTGGCGGATTGTTTTGCCCTTGAAACGCCTGAAAAGACAGACCATATCCACGTGTATCCAAGGTGAAGGCTTCGCCGCTGGCCTTCTTCATGACCAGGATGTTTTCTTCAGGATTAAAATGCAGATGGAGACGCACGGCCTGTCCCCTGTCTTGAGACATTTCAAATACAGGACCAGATCCAGTGCCTCGTGAATAAGGGCTGTGCTGCTCTGTCAGATACCAGCTATGTCCTTGAATCTGAGCCGCAAGGCAAACACCGAGGCGAGGATTATGATTGTCGACAGCAACAATCTCCAGAGGAATCCTGAATTGCGCAGGCACATCAAAAAAAGCAACCCCCTCGCGGGCTGGATTGCCCTGCAACCGATACGCAAACGCTGAAAATAAGTTCTTTGAAAAAACCCTGATATCGACGTAAATACGTGGTCCTGCTTCCAATGCCATTACATTATCCATCTCTTTTACCCCTATTTCAATCAAGTAAGCGACGATAGTCTTCGTGCATCAGCTTGCGCTCAATAAGGGTGAAGCTGCGTCCTACAGGGACGTCAGGGAACAGGGTATTGAAGGTTTCAGTGGGCATGACTTGTCTGAATTTTTGAAGTAATTCGGAGAACTTACCATTTAGCTCCGCCGCATAGGTATCGTGGTAATTTGTATGGTTAGTCAAAATAATGTCGTTGTCCAGGGTCAGTTTTTCTTTGCTGAACGCCCTGTCGAACCTGATTATCTCGGTAACCGCTGACGGAGATGCTATTTGCAAGTCTTGCGGTAATCTATCGAGGATGACCTGCACCTGGTGCTGACGTATCGCGCCTTCCGAATGGTCTGCGAGACCAATGCGCGTCTGATGATTCATGACATCGCGCGCCAGTTGCTCTGAGCGCTTCAGGCGATCCATCGCTTCATTCGACTCACCCAGCAAGGCCTTGATCACCAGCGCAGTTGCCAGAATGGTGGCAGCGTACTCTGTCGCACCGCCATAAAATCCGTAAGCCCAGTAACTGGCCGAGAAGCTTGGTGGCCAGTTGACGGGTGTGTAATTGAAAGCCCCAAGTCGGGAAGCCCATAAAATCCGGTTACAGGCTTGATGACAGACACCATGCACGCCATAGATAATACCAGCCCAGGATTGCGGACTATAGCCGCGCAATGGTGCGGAAAGGCCCGCCCAGTAGGTATCCCAATCCGCCACCTTCCAGTCATATCCCGGGAGAAGATTAAATTGCGCCATTCCCAGTGCGACCGACAAGTTGGCAGGAAGATCCTGCCCCTGACGTTGCGAACCAATGATCCAGGGCGACCATAATTCTGCACGGTATGCAACGCCCCTGTGGCCACGTTCTTCTTCCCTGAGCGCAAATGAACCAAAGCAAGGCATCGCATACGTATTACCATTTTTTTCGGCAATAGCAAACGTATGTTGCGCAATGCCAGGACCAATAAAATCGTAGTAACCCGCTTTGATGGTACAGTCAAAGAAATTTCCCTGTGGAGTACTTTCTGGCTTGTTCGACATGGTAAAGCTCCCTCTGTTCGAGTTAAATGCCGGTCTGGTTTCGTACTTGTAATCCCACGTTCCGAAACATCCCTGTACCTTTGTGCGATCGCCCTGTTGATGTGTCACCGGAAGGACCTTGCACAATCCTTGATGGTTTGCCTGCCATCCCCTGGCTTCCTTGCCAGTGTGATGGGCAAATTAAATGCAGACGCGCCGATTCGAGGATATATCAGGAATAACCCGGTCGATTTGACCCCATGTCCCCATTTCTTGGACCTGCGTCCCATTATGCTTTGCGTGTTTTTGCGCCACTACAGCAGGCCGGTTTCATGCATTTTCAGGACACACTTCATCCGTAGAGGTGCAACAACGAATACGTAGGAACAAGATAGCAGTCGGGGGATTGACTTGTGTTCCCTGGGCGCAAAAGGCAAGAGCGGAAAGTCAGTAAATAGCTGCTTGTTCAGAGTCTTAAGTTTCAAATGATCTGAATGCAAGAAAAGTACGTGTCAAGACACAAGCTGCATAGAGCTGATGTGTAAGCGTGAGGGAGAAGAAGACCGAACTGCCTTGGCAGAAAGAGGGAATAAATCAGAGTTGGCGAGCCTGGTCTGCGGCACTTGCGGGAAATGACTGTGGCTGCTTCGTTCCCGACCTGACCAGATTGGCCATGCCGCAATGCGCAGGGGCCCGCCAGCGCACATTATAACTGAACGACAGCAAACTTGCAGCAATTCAGTAGAAACTGGCTTCAGGTCAGACGGACAGTTCCTGTTTCAAACTGATATTTCCGTATTTCATTCCTCCCACGCGCTATTTCGTCACATGCCTGCACAAGCCTGTTTATACTTAATAACATGATATCGACCCCGCACATCTGTCAGGGGCCTGGCA
Organism: Undibacterium sp. Ji50W; assembly: GCF_049340445.1. NCBI lineage: Bacteria > Pseudomonadati > Pseudomonadota > Betaproteobacteria > Burkholderiales > Oxalobacteraceae > Undibacterium > Undibacterium sp. Ji50W. The sequence continues at coordinate 25,056 of NZ_JBMPOX010000034.1, read as the reverse complement.
CTTCACAAGAAACTATACACAAGAACCTACAGAAGAAAGATAAGGCTATGGAACTTTGCATACAGCACCTGTCAAAAAAATACGCCAATGGCGTACAAGCCCTGAACGATATCAACTTGACCATACCTGCCGGCATGTTTGGCTTGCTAGGGCCAAATGGTGCTGGCAAATCCACGCTGATGCGTACCCTGGCGACCTTGCAGGATGCTGATTCCGGCACTGCCACGCTGGACAAGCTCGATATTCGTGAAAACAAAGACCAGATCCGGCGGGTGCTCGGTTATTTGCCGCAGGATTTTGGCCTTTACCCCAAGGTCAGCGCTTATGACTTGCTCGATCATTTTGCCTTGCTCAAGGGCCTGGACAATCGCAAGCAGCGCAAGGAAGTGGTGGAAGCCCTGCTGCACCAGACCAATCTGTACAAGGACAGGAACAAGCATCTGGGTACTTATTCGGGCGGCATGCGCCAGCGCTTTGGCATTGCACAGGCATTGCTGGGCGACCCCAGGCTGATCATCGTCGATGAACCCACAGCCGGGCTGGACCCGGAAGAGCGCGTGCGCTTTCACAATCTGCTGTCCGATATCGGCAGCGAAAAAATCGTCATCCTGTCCACTCACATCGTTGAAGATGTATCCGATTTATGCAATCACATGGCAGTCATCAACCAGGGTACTGTCGTACTAACCGGACAACCCCTGCCATTGATAGAACAGATACAGGGAAAAATCTGGAAACGGTTTATAGAAAAAGCTGAACTGGCAAACTACAAGCAGCAATACCAGGTCATTTCCAGCCGCCTGACGTCGGGCCGCACGCTGATACATGTGTATGCCGATTCACAGCCAGACCCTGGCTATGCCCCGGTTTCTGCCGATCTGGAAGATGTGTATTTTGCGGCGATGGCAGGGCTGTTCTCTGCCCAGCCAGCAGCCAGCATGCCATCCGCAGATTTGACAACTGCGCCGGCAGTCTGAGGAGCATCCATGTTCACGATACTCTTGTTTGAACTGCGTCAAAAATATCGCAGCCTGTCCAGCTATGTGTATTTCCTGATCTTCTTCATCCTGGCGATTTGGTGGATGGCAGCCGCTGGTGGTGTCTTCGCTTCAGCCTCGGTCGATTTTGGTGGCAAAGTGTTTATCAATGCACCGATCCCGATTTTCCAGAGCATTACCCTTCTTGGCTACTTTGGCACGAGCACGGTAGCCGCCATCATGGGTCAGGCAACACATAAGGATGTAGAACACCATACCTGGCATTTCTTTTACAGTGCGCCAATTTCCAAGTTCCAGTACCTGAGCGGGCGTTTTCTGGGGGCTTTGCTGAGCCTGTTGATCATCTTCTCTGGCCTGGGCCTGGGTGCCTGGCTGGGATGTTATTTGCCAGGCATAGAAGCGGTGCGACTGGGGGCCATGCATCCGGCGGCGTATTTCCTGCCCTATGCCTATTCGGTCTTACCCAATTTCATGATCTTCGGGGCGATTTTCTTTACCCTCGCCACACTCGGCAAACGCATGATGCCGGTCTATGTATCCAGCGTGGTGCTGATCATCGGTTATATGATTTCGCGTTCTTTCATGCGCGATATCGACAACAAAACCCTGGCTGCCCTGCTCGATCCTTTCGGCGCTGCCGCTGTCGGCAAACTGACGGAATACTGGAGCATCGCCGACAAAAACAGCCGCCAGGTCAGTCTTGAAGGCCTGTTTCTTATCAATCGTCTGATATGGGGAAGCGTAGGCTTGATCTGTATGGCTTTCTGCTACTGGCGTTTTGACTTCAAGGCCATTTCTACTGCAGGAAAACAAAAAAAAGAGAAGGCAAATAGCCAGGCAGTGCAGACAACGCAGACAACTAATCCAGCGATTGTCGGTATACCAAAAGTCATACCGGTCTTTTCGTCCTCAAGGACCTGGAAGCTGCTGCTGGCAGAAAGCTGGTTGAATTTACGCGAATCGGTGAAAAATGTGTATTTCATCGTCGTGCTGCTGTCCGGTGTTTTATTCATGTTTGCCGTATCCAGTTCGGTGACCAAGATGTTTGGTACCTCGACTTATCCGGTGACGTATGCGGTACTGGAATTTCTGGGTGGTACTTTCGGTTTGTTCATGCTCACCATCACCACCTTTTACGCAGGTGAACTGGTCTGGCGTGAAAGAGATGCACGCATCGCCCAATTGCTGGATGCATTGCCAGTACCTGGCTGGCTGCCATTTACCGCCAAACTGCTTGCGCTGGTCCTCATGCAGGGCATCATGCTGCTTGTATTGATGCTGTGTGGGATGCTGATCCAAGCCATCAAAGGCTATACCAATTATGAAATTGGCCTGTATCTGCATCAACTTTTTCTGGTGCAATGGCCAGAATATGCGCTGATTGCAGTGCTGGCAATGTCACTGCAAGCCATCATCAACCACAAGTACCTGGCTTACTTTTTGATGATCGTGTACTACATTGCTCTTATCGCCCTGCCTGCACTGGGTATAGAGCATCCCATGTTGCGCTATGCGACGATCCCGTCCACCGTGTATTCGGACATGAATGGCTATGGCCATTCATTAGCGCTGTCACGCTGGTACCTGTTGTACTGGAGCAGTGCCGGCCTGATCCTGATTGCATGGTCCCTGCTGATGTGGGTACGTGGTACGACCACTGCCTTCAGTCATCGTCTGCGTATGGCCAGCTTATCCGTCAATACCGGCAATACCAGCCTGATGCTGGGCGGCACTGTGCTGTTCATGTTCGCTGGCGCAGTGATCTTTTACTTTAGCAACATCCTCACGCCTTACAAAAACCAGTATGAAAAACAGGCTGAAAATGCCAGCTATGAAAAGAACTACAAGCAATATGCCACACAACCACAGCCACGCATCACCGATGTCAGATTGAACGTCGATATCTATCCCGAAACCCGCACGGCGCAAATCAAGGGTGACTATCAGTTGATCAATCGCAGCAATACTGCCATCCAGGAAATTTTCATCATGGAGTCGGACGATGCACACATCATCCAGATGAAGCTGGATGCCGCGCATGCGCCGCGCATACAAGATAAAAAGATGGGCTTTTACAGCTATCAGTTGCGCCAGGCCTTGCAACCGGGAGAAAAGCTGAAACTGCATTTCGAACTTGAATTCGCGCCCAAGAACTTCCTGGGCATGAGTTCTGGCCGTACCGTCATGTACAACGGCAGCTTTTTCAACAGCACCCTGATGCCACATATAGGTTACCAGCCCGGCCTGGAACTCAGCGACGACAAAGCCAGGCGCAAGCATGGCCTGCCAGAAAAAGAAAGGATGGCAGAAAGGGATGACCCAAAAGCATTAAGCAATAGCTATATCGCCAATGACGCCGACTGGATCAATTTTGATGTTGTGGTGTCCACCAGTGCCGACCAGATGGCAATTGCACCGGGCAGCCTGAAACGGGAATGGCAAGAAAATGGACGACGCTATTATCACTATGCACCAGAACAGGCCATCCTGAATTTTTACGCCTTCCTGTCTGGTCGCTATGAAGTCAAACGGGCGCAATGGAAAGACATCCCCATCGAAATCGACTATCACAAAGGGCATGCCTACAATCTTGATCGCATGATAAAGAGCGTGCAGAATTCGCTCGATTACTATACGGCCAATTTTGGCCCTTACCAGCACAAGCTGGTCAGGATAGTCGAGTTCCCGCGCTATGCCACGTTTGCGCAGGCCTTCCCGAACACCATTCCGTATTCGGAAAGCATAGGCTTCATCGCCCATGTGGATGATAAAAATCCGTTGGACGTGGATTACCCTTTCTATGTGACTGCCCACGAAGTGGCCCATCAATGGTGGGCACATCAGGTCATTTCCGGCAATAGCAAAGGGGGTACCGTGCTGGTGGAAACCCTGGCGCAATACTCTGCACTCATGGTGATGAAGCATACCTATGGTGATGCTGCCATGCGCCGCTTCCTGAAATTTGAACTGGATCGTTATCTGCAAGGACGCAGCCAGGAAAGGAAGAAAGAATTGCCACTGGCATTCAATGAAAATCAGAATTACATCCACTATGCCAAAGGCAGCCTGGCCATGTATCTGTTGCAAGACCAGATCGGTGAAGACAAGGTCAACCAGGCATTGCGTGCAGTCATTGCGCAGTATGCCAACAAGGGTGCACCTTACCCCAGCAGTGCAGCACTGGTGGATGCCTTGCGCAAAATTGCACCGGCTGACAAACAGAGTCTCATCACCGATTTGTTTGAGTCCATCATCCTGTTTGAAAACCGTGCCATGACTGCCACTGCCAAGCCCCTGCCAGATGGACTATACGAAGTGGCCTTGCATGTCACCAGTAATAAATTGAAAGCCGATGAGTTGGGGCTTGAAAAAGAAGTCCCTCTGCAAGACTGGATGGACATAGGCGTCGACGACAAGGATGGCAAACCCTTGCTGCGTGAACGCAAACTGATCAATCAAAAAAGCATGGATTTTAAATTGATCGTCAAAGGCATACCAGTCAAGGCGGGTATAGACCCTGACAATAAGTACATAGACAGAAAGCCCAGCGACAACATGGTCAAGATTGACCTGGTTTCGAAATAAAGGCTGACCACATCAGGCAAAAAAAGGCGAACAAAGTTCGCCTTTTTTACTTTACGACAGAAAGGCAATAACTCACCCGATCAGAATTTCGCATTCAGGCTGACACGCAATGCACGTGGTGAACCTGGCGTAATATTATTGTTGCTGTTGGCGAAGGCATAGTATTTTTTATCCAGCAGATTTTCTATGTTGGCCTGCACATTGATGGATTTACTCAAGTTGTAATACAGGGCCGCATCGACGCGGCTAAAGCCGGGTACGGTAACGGTATTGTCTGTCGCAGAAAAAACCTCACTGCGGTAAACGATGCCCAGACCCGCACCCCAGACAGGATCAAAATTATAGCGGTTCCACAAGGAAGCGCTATGTGTCGGTACCTGTGCCAATGTGGCCCCCGCCAATACTGTACTTGACTGCGTTTTGGTCAGTTTCGCATCCTGATAGGCATAGCCGCCCATGATGCTCCAGTCTGCATTAATGCGGCCATTGAAGCCCAGTTCCAGACCCTTGCTGCGCTGACCATCAACCAGGATCAGTTTGCTGGCATCTGCCGGATCAGTAATCGCTACGTTGCTGCGATCCAATTGATATATTGCGGCACTGGCAGACAAATCTGAACCTATGTCCCATTTCACTCCCACTTCCAGATTCTTGAATTTCTCTGGGTCGAACGACTTGTTGCTTACGGTCAGTGATGACAACTGATCACCTGCGCGTGGCACAAAAGCCAGGCTATAGCTGGCATAGACAGATACTTCCTTCATCGGCTTAAATACCAGCCCTACCCGTGGTGATACTGGTGTATCCGTGGTTTTCAAATTTCCAGCAGTACGCCTGTCGGTAAAATCCACGTCAAAACTGTCACGGCGTATACCTGCAAGCAATTGCCATTGCGGTGAAAATTCTATCTGGTCTTGCAGATAGATCGATTTGGTTGTCACCGTGCCAGTGTTATTTGCATCGCTGGCTGCCTGTTTGAAAGTCACTGGCGTATTGGCTACTGGATTTGTCAATGCTACGTTGATCGATGTTGTCGTCGGACTGATAGACAGGAAGTAAGCTGTATTGCGGAAATTATCTGTATCCTGCTTACCAAACTCAAGCCCACCAACCAGCTTGTGACGTATGCTGCCTGTATCCAGATTGAATATCAAATCAGTTTGGTTGAAGAAATTTTTGCGCTGGGTTGCATTGTTATAACCGGACAAGGCCACAGAGGTTCCTGCTGTGTTGACCGCGCCAGGTACGATGTTCTGGTAAAACTTGTCATACTCGGCATAGCGGGTGCGATTGCGCACACTCCATCCCTGGCCAAAATCATGGTCTATGGAAGCAGACAAGGCGTCCACCTTGGCCCAGGTGGTATTGATGTCCGTATTGCCAAAGAAGGTAGATGGATCGGTATTTAAAGGCAATCCCTGGAAAGATGGGATACCGCGATCGGCTGTTCTTTCGTCTTTAAAATGTTCATAGGCAACGGCAACCATGGTGTCGCTGCCCGCACGCCAGGACAAAGTCTGGTTGACGCCAGAACGCTTGAGCGTAAAACCCTGACGATAGCTGCCTGAATCTTCTACCACCGCATTCACGCGCATGGCCACCGTATCTGTCAGCGCCTGTCCCAGGTCCACGGTCACACGACGCTGGCTCCACGAACCCAGCGTCAAACTGGCTTCACGCACAGGACGCCATTCAGCCTGCTTGGTGACGCGATTGATCACACCGCCAGAACCGCCACGGCCAAAAATCATGGCATTGGAGCCTTTTAGCGCTTCCACACTGTCGATGTTGTAAAAATCACGGTAATACTGGACATCATCACGTATGCCATCTACATAAAAATCACCGGTAGAGCTATTGCCGCGAAACACCGCCGTATCACGATTCCCCTCCCCTTGCGCCGCAACGATACCGGGCACATAACGGATCACATCACTCAGGCTTTGCATGCTCTGATCACGAATCAAATCCTTGCTGACGACCGTGACGGCCTGCGGGGTATCACGCAACAAGGTATCGGTCTTGGTCGCGCTACTGGTACTTTTGATGTTGTAGGTTTTTTCTGCAGTGCTGGTAACCTTCACTTCTGGCAAAGCGGATTCGGTAACCGTGTTTTGGGCAAAGACTGGTAAAACCACGCTGCTTAACAATGCAGCGATAGGTGTGAGGCGGGCTATCATGAAGATCCTTGAATATCAGTTAAACAATCCTGGCTGGCTGATAGACAAGGCTACGTGGCTGGCGAAACGGGAACATTGGCATTATAAATGAGAATAGCTATTATTTGCATTGACAACCATCAATCATTATCATTTATCAGCCACTTACCGGCCATTTCTTCAGGAAATTTATTTTCAATTTGTCTTCTCAAAGAAGAACTTTCAGACCAGAATACTGCCCAATGCTAAGAATCATTTGTTTAGGCCATGAAAGAGCAGCCTTAAGCATAGATACAATAAATCCATAAGCTCTTCCGCATTTTGTTATCCATTCCTCAATCAAAACTGGACGCTACGCCATGCATAAACATCTTGTCCGCAACCTGTTCGCGGTTGCCCTGAGCTTACCTGCCTTCGCTTTTGCTGCCCACCCAAATGAAACTGAAGCTGATCGCTGGAATTTGAATGATATGTACCAGACCAAGGCCGACTGGGACAAGGATGCCGTGAACCTGGAAGTGCAATTAAAACAATTGCAGACTTGCAGCGGGCATCTGGGTGATAGCGTGGCACGTTTCAAGACTTGCATGGATTTGAATTCAGATATGCTGAAACGCCTTGCCCGTCTGTCCAGTTATGCGATTCAATACCGCGACCAGGATACCGGCAACAATGCCGGCATGGACCTGGGGCAGCGCTCGGACATCCTGGGCAGCAAGGTCGAAGAAGCCAGCGCCTTTATCCGGCCGGAAATTCTGGTCCTGGGGGATAAAAAGATCCAGGCTTTCCTGGCCAGGGACAAGGGCTTGCGTATCTATGCCCACCAACTGGATGACATCTTGCGTTCAGGCAAGCATACCCTGGATAAAAAAGGTGAAGAGATCATCGCCACCTTTGGCATGGCAACCAATACCGCCAGCGCTGTCTACACCACCTTATCCAATGCAGAAATGCCCTGGCCCAAGGTCAAACTGTCAACCGGCGAAGAGGTGCGCATCGACCAGGCCGCCTATACCAAATACCGTGCAGCCCCCAATCGTGCTGACCGTCAACTGGTATTCGATGCATTCTGGGGCAAATGGAAAGAATTTGAACGCAGCTATGGCGTCACTTTTTATGAACAGTTAAAACGCGATTCCGTCTATGCCAAGATCCGCAATTATCCAGATTCGCTGACACAGGCGCTGGACAACAACAAATTGCCAAGAGAAGTCTATGACACGCTGGTAGAACAAACCCGCGCCAACCTGCCTACCCTGCATCGTTATTTCAAATTGCGTGCAACACTGCTGGGCGTGAAGGATCTGCGCTATTTCGACATTTACCCTCCCTTGGTATCAGGTGACTTCAAATACCCGATTGCTGAAGGCGTCAAACTGATGCTGGAATCTGTCAAGCCTTTGGGTGACGACTATGCCAGGGCCATGGCAAAGGCCACCACAGAACGCTGGATGGATGTCTATCCACGTCCACGCAAGCGCTCTGGTGCCTACATGAATGGCGCAGCCTATGATGTCCACCCTTACCTGCTGCTCAATTACAATGATGATTATGAGTCAGTATCAACACTGGGCCATGAATGGGGACATGCAATGCATTCCTACCTGACCAACAAACACCAGCCCTTCATCAGCGCCGACTACCCTACTTTCACGGCAGAAATCGCGTCCACCACGAACGAAGTCTTTTTGCTTGACCACATGCTGAAAATCGCCAAGAGCGATGACGAACGTTTGCTGTATCTGGGATCAGCACTGGAAAACCTGCGCGGCACTTTCTTCCGGCAAGCCATGTTTGCCGACTTTGAACGTGAAGTGCATGCCAAGGTAGACAAAGGTGAATCGCTGACTGGCGAAGCACTGAGCAAAATCTACGGTGATATCCTGAAAAACTATCACGGCGACAAAGAAGGCGTGATGAAAATTGACGATACCTATGCCATTGAATGGGCGTATATCCCGCATTTCTACAATCGCTTCTATGTGTTCCAGTATGCAACGTCGATTGCTGCCGGTTCCATGTTTGCAGATGAAATCCTGAAAGGCCGTGCCGGTGCCCGTGACAACTACCTGAATATCCTGAAAGCAGGCGGTTCTGCCTATCCGTATGAACTGGTCAAGAAAGCTGGTGTCGACCTGGCTTCCCCTGCCCCTTACCAGGCCGTATTTGCGCGCATGAATAAAATCATGGATCAGATCGAAGCCATCAAAGCGAAACATTAAACGCTCTTCATTCTTCAGCACATCCATCATCATGGTGGATGCTGCCATCAACCATGGCTGCTCCCTGCCAGGGAGTAGCATCATGTCTCAGTAAAAATGGAATACATCATGCAAAAGAAATTCCTGTTGATTGCCTTGTCCTTACCTGGCCTGGCTTTGGCAGCAGAGGGAATGTGGACGCTGGACAATCTGCCCATGCACAAGCTGCAGGCTGAATATGGTTTCAAACCAGGGCCGGAATGGATAAAAAATATCATGCTGAGCTCGGTCAAGCTACCCGGCTGCTCTGGCTCTTTCGTCTCCAAAGATGGTCTGGTGATGACCAATCACCACTGCGCATCCAACTGCATAGAACAATTATCAAGCGCCAGGAAAAACTACGTCAGCAACGGTTTCCTGGCAAGAAAACACGACGAAGAACAGGTTTGTCCCGCCATGGAACTGAACCGGCTGGAAGAAATCACCGATGTCACTGAGGATGTCCGCAAGGCGACTGCCGGCCTTGAAGGTGCGGCCTTCAAACAGGCACAAAACGCCATCGATGCCAAACTGAGCGCTGCCTGTGTGGGTGACGACAAGGAAAAAACCCGTTGTGACGTGGTCGATCTTTACCATGGTGGCCGTTACCATCTGTACAAATACCATCGCTATGCCGATACCCGTCTGGTATGGGCACCTGAAAAAGCCATCGCCTTCTTTGGCGGCGACCCGGACAATTTCAATTTCCCGCGTTATGACCTGGATATCACCATGCTGCGCGTGTATGAAAATGGCAAACCGGCAGAAATCAAACACCATTTTCCGTTCAGCAAATATGGCCCGCAAGAAGGTGAGATGAGCTTTGTCACCGGTCACCCCGGTTCTACCCAGCGTCAACTGACGATGGCACAACTGATCAGCCTGCGCGATATCGGCCTGGTCGACACCCTGCAACATACGGCTGAATTGCGAGGCGTCATCACCCAATACCGCAAAACCAGCCCGGAAGCTGCACGTACAGCCGACCAGGCACTGTTTGGCATAGAGAACCGTTACAAGGCTGGCATAGGCAGGTTGAAAACCTTGCTTGATCCGGAATTCATGGCAGGCCAGCAGGCAGAAGAAACTGCGCTGCGTCGGTTTGTCGATTCCAGTCCGGAACTGAAAGAAAAAATCAGCGGTGCCTGGGATGCCATCGCCAAGGCACAGGACAGCTATCGCCAGCTCTTCAGGGTCACCAACATGACTGAAGGTGCAGAAGCCTTCAACAGCAATTATTTCAATCTGGCACGTATGCTGGTACGCGCTGCCGATGAAAGAAACAAGCCAGATGCCGAACGCCTGCCGGAATTCATCGATACCCGCCTGCCTGCCATGCAGAAAAACCTGTTTTCCGGGGCACCCATCTATCCCGAATTTGAAAAACTCAAACTCACGCATTCCCTGACCAAAATGCGTGAAGACCTGGGTGTGGATCATGCATTCGTCAAACAGGTGCTGGGTAAATTATCGCCAGAACAATTGACGGACAAACTGGTCGACCACACCCGGATGGCCGACCTTGAATACCGCAAAAGCTTGTGGAATGGCGGCAAGGAAGCGATAGCCCTGTCAGATGACCCTTTCATCAAACTGGCACTGGCTGTTGAGGCAGAATCACGCACTTATCGCAAGCGCATGGAACAGGAAGTGCAAGCCATCGTACAAAAAAATTCCGAATTAATCGCCCAGGCGCGTTTTGCACTATCCGGCACCAGTGTCTACCCAGATGCCACAGGCACCTTACGCCTGTCTTATGGCGAAGTCAAAGGCTGGGATCAGGGTGAACACCAAATCCGCCCCTTCACCAATTTTGCGGGTGCATTCGAACGCGACACGGGTGCTTATCCATTCGCCCTGCCCGCCTCCTGGCATGCCGCAAAGGGCAAGCTGAACTTGCAGCAATCCTATAACTTTGTGACCACGAATGACATCATCGGTGGCAATTCAGGCAGCCCCCTGATCAACCGTCATGGTGAAATCATCGGCCTTGTCTTCGATGGCAATATCCATTCCCTGGGCGGTGCCTTCGGTTACGATGGCCGCAGCAACCGTACCGTTGCCGTACACAGCGAAGGCATACTGGAAGCCATGGACAAAATCTATAATGCCAAGGAATTGCTGAAAGAACTGACAGGCAAATAAACAATGGCAGATCCAGGGCTCGCCTAAAAGACAGGTCAACACGCCCTGGCCAAAAACCTCGTTACAGCATGCTGTAGCGAGGTTTTTTCATGCCTGGCCCACCGTGCCCATACTTCAATACTATTTGATCCTCGTCAACAGCAGCATGTTGCCCAGGAAGTACAGTAGTAAAAAGAATCGCAAGGAGACTCGCCATGTCGGTCAGGACCATTTACCCCGCTTCACTCAGCATCATCCAGGACGAGCACGAACACCTGTCGTCAGTCATACAGGGTATGCGTTACTTTGTAAGAAAGATAGAAGGTGGTGGAACTGCGCCTGATCTGAAGGTGTTCCGCGCCATGCTGTACTACATCATGGAATATCCGGAAAAAGTGCATCACCCCAAGGAAGAACAGTACCTGTTTGCCAAGATCAAGGAAAGAACCCATCAACTGGATAACGAACTGGATGCCCTCAGTGAACAGCATGCGAAGGGCGAATTGCTGGTACACCGCTTATTCCATGCCCTGCTCGACTATGAATTTGGCGGCAAGCCGGCCTTTGCGCACTTCCGTGACCTGGTCGAACAATATGCGCAGTTTTATTTCGCCCATATGCGCGCCGAAGAAGAAAAAATCATTCCCGTTGCCAGGCAGGTACTGAATGAGCACGACTGGAAAGAAATCGATGCTGCCTTCCTGGAAAACCGTGCCCATCTGGATGATGCCGGCGCACGCTATAAATATGAAGAATTATTTTCACTGATTGTCAACATCACTCCCGCACCTATAGGTGTAGCAGATCCACTCTGACATCGCGGCTGTCACGGTCATCACGATATTCAGCCGCGCCGCGAAGACAGGACTATGCCACCGACGATGCACAGAAAAGCCACGGCATGAAACAGATGGGGTGACTCACCCAAAAAAGCGGCAGACATCACGGCAGCAAACAAGGGCGTCAGGTTATTGAAGAAGGCGGCAACATTCGGCCCCACCCGCTGCACACCCAAGCCCCAGCAGCGAAAGGCAATCACAGCTGGACCAATCGCCACAAAAGCCAGTGCAGCAAACAGCATGGGATTCCAGTGTATGGCGGGCTGCATCAGTGTCCACTCGGCAGCAGAAAAAGCCGCCGACCACAGTACGCCAAAACTGACCTGTGCCAGCAAAAAATCGGCCCAGTGATTACGCAATTCACCATCATCACCACGCGTCAGCAGCCAGCTGTACAGCGACCAGGTAATGGTGGCAATGATCATGAACAGATCGCCAGGCACCAGCCGCAAAACCAGCAACTGCGCCAGTTCACCCCGGCTTAATACCAGCAGTACACCGGCGATGGACATGGCGGCACCCGCCAGTTGCCAGCGCGTGACCCTGGCCTGGAAAAACAGACTGCCGACTATCAGCATCCATACCGGCATACTGGCGGCGACCAGTGTCACATTGATGGGTGAAGAACTCTGCAAGGCCAGGTATTGCAAGGCATTGTACAAACCCACCCCCAGCAAACCCAATACTGCATAACGTCGCCAGTTACGCCACAAAGTGCTACCACGACGATAGATGCGGAAAGCCATGGGTAACAGGATTAAAAAAGCCAGCACCCAGCGTATGAAGTTGAGTGTAATCGGCGGCAGCATTTCATGAATCATGCGTCCTACAATGGCATTGCCCGACCACAGCAAGGGCGGTGTGACGAGCAGCAATACAGTAGAGGGCGTCAGTTTATGATTCATGAATATGCAGTAAATGCGGCAATTTGAAAGACAATCAAAAACTGCCTGTGTCAGCGATCAGTGATCACTGATCGACCCTCAGCATACCGCAAGCAAACAAGGTTTGCCTGCGGCCATGGCAGCGTGGATCATCGCTGCAGGCTCTCCCACACTTTTTGCAGACGCTTGACCGACACCGGCATGGGGGTACGCAATTCCTGTGCAAACAGCGATACCCTGAGCTCTTCCAGCAACCAGCGGAACTCCAGCAATTTGGGGTCAGCATCCACACCGGTCTTGCGCGGATGGCGCTGCCAGGCTTGCGCCACGCTATTCCATTCAGCCAGCAGTTTTTGGTCACGCGCAGGGTCGGCACGCAGCTTGTCCATGCGTACCGTGATCGCCTTCAGATACCGGGGGAAATGCGACAACTGGGTAAAATCATTTTCAGCGATAAAATGCTTGGTCACCAGCATCTGTAATTGCGACTGCATGTCGGCAGCAGCTTGTGCATGTGCCTTGATACCTTGCAGTTTCTTTGGCAAGCCATGGTATTCGGCCAGTATCTGCGCTGCTGTACGGGCAATTTCGTTGGCCAGTAAATTCAGCCTTGCCTTACCTTCATCACGACGCTTATTGAATTCACCTGAATTGGCAGGTAAAGGGCTTTGCAGGAAAGCACTTTCTATGGCGACCTGGATAATCTGGTCACGCAATTCTTCCTGCGAACCCAGGGCCATGAACTGCATGCCCATTTGCTGCAAGCCAGGAATATTTTTTTCCAGGAACTTGATCTGTTCTTTCAATTGCAAGGCAAACAGGCGTCGCAAACCGATGCGATGTACACGCGCGGCTTCATCCGGGTCGTCAAACACTTCAATATGACAATGCGTGAGCTTATCCACCAGCGCCGGGTAACCGATCAGGGTTTGTTTGCCCTGCTGGACTTCCAGCAGTTCGGGCAGGCTGTCAAAGGTCCAGGCCACCAGGTTTTCCTGCTTGAATGCTGGTACTGCAGCATGAGACTGGATGCTGGCAATTGCAGGTTTTGCGGCAGCATGGACTGACTTGTCTTCAGGCACAGCAGCCGGTTTGGTCGCAACTGGATTTGCATCCAGCAAGGCCAACTTCTCGGCGCTGGCAATACGCTGGAAGCTCTCGCGTGCCTGCCCACCAAATTCTGCCCGCAGGCTGGCCAGGTTGCGGCCCATTTCCAGTTGACGGCCATGCTCATCGATGACTTTGAAGTTCATCGTCAGATGTACGGGTACAGTCTCAAATTTAAAATCCGTACTCTTGCACAGCAAGCCCTTTTGTTCGCGTATATCCGCCATCACTGCATCGAGGAAATTGCCTTTGCCAAAATCATTGCGCTCACAAAAACCTGCTGCATATTCGGGAATGGGTACGCAATGGCGACGTATTTTTTGTGGCAAAGACTTGATCAGCAAATGCACTTTTTCTTTCAGCATGCCGGGCACCAGCCATTCACAGCGGTCTGCCGACACCTGGTTCAGCGAAAACAAAGGCACGGTCAGCGTCACGCCATCGCGTGGGCTACCTGGCTCAAAGTGATAACTAAGCTGCAAAGCCACACCCGACACCTGCATGGTTTTGGGGAACAGGTCCGTGGTCACACCTGCCGCCTCATGGCGCATCAGCTCGTCCTTGTTCAGGTACAAGAGCTTGGGATTGGCCTTGGTCGCGTCCTTATGCCATTGTTCAAACAGCACGGCATTCCACACGTCAGCTGGCAAGAGCTGATCATAAAATGCCACAATCAGTTCTTCATCCACCAGCACATCCAGACGGCGTGATTTGTGTTCAAGATTTTCTATCTCGCGCACCAGCTTTTGGTTATACGCAAAGAAAGGGGCGCGGGTATCCAACTCGCCTTCGACCAGCGCGTCGCGTATGAACATCTCACGCGCTTCTGCCGGATGGGTCAAGCCATATTGAGTACGGCGCTGGCTATACACCACCAGACCGTACAGGGTGGCACGTTCAAAGGCAGATACCTGGCCGGCGCGTTTTTCCCAGCGCGGTTCGCCATAAGATTTCTTGAGCAGATGCTCGCCAATTTTCTCCAGCCATTCCGGATTGATCTGGGCTATGCAGCGCCCGTACAGACGTGTGGTATCCACCAGCTCAGCCGCCATGATCCAGCGCCCGGCTTTTTTGGCAAGAGTAGAGCCCGGCCAGATGTAAAACTTGATGCCGCGCGCACCGAGGTAATGTGCTTCTTCGTCTGACTTGTAACCAATATTACCCAGCAAACCCGTCAACAGGGACAAGTGCAATTGCTCATACGTCGCCGGGGCCTCATTCAAACGCCAGCCCTGTTCTTTAACGATAGTCAGCAATTGCGAATGCACTTCACGCCATTCACGCAAGCGCATCTGGCTCAGGAAATTGGCACGGCAATTGTCTTGCAACTGGCGATTGGTTTTCTTGTGCTCGATGGCATCTTCAAACCATTTCCAGATTTTCAGGTAAGACTGGAATTCGGATTTTTCATCGGCAAATTTCTTGTGCGCCATGTCCGCTGCAGCCTGGGCTTCCATGGGGCGGTCACGTGGATCTTGCACCGACAAGGCAGCAGCGATGATCAGTACTTCCTGCAAGGCCTGGTTATCACGCGCAGCCAGAATCATGCGGCCCACACGGGGGTCCAGCGGCAGTTTGGCGAGTTGCCTGCCAACCGGCGTCAACTGATTGACATCATCCATCGCCCCCAGTTCTTGCAAGAGCTGATAACCGTCAGCAATCGCCCGGCCTGGTGGTGGCTCGATGAAAGGAAAAGTCTCGACATCAGTCAGGCGCAGGGATTTCATGCGCAAGATAACGGCAGCCAACGACGAACGCAAAATCTCGGGTTCGGTAAATTTGGGCCGTTGCAGATAATCCTGCTCATCGAACAGGCGTATGCAAACACCAGCCGCAACACGACCGCAACGGCCAGCGCGCTGATTGGCAGCGGACTGGGCAACCGCCTCTATCTGCAATTGCTCGACTTTATTTCGGTAACTATAACGCTTCACGCGGGCCAGACCGGCATCAACGACGTAGCGTATGCCAGGTACCGTCAGCGAGGTTTCCGCCACATTCGTGGCTAATACGATGCGGCGCGCATTTGAAGTCTTGAACACCCTCTCCTGCTCTTGCGCAGACAGGCGGGCGAACAGGGGCAAAATTTCCACATGCGGCGGATGATGCTTGCGCAAGGCTTCGGCAGCATCACGAATTTCACGCTCGCCGGGCAAAAATACCAATACGTCACCAGAACCTACGCGGCACAATTCATCCACGGCATCGGTAATCGCCGTCATCAAATCACGTTCTTTATCTTTTTCCGTGTCTTGTATCGGGCGATAGCGCACTTCTACCGGGTACAAACGGCCTGACACTTCAATCACAGGTGCAGGCTTGGGCTCGGTACCCTTTTCAGCCCCGCTGGTATCAGCAAAATGATTGGCAAAGCGCTGTGCATCTATCGTGGCTGAAGTGATGATGATCTTCAGGTCACGACGTTTGGGCAGCAATTGCTTCAGGTAACCGAGCAGGAAATCAATATTCAGGCTGCGTTCATGCGCCTCATCAATGATGATGGTGTCATATTGTTTTAACAGCGGATCGGTCTGGGTTTCTGCCAGCAAAATACCGTCAGTCATCAGCTTGACTGATGCGCCCTTGCTCAGGGTATCGGTAAACCGGACTTTAAAGCCGACATGTTCACCCAGCGGTGAATTCAATTCTTGTGCAATACGCTTGGCAGTAGAAGAGGCAGCAATCCGGCGCGGCTGGGTGTGGCCTATCAAGCCTTTTTGCCCGCGCCCCAACTCCAGGCAGATTTTGGGCAATTGCGTGGTCTTGCCAGAGCCAGTTTCACCGCAGACAATAATGACCTGATGTTTTTGCAAAGCCTCGGCAATTTCTGCCCGCTTGCCGGATACCGGCAACTCTTCAGGAAAACTGATGGGTGGCAAGACATTGCGAAAAGGTAAAGCTGGTTCTTCCCTGGCTGGCGCAGCTGCTTGTTGCCGCTTATTGCCGTTACTATTGCCGCTACTATTTCCGTTACTGTTTGCCCTACCCGTTACCCGACCGTTTTCCCCGCCGTTTCCTGTGCTACTGGCGCGCCCGGACTGCGGTCTGGCTGATTGAGACCTGGCTGCTTGTTGGCGAGGTACTTGCTGCCCTTCATGCTGCACTTTTGGCGGACGAACTTGCTCAGCACCGCTGACATTCAGTGTTTTATTTTCCGGTACTTCAGACTTCGCGGTGGTCTCACGCAATTGTTGTCGAAGCTCTCGCAATCCCGATAAACCATCTGTCGCAGCGGGCATTGCTTTTTTGGGGGAGTTTTTAGGTGTTTGATTTGAAGACATAGCGCTGCGCATTATCCCAGATTTTTACGCCGCACAGGAAATGTTGCACTGTTTGCCATAACACAGCCATTCTGATCTCATCAAAACAACATTGCAGATCAGGGTGTATTGACCTGACAACAAGCATCAAATCATATAAATAAATCCCCTCTTTATTTATCCTATAATGAATAAAACTAGAATTCGGGACTGCGGCCAAGCTGGGCTTGCATAGCTATCCAGCAGCCCGGATTCCTGTCTTTATGCAGAACCTGTTTCATCAACGAAAATGAAATGTGTTCCAGTCAAAATCCAGCCGCGTGAGGATCAAAATGAAAACCTGGATTATTCTGCTCTTCGCCAGTTTACTTGCCGCCTGTGCCAGCCAGCCTAGCCAGAAAATAAGCCACCTGCAGTTGCATGATCAGGGCTTTGGCCCGGCATCGACATCCATCCGCGCCGACGAGGTCATGGCACTCAGCAAGGAAATGCACGCCTACGTGAAAAACGAGATTGCCATCCAGATGCGTGGCAAATCACCGCAAAAAGCCCTGTTTGACGCATTGTCCACCAAAGGCCAGATCAGGCTTGAATACGATGCTGAAATAACACGCAATGCAGCCCAGGCCTTCAGTGCCCGTTCCGGTAATTGCCTGTCACTGGTTTTGATGACGGCTGCACTGGCAAAAGAACTGGGGATGGAAGTGCAATATCAGAATATCCTGATGGACGAATCCTGGAGCCGCAGCAATGACATTTACTTTGCGGCAGGACATGTCAACATCGTACTGGGAGGCAAATCAGGATTCCGCCACTTTACCCAGGAATATAGCCAGTCCATGGTGATTGATTTCTTGCCGCCCAGGGAAATTCGTGGTCAACGCGCGGACCTGATACGCGAAGCCACCGTGATCGCCATGTACTTCAACAACCGCGCCGCCGAATCGCTGGCACAACACCAGGTCGACGACGCCTACTGGTTTGCCCGCGCCGCCCTGACGAGCGACCCTGACTTCGTCGCGGCCTACAATACCCTGGGCGTGATTTACCGGCAGCATGGCGACCTGGCATTATCCGAAAGCGTGTTCAGGCAAATTCTGGGCAAGGAAGCAGAAAACACCATGGCGCTCAGTAACCTGGTCGAAGTATTGCGCAAAACCGACCGCCAAACCGAAGCACAGGTGTATGCCACCAAACTGGCAAGCTTGCAGCCAAATGCTCCTTTCCATTTCTTTAACCTTGGCCTGGCAGCAATGGACCGCGGCGAATATGCCGTAGCCAAAGCCCTGTTCAAACGGGAAATCAAACGTGACCCGAATTATGATGAATTCCATTTATGGCTGGCGCTGGCGCATTTAAAACTGGGTGAAACTTCGGATGCGGTAGAAGAATTGACACTGGCGCAGGCCAACAGCACCACCCGCAAGGCCCAGAATTTATATGCCAGCAAACTGGAAAGGATTAAAGCTGCCTATCACTAAGAACCAGTTTACGATCTTACCCCCTATCCGGCACGTCCTGACAGGCACGTCCTGACAGGCATGTCCACAGGCTCCAAAGCCTGATTGACAACAATGTGGAAATTCGACCACGTTGGATGGTCATCTGTTTTCTCGTCTCAGATTATAATTGGCGGATGGAAAATCCCGTTCAATTCGTTCAATGGCTGCGCTCGGTCGCGCCGTATATTCATGCCTTCCGTGGAAAGACCTTTGTGGTCGCCTTTCCCGGCGAGCTGGTCATGGCAGGTGCACTGCCGGTTCTGGCTCAGGATTTATCACTTTTACATGCACTTGGCATCAAGGTTGTCATCGTTCATGGATCGCGCCCCCAGGTTGCCGAGCAACTGGCCTTGCGGAATGTCGAAGGCAGTTTTCATAATGGCATACGCATTACCGATACCGCAGCGCTGGAATGCTCGAAAGAGGCGGCTGGTGAATT
Source organism: Undibacterium sp. Ji50W (assembly GCF_049340445.1). Lineage (NCBI taxonomy): Bacteria > Pseudomonadati > Pseudomonadota > Betaproteobacteria > Burkholderiales > Oxalobacteraceae > Undibacterium > Undibacterium sp. Ji50W. The sequence goes on along the minus strand of NZ_JBMPOX010000034.1, from coordinate 5,919 downwards.
GCGCCTGGATATTGAAGCCGCATTCAGCCAGGGCTTGCCGAATACGCCCATGGCACATTCTGCCATCCGCATCATTTCAGGCAATTTTGTCACGGCCAAACCAATCGGTATCGTAGGTGGAGTGGATTTCCAGCTGACCGGTATCGCCCGCAAAGTGGCGTATGACACCATCCACCGCATTCTGGATGCCGGCAATCTGGTACTGCTTGGCCCGCTGGGTTTCTCGCCCACTGGCGAAGCCTTCAACCTGACGATGGAAGACGTGGCCGTATCAACCGCCACCGCCCTGCGTGCCGACAAGCTGATTTTCATCACCGAAACACCGATGATGGTAGACCAGGACAATGATGAAATCCGCGAATTATCATTCATGCAGGCCGAGCAAGAATTAAAAACCAACTACTTGCCGCCAGATTCGGCGTTCTATCTGGAACATGCCGTTAAGGCTTCACGTGGTGGCGTGCCACGGATACACATCGTGCCCTACAAGATGGATGGCTCGGCCCTGCTGGAATTGTTTACCCATGATGGCGTAGGCACCATGGTATCGTCAGAAAACTTGGAAAGCCTGCGCGAAGCCACAATTGAAGACGTGGGCGGCATCATCAAGCTGATAGAACCGCTGGAAGCCGACGGCACCCTGGTGAAACGCGGGCGTGAACTGATAGAGCGCGAGATCAATTATTTCTCTGTGATAGAGCATGACGGCGTCATCTTTGGCTGCGCCGCCCTGTATCCTTTCCCGTTTGAAAAAATGGCAGAAATGGCTTGCCTGACCGTCAACCCGGATGTGCAAAGCCAGGGCGATGGTGAGCGCATCCTCAAGCACATGGAAAAACGCGCACGCCGCGCCGGCTTTCATAGCCTGTTTGTGCTGACAACACGCACTGCACACTGGTTCCTGAAACGTGGTTTCGTCAATGCTTCATTCGACGATTTACCCAAGGACAAGCAGAAAATGTATAACTGGCAACGCAAATCATTGGTTCTGATCAAGCAACTCTAAACAACTCTAGCTCGCAAGCCGTATAATTCACGCTGTTTTCGAGATTTAGCAAAAAGGAGTAACACCATGGCCCGTACGGTCCACTGCATTAAATTAGATAAAGAAGCCGAAGGGCTGGATTTTCCACCGTATCCCGGTGAATTAGGTAAAAGGATTTATGAAAGCGTGTCCAAAGAAGCTTGGGCCGCCTGGCTCAAGCATCAAACCATGCTGGTCAACGAAAACCGCCTGAACCTGGCTGACACTCGCGCCCGCAAATATCTGGCAACCCAGATGGAAAAACATTTCTTTGGCGATGGGGCTGATGCTGCTTCCGGCTATGTACCGCCAAGCGAATAAATAGCTGCCTGATTGACATTCATCAGCATCCAACTAAAAGTCTATAAAAAACCCGCTATGTCAGCGGGCTTTTTGTTGGGATCAAACCTTTATGCGGGCAAGATTAAAACCGCAAGGTTTTAACACCTTCACTGGTTCCCAGCAGGCAGACATTGGCTCCTTGCTGCGCAAACAAACCGACCGTCACGACGCCAACGATATTATTGATCGCGGCTTCCAGCGCCACCGGGTCCGCAATCTGCAAGCCATGTACGTCCAGTATCATATTGCCATTATCAGTCAACAAAGGCTGACCATCTTTCAGGCGCAAACGGGCTTCGCCACCCAAAGCATTCAGCTTGCGGGTGACAACCGCGTGCGACATCGGTATCACCTCTACCGGCAAGGGGAACTTGCCCAGCTTATCCACCAGTTTTGAACCATCGGCGATGCAGATAAATTTCTCAGCGACCGAGGCTACAATTTTTTCACGTGTCAATGCGGCACCACCGCCCTTGATCATGGCACCCTGAGGCGTAATTTCGTCAGCACCGTCGATATACACAGGCATGGATACCACGTCATTCAAATCCAGCACGGTAATGCCATGTCCGCGCAAGCGTGCTGCGGTGGCTTCGGATGAGGCAACCGCCGCCTTGACCTTGTGCTTGATCCTGGCCAGTTCATCAATAAAGAAATTGGCGGTCGAACCGGTGCCGACGCCAACGATGTCGTTTTCAACCACATAGGCTATGGCAGCCTGGGCTACCGCCAGTTTCAATTCATCTTGCGTCATTTTGCATTTCCATCAAAGTTGATCATTTGCCCGAATTTTACAGGACAGGCTGATCGTCCTTGCAGATTCTGAGTGAAATTGCATCAAACCGGCCACAGCGGTGCCTCTTCCATCAGGGCCACCTGCTCGCGCAATTCGAGTATGCGGTCTTGCCAATACCTCTGGCTGTTAAACCACGGAAATGCCGCCGGAAAGGCCGGATCACTCCAACGCTGTGCCAGCCAGGCTGAATAATGAATCAGACGCAGCGTGCGCAATGCCTCTATCAGGTATAGCTGACGGCTGTCGAACTCAAAGAAATCTTCATAACCAGCCAGGATATCTGTCAATTGCCGCTGCATGTCCTGACGGTCACCCGACAGCAGCATCCATAAATCCTGTATGCCCGGCCCCATGCGACTATCATCAAAATCCACAAAATGCGGGCCAGCCTGGGGCCCGGATTCCAGCCACAAGACATTCCCCAGATGGCAATCGCCATGCAGGCGCAATGGCTGCAAGGCCCCCGCACGCTCATAACAGCGCTGTATGCCGTCCAGCGCCTGCTGACTGACACTTTCATAGGCTGGCAACAGATCAGGCGGGATAAAGTCATGCGCCAATAGCCAGGCACGCGGCTGCACGCCAAAGGTTTCCGGATTAATGGCTGGCCGCTCATGATAGACAGCAAGTGCCCCTACGGCATGGATGCGGCCAATAAAACGTCCCAGCCATTCCAGGGTTGCGGCATCCCCGGTTTCCGGGGCTCTGCCACTCTGCCTGGCAAACAGGGCAAAGCGAAAGCCCTGATAATGGCGCAGGCTGCTGCCATCTGCCGCCTGCATCGCACCAACCACCGGGATTTCATGTTGTAATAACTCACGCACAAAATCATGTTCTTCATTGATGGCGGTATCCGTCCAGCGCAAGGGGCGGTAAAATTTGACGACCACAGGTACATCGTCTTCTATGCCGATCTGGTAAACCCGGTTTTCATAGCTATTCAAGGCCAGCATACGGCCATCGCTGCGCAAGCCGCTGCTGTCAACAGCGTCCAGCACCAGTTCGGGCGTCAAACCGGCAAAAGAGTCTGGGAGATTGGTATTTGTCATGTTGTCTATTGTACGTGTGCCAAAGCCTGAACGGCATAAAAGACCTGCACAGCCAGCAAACAAAGCGCTAAACTGCCGGTATTTTCAATCTCCACTCAAGAGTGATCCATGCATCTCGACGAACCCTTAAGCGACAAAGAATTCAATGAACTCGACAAATTCCTGATGTCGGACAAGGTCGGCGATGATGGCATGACCATGGACGCCCTGCACGGCTACCTGACTGCCATCGCCCTGGGGCCGGAAATGATACCAATGGGAGAATGGCTGCCACTGGTATGGGGCTTGCCGGATGAAGGTGAACCCAAGTTCAAGAATGAAAAGGAAATGCAGCGCATCACTGGCCTGGTGGCCCGTTTCATGAATGAAATACAGATCACATTTGAAGTTGCACCACAGGAATATGAACCCCTGTTCTGCGTCATGGAACAAAATGGCAAGGAATTGATAGACGGTGAAACCTGGGCCTGGGGCTTCTGGGAAGGCATGCAATTGCGCGAAGAAGCCTGGGAAGCCGCCTGGGAATCAGAAGAAATCGGCCCGCTGCTACAGCCCATCTACCTGTTGGGCGCAGAAGAAATCGAAGAAGAAGAGTTGAAATTCGTCGATACGCCAGAAAAATGCCATGAACTGGCATTGACGCTGGAAGCGTCCATCCCCGCCATACGCCGTTTCTGGGCACCCTTGCGCAAATCCGGCGTGACTACCGTCAAGCGCGATGCCCCCAAGGTTGGCAGAAATGACCCTTGTCCATGCGGCAGCGGTAAAAAATACAAAGTCTGTTGCGGTGCCGGTACTGATAGCGAGCCCACTCTGCACTGATCGCCAGGCAAACTCAGCGCTGGAGGGAACCCTCTAGCGCAAACCGCCCTGCCTGCATGTCTTCATGCTATTTTTGTACTTCTCAATACCACGCTGGAGACCACAATGAGTTTACAAGAACAATTCAACCAGGCACAGGCCGATTCCAAAAATCTGCCAGAGCGCCCAGACAACATGACCCTGCTGAAAATCTATGCCCTGTTCAAGCAAGGCAGCGGTGGTGATGCCACTGGCGAGCGCCCTGGCATGACCGACTTTGTCGGCCGCGCCAAGTTTGATGCCTGGGCTGAACTGAAAGGCACCACCCAGGAAGCCGCCATGCAGCAATATGTTGATCTGATCAACGACCTTAAGGATTAAACCGGGTTTAACCAATCGCGTGGCCTGCCTTCGATCAGGCCGGCAATCAGATTATCCGCAGCACGATTCGCCATTGCCCGTCGGGTGGCCTCTGAAGCGCTGGCAATGTGCGGTGTCAGCACCACATTTTGCAGCGTCAAAAAGTCTGGATGGAACTTGGGCTCATTCTCAAACACATCCAGGCCGGCTGCCGCAATCCTATGCTTGCGCAAAGCTGCAATCAGCGCCTGATCATCCACAATACCACCGCGTGCCAGGTTGACCAGGGTCGCGCTGGGCTTCATCAATTCAATTTCAGCCGCAGCTATGCAATGATGGGACGCTGGTGAATACGGCAAGACCAGCACTACGTGATCGGCCTGCGCCAGCAATTCTTCCTTGCTGACATACTGGGCATGATTCGCATGCGCCTCCTGCTCAGCGCTCAGCCGTGAACGGTTGTGATACATGACCTTCATATCAAAGCCCATGGAGCGTCGAGCTATCGCCTGCCCTATTCTGCCCATGCCAATAATGCCCAGGGTAGCACCATGTACATCCGCCCCCAGGAAAGTGTCGTAACGCCACTTGGTCCATTGGCCTGCACGCAACCAGTGTTCGGATTCCGTCACCCGCCTGGCCGTCGCCATCAACAGTGCCCAACCAAAATCAGCCGTCGTTTCATTCAACACTTCCGGTGTATTGCTGGCCATGACGCCATGCGCAGTACAAGCTGGCACGTCAATATTGTCGTAACCCACCGCCATGCTGGCGACCATTTTCAAACCTGGCAACTGCTGCAATAGCTCAGTATTGAATTTGGCGCTGGCAGTCGCCAGGGTGCCAGCCTTCCCCTTCAACTTCGCAGCCAATTCAGCAGGTGTAAAAACCACATCATCCTGGTTCGATTCAACTTCAAAGTAGTCTGAAAGCCGGGTCAATACTTCAGGAAAAATAGCGCGCGTAACAAGAATGGCAGGTTTCATGCATATCCTTTTAATAATAAAAACCAGATCAGAACCCTTTCCGGCCTGCTTCAGAATTCACTTGAATCATCCTGACATCATAAACCTTTCCTCTATTTTTCTCAGTTGGCCTTGCAGCCTTGACAGATAAATTGCCAAATGAACATTTTCGGCCATGCTTTTTATTATCCATTTAATAATTTCCATGAAACACCCTCTTTGCTTCCACGCAAAATCTTATTTGCCCAAATAATATAATTTAAGAATTTTTAACATTTAATTTGCATATATTAAAAATAATTAATTGAAATGCAAATAATTTCCAGTTTCCCTTAAACTTTTCTCAAAAAGTTTGGATACCTTGTGCTCAAACGCGGCACTTTTTAAAGAAGCATTGTTGTCACGTTATCTACTATTTACACACACAAAGGTGAATTGACATGGTTGCAATTGTTAGCGGAAACAGCACAGGCCTGAACTTAACGTCCTCAAGCAATCTGGGCCAGCGCGGTAACCTTGGTTCCGCCAGCCAGGGCAAGACCGGCGAGCAAAGCAGCGTCAACATTGCCAACGGCAACCTGG
>NZ_JBMPOX010000033.1:0-38834 GCF_049340445.1 Undibacterium sp. Ji50W | reverse complement strand
TTTCCGCTCAATCTCCGGCTTTGCTTCTCTTCTCGCCCCGCTTCTCAGCGGGAGGCGAACTATAGCAAACTCTCTCACTACTTTGCAAGCCTTTGGCTTAAATTATTTAGCCGGCCCCTGCCTGCGCAGGAACGACGATTCGAGGGGTGTCTATATTGATTGCATTTCGCTTATCGGCCGAAACCCATCCCCACCCTAACCCTCCCCTTGAAAGGGAGGGGATTTCATGGCTTTGCAACATGCTGGCATTGCCTCATGGATGGGAATTTTTCAAACTATACAGATGCGACTTATATTTACGGAGGCGCGGCTATATATGAAACATCTCCATATATGGGGACTGAAAACAAAATCACTTATTCTTAAACACCGCCGGACGCTTCTCCAGAAACGCCTGCATACCTTCTTTCTGATCTTCCGTACCAAAGCTGGCCTGGAACAAACGACGCTCGTACTGTATGCCTTCTGACAGTGTAGTTTCATAAGCGCGATTCACAGATTCCTTGGCCATCATGATGATGGGCAGGGACATGGATGCGATGGTATTCGCTGCAGAGAAAGCTTCTTCCATCAACTTATCCAATGGTACGACGCGAGATACCAGGCCGGCACGCTCCGCCTCGACCACGTCCATCATGCGTGCGGTCAGGCACATGTCCATGGCTTTGGATTTGGAGATGGCGCGCGGCAAACGCTGTGTGCCGCCAGCCCCGGGCAAAGTACCGAGCTTGATTTCTGGCTGGCCGAACTTGGCATTCTCTGCAGCGATGATGAAATCGCACATCATGGCGACTTCGCAACCGCCACCCAGGGCATAGCCAGCAACCGCAGCGATCACAGGCTTGCGGATCTGGCGCATGGTTTCCCAATTGCGGGTGATGTAATCACCTTTATAGGCATCCATGAAGCTATAGCCCACCATGGCGGCAATATCGGCACCAGCGGCGAAGGCTTTTTCACTGCCGGTCAGGATAATGCAATGGATGTTTTCATCCTTGTCGAAAACCTTGAGTGCCAGCCCCAACTCATCCATGAGTTGATCGTTCAGCGCATTCATCGCTTTCGGGCGATTCAGCGTAATCAAACCGACCTTGTCGCGGGTTTCAGTCAAAATACATTCGTAAGTCATAGATGCTCCTGATATATATATTATGTACGGATAGGCAGCATGATTGCCGATGAAGCTATTGTAATGCGGCAAGCAAAGGGTTGCTGTTAAGCAGGTACAATGCGTCTAATTATTTAGTGAGGTAAATGCGATGTGGTTATTAGCGCTGGAAGCAGGCGTTGCGATGTTTATATTGATTTTTATCGTCTGGTGGACGATGTTTCAAGGCAGTGCGCCAGAAACACCACCCAAGGAAGATAAAAAGCCAGTCGAACAAACCACGGATAGTGACAAGCTGCAATAAGTGAATGCCGGCTGGATTAATGCAGGGTACGCGGCAAAGATAAGACAAATTCCGGGATAGCTGCTTCAAAGCGATGCGCGTCTTCTGCCACACAGAAGTAAATACCCTTCATGCTGCCCTGTGGGGTTTTCAGCGAACTGCCGCTGGTGTATTCAAAGCTCTGCCCCGGGGCCAGAAAAGGTTGATGGCCGACAACTCCCAGGCCCTTGACCTCTTCTACATGGTTTTTGCTGTCCGTGATGATCCAGTGACGGGAAATCACCTGTGCCGCCACGGTGCCGGTATTTTTGATGGTGATGGTATAGGCGAAAACAAAGTTGTTTTGCTCAGGGTCAGACTGGTCTTTCAGATATTGCGTGACCACAGATACGCTCATTTCATACGCTGCCATAATTTTCTTTCATGATGAATTGTGGTCATTGTGCCAGACCGGGGCAACAGCCGCTTGCCCTCACAAGGTAAAATAGCACATCTTTTTCAAGCGCGATTCCATCATGACCACTTTCCGCATTGCTCCCAGTATATTGTCTGCCGATTTCGCCCGCTTGGGAGAAGAAGTCCGCAATGTCGTCGCCGCTGGCGCTGACATGATCCATTTTGATGTCATGGACAATCATTATGTACCCAACCTGACCATAGGCCCCATGGTTTGCGAAGCTATCCGCCCGCACGTGCAAGTGCCGATTGATGTACACCTGATGGTAAAACCAGTGGACCGCATCATCCCTGACTTTGCCAGGGCCGGCGCGAATATCATCAGCTTCCACCCGGAAGCGTCGGAGCACATAGATCGCAGCCTGCAAACCATCCGTGATCATGGCTGCAAGGCTGGCCTGGTATTTAACCCGGCCACGCCACTGAATGTACTGGAAAACGTCATCGACAAAATTGACCTCATCCTCATCATGTCGATCAACCCCGGTTTCGGTGGCCAGACCTTTATCCCGCATACGTTGAAGAAGATCGCACAAGCCCGCAAGATCATTGATGAATCTGGCCGCAACATCATGCTGGAAGTGGACGGCGGCGTCAAAATCGAAAACATTGCAGAAATCGCCCGCGCCGGTGCTGATACCTTCGTTGCCGGCTCTGCCATTTTTGGCAAACCCGATTACAAAGCCATCATTGATGCCATGCGTAGCGAATTGGCCAAGGTTTAATCTCATCCCTATTTCATCTTCAGGCTTTTCGTCATACCAGGCAAAAAGCCTTCATCAGACCGCCGCCCCGCCATGTTCAGCCAAATCAAAGCCGCCATCATCGACCTCGACGGCACCATGATCGATACCTCACCAGACTTTTTGGTCGCCATCAACCGCATGCGTAGCGATTTTGCCCTGGCACCGCTGACGCTGGATGTTATCAAGACCATGGTAGGCAAGGGTTCTGAGAATCTCATCCAGAAAGTGTTGTCCGTAGATTTTGATGCCGATGGCGTAGCATCACACTTTAACGATGCGCTGGCTGCTTACCAGCGCCACTATCTGACCATCAATGGTGACCACAGTCAGCTTTACCCAAAAGTACAGGAAGGCTTGCAAGCCATGCGTGACCTGGGTATGCGCCTGGTCTGTGTCACCAATAAGCCACTGGCGTTTGCCTTGCCATTGATGCAAAAGAAAGAAATACTTCATTATTTCGAGCATGTCTATGGCGGTGACAGCTTTGCAAAAAAGAAACCTGATCCCTTACCCATGCAAGAAGCCTGCAAGGCCTTGGGATTGCCACCGGCGCAAGTGCTGGCCATAGGGGATTCCAGCAATGATGCCATTGCTGCCCGTGCCGCAGCTTGCCCTATCTTGACGGTGCCGTATGGATACAACCACGGCGAAGCTGTACAAAATATTCAAAGTGATGGTATAGTCGAAACCCTGTTGGTAGCAGCACAACTGCTGTCAGCGAAAAACTCTCATTGACTTTCAAACCATTCACATAACGAATGTTTCCCGATAACAAACGTTCCATGATCACTCCAGGCACTTTTGAGGCCTGGCTATGGCGACGCTGGCAATTCTGTTAAACCACGAATGCCGCGAGTGGCTGTGCACATCCTAAGCACATCTTCTTGCTTGTTATATCAATCTGTCTTATCCGTCCTTACTCTGGTCTTGAGCGAATTTGCGTGCGTTGCTGTTGTAGACGCGTGCATCAGTTTCAGGAGCAGGCAGACGGTTGAAAGAAAACCATGACCGAACTCGAATTCAAATCGTTGGCCGCGCAAGGCTACAACCGTATCCCCATGATTGCGGAAGCCTTCGCCGATCTGGAAACCCCGCTCACGTTGTATTTAAAACTCGCACAAACCCAGAACGCCGGCAAGAACACCTTCTTGCTGGAATCGGTAATGGGCGGCGAGCGCTTTGGCCGCTATTCTTTCATAGGCTTGCCCGCCAACACCCTGGTGCGCAGCTTTGGTGAGAAAGTCGAAGTCCTGAAAAATGGCCAGGTCATAGAAACCCGCGACATGAATCCGCTGGATTTCATTGCTGAATTCCAGTCCCGTTTCAAGGTTGCCCTGCGCCCCGGCCTGCCGCGTTTTTGCGGTGGCCTGGCCGGTTATTTTGGTTACGATGCAGTACGCCATGTAGAAAAACGCCTGGCTGGCAAGGCGCCGAAAGATGATCTGGGCTTGCCGGAAATCCAGTTACTGCTCACCGAAGAACTGGCTGTCATTGACAATGTATCCGGCAAGCTTTACCTCATCGTATATGCCGACCCTACCCAGCCTGAAGCCTGGTCCAAAGCCCGCCAGCGCCTGAAAGAATTACGCGCCATGCTGCGCCGTAGTGTTGATGCCCCTGTGACATCCGCATCGGTGCGCACAGAATCAATACGCGACTTTGCCAAGGAAGACTATCTGAAGGCGGTCGAAAAAGCCAAGGAATACATCATGGCCGGCGATCTGATGCAGGTACAGGTTGGTCAACGCATCAAGAAGCCGTATGTGGATTCACCGCTTTCACTGTACCGTGCCCTGCGTTCGCTGAATCCTTCGCCCTATATGTATTTTTATAATTTTGGCGACATGCAAATCATCGGTGCGTCACCAGAAATTTTGGTGCGCAATGAAAGCCTGAACGATGGCAGCAAGAAAGTCACCATACGCCCGCTGGCTGGCACCCGCCCACGTGGCTCCACCCCAGAACGTGATGCCGTACTGGCGAAAGAATTGCTGGCCGACCCGAAAGAAATCGCCGAACACGTGATGCTGATCGACCTGGCACGCAATGACATCGGCCGCATCGCCCAGACCGGCACAGTCAAAGTCACTGACCAGATGGTGATCGAAAAATACTCGCACGTACAACACATCGTCTCGAATGTAGAAGGTGTCTTGCAAGCCGACTTGTCCAATCTGGATGTATTGAAAGCCACTTTCCCTGCGGGCACCCTGTCTGGCGCACCAAAAGTCAGGGCAATGGAACTGATCGATGAACTGGAACCGGTCAAACGCGGTATCTATGGCGGCGCCTGCGGCTACCTGTCCTTCGGCGGTGAAATGGATCTGGCAATTGCCATACGCACTGGCGTATTGAAGGATGGCATGCTGTATGTACAAGCGGCCGCTGGCGTGGTGGCTGATTCAGTGCCAGAAATGGAATGGCAAGAAACCGAAAACAAGGCGCGCGCAGTATTGCGTGCAGCAGAACAAGTGCAAGATGGTCTGGATGGGGAGATTTAAATGTTATTAATGATAGACAACTACGATTCCTTCACCTACAACCTGGTGCAGTATTTTGCCGAGCTGGGTGAAGATGTGCGTACTTATCGTAATGATGAAATTACGATTGCAGAAATCGAGGCCTTGAAGCCTGATCATATCTGCATTTCCCCCGGGCCTTGTACCCCGGCAGAAGCAGGTATTTCAATCGCTGTGATAGAGCGCTTTGCCGGAAAAACACCTATTCTGGGCGTCTGTCTCGGGCATCAGGCCATAGGTGCAGCATTGGGTGGCAAGGTCATCCGCGCCAAACAGGTCATGCATGGCAAGACTTCTGCCATTGCCCACACTGGCGTTGGTGTCTTCAGGAATTTGCCAAGTCCTTACACGATTACCCGTTATCACTCCCTGGCGATAGAACGCGCCAGCCTGCCGGATTGCCTGGAAGTGACGGCATGGACAGATGATGGTGAAATCATGGGGGTACGCCATAAAACCTTTAATCTGGAAGGCGTGCAATTCCACCCCGAATCCATCTTGTCCGAGCATGGCCACGCCCTGCTGAAAAACTTTTTGACTGGAACAGCATCATGACCATCTCTCAACAAGAAGCACTGACACGCCTGATTGAACACCGTGAAATTTTCCACGATGAAATGCTATTCCTGTTCCGCAAACTAATGGGTGGCGAAATGTCGCCAGTCATGATTACCGCACTGACCATGGGCTTGCGCGTGAAGAAAGAAAGCGTAGGTGAAATCACCGCTGCTGCCCAGGTCATGCGTGAATTTTCGACCAAGGTGCCGCTGGCGAATACGACCAACATGATAGACATCGTCGGTACAGGCGGTGATGGCGCGCATACCTTTAATATTTCTACTGCGTCGATGTTTGTCACTGCCGCTGCCGGTGCGCGCGTCGCCAAGCATGGTGGCCGCAGTGTATCTTCATCCTCAGGCAGTGCTGACGTATTAGAGTCACTGGGTGTGAATATCAATCTCAAGCCGGAACAGATTGCCCAGTCAATAGCACAAACCGGCATAGGTTTCATGTTTGCGCCCAATCATCATGCGGCGATGAAGCATGCCGCACCGGTACGTCGTGAACTGGGTGTGCGAACCATCTTCAATATCCTGGGGCCATTGACCAACCCGGCTGGTGCGCCGAATATTCTGATGGGTGTGTTCCACCCTGATCTGGTGGGTATACAAATACGTGTCTTGCAACGCCTGGGGGCGCAACATGCGCTGGTGGTCTGGGGGCGTGACAATATGGATGAAGTCTCGCTCGGTGCGCCGACCATGGTGGGTGAACTGGTGAATGGTGAAATTCGTGAATACGATATCCACCCCGAAGACTTTGGCTTACAGATGGTGTCCAATCGTAATCTGCGTGTATCGGGTGCGGATGAATCAAAAGCGAAGATACTCGACGTGATGAACAATGTAGCCGGTGCGGCTAACGACATCGTCGCCCTGAATGCGGGTGCGGCCTTGTACGGTGCAGGCATCGCGGCCTCGATTGCAGAAGGTGTCAAGCTGGCACAAGCTGCGATTGCATCCGGCACAGCCAAGGCCAAGCTGGAACAGTTTATTGAAATCACCCAGCAATTAGGGAAGTAAGCTATGTCCGATATTTTGAATAAAATCCTGGCCGTCAAAGCCGATGAAGTGACGGCCGCCAGGAAATACCAATCCTTTGCCAGCCTGCGTGCTGAAGTTGAATCGAACAAAGAAGCGCGTGCGGACCTGCGTGATTTTGAAGCCAGCTTGCGCGGCAAGATTAGCGCAGGCAAGGCAGCAGTGATTGCTGAAGTAAAAAAAGCCTCCCCTTCAAAAGGCGTGTTGCGTGCCGATTTTCGACCGGCAGACATTGCGCAAAGCTATGCTGAACATGGAGCTGCCTGTTTGTCGGTGCTGACTGACGTACAATTCTTCCAGGGTGCACCTGAATACCTGCAACAGGCACGTGCAGCCTGCACCTTGCCAGCACTGCGCAAGGATTTTATGATCGATCCTTACCAGGTTTATCAAGCCAGGCATTGGGGTGCAGATTGCATACTGCTGATCGTCGCCGCACTCGACCATGGCTTGATGGCAGAACTGGAGGCCTGCGCGCATGAACTGGGCATGGGTGTGCTGGTGGAAGTGCACAATGGTGAAGAACTGGAAGCCGCCTTGAAACTCAACACAGCCATGCTGGGCATCAATAACCGCAACCTGCGCACGTTTGAAGTATCGCTGGATACGACAATAGGTTTGCTGCCACGTATCACACCAGACAAACTGGTGATTACCGAATCCGGCATCATGTCTGCAACTGATGTCACCCGCATGCGTGAAGCGAACGTGCATGGCTTTCTGGTCGGCGAAGCTTTCATGCGGGCAGAGAACCCCGGGGCGGAACTGGCGAAGGTGTTTGGCTGATTTGCTGACTACCGAGTTCCCCCTTCAGAGGAAGGGACTCGGTTAATCAAAACACCTGTCATTTACTGAACAAACTTTCTATACCTGCGCTGACAATACACACTCACCACTTGCAACCCTTACCTGTCACCGTATCTGCCACAATCACTCCGGCGACCAGTAAACCTGCCAGCGCGACATTGCCTACGCGCGCTCCGTTTGAATAGGCATTCAGGCAATCCTTCCGTCTGGCGTCCTGCACATCCCTGCCAAATTTCTCTTCAAATTTTAATTCAGCAGTTGCTGGTATTGGCACACGGTTGACCTCGGTCCGTCTGTATTTTTTGTCCTCTGCCAATGCGGCTTTTCGCAAACCATTCAGGTCCAGTGCGATGCCATCATGTAACGATGATGTTGTCGCGCTTGACGCCTCATGTTCGCTGACCTGATTGCTCATAGCTGGTGCAACTGCAGATGCCCGGGTTCTGTTGTCGCGCAATTGATGCGGCAGTTGCACGATGGGCTTCGGCAAGGCCGCAGACGTGGGAGCTTGTGGCGCACCAACCTGGGCCCTGGGTATAGCTGCCACAAAACTGACATCCAGATACTTGTAAATTTCTTGCTGCCCCGCATTTCTTTGCAGGGCCTGGCGTACAAGCAGCAGCAACAGCACATGCAAGAGCATGATGCCTGTCAAATAAACAGGCTTTTGCCAACCCGGTTTCAACAGGTAAAAGTGCGATGCGGTCATGCAGGCGATGAGCGGAAGTGATGATGTCTATGACCAAATCATACGCCAGAAAGTTCAGCTTTACGGTTTTTGCCATAAGACGGTGACGCGCCCCGATGTTTTCCACAACGGAACTCGCAGCACTATAACGCTCAAGGCCGCTCAGGCGGGCTGGTCGCCATGTGAGGGAAGGCAGGATCAGTCGACGCCTTGATGAAATCGATGAAAGCCTTGAGTGCTGCGGGTATGAGTCGGCGCCCCGGATAGTAGAGGAACGGGCCCTGAAAGCACTGCCACCAGGGTTCGAGCACAGGTTCCAGCGCGCCGCTGTCAAGATGCGGGCGCAACCAGTCCTCAAAAAGATAGATGATGCCGGTGCAGGCATCGCCTATGTGCCATTTTTCACGCTGGGTGGGTTCAACCCGCTGCAGTCGTCCGTCTTGTCGGGTGCGGCTGCTGGTCTTGGTGCCGCGCCCATGCAGGTGGCGCCCGCCTGGTTGCTGCGGCATCCTTCTGATTCCTGGCACCTCATCCATCGCGCATCTGCGGGAAAACCTGGCAGCCGCAGAAATCAACTTGCCGGCTGACGCCATGACGACGCTTGACCGCATAGCGGCAACCGCTGGCAATACGTCATCATGAAATAAAAAAACCGCAATGCAGACATTCTGCATTGCGGTTTGCATTGGGAGCCATTCAGCGCTTATCGTTTACCGGGCTTTTGAAAACTAGGCCTGACAAAACTGCCGCCTTTGGCAGGCGCCTGTATCGACAACGACAGCGCCGGTACATCATCTACCTGCAATTTAGCTTGTACGGTCAACAGTTCATCACGACGGAAGGCATGAATCTGCACCGTTTCTCCGACGCGATAACGGCCCAATGCAGTTGTCAGGCTGTCCACCGCATCCGCTGCAGTCACTCTCAGCCCATTAATCGCCATCAATACATCATTGGCTGACAAACCAGCCAGATGGGCAGCGCGACCCTCGTAGGCATTGGCGATCTTGCAGTCATTACCGTCACGTACCACGCGTACACCCAGGCTGGCTTTTTTGTTTGCCTTGCCATCATTGGCCAGCACGGCAAAGTCAGCATATAGGGTAGCCAGCGGCACATCTTCCGTACCGCGTACATGCTTGTCAAGGAAGCGGCGTACATTCACACCGGTGGTGGTTTCGACCAGTCCTTCAAATTCATTTTCAGCCAGCCCTTGTTGCTTGCCGGTCAGCACGCGCTCATAAAAATCACGACCAAATTTTTGCCACAACACGCGCATGACATCATCCAGCGATTTCTTGCCGGCGCTTTCTGCACGTATCGTCAAATCCAGCCCCAGGCCCACCAGTGAACCTTTGGTGTAATAACTGACGATGGCGTTCGGGGAATTTTCATCCTGACGATAATACTTGGTCCAGGCATCAAAGCTCGATTCCGCCACGCTTTGTTTCAGACGACCGCTGCCACGTGTCACCATGTTGATGGTTTTGGTGATCAACTTCAGATACGCTGCCTCATCAATCACACCGGCACGCACCAGCATCAAATCATCGTAATAGCTGGTGAAACCTTCAAACAGCCACAACAGGCTGGTGTAATTTTCCTGCTGCAAATCATAATGGGCAAAAGCAGCAGGTTTGATGCGCTTCACGTTCCAGGTATGGAAATATTCGTGGCTGCACAGCCCCAGGAAACCGCGATAAGCATCTGTCATTTCTGTCTGATGCTTGAGCGGCAAATCGCTGCGGTTGCAAATCAGCGCAGTTGATGCGCGATGTTCCAGGCCACCGTAACCTTCACCAACGACCATGGTCATGAACACATAGCGGTCCATCGGGGCTTTTTTGGTACGCGGTTCAAACAGGGCAATCTGGGTTTCGCAGATTTTTTTCACATCAGCAATGATGCGATCCATATCCATATTTGGTACTTTGCCGGTCACCACAAAATCATGCGGCACGCCATGTGCTTCAAACGTAGCCATGGCAAAATCACCCATCTCAACCGGATGATCAATCAGCGCATCATAATTGGCAGCCACATAGGTACCAAAGCCATAGCGTTTTGCTTTCAGCTCAGGCAAAGAGGTGGCGACACGCCAGGTCTTGCAGGCATCCAGATCAGCGCGCTGAATATCCACCACATGCGGGCTCATTTCCTGCCCATGCACACACAAAAAGACACTGGTGCCGTTGAAGAAGCCATGGCTTTGATCCAGGTGCGCCGCACGTACCGACAGATCCCAGGCATACACTTCATAAGTGATGCGCAACGCTGCCTTGCAGGGGGCAGCCTGCCAGGTATTTTTATTCAGTTTTTTCAGCGCGATTTTTTTGCCGTCAGAACTGGCCTTGATCTGTACGATGTTGCGAGAAAATTCGCGCACCATGTAGCTGCCCGGTATCCATACCGGCAGGCTGAACACTTGCCCGGCCACGTCTGGTGCAGCAATATCCAGCGTAACCTGGTACAGATGCCCCGCCAGGTCCTTGGGCACGATGGAATACAGCAAGCCATGCGCTGATGCGGTGGTGATTGTCCCTTGCTTCTTTGTAGTTATCGTTTTTTTCATTCTGAACGATCTTTCCGAATCTTATTAATTGGTTTGCTGATTTATTGAGGACTGATTTGCCAACTTATTTACTAACTTATTTACCCACTTAATAGCTACGCACATTCGCGGCAATAAAGGTAAATATCTGTGCGCCAACGACCACACGGGTCAGTTGCAAACGCAGGTCAATAAACCATTGCGGCACGCCATAACTCTGGTACAGACGCTTGTCGATGACATAAGCAGCGATAAAACCTGCCACCAGCACCACAAAGCCAAACAGCATGTTTATCATTGAACACCAGGCAATCAGGGTAGGAATCACACCCCAGATCAATGCTTTTTTGGTTTCTTCATGATCACTGCCGCCAGCCATGATAGTCACGCCCCAGTGCAAGCCACCGAGAAAAGACAAAATCACAATGCCGTAATATAACTGCGCCTTGATGAAGTAACCCAACCAGTCGGGATGCACAATCCAGCATGCCAAAGTCAGCAAGACAAAAGGCACCAGACCTAAAAAACCCAGACGTATCACCAGTTTCTGATTGAGATTATTCATAGAGTTGGGCTGCCGCATGACTGCCCCGCATTAAATCAAGTCGAAGAAAAACGCTATTCTAGGGCTAAATAGGCCGTATAGATATATCAGGTAAGGATTTCACTCCGGCAAATCCTGGCGCAAAGGTAAAACATTGTGGCAAAACGATGCGCATTTTGTCATATCCATGCGTATTGAGATATTTTATTTGCATCAATATGTGGATACAGTCATAAAGACCCGTGCACCAGATTAAAACCAGACCATTGCAGCACAAAGGACTACAGGCGCGGAGTAAGCAAGTCCTGCGGTAAGTCAATATCGTGGTGAATACCGGCATCGGCCACCTCAATCTGATGCAGATCAGGTGTTTGCAACAATTGGCGGGCGCCAGTATCACCCTGCAGGGCCAATAGCTGCGGCAAGTATTTTCTGGAGAAGCCGACCGGGTTGCCTCTGCGGCCAGCATGCACCGGGGCCACCATGTCTTTGCCGTTTTGCAAAGCCTGCCATAGTTTTTGTAGGGTATCCGGCTGTACAAAAGGCATATCCGCCAGGGCAATCAGCCAACCGGCACTGTCGGCACTGGCACGTAATGCCGCTTGCAGCGAATGGGCCATACCAGCATCGGCATCATCACAAAACACGCATTGCACACCCAGGGCCTGTAGTTGACCAGCCAGGATGTCACTGCCCGGACGCAGCACAGCTACGACCTGTGGCATGGCAGCCAATAGGTTCAGCGCGCTTTGGCTGGCCACGGTCTGGCCATTGTCCAGCGTTTGCAATAGTTTGTTTTCGACACCGCTGGCATCAAACCGCCGCCCACGCCCTGCGGCCAGCAAGATTCCTGTCCAGTGAGCGGGCGACGACATGTGTAGATGAATGTGTGCTAAGCAGCGCCAATTAATTTGGCTTAGGCGCTGCCATAGCAGTAGAAGCAGCAGCCATGCGGGCTTCCAGGACTTTGACATCCATCGCGCCAGGTACACGGGTGCCGTCCACAAAGAATACCGATGGGGTACCCGTCACACGCAATTTTTGGCCCAGAGCATAAATCTTTTCATGTGGCGTATTGCAGTTAGCCGCTGCTTCTGGCGCAGCTTTGCCATGCAACATCCATTCATCCCAAGCCTTGTTGCGGTCAGCAGAACACCAGATATTTTTTGACTTGACCTTGGAATCATCCGCCAAAATGTTATACATGAAGGTATACACCGTCACGTTATCCATGTTCGTCAGGGTCTTGCGGAACTGTTTGCAATAGCCGCAATTAGGGTCTTCAAACACCGCTATCACGCGCTTGCCATCGCCCTTGACCATTTTCAGGGCAGATTCCAGCGGCAGATCAGAAAACTTTATCTTGCTCAAATCATCCGTGCGTTGCTTGGTGTAGTTGGTGCCACTCTTGGAATCCAGCACATTGCCAATAAACAGGTACTGGGCTTTTTCATCGGTATAGATAATCTCGGACCCGATACGCACTTCATACATGCCAGCATACGGTGTCTTGACGACAGAATCCACCTTCACACCTTCACCCAGGCGCGGCTCTACCAGTTTGCGCACACTGGCTTCCACTGCGGTTTCTGTTGCAGCATTGGCCAGCCCGGCAATACCAAATGCCAACGTCAACAGGGCTTGTTTTAATATATTCATCACTATCTATCTTTCAATTCATGGTCTGCCAACGAAGGCCATTCTCAATAATCACTATTGTATGCGAGCTTGCACACACCTGCATTCAGGCATTCAAGTATTCATTTGCCCATGGCGTGGGCGATCAGCTTGCCTTTTATGACCGGCAGTTTGTCCAGCAAGTTCAATCCAAAATCACGTATCAACCGCAATGGCGTCAGATCAGACTCAAACAGGCGCGCCAGGCCATCTGTCGTCAATTGCATCAATAACACTTCTTCCTTGCGTGCACGCTGATAACGTTCCAGCAAGCGGGCATCACCGCAATCACGATGGGTTTCGCGTTCTTTGATGGTCTTCAGCAAATCGCGTACATCAGCAAAACCCAGGTTCATACCGTGACCTGCCAGCGGGTGCACCACATGGGCGGCATCACCGATCAATGCCACACGCTGTGCAATCGCACTGTGTGGTCGTATCAGCTTCAAAGGAAAGGCCCGTATCGCCTCTGGCAAAACCGGGCGCAAAGCGCCAAGCGCCTCGGCGCAATACGGCATCAGGCGTTCAATCAAGGCTGACAATGGCTCGCTCATCAAAGTCTGCGCCAGTGCATCGGGGGCCGACCACACCAGCGAAACACGATTGCCTGGCAATGGCAGCAGGGCGATAATGCCCTGCTCTTGCACAAACCATTGGCGCGCGACGCCATGATGCGGCTTTTCACATTCAAAATTGGTCACCACACCCTGCTGATTATAGGAGCGGTAATCCAGCCCGATGTCGCAAGCCCCACGCACCCAGGACTGCGCACCATCCGCCCCGACCATCAAGGCCGCACGCAAGATACTGCCATCTTCCAGCACAATCTGTGCGCTATCCGCTTCCTGCACCAATTGTTTTGCACGCCCCTGTACCTGCGTCAGATTTTGGGCAAAGCGCAAAGCCGTATCCAGCGCCTGGTTCAAATTCTTGTCTTCAACTATCCATGCCAACTCATTCGCATGCGCGCCATAGGCATCAAAACCCAGCTTGCCGGCATCCACCTCAGCACCGCCATGCACCTGCATGGCAGTCACAGGCGCCACCCGCGACGAATCCAGCGCATCCCACACTTTTAATGAAGTCAGCAAATCATAGGCGACGTGGTTCAGCGCATACACACGCACATCCCAGTCTGCAGGCACCGGCACTACAGGTACCGCAGGTGCCGCCAACGCCGGCGCACCACCCGCACTCAACAAACTAACCCGCAAGCCCGCCTGCGCAAACCCCAGTGCCGCCGCCTTACCCACCGCGCCGCTACCGACGATGCAAATATCTGTGTCGTAAATCTGAGTTGACATAAGCCCATCACCAAAACCCGATAATCACCCCATTATACGGTAAGCCCACCCACCTGCCAGATGAGCCAAATCAAAGCCCTGTCATAGAGAGAAGCAAAGCTTTTATCAGAAAAAGCTTGCAATCCACCCATTTCATCTCTATAATTCTTGGTCTTGGCCTGGTAGCTCAGTCGGTAGAGCAGAGGATTGAAAATCCTTGTGTCGGTGGTTCGATTCCGCCCCGGGCCACCAAGGAATATGTAGTAAAAAGAAGGGCTTACAGCGATGTAAGCCCTTTTTACATTACCCTACTCATTCTACAAAAACAAGCCTCATTCTACAATTTCCCTTCACTTGCGAGCTATTCACTTAAGAAGGCTGCGTAGGCTCATCAACTAATTTTGTCGATATTAGCTGCGGAGGAAGAGAAATTCTAATTGTGCGATCTTTCCCCAGGTTAGAAGCAAGCGTTTTTTCCAATGCTTTAAGCGCCTCAATCATTGTATTTTCGTCCTCGTTTAGTGACTGCTGCAAAGCCGTACTGACAGATTCAATTCGTGCTGCCAAATGGGGAGGAATTTTCTTTACTGTAAAATTCCAATTGATAGGGCCATATTGATCATCACCTTGCAGCTCAGAGAGAATTCTTTGCAACTCCTGCATGTCTTTAAAGTGTTGCTTATGTAAATACACCAAATTTCTGTATTTGCCTTGAGCTATGAGAATATGATTCATAACGTCCACACTCCCAGGACGGAACAAAAAAGTTAAAGACTGCATATCAATAACAAGTGACTCATCAAACTCATGCAGAATCGGAAGCATCTGCATCCAACCTGGAAGGTTTGGGTTAGCGCTCATAGTCTGCGTCCTAATTTCAATCACCCCTTTCTTATAAATCAGGAAGGCATTTACCATTCTGCCCATAACAGAGATTGCGAGATTTCCCGCCGCTATTTGATCGTCCTCTCTCTGACTCTGGCGCAAAAGCCAGTTAGCAAAGAAAGCTAAAAAAGCGCCAGAGAATGTACCAATCAATACTTTGAGTATGTCTAAAAAAAATTGATCTGGACTAGCCATGCTCTACCCCTTTCCTCAGTGAATCAATAAAGATTATAGATTCAAATATGACAATATGACCGCAAACTTCTCAATAATCAATAGGCCATTATTTTGCTGGGACAATACGATTCAAAGGCTTGACCAGGTCACCTTTCCGGTCACGTGTATAAATTTCTGTGGTAGCTCTATTCTTATGACCAAGCAAACTCTGAGCATGCGCCAAGTCTTCAGTGTCGGTAGCCGCTTTTGCGCGTAAGTCGCGAAACTGAAAATTCACACCCGATTGTTCCCTGGCCTTATCAAACCTTGAACGCATCGCAGAATATGTCAGGCGCTGTCCATCTGGATCTTGTAAGAGTGCCTTGTTCACCCTGTCACGCGGCTTGGCCATGATGCGGGCTATAACATCAGCTAGCTCGCCTTCAATGGCAATTCTCAATTTTTTACCAGTCTTATTTTGCTTGATGGATAACTTGCCATCTGAAATGTCAGCAACAGTAATTTTTAGGACGTCTGCAGGGCGCTGGCCAGTACACAAAGCCAAATCCATAGCGTCTTGCACTGTCGGATGTGCGACAGCCCAGACCGCCGCATATTCATCATCCGCCACATATCTGTCACGCGCCTTTTCTTTGAAACCTTTAACGCCAATGCATGGATTCGTCGCGTCAGTGTACCCCCATGTCCTGGCATGATTATACAAAGTGCTAAAAAACGCTTTCTCACGATTTGCACGTACCTTTGATGTTTCACCTCTTAGGCGGACATACTCTGCTACATCAAATGGGCGAATGCTATCAATGGGTAACTCCCCAAATACTGCATCAAGCAACTTGAAATACTGGCAGTAATCTCTCTGCGTATGCGCTTTCAAAGTAGGTAGTATGTCTTTCATGTAGCGCTGCCCTATTACATGAAAAGTCTTGTCATCTGGCTTTGCCTGCACATCTTCTAATTCAGCCCACTTTCTTCGAGCCTCATTTATGTCGTTGCCTAACGGTGTCCATTTCCTGGGCAATCCTCCAGCAACATGGTAATACCATCCGCTTTTTATACTCATGCGCGGTGGTAAATTGTGATGACTTTGACGCTTTCTACCCATAAAACCTATCTACGTAAAATTTGCGAAAGTGCGCCGAAATTTGGGCGTGGACTTTCCTGTACTGAAGTGGATGGTAAAAAATTTGAAGCGCCACCAAGCCTGATTTCAAAATAGCTTCGTGCAACTTTAGGCCGTAGCTGAGCACTAACTTCGAATTTCCAGTTGTTCTTTTTTAACCACAAAATTTGCCTCGATCTATAGGTATAGCCGGTCAACTCTCTCAGTTCTTCATCTGTCAAAAACATAGTTTTTCACCGTCCATTCCCTTAAGTACAAGGGGCAGTTGCAACCCAGCAGACTCCGAGAGCCTGATTTGAGAAGAAGGTCATTCCATCGCTGTTATGGTCTGCTGCCAATTGCATGACGTGAGAAAACGCCGCAAATGCATCCACACCGTAAGGCAACTGGTAATAGTTCTTTTCCGGCACAACAATGCCGCGTGAAGACCAATAGCGTTTTTTGTTTAAATCGTGCGTGTCCTGGTCTTTGGAGATGTACTTGCTGATGTAACCGGCGAGGCGATGTGCGCCATTTTTTCCAAAACCAAATTTATGTGGATCACGGACATTAATCTGCCCGGCTTGCTTTCCATCTTCAGTCAAACCGACAATTTTTTGCCAGATAGAGCGAATCAACTGATAAACCTGGCGGCCATGAACGGCAACATGGATATGAAATGCCCCTCGCTCTTGCCTCTCGACTGTCGCGACATAGTGAAATTGCTTATGCTTACCCATACGCCTGCGGAATGAATCCCAGTCTTTTTTCAATCGATCAGTATCTTGCATATTCTCTCGATAAGTCAGAGTGAGCATCCTGTCCACGGCAATTGCCTTGCATCGCAGCCTTACAGCCTGTTTAGCGCGTTTTGCGCTGTCCTCGTCGTTCTGCTCTCTCTTTTCCGAAGCGCCGCGCTTAGACCGGTTCTGAAGCGGCAGCGGGCCAGTTTGTTTGATACGCACAGAGCGCGAAGCGCAGATTTCCCGTTGACCATCTGCAAATTGCCTGTCATATACCATCCATGTGGTTTTCAGTACCGGTCCATCATCCAGCAACCAATTTGCTGTTTCATCGTCAGTTGCTGGACGGCATTCGTCAAACTCGAAATTGTTGAAAGAACTTAATGAATCATCTATATTGCTAAACATTGATGCAGCTCCAAGGTAAATGCGTCAATCACGGAGGCGAACACTGGCAGGTGTTGCGTCTCTTTTTCTTTTTAAATCAAAATCTCTTTCTTAAAAACCTACTTCCTGCCCCTTTGCCTCGCGGCGTATTCTGCTGTTTCCGTTAAGTGTCCCTTATACAAGTTTAGGCGCGCTACGCGCGCTTCCGTCCTCGCTGCCGCTGCGGGCGTTGCGCGACTTGCTGCACCTACCCCAAGGACAAACACATAAGACCCGATAGTGTGCACATTCCCCGCGCTTAAACATGCTTGATTGTGGGATACGCTGTTCGCTACGCGAAGGTCTACCGACCCGGCAGCTACCACAATCATCGGACGATAATGCCGTCCGACCGCTCCATGTTTAAGTAGAACCTGGTGCGTTGTTTTAAGGCCGATTGACTCGCATAAAAACACGTCGCGCAACGCCTGCCAGATAAATGAAATTCCTGTTCTTTGCGCCATGTCAGTAATCCGCACCGATTCGAGAAATTTGCAGCACCAAAAGCAATTCCGTACTGGAAACAGCATTGCTTTTAGAATGTAAAAGGGCTGGCAGGAACGACAAGCCGGAATGACTATCAGTGGTTTTTTCCTGGGTCAGCCCGCCAATTAAAACAAGCTCACCATCAGTAACGCTTACGGAGGTCGAAAGCTGACGTTTGGTCAAGGTAGGCGAGTTATTTACACCGGTTTCAGTCTTTGCAAAGTCACTTATCTGCTGCTCAATGGTCAAATCAACCGAAGATTCACGGACAACCGGCGACACGTTCAATATCACACCAGAAGATCGATATTCGACTGATTGGACGGGCTGGCCTCCACCTTGTGGATAGGAAACAGCGCCAAGCGTAGGAACATCCTGCCCGACTGTCAGATGTGCCTGAGCGCCCGATTTGACACGTAGATGTGGCTTGGATATAGCCTTGAACCGGTTATCTCCTGTCAGCGCAGAAAATGCAGATTCAATACTGGTGGATCTGATTGACACTGAATTGGCCAGCTGAGTTGCACCTGCAATAGTGATCCCAAATTTACCACCCAGAACATTCAACGCGAGCGCAAAAGCAGATCCATCAGTGTTGCCTGTCGTGACCTCGTACACGATGGCTTTAACAATCACCTCACCAGCTGGCACGTCGACCAGTGGCAATACCTTCTTGAGTTTGATCAATTCCTCTGGGGTTCCCTGAAACACCAACGTATCGCTATCCTGGTCAATGGTGGCAGCAGCAGAACCTGAAGGAGCGTTATTTGCAGAAGATTTCGCACCGGCTGGAGCCTTCACCGCACGATTGACGGTAAAGCCACCAGTAGTGAATAAGGGAGTGAGCAAGCCCACGAGATAAGACACTTGGCGATACTGTGGGCGGTACACATAAAAATCTAAGGCCGGTTGTTTGTCTTCAAGAGGCTTTTTGACAGTCAAGTAGTCAACGCCAGCCCTGGTCTCAATTTTGAAATCGAGTGAATCAAGGAAGGTAAGCCAAAATGCTCTTAAATCACCCTTGCTGGCATCGAAGCGGAACGATACCAGGCGATCATCTCTTAGCACGACTGGATCAATAACATAGGCTTGCTTAAATGCCTCCATGTAGACCAAACCGATGACCTGGGAAACGCTGATGGATTGGAAATCAAATTTCACACCAGCATCAAGGACGACGGTCTTTGATACTTCAGGCAACTTTATACCTGGTTTGAATTTAGCATCATTGGCATGAGCTAGACTTGAAGCGGCGATCAAGGTTATTACTATCAATGACTTCATTTTGGCGCCTGTGATGGAGCTTGCACAAAAGATTTATCGGCCAGACCAGACCATCGAGTTGTGTTTTCGCCGTCAATCTCACCAATGATGGCAGCACCGGTTCCATGAAACATCGAAGGGGATTCAATACGCACGCGACCAACTTGATTTGATAAAACGATCCAACGAATGTTTCCATTTTCCAACTGGCCAACGATTCGCCAATTTTCGGAAAACGTACCTTTGCTGCCAGATACTGTGCCATTCGATGGCTTGATGACATCTTTTGAATTTGTGGCTGGAGGATTAGTTGCCTGTGCAGATGGACCATTTTTAATCGGACCATCAACACCAGGAGGATGAAAGAAACGCCACACGCTGGCCGCACCGATACAGCCAAAAATTACTACACCAGCGGCATAAATCCATAGGGTCTTATTGGCTAAAATGTTTTGCCGTTTATCGATGGATTTTTCCATGCCTTGACCACCAGAATAGCTCTGGTAAAGCGGGAAAATATCGGCATCATATTTTTTCTGACGGTCATCGATGCGCGTTTTTCTATTGAGTTTCCATCCCTCGTAAATCTCTACCCGATACAATTTTGAAAAACCTAAAGATTTATGCTTGTGCATTTTGAAGGCGAATTCAATGACGTTTTTCACTGACCTATGCAGGCCGGTAATGTCTTGCGTCATCAGGACCACATCACAAGCAACCGCAGTATCAGGATGCACGTAGTGACGATGCATACGGAAGAATTGCATATGCTCGTGACTGAGCCTGCCGCTGTCAGTTCCCCAAAAGCGCCAGGCTTCATCAATGGCCACCAGATCGCCGCCTTTGACGACAGACGACAATTCTGGTTTTTCTTCGTCAGGGAAGAACTCAGGTTGCATGACACGATCATTTTCAACATGAATAATCTTGCCCAGCTTATCGATTGGCACGTCTCGCTTATTGACCAGGAATTCATGAATGAGGTCTTCACTGATACCCGCAACATTGGTAACAACACGACGGCCATGTGCTACCGCATCAAGAATCACCGATGACACTACCTCGAAGCTTTTGCCGGAGCCTTGCAGGCCAACGTATGCATTAATAGCCATGGATTACCCGATCAGCGGAATGCGACGAATGATGAAACGAGTCGCATATGCGGAAACAATAGTGGCTATACCTGTTGATGCGCTACATAAATCGAGAAAATACCAAACACTTGATGGAAGACTGACGAGTGAATTACTCAGGGCAATAGACTTCCCTGAACTTGGAAAGAGTCCCCAGGCAGTTGCTACCACCATGAATTCTTTGACGATAAACAGCAAAGCAAAGAAGGTAACAAACTTGACCAGAATTGAACGAACTAAGAAACCAAGTAGAGTATTAAGAGCGGAAACGAGAATTCCAAATAGAGCAGCTGGCATATTTTCCTTAAGCGGATAAGACTATAAACAATCCAACAATGATCCAAACCGTAACCATGATCGCTCCAATAGTTTGGCGATACTGTTCTGAAATAACGCAATGCGTATCCATGACTATGGACTTACCAAAAACATTGAAATTTGGTTTGGGACATTCCCCAATATGGCCAGGCGCTTGATAACCTCGCAACTCTGGAAACAGTGACATGATCGGGCTAAGAATTTCCCAAGCCGTAGGCGTTGTTTCAAGGGTTGGTGACGCAATGGACGGATCTGATCCAAGATCAACACGAGGCGTATTCACGACATTTACATCTGAGATAGTTGACGGGCTTGGGGTCGGTGTCGGGTTAGGGTTCGGATTAGGATTTGGGTTGGGATTTGTGCTCGGATCGGTGCTTGGACTAACAGTAACCGTTGGCGAAATTGGAACAGCTGCCGCACCTGGATTATTCGCAGGGACAAACAAATCACCAATAGTGGGAGCAGCAGTCGGATTTTCTGCTCTCCATGTAGCAACCTCTGTTGCAGTTACCGGCTGTGTGACGCTGTATGGTAGTCCTTGATAGCCTGGCATAGCTGCTGCCTTCAGCCATGCTTGATCTACCATTTTGGCAAGCGTGTCATCTGATATTTTTTGCGTCTTTGCTGTCTGCGGAATTGCTGATATCGCCTGATCAAGAGTTTTGTATATTTGAGGACCTTCAGCAGGTGCTATTTCTACGTTTTTATTGTCTGAAAAAAAGTTTTCTTGTAGCTCTCTAGCAGGCTCCCGCGAACTGCATGTGTCTACCGGCAGCACACATGTAGATGTAGTGCCGATTACTCCGATTAGCCTTCTACTACCGTTGGCAGTGATTTCGTATGTCGGCGGCGATACCCATCTCACGGAGTTATTGTAGGTAACACCGGCTTCTGATGTGGATCCACTTAGAGAAGCCGCGTATTTGGAAGTGAATTCATCAAGGCTCCAAAATGCCAGAACAACGATGCCAATATTCGAAAGGTGCGCCCCCTTTTCTATTTTGTAGGGAATCGTGCCCGTTGGCATAGGCGGAAATTGGTAACATGCCTCACTTGGATAGCAATCATCTGATCGATAAATGGTCACACCAGCATTGCGGTAGAACCTCCAAGGGTCGATATCTGCCGGCGCAACAGGAGTGTATGGTGGAGGCGTAATTCCGTTTGGGCTACTGACCAAGAATTGCCCAGATCCAAGCTTTAATGAGCTGTTTCCTGCAACTATTGCAGCACCAACTGCGAGGACTCCAAGACTCGCTGCTATCGTTAGCCATACTGGTGCACCAGCGACCGCAAGTCCAACACCTGCAACAGTAGAGACGATATTGACGGTAGTTAAAGACGCACTTGCTCCTGTCATTGTCGCTAGAATACGAGGATCATTGGCGGCAAAGCCACGCGCTGCAGCAACCCTAGTTAGCACGCCACCTATTGCACGATTCATGACAAAGTTGGCGGCTGGTGCTACTGGTAGCGCCTGCGAATGTGCTTGATGTTGATTGATTAAAAGAGCAGCGAGGACAAAGAGAATGAGTATTTTTTTTATGGCCAGGAAGGCGATTAATTTTTTCATGAGAATAGTTCTCGCAGAAAATAGAGTACTAAGCAGAGCAATATCGGTGAGGTAAAGAAGATCAAATTGAGGAGGAAGCCCAAAATTTCTTCCTTCGCTTCTACGATGATTAGTACGGGGCCTAAAAATACAACTACGATTGGCTCCCACCAATTTGTGCAGCCGTTATCAAATCCTCCCAGTAACGCCATCAATATTCCTAAGCCCAACCAGATCACAGCAAGTGTAATTACAATTGTTAAGAACATCGTCGCTCCCTTCAGTGATTATTAATGCCGTTTACGACAGCCCAGCCGCAGACCATTCCCCAAGCGAAAATCAGTAAGTACCAGAGTTCATTAATTGTCATATTGATTCCATTGTTTTCGCAGAGGCGAAAAAAAAAGGGGCGGCCTACCCCTTTTTCACTTGAAGCTGATTAACCGCCCTTGATCATGCGCAGGACGGTTTTAGCGCCCTTGATCGCAATGTAGACCGATGCCAGCAAGCCACTGATTGCCAACAGTGCTGTGATAGTGGTGCCAAAATCAACTGCTGCTGTCAGAGAAGACAAATCAGGACCACCGGCAGCAAATGCTGAACTGGAAATTGCAATTGCACCGACCAAAGCCAAACCACGTTGTATGTGTTTATTCATGTTTCACTCCAATTTAAATCCTGGGAAAGCGCCCAGGCGCATCATCAGCCCCGGCGTATTAAGCCAAGTACCTGACCGATTCCTTGAGACACGAAATAAAGGCCGACAACCATGCTGAAAGCCATTGCCCACAGGCCGGAGGCGTAGGCATAGTCAAACGGCCCTAATGCCGCATCGATGTTGTTTTGTTGCGCCGGATCGAGCAGATAGGCTTGCACTATGGATGGCACGTAAAGTTGCGCTCCATCATTGGGGCAAACGGCTTGTTGCATGGCTGATGCTGCAGCCGATGGCTTGCAGATGACAACTGCCTGAACTGATCCGGCTGTCATTGTCATGCTGCTTTTTTGTCTTCTTTGGGCTGAACAGCACGAGCACTTGGCGCACTCTGTCCGAAGGGGTGAAGTTGGGTAAGCCGTGCTGTAACCCTCAGGTCTTGGCCGACTGAAAGCTCGAATTCTGCAAGGTATTCACCGACTGGTGTTTCATTCAGATGGCGAGGCATCAGCAATTCGCCGACAACAACTTGCTGACCTTTTTCTGTATTTTCTGACGTGACTATGCATTGCGCCAGTTTCATTTGACCTGGCTCACCAGTTTTTTTGCTTTTGAAATCAATAATTTTGAATGCGACTATTCTGAGATGATGTTTGGAATCAACGGACATGATGGTTTCCTATGGAATCGTGAGAAAATCAGGATAAAAATTAGAAGATAAATATTATTCGAGAACAAAAAGGATTTTAATTCTATTTAAGGGATTAATTATCCCTAGTTGAGAATAATATTCCATATAGATAACTGAGTCAAGCAAATGGAAACGATAAGTTCAAGAGTGAAAATTGTTGTTGAAAATGAAATTCAAGAATTTCGGCGTGCGGCTGCGCTCTTTGAAAAATCAGGCATCGCAGCTGAAAGTTGGAAGAAATTCTTGGCAGGTAAACAAAATGCTTCACATGAAATGATTCAATACGTTTGCCAAGAATGGCCAGAAAATGCATTTTGGATTGCTACAGGAATAACGGATTCTAGCCATGGACACATTGCTCCCGACATTGCCTACAAGAACAACGTAAATAGGAAGCGGTCTCCAAGAATTTTCTCTAAGCCATACTTCAAATGGAAAATTGCTGTCCTAAAGGGGCAAACAACAAATGTTGATTGGGAAGATTTGCTGGCTGAAATTCCAGGTCAATCCACGCGCGAGAGAATTAATGAAAGCAATTCATCCTGGGGGTTTGAAGCAGAATACCTAGAGTGGAAACACGCAACAGAGGAACAACGAGAAAGAATAGACTTAGAGAATTTCAGGAAGTCTGATGAAGGAATGTCAGCAGCTCGAGACACATTCCTAAGATATGCCAACCCCATTGAGGAGAATGAATTGAGGAAGAAATTTTTAAGCTCGCAAATCAAACAACAGAGGCAAAACAATTCTGATTAATAAAACGCTTGAAGAAATTTCTATTACAGAACAGCATTTGTGCAAAGTCCCAAATTTTGCCAGATGCCAGAAAATAGGTCATCTGTCACGAATTGGCAAACAGATATAAAAATATCGAAATTAAAGAAGAAAAATGAGTAGAGTTAATAAAGTTGCTCCTCGATTTATACAGCTAAATCGCTAATTCGTATAGGATCTTGTTACCGTCAGATGAACGGATCAGTTTGACACTCAGTTTTTCTCTGAAAATTCAACGTCTTCGTCGTCTTCAAAGTTGTCCTGGTTTTCGTCAAAGTCCTCATCCTGTAGAATCTCTTCCCCATTTTCAAATTTTACATCTTGATCATCATTGGGGTTATTTGGTTTGCCTCTCTTTTCAAGAACTTGATCTTTCTCTTTTTTCTCTTCCAGCTCCGCTTTATTGAAGTTTCTTTTCTTATCGTTGATGTCATCCGATCCGGACAGAAACGACTCCTGGTCCGACTTGCCGGAATAGGGAAACTTGAAATCAAGGGAAAGTCCTTCGCGTTTGCCCATATCCGGGAATTCTTTTTCAGTCTCTTCAGATTTAAATTCAAAAGAAGTAATTTCCTCCTCCTTATTATCTTCTTTTTCTCCTTTCTTCTCTAATTTCTTTTGGCTTTCCAGATCCAGTTTCTTATACCCCAAGCCTGCCTGCCGCCCTTTTTCTTTTCTATCTTTACCTCTATTAAGCGGGTTGTCTTTATTAAGCGAATACTTCCAGAAAGGATTACCCGTAATAGCAAATAACTCGGAAATATCTTTGCCGACAAACTTATATTCCTTCAATTTTTCAACCGCATACAACCAGCCCTGTATGGAATATTTGGCATCCGACAGCATGGCACCAATGGCGATCACATCGGATTTGTTGAGCTTGCCTTCATATTTCCCGGTCAGCGCCTCGGCAAGTTTTTTATGGATACCGTCTAGCTCGCCGTCTTCGGACAGACTTTTGGCCAATTCGTCCCAGGTATGTTCAGTGGAACCACCTTCTTGCATGTAAACATCTTCTTCATCCTTCTTTTTTTTCAGCGGAAAATAGAACAAATCACCATTTCTCTTCGTATCCCGGTAGACACCCAAGGTACCACCAAGATTCAGGACAAATTTAGCACTTGCCGAGCGCAAACCTTCGTTGAGTTTGTCGCCATAGGCACGAATATACATGCCTGCCAGATAGAGGGAAGTGGTGCAAGGAACAGTTTCCTGTTTGTATTTTTTCCCCGTCTTTTCTTTTTCCTCCTTATTGTTCGCCGACTCTATACAGATTTTTTCGTCCATTTTTTCCAACCATTCTTTCGGAATGGAGACGCTGCTTTTATTCTCAAAGCTAAATGAATCGGAACGCTGAAGTTTCCTGTCTTTGTCGACCTTTAATGTGGACACATTCTTGATCAGATCGGCAATCAGGATGTCCGGAAGAGGTTCGCTTTCCTTATTTGTCTTTTCCTCTTTTTCATCTCTCTTTTCGGTTTCTTCTTTGATGTCCGTCTTTTCTGTTAGTCCCTCGTTCCACGCAACTAACAAACCCTTACGGAGATTAGGTAGCAACGACGTATCAGCGACCCATTTCTTAACCCAGTCTTTATTCACTTGATCTTCTATATAATTTTTTAAAAATACTAATTTTCCGTCTACGGTCAATTTGGTCTGCAACTTACCATCTACTTTCCAGCCTTCAAACAAAGAATTTGCGATTTCCTCGATTTTGTAAAATTCGACCCTTTTGTCAAATACATATTTTGCCGCATCTTTGCGAGTTAGCTGCACAGGCAAGTTCGCGTGCATATTGAATTGTCTGGCGCTGGTATTCGATAAAGGCGCGTTACCTGCCTTTGCCCGCGACGGTGCCTTATTTCCGCCACCCAAGGCCAGCGCTCGTGTTCCCATGACATCGGCTTCGCTTTCCAGCCCGCTATCATCATTGATGGCAACGCCAGCCTTGATCTGCATGGTGGGACGCACCCGCCCCTGCGCCTGCTGCACCACGTGCCAGGCTTCATGCGGCAAATGTTTTTCTTGTCCGGGGCCGATGTGGATTTCGGTGCCCTGGGCATAGGCATGGGCAATCAACTGGGCGGGTTGCGCCGAGTTGTAATGCACCTTGACGGCATCCAGGCTGATGCCTGACAGGCTTTCTACACCTGCCTTTAACTGATTGGGTAAACCGGTATCGTTGCGGGCTGCGACCATGCCTGATGCTAGCGTGGCAGCTTCATCTTGCACTTTTGCCTGCACCAGCTCGTCTTCTTCGCGCCTTTGCGCGGTCTGGAATTTGCCTTGCAATTCTTCTTCAACACGTTGCAACACCGGCACAGGCTGGCGATTCATTATCGCGCTGATAGCCTGCAATTGCCGCGCCTGTGGGCTGCGGTCAGCAAGTTGCTGGCGCTGTATATGTGCCAGCATTGCCGGGCGCTGGTCAATGAAACCAGCGGGCTGAACCGGCCTTTGTGCCTTGCTGTCTGTGACATGGCCTGATACCACCGGTTGTAAGCTTTCACGCTGTGCAGGTAGAGATGATTTCATTATCAGAATGTCCTACTTGGAATTTTGCATCATGCGTAAGCGACCATCGACAAAAAGTATTACAAAGTCAAGGAATCGCGTACAAATCCGACCGTCACGGATTAGCCGCAAACTGATCCAGTGCACTTGATAGTGACAAACATCGGTAAGTTGCCGTCCCGGCCAAGCGAGTGGACGCCGACTTTCGTAGCAGTGCGTCGCTGAATTCGATAGTAGAGCCAAAGCCTGGGCAACAATAAAATGTGATCCTGGATCTGGATAGTTGTGCGGTGAAGCATCCGCTTGTGAATTTGCCGCTATCGGTAGCAACAATGGCAGCGCAAGTACGATTAAGTATTTTACGCCTTGCATTTTATGGACAGAACACTGCAGTTCAAGGCGATAGCTGCAAGCCGAACCCAGCAATAAACAACGATTATAATTTATCACACTACCCCCAAAGTTCTTTTCAGCAGCCGCTAAGCCGTTATTCAGAGTCTTTCGGAAAAAATATTTGATCCTTATAATGTTTTTATATTAACTCGACTTGGATAAAAACGTGTGTGAATTTCAACAAGTTTAAAATAAACTGGTTTAACTGTTGTAATCCAATGAAAATGAAAACCGGGGAAGGTGTCTACTAGACGACTAGCCCCTCATTCCAAGTAAGGGTTGGGGCCACACCTGCACTGTCAGGGAGCGAAAGCTTGGACGATTAGGTCGATGTCTCGACTGTTCGTCTGGCTTGTTGTGGGGAACAGGAAATAAAGCAGACCCGAGGACCGCAAATTCTAAAAACAAAAACGCCAGCCCGCCTGGGTAGGCGTTTAGTAAGGTATATCCTTGGTGGAATAGAATGGAATCGAACCATCGAAACAAGAAAGTTCAATCCCCACACCCAATGGTTTCACTGATTCATACCTGATATAGGGGGCGGAGTTCCCGAAACACTCGACCAGCTTTATTTGGGCCTGACCAACTTTATTTGCTCAAGTCAAAAAATAGGTAATGGTTGCAAATTAATTCGAAAAATATTTTCGCATGCGAAAAAATGCGCATTCATTGTTATGTAATGCTGAAACCAAAATAGATTGGAAGCTTACAAAATTAATATGCGTGACAAATGACCTACGAAGCTAAAAGCCTCCAAGAATGGAGGCTTTTATTTTGATACAGTCCGCCCCCCCTATTACCTAGGACTAGGTAGACCAAAAGAAAGTACTTCCGGCGGGTAGTTCCCTGCATCGACTGAGGAACTTTCATTATTGCTGAACATCCCGAAAATTGAAGGATTAGCCGCTATCTAATCTGCCACTATTTGCTTTTTACAAGCCGACCATGACGGGTGCCTACGCGGATCTCATCTGGATTTTGAGAGCGGGGAGACTCACTCACACTCTGAGCTTACAATGGTACAACAAGTCAATCTAAATATCACCTAGAAAGCAATACTAGCTTCACGTAGATTATAGGTCATATGTCACACGTGGAACCAGCGACAGTGAAGAGCCTAGTAAAGCAATCAAACAAGTTATCCCTTCACTTACACGACATTTTGGCTCTAATTGCCTGGTGTGGTTCGAAAGCAAAAGGAAAACGAACAGCACCCGTCAATTTTCATAGCTTATAAGAGATTGACCAAGCGCTTCCTCTAACGCTGAGCAACATGCTCTGTAGGAGGACCATAAAATTATAGCGCCTGACTATTCAAACATCATCTACACACGCAAATTGCTTGTGAGAGGAGAAAATAGGTCATATGTCACGCCTGTAATCAATTGAATGTTTACGACAGTAGCAAAAAGCCATGTTTACGCAAAAAAAACAAGATAACCGGTGTTTTTTTAAGCAAAATGATTTCGTATATCAATATTCAATCAGCTTTTCTTAGCAATTCAAGATTCAAACCAAGGTACCGTGACAGATGACCTATAAAAGTAGGCTTGATAGCCGACTTGATTAACCAATCACACCTTTGACAGGCTCTCCAACCCAAGCCAGCATGTCCACTATACAATCACGCTCACGCAAATACTGCGTATTGAGTCATTGCGCATCTTCGTAGTCACCAATTATTGAGCCAAGTATATCCACTAGGTCGGCAAGTTGATGACCCTCTTCGGCAGCACCAGCATCTAGTAGTGCGTTTAAGATTGAAACAGCCCTGTCATACTCTGTTTCGTTGCGAATGGCATGCAATGGGACTATCGCCGTTAACTCCCGGAAACAGTCAGCGATATCCTCAACAATCCTTTGGTCGATTACGGCTCTCATTGGTTGAAATCCTTGTGCGTAAAATTTGGTTACTACATATCTAATAAAAATTAACGGATTCTAGAGCTTCCCAAGCTTAAGATAAAGCACCGCCGCCCTAAAAAAAAAAAACCAAATTCCGCTCTACAAATTTCCAGTACGCCACGCCAGCAAAGGCTATCCAGGCTGCATAATGCGTGTTTTTGTAGAACAAATTACAGATAACTTATTGAAACATAACGGATTTTTGGAGGCTTGAAAATCCTTGTGTCGGTGGTTCGATTCCGCCCCGGGCCACCAAGGAATAACCTTACAAAATGCCAACCATCACAGGTTGGCGCTTTTGTTTCCAGAGCGAAAAGTCCTCGTGTCTGGTCTATTTCCGGTTAAGAGGGAAGCGTTGTTCCAACAGCCTGGGCTTCAATATTCGACCGAATTCTCTAATTAGCGTGCCCCCCCGAGTCTCGTGGTAGATTCGAGAAGTGGCACCGTTTGTGTCCGTATAATTTGTGTCCGATGTGCCAAAATTCACAAGGTCGGGTCGGTCGCAAAGCGAAATTCGGCGACATTTTTAGGCATAAAACCGTCGAGATCGCTCTCGATGGTAAATGACACAACTGGCGCACATTCGTCGGGAAACGATCTGCTATCCTAGATAGAATCGCACCACGCAAAATTTAGCAGCAAGCTCACCCCGAAACGCTCTTCCTCGCCGCAGGTGTAGTAGAGTAGTATACAAGTATACACTTCTGGAATCTTATGGCTAGTGCGGAACAAATCAAGGCTCTGCTGAAGTCGCACATAAATGGCGACGATAGCCATTTTTTGTCCGTTGCGATGCAGGTTGCGGCGCACGAAGCAAAGCTTGGGCACGGGAAATTGGCCGAAGAACTACGCGACATGGTCGATGCCGCCAAGACCAAACGCGTGCACGGCCAATCTGGAAAACTTGTACAACTGAGTCAGCCGCGCGGTGAGCTTGCTAGCCTTCTCAGCGTTAGTTACCCGGCCACGCGCATTGTCGACATGGTGCTCGATGAAGATGTCGATAACCAACTGCTTCGTATTATCAAAGAACAACGACAGTTCGCGAAGATTCGCGAACATGGGCTTTCACCACGTCGCAAGCTTTTGCTAGTCGGGCGTCCAGGTTCAGGCAAGACTATGACTGCGTCGGCCTTGGCAGGAGAACTAGGTATACCGCTCTTCCTCGTCCGACTTGATGCGCTCATCACCAAATTTATGGGCGAGACCGCAGCGAAATTGCGGCAAATTTTTGATTCTATTGCCGAGGTACGTGGCGTCTATTTCTTCGATGAATTCGACGCTATTGGTTCACAGCGCGGATTGGCGAATGACGTGGGTGAAATTCGCCGAGTGCTCAATAGCTTCTTGCAGATGATTGAACACGACCATTCGAACAGCCTCATCATCGCAGCAACAAACCATCCTGAAATTCTTGACTACGCTCTCTTCCGTCGATTCGATGACGTGATCGAGTATAAGTTACCTGGTCATGAACAAGTCGCGATGTTGCTCAACCGTCGCCTAGGCAAATTCAAGCCAAAAAAATTCAATATGAAGATGGCTGTGAGTGAAGCCGAAACCTTGAGTTATGCCGAACTGTGCCGCGCGGTCGATGAATCGATCAAGGACGTAATCCTTCACGATGGAGACACGGTATCAGAGACTAGCCTAATCAACATGCTGCATGAGCGTAAGCAAATCAGCGTTAAATTAACCGGCAATAATTACAAAGAGCTGCCAACCAATGACGGAACCGGCAAACGCTAAGCGCCCTCATCTCGTACTGATCGAGACATCCCAACGTAAGCCATTCACAGCCCATACTCCAAATGGAGGAGCGAAACCGACTGTTCCCGACTTGCCACGCGCCCAGCATGGCGCTTCGCTACGCGCCCAATTAGCAGCGCTCGCGCCAATCGCCGAGCGCGCCAAAGCGCTGCAACAGGAACAGGAACTCGAAGCCGGACTTGGGGTGCAGATCCAATTCATTGGACAGCCTGACGTGGAACTGGCATTCACAAAACTCGGCAATGACGCGAAACGCATCGAATTGCTGAGTGTCCGCCAAGACGGCGACCATACAATCGCCAACGTCTTTGTGCCGGATGGACAACTCGTGCACTTTGAGAAATACGTCACCGACTATCTAGCGGAAAAGAAGAATAAGAACGGCGGTGCACTCGACAACAAAGCGTTACTAAACACAATCGCATCAATTCGAGCGGCAGAATTGCGAGCTTTGTGGACAGACGACCCATCACTTCTCCCAGAAGACCAATCCGTCGCGTTTTGGTGGGAGGTATGGCTTCCCGTTCGTGGTAAACATGGCGAAATCCGAGAGGAAGTCGTCAACGATTTCCGGAAACTTGCGGTAACTACTGGCTGCCAAGTCAGTACATCCCGAGCGGACTTCCCCGAACGTGTCGTCCTTCTGATGTATGGATCAGAGAACCAATTTTCACAGTCAGTGATGGCGTTGAACTGTGTCGCGGAACTACGACGAGCGAAGGAAACCGCTGAATTTTTCGATGGCATGCCTGTTGAGGAACAACAAGGGTGGCAAGACGACCTACTTGCCCGCGTCATTTTTTCCGACGACGTGGAAAATGCCCCTCGAATTTGCTTACTCGATAGCGGTGTGAATCGAGCACATCCATTGGTTGCG
Organism: Undibacterium sp. Ji50W; assembly: GCF_049340445.1. Classification (NCBI taxonomy): domain Bacteria; kingdom Pseudomonadati; phylum Pseudomonadota; class Betaproteobacteria; order Burkholderiales; family Oxalobacteraceae; genus Undibacterium; species Undibacterium sp. Ji50W. The sequence goes on along the minus strand of NZ_JBMPOX010000033.1, from coordinate 6,907 downwards.
TCAGTCATCCAAAATGAGGACCTGCACACTGTCGATCCTGCTTGGGGCGTTCATGATTTTGCGAATCATGGTACTGGCATGGTCGGTATTGCAGCATACGGAGACTTGACCGAAGCATTGTCGTCAAGTTTACCTATCCGAATTGATCATCTTGTGGAGGCTGTAAAACTAGTCGAAGACCATGGTGGCAATCAGGGTTCAAATGAGCTTCATGCCAGCTTGTTCGCCGACGCGGTAAGCCAACCTGAAGTGGCAGCTCCAAATCGACCACGTGTATTCAATTCCACTGTCACATCTGCTGATTACCGGGATCGTGGTCGTCCGTCGAGTTGGTCTTCAATGGTGGACCGACTGGCGGCAGATGCCGACCACAACGGTGAATTTCCTCGGCTTTTCATTCAATCCACTGGCAATATGTTCGATCAGAACGCATGGTTGAACTATCCCGCATGTCTGTCTACGAATTTGATCCATGATCCAGGGCAGGCCTGGAATTCCATTACCGTGGGCGCATATACGACTAAGGTGGGAATTTCGGAGGCAGACTATCTCAATTGCACAACAATAGCACCGGCCGGTGGGCTTAGCCCTATGACGAGTTCGTCTGCGACTTGGGAGCGAGCTTGGCCTTTGAAACCTGACGTTGTGTTTGAAGGTGGGAACGCCGCCCGCGACCCACTGGGTGCATGGGTCTTGCCCAGTTTGAGTTTGCTTACAACTCACAACAATCCACAAGAGAGGCTTTTTACCGTTACGAATGCCACGAGCGCAGCATCTGTCCTGTGCGCACGGATGGCAGCGCAACTGATGGCTGAATACCCGGCACTTAACCCCGAGACAATTCGCGCGCTGATTGTCCATTCCGCCGAATGGACGCCTGCGATGCAACAAACGTATTTGCCTGCTCAAGGCGCGCCGACAAAAATTGATTATATTAGCCTCATCCGACATTGCGGCTGGGGTGTTCCCAATGCTGACAGGGCCATTTGGAGCGCGGCAAACTCATTGACCTTGGTAGTCGAGGACTCGATTCATCCGTACCAAAAAGAAGGTAGCACAGTCAAATCTAGAGATATGAATTTGCACACGCTCCCATGGCCGAAAGATGAACTTGAAGCTCTTGGCGCTTTGCAGGTTGAGATGCGAGTCACGATTTCATATTTCATTGAACCAAATCCATCTGCACGTGGATCAGCGTCAAAGTATCACTACCCGTCGCACCGCCTGCGATTTGATGTTCGTCGCGCTCTGGAGCCGCTCGACGACTTCATTGCCCGTGTCAATGCCGCTGCAGCACAAGAGGACAATGGCGAGCATCAAAGTCCCCGTGACTCTGCCTGGATTCTCGGCGACAAGCGAAACAAAGGCTCCCTACATCAAGACACTTGGAAGGGCACTGCGGCCGACCTTGCAAGTCGTGGGCACCTTGCGGTCTATCCTGCAGCTGGTTGGTGGAGAACACGCCAAAAACTTGAGCGCTACGATTTACCGGCACGTTACAGCCTGCTTATATCGATTCGGACACCAGAGACAAATATCGATCTCTACAACGCCATTGCTCAACAAATTGCAGTACCGGTTGTAAATATTGCCTAGAAGATGGCTGTAACCGAGCGATCCTTGGTGGCGCATGTTGGAGGTTTGAATGTCAACCAGTGTCCACCGAGGGATTTTGAACACCTTCAAAAGCGTGCAATGCTTGCTTAGTACGCATCAACATTGTTTCCATACGTGCGAAGAGCTTGAGTGGTGCGCGAAATTCGAGGCGAGAATTGTTTGGGTCATCTTACAAAATACCAATTTCTTGAAATGGGCATTTTTATTTTAAAAAACCACTTATTCCTAGTGTTCGGTTCATTGCCGAAATCACGCTCATTCGAGGCTGCGCAGCTATATTAGATGAATATAAATTTATAGCTTCACGGGGATTTTCGAATTAGAACGTACAGCTTTCATTGACTTATAACGAGCGGATCGCCCATTGAAGCATTATGTCTAGGCTGAGCTAGCTACTCAGATATACCAGAAACAGCGCTGACCACCTAGCGCCGAAGAACACGCTAACGTATCACACATAATTCTATGATCACCATCAAGGCAACAACTTTAGTAACTTAAGTGCCTCAACCATACGCCCCATATCCATCAGTACTGAAACACTTAACATTCATAGTCATTTTAATTCGGCTGAAGTCAGACAAAATCCCTCCTAACTAACAACACTTAAAGTTAGCGACCACAGTACTTCATTCGTTGCAAAATTGTATAATTACATTCTTGCAAAGAAATTGCTTGCAAGCCATTAAATAACATCAAGGGATAGAGAATGCTTAGAGTCATCACGGCAGGCGCGCTCGCGCTCATGCTAACAGCCTGCGGAAGCATGCCGACGCGCATCGCGCTGGAACCAGCAACCAAACAGAACCTGGTTGAAGTCAAAGTCCTCAGCGTTCTGCCACAGGATGAAGTAATTGTGCGCGCCGAGACCTTCGGCGCATCGGCGGCGCTGGGCGGCGGCTTGATCGGCGCTATGATAGACTCGAAAGTGGCCGAGGGACGCCAGAACACGATGCAAGATGTCCTCGCCCCATTTTACCAGTCGGTCGATGACTACGATTTTCGCACTGGTTTCGAGCGCAATCTCGGCGCAGCTCTGGCGAATGGCGCAACGCTTAAGTTCGCGCCTTTGGAACGCACCGCCATGCCCATGCTGCCAAAGGATTTGGTAGCGCGCGTCGCCGCCGTGAAGGTCGGCAACGGCCACCTCACCATCGTTACCAAATATGCCTTCACTTCCGACTTCAGCCGCTTGAATGTGACGGCCTATGCGGAAATGAAGATGCCGGGCCTTGAAAAACCAATCTACCTGAACACATTTGTCTACCAGTCCAAGGCGACCGGCACGGGCGGTGCCGATTCGATCAAGTCATGGTCGGATAACAAGGGCACCACCTACCGCGCCACGATGGACGAGGCGAGCCGCGAATTGATTGCCATGCTGCAGATCGATCTGGCCGCGAACGCGACCGATCCGCTGGATGCTGCCAAGGCCACGCTAGAAAAAGTTGATGGCACCATAAAGCTGCCGGTGTCTGGAGTCGTGCTGGCCACCAATGGTGAGCGCAAGATCCTGCGCAATACCGCTGGCAATATCTATTCCCTGGTGAAATAAGAGGATGACCATGACGAACAAATTCCACGCGGCCCTTTTCGCCGCCATCTCCCTAGCGGCCTGTACTGCCCGCGCAAGTACTGAACTGGTCGACATCACGCCCCTGACTTACAATGCCAGCGTCAGTGACCGGGTGCCCGCTGTGCTGGCGGCCACCTGCCCGATCAGTATCGTGCAGGTCAGCGACCAGCGCTTTAGCAAAGAAAGCATCAGCGCCGAATTTCCAATCGCCGCCAGCGCGCCCGAGCCCTGGATTGACAGCGGCCTGGACCGCCTGAAGAGCTATGGCTTTACCGTGCAGCGCAGCGCCCAGCCGGTACCCAATGCACTGAATCTGAATGTGCGCCTGATTCGCGCCTACACCTGGTACGGCCAGATGCGCATCAATGGCATGGTCGCCTTTGACATCGACGTTGCCAGCGCCAACGGCCAGCACACGGAAAAATTCCGTGCCCTGGGAAGCAAGACGAATATGTGGAATGGCAAGGACGAGCACGTCACGGCACTCAATTATGCCTTCAACCACGCTATGCATAAGGTAGCGCAGGTCCTGCAGGAAGAGTGCGCGCGAGCCAAGCTGACAATGCGCTAGCCCGGCATTCTCGTTTTCCGGCTTCGGCCATGCTGAATTGGGCAGGACCGTGCTCTCAGTTGCTAGCACATATGATTGAAAATCCTTATGTCGGTGGTTCGATTCCGCTCTGGGCCACCAAGAACAGTGTCAAACAAAACGCCAACCCATGCAGGTTGGCGTTTTGTTTTCGGAACGGGAAGTCTTTTGTAAGACCGCGAAAAACTTTGCACCAGTTTGCGCGCAACTTAGAATATTTGCCGCGTTGTAATTGGCCGCCTTTCAAGTATCAAGCATGTCCCATTCATCTCCGAAAACCCAACGCAAAGCAGATAGCTTGCCGTTGAGCATTGACCTGCAGACGAATTCGAACATCGACGGGAAGGCATGCTTAAGCTTAGCGTTATGTCCATGGTCTGAGAAGCGCTCTATTGTCACTGTCCGAATCTCCATTCGCTATCATCACTTTTGATCAAGCTGTGCTACCATTTAATAGCAGTCCTACTGCCTCCGTTGTCTCTGCAAATTAAAAATAGGGAGCACCTCTATGCTAGAACAGTTACTACGGTTGTCGTTATGGATCCAGCGTTCTTGTTGCTGGGGTGTACGCAAATCGTGTGTGCACTTCTACCAAAGGAAAACGGTGCGCGCAACTCTTGCATTTCTGAGTTTGTTGATTGTAAATCTGGGTCAGACATTGCCTGCACATGCGCAATTGGCACCATGGTCCCGCGACAAAGCAACTGTCGATGCACTGCGCAGCGATGTAGAGACGCGTTGGCTGAAAAATTTCCCGGGCGGTAGGCCGCGTGCCCATCTTGGGTCGCGTGACATGGCCAGTTTTGCGTTGGATGCGACTGCAGTCGGTTACGATCCGCAGCGTATTTTTGCGGTCCTACGGGTCTTGCAAGGCATGCAGGATAATAATCCGGCGAGCAAGACATATGGCAATATTCATTGGGACTATGGCGATACCACCATTTCCGATTTGAACGGAGTGGAGTTTGTTACTCGCCATTTGTCTTTGCTATGGTTGATTTTTCGTGATCGCCTCGATGCCCAAGCACGCGCCACCTTGCGCGATATGCTGCGTTTGTCGGTTGAGGGTATTTACCGCCACAAAGTGCCCATCACTTACACCAATATTTGGTTAAAGAAGTCCTGGAACCTGATCGCCTTGGGTGAGGGCATGGATCAACCGGAGTTGTCCAGTGGCGGGCAGGTCATGCTGCGCCAATGGCTTGATGCTACTCGCGCTGCGGGGATTACCGAATATAGCAGCCCAACCTACTACGAAACGGATCTGGAAAACCTGGCACTCACCGCCAACGCTTCGCGCGATGCCGAAAACCGTCGGTTGGCACACGAGGGTTTGGAGATCATGTGGAATGACATTGCCATGAATTGGTACGCACCAGCAGAGCGCATGGGAGGCGTGCATAGCCGCGACTACGACCGTCTTTTTAATGCTCCGGGCAGTTTGATGAAACGGGCGGGTTGGACCAACAATGGCGGCGGTTCGATTCAGATCGGCCCATATTCTTATTATTCATGGGTGCCCCCCTCAGACAATGCCAGTGCTTGGCTACAAGCGCCTTTGCCACGCACCGTGATAGAACGCCATGGTGATGCAATGGAACGGCGTACCACTCAATACCTTGCCCGGCATTTCTCTATAGGCTCCGCAGAGAGTGGTTACCACAACATGGATACGGCGCCCTTGGCTGTGAATCTTGGGAGCGATCGCGAAGCGCCGGTGATTACGTACATCATGGATGGTCGCCGCGATTACTACGGAGTCAGCAAAATTGTCGACACATCCGGGCATGACAAATCATTGCATTTGCGGCCATTCATCAGCAGCGTCCAGCGTAAAGCCGAAGTGTTGCTGGTAGCGGCCGGAGAAGAGGATAAGCAAGGCAATCTGGCGCTGGAATCCACCTTTATACTGCCTGCCGATGCAGAATATTGGCTCGATGATACCAAGTTGGTTTTTTTTCACCACCGTAGCAGCTGGCAAAGCGACCCCGTGCCTAACGGCCAGACTACCCAGCTTGAAGTCACCGGAGAAACAGCTAAAGTGCGACTACATTTGGTGGACCAGGACCAGGCACAAGGCCTGGGTGTGTCGCGAATGTTTGCTGTGCAGGGTGGGCAGCGCTATCGTTTTAGCGTCAGCTTCAGTGGTGGCTCTATTAGTCTATATATGAATTTCTACGGTCCAGATGGCCGCTTGCTGGGCGGGGAGCACAGCAAACGCGTGCAAGGATCCGATTCGCAACCGCAAACATTTGAAGTGCAGGCGCCACCTAACGCTGAGAAAATGAAGACTTGGCTATACTCCACGATCAGAGACACCACCGATATTATTGTCAGTGATTTGCGTGTCGACGCACTTAATGCTGCAGGCCCCGCGACTTCACTGGCGAATTTCGACTTTCAACCCTATCGGGCTGAGAGGGTGACGGTTCCGACTGGATCCACTCTTTTCATACGCCGCAAAGACAGCGTGCTTGCACTGCGCCCTGTTGGCGTGTGGGACATTGCGGGGCGCAATATCAATTTCGAGTTGGTCAACGACGGACTCAATTCCGGTGCACTTCGTATGACGGCGACCCACGCTTCCGGTTCCAGTTCTGGGCGCGGCGCTTCGGCTATTTTTGCCAGCGTGTCTGAAGACCTGAGCGACAACGCGGTCTTTGCGCGCTTTCGCACAAGTATCTTGCAACGTCACGGAGTCGCCAAGTGGGAAGGAAGCAAGATTACCGCACGCGTCGATAATGATATTGCTCCGATGTTTATTGAAGCCGACCTCGTATCTGGAAAACGTCTGCAACGTTCAGGCATGGAGGAAGTGGTGGACAACGCAGTGTTGAACGTGAATGGGCGCGTGCTATCCCTGGGAAGTGGACCGTCACATTAGATTGATCCCCACCAGACATTGATTTCAAAATCTGATCAAAGGTGAATGTGCCTTCTGAATCCTGCACAAACACAGCGAAGCGGGTGATGGTCGCACTGAAGTTATTGTTGAAGTCTAGTGTAGTGCTTCGTTTTTCTTTGAACCAAGCTGGCGATTTGCGCGGATGACTTTCTGCAGAATGTCATTGGCCTTGGCGGTCCAGACAAAAGGTTTCGGATTTTGATTATGCACATTGATGTAT
>NZ_JBMPOX010000032.1:0-44851 GCF_049340445.1 Undibacterium sp. Ji50W | reverse complement strand
TGACATCGTTTGTCGCACCGATAGTTTTAACCAGATTGGTGCCAGTGACGGCGAAGATGTGGGTTGTACCGTCGTAAGTCGCAGATGTAATCGTTGGTGCTGTGACGTTGGAGACTGTCACAGCATTGGTAGCGTCTGCTGCTGCACCAACCGTGCTATCCCAGTTCAGGGCACCAGCCAGATTGAATGTAGTGCCACTGACCGCATTGGTTCCATTATTATTCAATAAACCATTGATCACCAGTTTGTCAGCCGCACTCAAAGTGATTGTAAAGCTGGTAGCGCTGGTGGCGGTGGTGTTGCCGCTGGTGAGTGCATAGGTGCCGCCGCTGTCACCCGTCAGTGTCAAATTGGCTGCAACGATGGCGTCGCCGGTGACCATGCCTGTGCCAGTCACCAGCAAGGTTCCGGCACTGGCATCATAAGTGGCCGAGGTAATCGTTGGTATCACAACATTTGAAACAGTAATCCCGTTACCTGTCAGGTCGGCAACGACGACAGCAGCGTCTGCGCCAGCAGTCCAGTCCTCAGCGGCAGCCAGGTTATAGGTGGTGCTGTCGCCAGAAGAGGTGCCATTGGCATTGAGCAGGGTTCTCACACCTGCCTTGTCGGTGGTGGACAAGACCAGGGTGAAGCTGGTGTCCGACGTAATTTCTACGTTCGCGGTATCAGTCAGGGTATAAGTACCGTTGGCCTGGCCTTTGATGGTGAACTTGTTGGCGACGATGTCATTGGTCGTACCTGTCAGATGCGTAAATCCTGTACCAGTGATAACCAGATTGCCCGTAGCAGCATCATAGGTGGCCGAAGTAATCGCAGGCACCGCAACATTGGATGCGGTGATACCGTTGCCAGCCAGATCAGCAACGACGACAGCAGCATCAGCACCTGCTGTCCAGTCTTCTGCAGCGGCGAGGTTATAAGTAGTGCCACTGGTGGAACTGGTACCGTTCTTGTTGATGATCTGATTGATGCCGGATTTGTCGGTGGCACTCAGGACGAGGGTAAATTGTGTATTACTGGTGGTGGCGATATCGACATTGCTGGTGTTGGTCAGGGTATAAGTGCTGCCACCCTCACCAGTCAGCGTGAATTTATTAGCGACAATATCGTTGTTTGCACCAGTAAGCTGCAGGAAACCTGTACCGGTGACAAGCAGAGTTCCGGTAGTGGCATCATAGGTGGCAGAAGTAATGGTTGGTACAGGTACATTTGACACAGTCAGCGGGTTGGTGGCGTCAGAAATATCGCCATTCGTAATTGTGCTGTTCCAGTCGTCAAATGCGACCACATTATATGTTGATCCGCTGGTCGACGTTGCGCCGTTTTTATTGAGAAAACTATCAACAATAATCCTGTCATTGCCACTTAACTGAACGGAAAAAGTGGTGCCATCTGTAATCTCAACATTGCTGGAAATGACAAGTGTGCGTCCTGTTCCCCCTTCGCCAACGATGCGCAATTTATTCACTGTAATATCATTGGTCGCGCCTATGACACTGACCAGGCCTGTGCCTGTGACAGTCAAGATACCTGTTGCAGCGTCATAGGCAGCCGAGGTAATCGTTGGTGCTGTGACGTTGGAAACGGTCACACCATTGGTAGCGTCTGCTGCTGCACTAGCCGCGCTATCCCAGTTCAGGGCACCAGCCAGATTGAATGTAGTGCCACTGACCGCATTGGTTCCATTATTATTCAACAAACCATTGATCACCAGTTTGTCAGCCGCACTCAAAGTGATTGTAAAGCTGGTAGCACTGGTGGCGGTGGTATTGCCGCTGGTGAGTGCATAGGTGCCGCCGCTTTGACCCGTTAGTGTCAAATTGGCTGCAACGATGGCGTCGCCAGTGACCATGCCTGTGCCAGTCACCAGCAAGGTTCCGGCACTGGCATCATACGTGGCCGAGGTAATCGTTGGTATCACAACATTTGAAGCAGTAATCCCGTTACCTGTCAGGTCGGCAACGACGACAGCAGCGTCTGCGCCAGCAGTCCAGTCCTCAGCGGCAGCCAGGTTATAGGTGGTGCTGTCGCCAGAAGAGGTGCCATTATTATTGAGTAGCGTCCTGACACCGGCTTTGTCAGTTGTTGACAGGATCAGGGTGAAGCTGGTGTCCGACGTAATTTCTACGTTCGCGGTATCAGTCAGGGTATAAGTACCGTTGGCCTGGCCTTTGATGGTGAACTTGTTGGCGACAATGTCATTGGTCGCACCTGTCAGATGCGTAAATCCTGTACCAGTGATAACCAGATTGCCTGTGGCAGCATCATAGGTGGCCGAAGTAATCGCAGGCACCGCAACATTGGATGCGGTGATGCCGTTGCCAGTCAGGTCGGCAATGACGACGGCGGCATCAGCACCGGCGGCCCAGTCTTCTGCAGCGGCGAGGTTATAAGTAGTGCCACTGGTGGAACTGGTACCGTTCTTGTTGATGATCTGATTGATGCCGGATTTGTCTGTTGCGCTTAAGGTCAGGGTGAAGCTGGTACTGGACGCTATCTCAACATTCGCGGTGTTTGTCAGTGTATAGGTCGCACCACCTTCACCTGTCAGGGTAAATTTATTGGCGACGATATCATTGGTGGCACCAGTCAGTGCACTCAATCCGGTGCCAGTGACAACCAGTACGCCAGAGGTGGAGTTGTAAGTTGCTGAAGTAATCGTAGGTACGGGGACATTGCTGACAGTAATACCGTTACCGGTCAAATCCTGGTTATTACTGCCAGTGACAGGACTATCCCAGGTATCGGCTGCGGCCAGGTTGTAAGTCGTGCCACCGGTGGAAGTCGTGCCGTTCTTGTTGAACAGGGCTTCAACAAGGGCAACATCCGTACCGCCTATGGTGATGCTGAAACTGGTGGCGCTGTTGATTTCTACATTGCCAGTCTGCGCAACTGAAAGAGTTTGTGTTGCGCCACCTTCACCAGTAATTGTCAGCTTGCTGACAGTGATATCGTTGGTGGCACCGATAGTCCGGACCAGATTGGTACCAGTGACGGTCAGTACGTGGCTGGTGACATTATAGGTCGCTGAGGTGATCGTTGGCGCTGTGACGTTCGAGACAGTGACGGCATTGCCTGTCAAATCGGCAGATGCGGCTGCTGTCACATCCCAGTTCGTTGCCGCTGCGAGATTAAACGTTGTCGTATCAAACGCGGAAGTTCCGTTTTTGTTCAGTATCCCGTTAACAGCGATCCTGTCGGTAGCAGCATCCAGCGTCACCGAGAAAGACGTGGCACCGCTGGTAGTGGGATTACTGGTCGCCCCAGTCAGTGTATAGGAGCCCCCCTGTCCTGTTAATGTGAGTTTGGTGACATCAATCGTGCCGCCATTGGTCATGTTGGCACCAGTCACTAGCAAGATACCTGTACTGGCGTCATAAGTGGCACTCGTTACTGTTGGACCCCACGCGGGGTCGGCGGTGCCAGTTCCCGTAGTGATAAAACTTTCAGTGCCGGCATTGCCACCACTACCGCTAGTACCTGCACTTTGACCATTTTGGGTGCCGCCTCCGGCGCCGCCTGATCCGTAGTTGTTCGAAGTAGTTACTGAAGCATTGGTATAGTGGAGCGCACCTTTGTTCAAAATGCCGCCAATACCTATACCGCCGTTAGCTCCGGGGACAGTGTTACTGCTGCCTGCGCCGCCACCGCCTGCACCCAGATTATTTGTGACAGAGCTTGATGACATATAAACTGTCGCACCGTTGGCAATATAGATGCCACCCGCAGCATTACCACCCAGACCCACTGTACCTGCTTGCGAAGCACCAGCCCCTGCACCACCACCACCAATGTAGCCAGTGGCTACACTACCGGCACGTCCACCGTTCCCACCAGCAGCGAGTCCACCTGTCGCCGTTCCACCTGCACCAGCAGTGGTACTTCCGCCTTTACCTGCTTGATTAACTGCACCGCCGCTGCCTCCAGTACCCCCTGTACCTGCACTGCCCGCAGTGCCAGGTGTACCACCGTTGTATGCGCCGCCATTGCCTCCGCCTTTGCTACTGAAACCACCACCACCACCACCACCATAGCCATAGCCGATGCCGCCGCCATTACCCCCACCGCCTGCAGCAACGTTGGCAGTAATAGTGGAATTTTTGATCGTGACTGTGCCGCCGGTGATATTCAAACCGGCACCCAGAGCATCTTGACCATTCAGGCTGTTGTATGCACCGCCATTACCGGAAACCAGGCCATGTTCTAACACAAGACCATTCAGGGTTACATTTCCGGTTGTAATAGTGAGGACGCGGCTGTTGTAATTTGCATCAACAATAACATCGGGCGTTCCGTTACTGTCCAAATCACCATTTATAGTCAGGTTTTGACTGATAGTTAACTGACCAGAAGTCAGTGTGACTGTCCGGCTGGCATTCGAGGTGACGGTATCGCCAGCACCGGCAGCAGCAATGGCATTGCGCAGGGAACCGGCGCCCGTGTCATTGCCATTGGTAAACGTCACTGTCGCCAACGAATGGTCGTAGTGATTTTCTGCATCCTTGGATAAAGCCGATGTTGCTTCAATCTTGCCGGTAGTAACTTCCAAATCCCAGTCACCACCTGCGCCAGTACGGTTGCTGGAAGCCGCCACATCCGCACCGGTCAATGTCGCCAGACTGGAGACGAAACTTGCGCCGTCATCGCCCGCTGCCAGGTTGCATGAATACACCAGGATGTCGCCACCAGGTACCAGCGCCTTACCAATGTTGGCCAAGGCCTCGCTATGGGTATTGAGGGTAGTGTTATCAAGGAAAGTTTTGCCTAACCAGAGCTGGCCCTCAAAGCCATGCGCGACGATTTGCACAGAATTGACCTGGTGTCCAGCCAGGTAGTCGGCCATTTGTTGCAGACCATCAGCAGTTTTATCCAGGAAAACGACTTCTGCGTTCGGAGCCAGGCCCTTCAGCAAACTTGCGCTATCCGTTACCCGGCTATCAACAAATACGACATCATGGGCAATGGGATTGCTTGCACTGGCAACCGGGGCAGGTGCCGCTGGTGTTGCCATCATGGTGGCCGTCATAGTTGCCGGCGCAGGCGCAGTCAGGGCTGGCGGTGCCAAGGGGGCCGCCTCTACCTGAATGTCATGGGCCTGAACAGGTGCATTATCGTGTTCAGACAGATTGTCTTGTGGGCGAAGGGAATTGGGCGTATTTATCATCATCGGGCCTGGCTAAAGTGTGGACGTTAACTTCATGTACAAATTACGGACGAAATGCAAAAAAGTAAAACAGTATATTTCTACAGTGTAAGCAGATCGTAAGAGCGCGTTCTGATTTGCTGACAGGGACGACATGCTGTGTTCATGGATTTATGTCTCCACATTGGCCGGTGTTTTTTCCGTGATGACATTGCTGCGGCTATTGCTGGTGTCATTCCAAAACGACAAGGAGGCAAATTTTTCAAACAGATCCGGCGGCAAAATGGTTTTGCGTTTTTCAAAACTGACGTATTGACGTACCTTGTGCAGTCCATGCATACCAAGTGGCGCATCAAATTCCGGCGCGTCATAGCTGACATTGCGGTAGTCATGCTCAAATTCAGGTTCACCCAGGAATTGATAAATCAGAGGCATCACCTTTGCCGGCACCTGCGCCAGGAAGTCATAGTCAACGATAAGCAAAGAGTTCGCATGTTCACCGTAAAACGCCTCCTTGAGTGCAGTCCATGGATAGCCGACCAGGCGGTTTGCCTGGGCCAGGGTTTCTACCCGACTGTACACGGTATTGCGTTCCACGTCGTCATTAAACAGGCGGGTAATTTCATAGGGATTGGCGCGGTAACGACGCTCCAGACTATCCATGATCCAGGCCACATTACGCACACAGGCAATCACCTTGGAGTCAGGAAACTGATCCATCAATACCGGCATATGGGCACTCCACATGCGATTGGTGTCGAAGATGACTTCCTTGCCCGTCTGGTCTGCATAATAGGAATCAAAGATGCCGCGCGTCAGCCGACGTCTTTGTTCTTTGCTGACCACGGTTCCAAATTCACTGCCAGCACCCAATTGATTCAACATGCCACGAAACAGGCTGCCAACCGGGCTGGTCATACCAGCATGGAAGCGTGGATTTTGTAGCAACAGTGCTGCCAGCAAGGTCGAGCCCGAGCGTGGCAAGCCAGAAATGAAATGGTATTTTGCAGCTGTCATAAAGTACTGAATTCTTTAGCGTAAGAGAAAAGTTGATCGATCGCATCAGACAACGCTGTCTGACTGGTATCAATGACGCAGTCTGGCGAAACAGGTGCTTCGTAAGGTGCAGAAACGCCAGTCAATTGCAATGCTGGGTCGTTTTTTGCCCTGGCATACCAGCCTTTGGGATCGCGTTGCTGGCAGATGTGCAAAGGCGTAGCGACATAGGTTTCAATGAAGCGCTGTGTGCCCACGATGTCTCTGGCCAATGCCCTGCCGCTGATGGTAGGGGATACCAGTGCAACTATCGCATGAATGCCATTGCTGTTGAGCAGTCTGGCCATTTCTGCCGTACGGCGACCTTGCTCTTCGCGATCAGCAGGGCTAAACCCCAGATCACGTGACAGACCCTTGCGCAATTCATCGCCATCCAGAACACAAACCGGCAGGGCATGCGCACGCAGGCGATCTGCCAGGTTTTGGGCCAGGGTGGTTTTACCCGCGCCAGGCAGGCCACTTAACCACCAGGTTTTTGCTTCACCTTCGCATGTATTGGAGAGAGTCTTTATTTGTTCCTGATCACGCATCCGACCACCAACGATAAGCCTGAATAACATCGGGAGTCATTGATGCCCGATCCGAGATACTGCAATCTGATTGCCTGGTACTTCAAACACTTGCTTCGAAACTTCAGTCAGTGATATTTGCAAACTGCTTTTTTTTGATCAGCCTGAAACAACTTGATATCAGCGATTTCGCTGTTATCACTACATTTGCGTAGTTAAAGTATCAAAAGATTAACTGCAATACTAACATTGAAGCAATTGAAAATGGCAAGAAAGACGTGTTTCTTGCCATTTACTTGAGCATTAATTCCCTTGTGGAAATTTTAATTAATTGAAAAATGCCTGGTAAAAGAAGCATGTACTTCCGTCTTCATGTTTCTGCTTGTCTTGCCCCTTGTCGTAATCGGGCATCACGGGTGCCATCAACCATACATTCTGTCCCATCTCGGGGTGATGGACGATGTAGTTATCTTGTGACAGCAGCTTGGTACCAGTACCGGAAAATATCAGCAATAAAGGTGTAGGGAAGTGGTCTGGCAAGCCACGACGTGAACGCTCATCGACTTCTTCCAGTTTAAGTTCGATGTCACCTATGGAGGTTTCTATACGAAAGATATTACCAATATAGGCGTTGAGTTGCTCTTTGGAAAGTGTCATGGTTTTACGTGGTTAAAGTTTCACTTGCAAGAACACACAAGCATAGGCAGGATGATAATCATGTGATTTTAATCATCTTGGGAGTACTTGTGTACAAATTAACTGGCGAGCGTCAATTGCGATTGCAAAGAGAGGACGATCAGGCTTTCCTGGATGTGCTGTATGCGAGCCGCCGTCAAGATTTGCAACAATTGCCTATGGATGCCGTTGTCGTTGCACAAATGATCAAGATGCAACAACATTTGCAGATGGTTGGTGTGCGGCAACATTATCCAGAAGCACAACATTACATTGTTGAGCAAGCTGGCAAGTCAGTGGGGCGCGTGATCATTGATGTCGGTGCAAACGACTTGCATCTGGTGGATATAGCCATTGCGCCAGAAGTGCAGCGCAATGGTATCGCCAGATCGGTATTGTTGGCCATGCAAGAACAGGCACTGGAAAAAAACCTGGGCATCAGTCTTGCGGTGGAATTGCGCAACCCAGGGGCAAGGGCGTTGTATCTGCAAATGGGCTTTTTGGTACAGAGCAGTGATGGTTTGTTCGAGCAAATGCATTGGCGTGGTGGTATTGGCATAGGTGCTGCGACTGGCAGACAAATGGAGCAGCCTGATGTCGCAGCCTAGTCGTTATTTGAAGTTACCATTTTCTTTTGATCTGACGCGCTTGCGCGCAGAGTTAAATCAGTTGCAAGCATCGCAATGGATCAGCCATTTCAATACCAATGCATACGAAAACAATTGGCTGTGCCTGCCTTTGCGCGCAGTGGATGGCCGTATCGATCACATCATGCCGGTCAACGAAGGGCGCTTTCAGGACACCGCGTTATTGCTGGGCTGCCCCTATATGCGGGAAGTGATTGATGTCTTCCAATGCGAAAAAACCTCGATACGCCTGATGTCGCTGGAAGCTGGTGGCGTCATCAAGGAACACAGGGACGACGCTACCTCACTGGAAGACGGTATTACGCGTTTGCATATACCGATTAACACCACGCCCGATGTACTGTTTCGCATTGACGGGGAAGAAGTACATTTTTCGGCTGGTGACACCTGGTACCTGAATGCCAGTTGCCTGCATGCCGTGCGTAATCCTGGTACGCAAGCCAGGGTGCATCTGATGCTGGATTGTGTCAGCAATGCCTGGCTGGAAGAGGTGTTCCTGGATGCAGGCTGGGTCGCCAGGCCAACATCAAAATATCCGGACCCTTCCATCAATGATGGCAATGTGTTGGCCGTGATTGAGCAACTGCGTGCGGGCAATCAAGTGGCTGGCATCAGCTTAGCGGATGCACTCGATGTCATCAGGTTGGCTGGCTGATGTGGATGAGCGTTTAAAAAATGAATATGAAGCAAGGCTTTGCTGCCGAAGAACGCGCGTTGCTGCATGGTCAGCAGATTGATGCCTCCACTGTCGACAGCATGCAGGGCTGGTTTCCGGTAGCGATTGCTGCGGAAACGAATAGCTTGTGGTGGCGTTATTTGGGCGAAAAAAGATTCACGGAATCTTTTTTCCAGGACAGCCTGTCCGCACAAACCTATGCGGAAAGGCAGGTATGTCATACGCCGCTAGCAAGGCTGGATGCGCTGTCTCATGGCATGCAAAGTATTGTGCCGACGGCGTTTATTTTTCATGTGTCACGTTGCGGTTCAACCTTGCTGACACAGATGCTGGCATCGCTGCAGCAGTGTGTCGTGCTGTCAGAGCCGCCGGTGCTGGATGCATTTTTTCGCCACTACCATCATCAGCCTGACATGCCGGGTGCCCTTGATTTGCTGCGGCAACTGGTGGCTGTGCTGGGCCAAAAACGGCATGTTGCCGAGACGCATTTTTTTATCAAATTCGATAGCTGGCATATGCCATGGCTGGCATTCATACGCGAGGCATTTCCTGATACGCCGTTTATCTTTCTGTATCGTGAACCGGAGGCGGTGCTGGCTTCTCACCGGCGTCAGCGCGGTCCACAAATGATACCTGGCCTGCTCGATACCACCAGGCTGCAAGTGCATTGCCAGCATCTGCCTGTTGCAGACATGGATGGCTATGCGGCTGCGGTGTTGGCAGCCTTATTTGCTGCCGGTCTGGAACAGGTCCAGGCATCGCGTCTGCATTTGTTGAATTACTCGCAATTGCCGGCGATTCTATGGGATCAATTGTTTGCCCTGTTTGGGCTGGATTGTGATGAGGCACAATTGTCCAGCCTGAAAGCAAGATGCACTTTGCATTCCAAGCACAGGCACATGCCTTATCAAGGCGATCCGCCTGCTGGTGAAAGACAGTTGGCACAATGGGAGCAATGGGAGCAATTGGAGCAATTGAATAGAGATGCAGTAAAGCAATGCAAGAAGATCTATGATGAACTGGAAAAATTACGCTCTGAAACATGATTTTTTGTGATGGGCTGTTGCAAAATTGCGTCGTCTTGTCATCGCTGTACTGTGGCTTGTTCCCTATAGGATGACGCATGTGTATTTTGCAATCGCTTTGCAATTTATTAAAAAAAAGCAGGTGTATTTTTTCTAATAAGGATTGTAGAATTGGTTTGCTTTTTTTGAAATTGCTTTTCGCAAGTATACGAGGCTGTTGCAAAGTTAAGATGGTCAGGTGTTGACGTCGCCATAGCCTCCGGAAAAGTTCCTGATTAAAGCAGTTGATGAAAGTCCTTACTTTTATCAGGGCATCTCTGTATGCCGGATTATTTAATCCCTGTATCAACCACAACTTGAATTGGAGTAAGTAATGGATGCATTTATGGGCACTATCTTGGCTGTTGGTTTTAATTTTCCACCACGCGGCTGGCTGTTTTGTAATGGGCAAGTAGTTTCTATTGCGCAAAACTCGGCGATGTTTGCCTTGCTAGGCACCATGTATGGCGGTGATGGAGTGAGCACCTTTGGTATTCCAGATTTGCGTGGTCGTGTTGCGGTTGGTTCACAAGGTCAAGGCCCTGGTATTTCAAATGTTGCACAAGGTGAAAAAGCTGGTGTGAATAATGTCACTGCGAATGCCACCGGCACCGGTAGTGTAACTTTGACAGAAGCGAACCTGCCTGCGCACACGCATACAGCGACACTGAATGTGACGGGCTTGTCAGCTAATACAACGATCAATGTAGGCACTGGTACCAATGGTGGCCTTGCTGCCGTAGCAAATAATGGTGGTTTGACCAATACAGCTGGTGGGCAGGCTGGCGCAGCCATTTTCTTGCCTGCCGGTACAGCTCCAACTACACCGGTAGCCTTGGGTGGTGTTACAACTGCAATCGTAGGAACTGGTACTGTAACCAATGCAAATACAGGCTCAGGCACGGCTACTGCATTCCCTGTCACCACGACATCGACCAACTCTGTCATGCAACCCTACCTGGGTTTGAACTACATCATTGCGATGGAAGGTATTTTCCCATCCAGGAATTAAGCTAAGCTCTTACCTAAAAAAATGGCGCTTCATGCGCCATTTTTTATGTCTGCTTTCGCTTTACTTCGCTTGTTTGAGAGGTAGCCTGCCACCCGATACCCGCTCTATTCCTGCCAGGTCTTGCCAGCTTTGTACCTGTTCAAAACCTGCCTGCAGCAACATGGCACGTACTGCTGTTGCCTGGTCATAACCGTGTTCCAGCAAAATCCAGCCGTCTGCTTGCAGATGCAGGTGTGCCGCACCGATCAACTGGCGGTAGGCAGTCAGGCCATCGGCATGGTCCGTCAGTGCATCTGCCGGTTCAAAGCGCAAGTCGCCTTGTTGCAAATGACTATCGCCAGCGACGATGTAGGGCGGGTTGCTGACGATGGTGTGGAATTGCCTGCCTGCTACCGCCTGATACCAGTCGCTTTGCAATAATTCTAATTTGCCTGGCGTTAAATGACGGCGGGCATTTTTTTTCGCCACGGCCAGTGCTGCTGCGCTGATATCTAGTGCGGTGACTGCCAGGTCTGGTCTTTGATGGGCGACGCAGACGGCAATCGCACCAGAACCAGTACCCAGATCCAGCAAGCTGGAATTGACCGGCGCATGCTGGATGGCCAGTTCCACCAGCAGTTCTGTATCTGGCCGTGGGATCAGCACATCGGGTGTGACGTGAAAGCGCAGGCCAAAAAATTCCCGCTCCTGCACGATGTAAGCGACCGGCTCGCCAACCAGGCGACGCTGGAATAAATTGCTGATCTGTGCCAGATGCTCGTCGCTTAATACCTGGTCTGATTGCGTGATCAGTTGTGTGCGCGATAAACCCAGGCCATGCATGAGCAGGACGCGGGTATCAATACGGTCCAGCGGGCTGGCTTGTTCGCAGGCGGCAATCGTCATGCCGGGGTAAAGCCAGTCCAGCATTAGCGTGATGGGCCAAACATGCCGCGCTGGGTTTTTTGATTGCGGATCAGGACGTACAGAATGGCAACGATAAAGACGCCGAAAAAGATCGCTGCCCATGCCGGCAACGACAGGCCCAGGGTAGGTGGGTAAGGCGTTTCACATAGTCCATCCGCCCTGAACATGGCAGGCCAGACCTGTGCCATGAGCATCTTGTTCAGACCGGTTTCCAGCGGGTCTATACCGCAGGACATGGATGGGGTGGACATAATCCAGACATGTTTACCAGCGGCAGCCAGGCCGACCATGGCAGAGATCAGTGCCATACCGGTTGCCAGACGGTGTCCGGTACCTTGAAGTCCGACAGCCACGATGCAAAAGACGGCGACCAGGGCAAAGGCATAACGCTGGAAAATGCAATACGGGCAAGGTAGCATTTTTTCAACGATTTGCAGATACAGGGCTGCGCCCAGCAAGGCGATACAAATGACGGCAATCGACAGCAGGATTTTTTTCGACAGATTCATGGTGTGCGCAATGAAAGAATGGGTGTTGGATGCAGACTATGGATTTTAGTTCGGCATCCCTGATGCAAAGCACCCAAATTGACTGGTACCTTGCCTGGCTGCTAGCGAGTATCTGACAGTTTCAGGCCCTATGGCAATAAAAAAAGTGAAGGGCCAGGGAATAAACTGTAAATACTGGTTGATTGGCAGCGCAGATCAAATACCGTCTTCCCCCAACTCTGCCAGCAATTCTGCCTGGTGTTCTGCCACCAGTGCATTGGTCAGTTCGCTCAGGTCGCCGTCCATGATGAAGTCCAGTTTGTACAGGGTCAGGTTGATGCGGTGATCCGTCATGCGTCCCTGCGGGTAGTTGTAAGTGCGTATGCGCTCGCTGCGGTCACCGGAACCGATCAGGCTTTTGCGGGTTGCTGCTTCCTTGGCCTGTTTCTCGCGCAACTGGCCATCCATGATGCGGGTAGCCAGCACACGCATGGCTTGTGCCTTGTTCTGATGCTGGCTGCGGCCATCCTGGCATTCGACCACGATGCCAGTAGGAAGATGCGTCAGGCGCACGGCAGAATCGGTTTTGTTGATATGCTGCCCGCCAGCACCGCTGGCGCGGAAGGTGTCGATACGCAAATCGGCATTGTTGATGATTACGTCGGCCAGTTCGTCGGCTTCCGGCATGACGGCGACGGTACAGGCCGAGGTATGGATACGGCCCTGGGTTTCGGTGGCAGGCACCCGTTGTACACGGTGGCCACCCGATTCAAATTTCAGTTTGGAGTACACGCCCAAACCAGCCAGCCGCACAATCACTTCTTTGTAACCTCCCAGTTCAGAAGCCGATTCCGACATGATTTCGGTTTGCCAGCGGTTACGTTCGGCAAAACGCATATACATGCGCAGCAAGTCACCGGCAAACAGGGCGGCTTCATCACCACCTGTGCCAGCGCGGATTTCCATCAGGATATTGCGTTCGTCATTCGGGTCTTTTGGCAGCAGCATTTTTTGCAGATCACTTTCCAGTGTCTGCATGGTGCTTTTTGCAGCCTCGATTTCATCCTGGGCGAAAGCCTTCATGTCAGGGTCGTTGAGCATCTCTTGCGCTTCGGCGGTATCTGCCTGCGCCTGCTTGTAGTTGCTGTACAGGGCGACCAGGGGATCAAGTTCGGCATGCTCGCGATTGAGCTTGCGATAGGCATCCATATCATTGGTGGCCCCTTCCTGCATCAGCAGGTGGCTGACTTCATCCAGGCGTTCTGCCAGTTGATCCAGCTTGGTAAGCATTGATGGTTTCATACGGTGACTTTAATCGGCTATTGACAGAGATGGGGCGGGGCCCCATCAGGGAGGTGGGAGCTGCGCGCAACAATGCTGCGCGCCAGAGAGCGCAGGCAGTCGCTAACGCTTGGTGCGGAACAGTTGTGGCAGCAAAGCAGCGAGGCGGGCACGTTCGTCGCCGCTGGCTTGGTGCAGGGCCTGTTGCGGGCCATGCAGAAATTTGGCAGTGATGCCTTTTGACAGGGCTTCCAGTACGGTATCGATATCTTCACCACGGGCCAGCATCTTGCGTGCACGTTCCAGTTCCAGCAGGCGCAATTGCTCGCTGCTTTCGTGCAGGTCTTGTATCACGGGGACAACGGCGCGACCATCGATCCAGTGCATGAAAGACTGGACGCGGGTTTCAATAATGGCCTCGGCTTGCGCAACGGCAGCCTGGCGATTTTCCAGCCCGGATTGCACCACGGTGCCCAGATCATCGACGGTGTACAAAAAAACGTCATCCAGCTTGGCTACTTCGGCTTCGATGTCACGCGGTACGGCCAGGTCAACCATGAAGATGGGGCGATGCTTGCGCGCCTTGACCACACGCTCAACCAGGCCCAGACCGATAATCGGCAATGACGAGGCAGTGCAGGATACGATGATGTCAAATTGCGCCAGTTGCTGCGGCAAATCAGCCAGTCGTATGGCCTTGCCATTGAAACGATGGGCCAGGGTTTCGCCGCGTTCCAGCGTGCGGTTGGCGATCGTCAGGGATTTTGGGTTTTGTGCCGCAAAATGGGTCGCGCACAGTTCTATCATTTCGCCAGCACCGATAAACAGCACATGCTGGTCGGCTATCTTGTCGAAAATACGCTGGGACAAACGCACGGCAGCAGCCGCCATGGACACGCTGTGGGCACCAATTTCCGTAGTACTGCGGACTTCCTTGGCGACCGCGAAGGTCCGTTGGAACATCTGGTGCAGATAGGTACCCAGGCCACCGGCGGCTTCTGCCTGGCGGACCGCATCTTTCATCTGCCCCAGGATTTGCGGTTCACCCAGGACCATGGAATCCAGGCCGGATGCGACGCGGAAGGCATGTCTTACCGCATTGTCTTGCGGCAGGGTATACAAATGGGGACGCAAATCCGCATACGGCAGGCGATGAAAGTCTGCCAGAAAGTGGGCCGCAGCATCGACAGGATTGGCAGCGCTGCTGGCAGCATACAGTTCGGTACGGTTACAGGTGGATAAAATCGCTGCTTCGTTACCATGCACCAGCTTGCTACCATTGTCATGCCGGGCAAACCAGCCACGTGCAGCCACCACCGCCTGGGCAACTTGCTCAGGAGAGAAGGCGACCTTTTCGCGCAAGGACAGCGGCGCGGTCGTGTGGTTGAGGCCAACGGCAGACAGTTGCATGCAATAAGCTGAGGGAGGATATAAGCCTCCATTATAGCGCGTCGGCAGGGCATTTTCCCGGGCAGGGCTATTTGATGTGCATCAAGGACACTAACAACAGTTAAATTATGTCATTTTTACAACACACTACTTATTGTTGAATTTGCCATGTTATATCGGCACGGTAGATTTTGCTTTCAATCCAGATCGGCCGGGATTCTGATATGAAACGTCGTGCCTTCATTTGGTGTGCTGGTGAAATCTATGTGGGCCTGATGACGGTCAAGTACCGCCTTGACGAAGACCATGCCCAGACCCACGCCATCGTTTTTAGGCTGTTCATTGGTTTTGAATCGCTGGAAGCGCTGGAACAGCTTGTTCTGGTCGGCCCGGGTAATGCCATAACCCTGGTCCGCGATGGAGCAGATAATGGTGGCGTCTGCCAGATGCTGTTCACTGGTCAGCGAGCAGGTGATGGTGGTATCCCTGGGACTGTACTTGATGGCATTCGATAATAAATTGGTCAGGACCCGGGTCATCAGCGAGCGATCTACCAGTACCGGGAATTCTTCTTCCTGTATCTGGGTAGTGATGCGGATATTCTTGTTTTTGGCCAAAGACCACATTTCTTCAGTCGCTACCAGCAGGATGTCCTGGAAATCGGCTTCTTCATAGCGGTAGTTCTGGGATTCTGCACGCGCCAGTTGGACGAAATTGTCAGCCAGCCCCAACGTCGAGCGCGAAGCCTTTTCTATCCTGGACATAAATTCTTCAGTGGGCAGGGCGGTCGCACTGTCTTTTTGCAATTCCAGCAAGGCCAGGATAGATGCTTGTGGCGCACGCATGTCATGCGAGATAAAGTGCAGGGTTTCGTCACGGCTGCGTTCTGCCGCCCGTACGCTGGTGATATCGATCAGGCTGACGATCCATCCTACCAACTGTTTGTCACCGTTGTAACAGGGCGCGCTCTTGATCAGCATATCCTTGTCCTGCGGGTCGCGCACTTCTATACCTTGCGACATGGCCTTGGTGTGCTGGATATCAAGGATGTTCCACCAGCTAAAGCTGCTTTCTTGCGCATGCTCGGGCGGTGCCATCTTGGCAAACAGGTAAGGCACCAGTGCATCGTTCACCTTGGCCATGCCTATGCTGGCAAAATAATCGATGGCTGGCTGGTTGGATAGCAGCACATTGCCATCGGTGGTGGTGACCAGGGTGGCATCTGGCAGGCTGACCAGGCTGTCACTGACGAACTGACGCAAATCCCTGACCCTGTCCAGCGCTTCGCGCATGGCGTTGATGCTTTGTTCCAGGGTATCGGTCAGTGCGCGTGCGGGCTGGACTTCATCCTGATCGACAAATTCTGGCAGCAAATGTGGTTCCTGATCCAGTACCCGGAATTCTTCACCCAGAAAGCGAATTGCCGCTTCCAGCCGGCGCCAGCTCCATAGCGGGTAGGCAATGATCAGGGCCAGCAGGGTGGCGGTGGGGGCTACCCAGTAACCCAGGTAGCGCAGCGCCAGCCAACTGCCAGCCATGGCCAAAGTAGCGATGGCTGCCGTTGCCAGCAAGGCTTTTCTGGGTGACAGTAACTGATAGGCCGACATCGCCAGACCCACCGCCAGCAGGTTGAATATCAGGCCATAGAACAGAGGGGCTGGCACTATGCTGCGCTTATCCAGCAAGGCGGCGAGGACATTGGCATTGATCTCTACTCCCGAAATCATGCCCTCATTGCCAGACACCGGGGTTGGGAACGAATCGGCCATGGCACTGGCGGTCGGGCCTACCAGTACATACTTGTTCTTGAAAAAGGCTGGTAACACTTCACCCCTGAGTACCGCCACATACGGCACCGTCCGGAAATGCCCGCTGCTACCGGCAAAGGGGATATGCATCTGGTAATCACGCTGCCAGGTGCCAGGCTCAGGCGGGGTGTTGCGCAGCGAGGCGGCGAGCCTGTTGCCAGGCAGGTTGGTTTCGGTACCGGGGGTGATATTCTTGCCCAGGTCCGCCAGTGCCAGGGCAAAATGCGGCCACCATTCACCATTCATGCCTTCGCGCAGGAAGATGCTGCGTACCACCCCATCCTTATCCAGCTCCAGGTTGATATGGGCTAACTGGCGGGCGGCGCTGGCCAATATGGGTATGGGACGCACGGTCATCAAACCCTTGCCGGCGTTTTCTGAAATCAGCGGCAATACCACTTTATCGCTTTGGGTGATGGCATTCGCAAACGCCTGGTCACCATTGACAGTCTGCTCTGGATTACTGTCTTCGGCTTCGGTAAACACAAAATCCATGCCTATGGCCAATGGCTGGGCGGCGTCAATTTTCTTGATCAGTTCTGCATGCCTTGATCTGGACCAGGGCCATTTACCCAATTCGCTCAGGCTGTAACTGTCTATACCGACGATGATGATGTCGTCCCGGGCTGGCCGGGTATTGATCTGCATCAGTCTGTCGTACAACACCAGGTCGGCGCGTTCCAGTGTCTTGTAAAACAGCAGGCCCGCAGTCAGCAACAGCATCAGCACACTGAGAACCAGCCATTCTCTGAGGGCGATGCGTTCTACCTTGAACTGGCCGTTTGTCATATGCCGCTATCAGTGGGCTGCAACAAGGAATTAAAAATTCGTCCCAACCGCCGCCCCACCGCTGTTGATGGGCGAACCATCACCGCTGGTCCAGCGCTGCTGTATGGTGATCTTCTGGGTTGCCGAGAAGGCGCCGACATACCCATCCGGATCGGTTGAACGGACCCGGATGAAATAGGTGCCGGCCTGTGGGCGATCAATTTTCAGCTCTGCCTGGTCAAGTTCGCGGGACAGGAACAGCTTGGAGAACTGGGCATCCGTGCTGATCTGTATCAGGAACTTCTGCCCAGGCTCGGATGCCCAGTTGAACGATAACTGGTTGCCATTGCCTTCACTCGGCGGTGCCAGGCTGGTGACAGGCAAGACCGCAAACTTTTGTACGTCGCTGAAAGGCCCATGATCAGCTTTGCCCTCTTTTTGGGTGATGGTGGCGATGCGCCAATAGTAATTGCCATCGGCTGGCCGGTCGCTGCTGAACTGTACTTCCTTGATCTCATTTTTTTCGATCAGCAGGTTTTTGAATTCAGCATCTTTGGCTACCTGCAGATGATAGGCAACGGCATCACTGGCTTCTGTCCAGGCAAAGTCCAGGCGCTCGGCTCTGACTTTATTCTTTGGCTGCACGGTAAAAGGTGGCTCAGGCCGGGCTTTCAGCGTCACCGCCTTGACCAGCGGGAAACCTTCCAGACCGGCTTTGTCGATTGCCGTGATACGCACAAAATAATTGGCGTCCGCGAAACCGTCAAACTTGAAACGGTTATCCTTGAAGCGATTTTCTGCCAATACATTCAGAATCTCGGCATCTTTGGCAATCTGTACACGGTAGCCAGTTGCATCGGGATTTGTCTCTACCTGGAATTGCAGGGTAGGGCGTTCCTGCAACACATACAGTTCGCTCATCACAGGGGCGGGCAACAGATCGACAGCCTTGCCGACACCGCTGCTGCTGATGATGTTGCCTTTACCGGCAGTCAGCAATAATTCATCCGGTTTCTTGCCTGTTGTGCCCGTGGTATTGGCAACTGCAACGCCACCGGACAAGACTTCATTGGCAATGCCGTCTTCATTCACACCAACGCGGAAATTGGTGCCGCGCACGCCCGCCACCGCCAGATTGGTGCGGACTTCAAAGCGCCCCTTGTTACTGACCAGGGAAGTCACACGCGATTCAAGCTTGCCTAGCAATAAATTAACTTCGGTACGTGGGCTGCCGGTGTATTTGGTCTTGCGTAATTTGGTCAGACTGATCTGGCTGTTTGAGGGAATGGAAAGACGCGATTCATCAATCAGTGACAAAGTCAGAAAGCCATTTTTGTCGGTGGTGATTTGCGTGCCTTCCTTGATGACTGTGCCCAGGGCCAGGTTGCCGCTACTGCCATCTTTGGTTTTGTAGCTGGGGATGCCAGTCATGGCGATGACTTTTGCTTCACTGTCTTCCTCAGGCAGCAGTTCCAGCGGGATCAGGATAGCGGTACCTATGGGTATGGTTCTGTCGTTGTCAATCTTGTTGCGTTTGCCGAGGATAGTCCAGTTTCTTGTTTTATCGGTATAGCGCTTGGCAATGGCAGACAGGGTATCGCCCTGTACTGCAAAATAGGTCATGTCTGGTGGCGTGCTGATAAAACTGCCTGGTTCGCCGCCGGCTCCTGTTGTCTGGGCTGCCATGGATAACATGGGGAAGACCAGGACCAGGCTGAAAGCGAAACATACGGATATTTGTCGCACGAGTAGGGGGCGGGTTAGTCTCATGCGGACTCCTCGTTGGGTGATGCATTCCGGGCCGGCGTGTCACTGGCCCGAAGGTTTATTCTGGTGTCATTTGTTCCAGGCGATAACCGTAGCTGTAGACCGGTGCCAGGCGATACCCGTTTTCAGGACGCAATTCCAGCTTGCTGCGTACCCGGGAAATATGGGTATCCATCGTACGTGAGGGGATATCGACATCGCGCGACCATACTGCTTCCAGTATGTAAGCACGAGAAAGTGGGCGACCAAGATTGCGGAACAATAACAGGGCCAGGTCGAATTCTTTTTGCGTCATTTCTACGGGGACATCACTGACGCTGACACGGCCTGCACGGGTTTCAAACTTGTAGATGCCAAATTGCAAATGTTCTGATGTCGTCTGGGTAGGGTAGGCGCGGCGCAACAGTGCCTGTACCCGTGCCACCATTTCACTGCGGCGTATGGGTTTGATCATGTAATCGTCGGCACCCGCAGCCAGACCGGCGACGATATCGTCTTCGCCGGAGCGGCTGGTCATGAACAGTACCGGCAGGGTAGGCGAAAGCTTCTCTCGCACCCAATGCAAAATCTCGGTTCCACTCAGGTCTGGTACCTGCCAGTCCAGGATCAGCATGTCGTAACTTTCACGACGCAACTGATGCAGCATCTCTTTCCCGCTCAGGAATGGATGGGTTGTGTGCCCCGCAGCATTTAAAATGGTGCAGACCAGTTCGAGCAAATTATTGTCGTCGTCAAGTACAGCGATTCTCATGGAGTGTTACCGTTGATGGCCGGCAAATAAAGTGGAATATCTTCCATTATATCGAAAGCAAGTGAAAAAATAAGTAATTGTGAAGAAATGTGAATATTTCACGATTACAGGTGTTGGGTCTGCACTAAATTAGGCCGTTTTCCCTGGAATTTTCATGCCGGGGAGAAATAAATTGGCGATACAAATAGGTGCAGGCGCAGGGCAAGGCCAGCTTACCCCACCGTGTTGCCGGGGGATAAAGCCAAATGCCCGACATTTAACTACGCAATTCCAGCTCTGGTAACACCACGTTGACGTCCAGCACTTCCAGATTGCCCTGTTTGTCCAGGGACACCTTGATGTCTTCCGGTTTGACCTTGGTGTATTTCGAAATCACAGCGATCAGTTCTTCCCGCAAAGCTGGCAAGAAATCATAGCCATCGCGGCCTGTGCGTTCGCGTGCAATGATGATTTGCAGGCGTTCTTTCGCTACATTGGCCGTTTTGGGCTTGGTATTAAATAAAAAAGAAAGCAGAGCCATATTTATTTGCCTCCGAAAATGCGTTGCAGCAGGCCCGGTTTTTCATAATTGATGAAACGTAAAGGGACGTCCGTGCCTAAAAAGCGGGAAACCACGTCTTCATAAGCCTCTGAAACATCACTGCCCTTCATATGAATGGCAGGATTACCTTGATTAGACGCGTGCAGGACGGCTTCGGATTCAGGAATAACACCAATCAGGGGGATACGCAAGATTTCTTGCACATCGGTATGGGACAGCATTTCGCCTGCTTCCACCCGTTTTGGTGAATAACGGGTGATCAGCAGGTGTTCCTTGACCGGTTCGCCGCCTGCCTGTGCACGTTTGGATTTAGCCTGGATGATGCCCAGGATGCGGTCAGAATCCCTGACCGAAGAGACTTCGGGATTGGTCACCACGATGGCTTCATCGGCAAAGGTCAGTGCCATGACAGCACCGCGCTCGATACCGGCAGGCGAATCGCAGACGATAAATTCAAAATCCATCTTGATCAGCTCATTGAGCACGCGTTCTACACCTTCTTCCGTCAGCGCATCCTTGTCACGGGTTTGCGAAGCGGGCAGGATGAACAGGTTATCGCAGTGTTTGTCCTTGATCAGGGCCTGGTTCAGCGTTGCTTCGCCACTGATGACGTTCACCAGGTCATACACAACCCGACGCTCACAACCCATGATCAGGTCAAGATTACGCAGGCCGACGTCAAAATCCAGCACAGCTGTTTTATGACCACGCATGGCCAGGCCAGAAGCAAAACTCGCGCTGGAGGTAGTTTTGCCCACGCCGCCCTTGCCGGATGTTACAACGATGATTCTTGCCACAAAAAACTCCTTTAATCTATCCGAACATACTCGAAATTGAGGCTGCTAATCTCCAGTTTAACCTGCAGATTAGCCTGCTGATTTCACTGATGATACTTCAATACTGTCCCCACTCAGCTTAACTTGCGCCGGGTGGTGTGCCTGCAAGGGAGGGAAACCATTTTCAAAAGTACGGTAAATGCCGGCAATGGAAACCAGTTCCGGCTCCATCGTCAGGGCAAAAATCCTGGCTTCGGTATTGCCGGTGGCACCCGCCAGGGCACGCCCTCGCAAGGACGCATAGATGTGGATGCTGCCATCGGCAATTACTTCGGCACCGTTGTTGACTGAAGCAGTAATAATCAGGTCGGCGCCGCGTGCATAGATGCGCTGCCCGGCTCTGACCGGGGTATCAATCACCATGGCTGGCATATTGCGGATGATGACTTGCGGCTCGGCGACAGCTGGTGCTGCGTCTGGCACCACTTGCACCACTGGCACCGGTGCCTGACTCTGCGCCTGGCTGGCCTGTATTTCTGGTTCTGCCCTTGGTTTGCTGACGACATCAATGCTCAAACCATGGGCGCGAATGGTGGCATGATCTTCTTCACGCGCATGCCTGACGGCGACCGGGTTCAGGCCATGTGTCTTGAACAGGGGGATCAGCGCATTCCAGTCCAGTTCCTGGTCGGTGATGGCTTCGACATCGATAACGGCAAATTCATCATCAAAAAAATCGGGGGAACCCGCAGTCATTTCCTTCAATGCCGCTTCGACGGCAGGGAAGGACGATTCATTGAGTAGAATTGCAACAGCAACAACAGTAGAAATCTTGATCTCAATTGGCTTGCGCGTCGTACTGTTTTGCATAAAGTCCATGAAAAAGTGAATACAGCTGTCAATGCATTAAGCCATGTATTGTTGCCTGAAAGTATTAATATGTATTCATGACATCATTCACATGCAGGAACGAACAGCAAATTCGTTCGTAAAAGACTAATCCTACCAATTGATGGGCAGGATTGCAAAAATATGCACTTTTTCTTTGCAAAGCAGCAAAATACTTTTGCCGGATCGCATTTGTGTTATTGCTATTTTATTGCTACAGGCAATGTTTTTTAGAATACATGCGCTGCATGCAAGCTATCCAGAATAGCTACTTTCAATTGTGATGTGGCCGTTTCCGCACGGTCGCGTGGCCTTTGCAGCACTACCTCAAATTCCTGGTGCAGGCTTGCCGCAGCCTGGTCCATCAACACGATGCGGTCGCTCAGATACAGGGCTTCATCGATGTCATGGGTAACCAGCAAGATGGTCAGGCCATGCTCCTGAGCGATATTGATCAGCAAATCCTGCAATTTCATGCGGGTAAACGCATCCACGGCAGAAAAAGGCTCATCCAGCAGCAATAGTTTGGGGCTGGAAAATAATCCGCGGGCAATTGCCACGCGTTGTGCCTGGCCACCCGATAACTGCTTGGGCAGAGCCTGTTCATAGCCATGCATGCCCACTTCGGCCAATAGCCTGGCGACGCTGGCGCGCGCCCGGTCAACGTCGCTGGCGTTAAAGGCAATATTTTGTTCTACCGTCAGCCACGGGAACAAGCGTGGCTCCTGAAAGATAAAGCCGATATCCGGGTTGACGCCTGTGCTGCGCTTGCCTGCGAGTTCCACATAGCCATCATGACTGGTATCGAGACCTGCAATGATGGATAGCAGCGTACTCTTGCCGCAACCACTGGCACCGATCAGGCTGACAATGTCACCCTGCCGGACACCAAGCTGAAGATTTTTCAGTACGGTGCGCGTACCATAGCTTTTCTTGTCAATGCGCACTTTCAATAGCGGCTGCATCTTATTTCCCCGGCTGATAGGTATCGCGCCAGGCCAGCAGATGCGATTCCAGCCTTTGCATCAGCCAGTCGCTGCATTTGCCCAGCACGGCGAGGATGGCGATGGCTGCCAGTACGATGTCGGCCCGGCTGGTTTCGCGGCCATCCGTCAACAGGTAGCCCAGACCCTGACTGGCGGCAATCAGTTCTGCCGCCACCATGAACATCCAGGCCAGGCTAAGTCCATTGCGCAAGCCGGTGATAATGGCTGGCAAGGCTGCTGGCAACAGTATGCGTCTGATCATGGCGGCGGTTGACAAGTGATAAAGCTTGCCCACTTCTATCAGGCGCCGGTCCACCCCGCGTATGCCCGAAACCACACCCATGTACACCGGGAAAAATGCGCCTATCCCTATCAGCACCAGTTTGGGCGCTTCATCAATCCCCAGCCACAGCAAGAGCAGGGGCACCCATGCCAGCGAGGGAATGGCGCGCAAGGCCTGAAAGCTGGGATCAAGCAGCGCTTCCATACGTGCACTTAAACCCACCAGTGAGCCAGTCACTACCGCCAGACCGGCACCTGCAACAAAACCTATCGCCACCCGTAGCGTACTGACGCCTATATGCGTGAGCAAGCCTTGTTGCCCCAGATGGAGGATGGTCGTGAAAATTTCACTGGGAGCAGGCAATAGATTGGCGGCAATCCATCCACGACTGACACTGACTTCTGCCAGCACTATCAAAGCAAATGGTAGTATCAGTCCCAACAAAAAACCTAGCGTGGCCGATGTGGCTGGCGTGACAGCTCGTGGTTTGCTGGTAGCAGTATCAGCAGGTGTATCCGCAATGAGAGTGACGCTGGGCGATGGCATGATTAAATTGCGAGTGTGTTGGTGAATTTAAGCCGAGATCAGATCTTGGGCAAAGCGCGTATCAATCAGATCGCGTATGGTGCGGCTCAGATCAACCCCCGGCTTCACCAGGCCTTCGTCCTGCAAGATCGGTGCAGCCACCTGCAAAGCCTGTATATGTTCAGCCGATGGCAGGGCATGGCTGAAATCGCTGCGCAATTTGATTTGCAGCAAGGCGACGGGTAAGCTGACTTTGGCTTCTTCAGATAAAATTTTTGCTGCATCGGAAGGATTGTTGCGTACCCAGGCGCGCGCTCTTTCGTAAGCGCGCAGCACACGGCTCACTTCTGCGCCGTGATTATTCAGGAAGTCTTCGCGCACGTTCAAAAAGCCATAGGTATTGAAGGCGACATTACGATAAATCAGGCGTGAATTGGCTTCCAGTTCGCTGGCGGCCATGTGTGGGTCGAGGCCAGCCCAGGCATCCACCTTGCCTTGTTCCAGTGCAGCGCGACCATCGGCATGTTGCAGGCTGACGTGTTCAATGTCGGTACGTTTCAGGCCTGCGGTTTTCAGGGCACGCAGTAAAAACAGATACGGATCGGTACCCTTGGTGGCCGCGACTTTTTTTCCTTTCAAATCTGCCAGGCTGCGGATTGCAGAATCCTTGCGTACCACCAGTGCCGTCCATTCAGGGCGTGAAAAAATATACGGCGTCTTGATAGGGTTGCCATTGGCCTTGGCCAGCAAGGCCGCTAGCCCGGCAGTTGACCCTATGTCCAGGCTGTTTGCATTCAAGTATTCGAGGGCGCGATTACTGCCAGCGCTCAGCACCCATTTGATATTCGTGCCATCAGCCTTGAATTCTTCTTCCAGCCAGCCAAAGCGGCGCAATACCAGGCTGGTGGGGGAATAGTAGGCATAGTCCAGTCGCAATTCCTTGAGTGTGGATGTGGCACGGGCAAGAGATGGCAGGGCCGTGATGCCGGCGGTTGCCGCAACAGATGTCAGTTGTAAAAAATGGCGACGTTTCATGGTTTTCCTCGAAGATCGTGTTGTGTTTTAGTGGTGATGCAATGCCAGGCTAGGCAGCATCAGCCAGCGGGGGATTGATCTGTGTATTTCTGCCTATGTGATTTGCTGGCAGACGTGGCCCGCGCTGGAATAATTGCTGACGCAAAGTGCCGCTGCTGTAACGCGTCTTATAACGCCCGCGTCGCTGCAGTTCCGGCACGATGACGTGCACGACATCCCTGATGGTTTCATGTGCCAGCGCGAAAGTCAGGTTGAAACCATCGATGCCGGTTTCATCCAGCCATGCTTCCAGTTGATCTGCCACTTCTTTTGCATCACCTACCAATACTGGTCCGCGACCACCGAGGGCGATAAATTCTGCGGCTTCGCGCACGGTCCATTTTTTGCCAGGATCGGCAGAACTGAATGAAGCCAGCGCAGAGCGACCCGCTTCAGATTCTATGTAGTCGATGCTTGCATCCAGTGGCAGTCTGGAAAAATCAACGCCAGTCCAGCCAGACAGCAGGGCCAGTGACGCATCGATATCGATGTATTGGCGGTAATCCTGATATTTGGCGTGTGCAGCAGCGCTGTTTTCTGCCGTGATAATCAAGGCTTGCGCATAGATATACACATCGTCAGCCTGCCGCCCCGCAGCCTTCAATGCAGCGCGGGTATCATCGACATAGCGTTTGACCACTTGCTTGCTGGGCCCGCTGACGAAGGTGCATTCTGCATGTTGTGCAGCAAAGGCGGTGCCGCGTGCAGAATTGCCTGCCTGGAACAGCAATGGTGTTCTTTGCGGTGAAGGCTCAGACAAATGTATGCCGGGCACCGTATAGTATTTGCCATGGTGATGGATGGCATGCACATGCGCCGGGTCGGTATATATGCCACGCGCTTTATCGCGTACCACGGCCTGCTCATCCCAACTTTTTTCCCACAACTTGTAGACCACTTCCATATATTCATCCGCCAGGTCATAGCGTTCATCATGGCTGAGTTGCTGTTGCAGGCCCAGATTTCTGGCAGCACTGTCCAGATAACCCGTCACGATATTCCAGCCTATGCGCCCCTGCGTCAGGTGGTCTAGGGTAGAGATGCGGCGGGCAAAGGTGTACGGGTGTTCATAGGTCAATACACAGGTCACGCCAAAGCCCAGATGCTTGGTGACAGCGGCCATGATGGGTACCAGCGCCAAGGGGTCGTTCAGCGGTACCTGTATGGCATGGCGCAATGCTGCATCGGTATCGCCTGCGTACACGTCATACACACCCAGTACATCCGCCAGGAAGACTGCATCAAACAAACCATATTCCAGCAGGCGCGCCAGTTCGGTCCAGTGTTCGGCACTGGTATATTGATGACTATTGTCCCTGGGATGGCGCCACATACCGGGCGATTGATGCCCAACCGTGTTCATCTGGAAGGCATTGAAACGTATCAGCTTTTTTGTCATGGCCGTATTGCCGTACTTATTTCGCCGCAACTTCAAGCGCCTGCTGATAATCAGGTTTGGAAAACCCGGCGAAATGCTTGTTGGTCACCTCCAGAAATTCTTTGGAGCGATAGGCGGCTTCCAGGTCTTTTACCCAAGGTTTGCTTTTGTCTTCGGTACGTATGGCGACCAGGTTTTGATAGTTGGCCGAGATTTTTTCGCGTGCCAGTGCATCATTCAGTTTCAGGCCCGATGCCAGTGCGAAATTGCCATTCACAAAAGAAAAGTCTGTATCTTCCAGCGAGCGTGGCAGTTGCGCCGCTTCCAGTGGTATCAGTTTGATCTTCTTCAGATTGTCAGCCACATCTTTTTCAGATGCACGTATCGGGTCTATGTTTGCCCGCAATTTGATCCAGCCCAACTGATCCAGCAATACCAGCGCCCGTGCCTGGTTGGTTGGGTCATTGGGCAGGGCGATCGTGCTGCCTTCCTTGACTTCATTCAATGATTTATGCTTCTTGCTGTAGATGGCGATCGGTGCAGTCGGTACCTTGATCAGTTCTGACAATGCCAGTTTATTGTCGGTCGAGAATTTCTTGAGGTAGATGATGTGCTGGAAGGCATTTGCATCCAGCGCGCCTTCCGCCAGGGCGAAGTTAGGCTGGATATAATCATTGAATTCCACCACCTTGACTTTGTAACCCTGTTTTTCCAGTATCGGTTTGATACCCAGTTTTACCTGATCCGCATACGGTCCTGCGCTGGTACTGATGACCAGTTCTTTCGGGTCTTTGGCAAAGGCAGTCGAGGCCAGGGAAGTGGCGAGTGCAAGAGCAAGTGCGCTGAGTAACAATGGGCGACGGTACATGATGAAGTCCTTTTGGTAAATAGATAATTAGCGTTTGTCGAGAGCACGTGCAACGCGGTTCCCGGTAAATTGTATGAGCTGCACCAGTGCAATCAGCAGTGCCACAGTGATAAACATGACATCCGTCTGGAAGCGGTAATAGCCATAGCGAATCGCCAGGTCACCAATACCACCGCCGCCTACCACTCCGGCAACTGCGGAATACGACAGGAAGCTGATCGCCAGTACGGTCAGTGCCAATACCAGGCCACTGCGCGCTTCCACCAGCAAGACGCGAAAAATGATTTGTAGCTCTGACGCGCCCATGGCATGCGCCGCTTCAATCACGCCGCGTGGTACTTCACGAAAATTCTGTTCCACCAAACGGGCGAAGTAAGGGATGGCAGCAATCGACAAGGGCACGGCTGCTGCCAGCGGGCCAATCGATGTACCGACCAGCAAGCGCGTGAACGGCACCAGTGCCACCAGCAAAATGATGAAGGGGAAGGAGCGTATAGTATTCACCAACCACCCCAAGACGACGGCCAGTGGGCGGTTTTGTAGTGACTGCCCATCCGCTACCAGAAAAAGAAGAATACCCAAAGGGCCACCTATCACCACTGCGGCAGTCAGGCCTATGGCCAGCATGGTGAAAGTCTGCAAGATAGCCGTGCCCAATTCAGGCAGCAGTGAAATCAGGTTTTCAAGCATGGTTTAATTCCTTCCACTGCGCATTGCTGCCCGCTTCCTGGCCATGAAAGGCCAGTTCACGACCAAGTGCCGTTTTGCGCAACACGCCGGTATCTGCCAGCGAAAAACTCTCGGCAATTCCACCATCTTCTATTACGGCCACCTTGTTACAGATGGTACTGAGTACTGACAGCTCATGACTGACGATGACGATGCTGACGCCCAGGCGCTGATTGATATCGCGCAAGGTATCCAGCACTTCACGGGTGGTTTCGGCATCCAGGGAAGAGGTTGGTTCATCGCACAAGACCACATTGGGTTTGCTGGCCAGCGCACGGGCAATCGCCACGCGTTGTTTTTGCCCGCCTGATAATTGTGCCGGGTAACGGTCTGCCTTGTTGGCGAGGCCGACGATGTCCAGGCATTCGGCAACACGCAGTGCAATTGCCTGTTTGCTTTGCTTTGTATGTATCCTCAATGGGAAGGCAACATTCTCAAACACAGTGGCGTTTTGCAACAGGTTGAATTGCTGGAAAATCATACCTATGTTTTGCCTGGCTATTCTTAGCTCGGTCTTGCTTAGTCTGGTGAGTTCCTGGTTGGCGACGATGACTTCGCCGCTATCCGGGCGTTCGAGTAAATTGATCAGGCGCAGCAGTGTCGATTTCCCTGCACCGCTTTTTCCTATCAAACCGTAGATATCATCCTGGGCAATGTCCAGGCTGACAGATTTGACCGCCTGGAAAAGTGTACCGTCCGCCAGTGGAAATGCCTTGCTGACCGATTTGATTTGTATGATGGGGGCGTTCACTATCGGTACCATTCAGGAATAGGCCGTGGGTTCAGGGAAACTGCCATTCAGTACAAAGCGACCAAGATCACGCAATTTGTAGTCGATAGGGTCATGCAGGGTATGCACCCTGACATTACGCCAGTAACGGTCATAGCCGTAACGTGCCGAAGTCGAACGGGCACCTGTCAATTCAAACATTTGCGAACTGACCTCGATACCGGCATGGTGGGCCAGGCATTTTGCTTCCGCTACCGAGATGGCCAGTGCCCCTCGGGTTTCGGCAGTGACTAGCGGCCCCTGGCGAAAAGCCTGTTCCAGCGCAAACGCCGCCTGATCTGCCAGTACCACAGCCGGGCGTAACAGCAACCATAATTCGCCATAGCGATGCTGTATGAAAGGGTCTTCAGTCGCTTTATCGACAGCGGCAGCAAACCATGCTCTCGATTGTTCTTGCGTGTACTGGCGGGCACTGTCAAATGCCCCCAGGCCAATTCCCAGATACAGATTCGCCATAATGAGCTGCGCAACTTGCGAGCGCAATGTTGCCTGTGGAGTGGGGTTTTGCCCTGGTGGCTGCAATATCAGTTCGGTTGGAAGCAAGACATCATCAAAATGCACATTGCCGCTGTCAGTTTGTTTTTGACCAAAGGCATCCCAGTCAGCCTGTATGGCAATACCTTTCTGTTTGCTGGGTATCACTGCGATCAATGCACTTTCAGTGGCGACATCCCAGGCTGAAATCGTCAGCCAGTCAGCACCGACAGAGCCAGATGAAAAACTCTTGATGCCATTTAACAGATAGCCATCCTCAGTCTTTTTTGCTGTTGTTCTTTGGTCCAGCGGATTGAGCGCATTACCCCAGAACAGTTGCTGTTCCACCGTTGCGCTCAACAGGCTGCGCTGTTGCTGCGCATTGCCGTACAGTTGTATACCGGCCAACTGCAAGTGATGAAAGGCAAACACATGGGCCAGCGCACTATCAGCTTTTGCCAGCACACGTATGACCTGAAAGACCGCCGGCCAGTCTGCACCTTGCCCGCCGAATTCACGCGGTATGGATAAAGTCAGTAAGCCGGAATCACGTATCCATTCGCGCTCCTGCTGGGCATGGCCGCCGACGCGATCACGTTCCACGGCAGTGCTTGCCAGGCGATGGGCCAACGCCGTTGCGATGGCAAGCACGCTGTCGTGCTGATCGCTGGATGAAGTGGGCGTGGCTTGTCGGTGCAAGGCAAAAGACATGGTGAACCTGATGTTGAAGACAATGTGGAAAACCAGTATTACATTGCCTGCCCAGCACGTACACGAACAAATCTGCGATAGCTTATGTGTTAAAGGCCTATGTTGAAAATGGAATCTGGATAGTTGAAATTCGTATGAGACCGGCGATGGAGTCCGGTGGAGTCAGACGGCGAATGGCTTCATTGTCATAGGACAAACCGTATTAGTACGCTGCCGTGTCAGTTTGCTGCCTCGATTAAGGCGACAGGAAAATCAAATTTTCATGGGAAATTAATCCGCCTTACCGCATAATCTGCATAAAACTGCTATAAAAATTGCCAAATCAGGGCGTAAACCTGCGAGATACTGCCTTTCTGGCAAGCCTAGGGGCAAATTATCGCCTGAGCAGGCAGCAAATTCACATCATTGACCATCATCGGGGGCATAGTGGCACTTGGCTGGATAAAACCATCGCAACAATCTGATCGCCTGCGGCGTTTGTCAGGTGTGGCGCTCTTTTCTACCCTTAGCCCGCGTGAATTGAAGATTATCGATGGCATGCTGCACGACCGTCACTACCTCGCCAATGAGGTGATTTTTGACGAAGGCGAGGAAGGGCAGGCTTTATATATCCTTCTGTCTGGCAGGATACACATCTGTCGTACCCGCGAGCAGGACAATGCCGTCATCACCGATGTGATTGCTGAATTGGCAGCTGGTAACTTCTTTGGTGATGTCGCCCTGCTGGACAATTCACCGCGCAGTGCCCAGGCACGCGCCGCCGACAATTGTGATGTGGCCGTGTTTTTCCGGGCAGACTTCAGTTCACTGCTGGAAACCAACGCCGTGATCGGTTACAAGATATCGCTGGAACTGGCACGCTTGATCAGCCGTCGCCTGCGCGATTCCATGGCAGACTCAACACGTATCGAGGCACTGTGAATCAACGCGAATCTGGCCCCGTAGTCTGGCTGGGTGTGCTGACGGCAACCTGCCTGCTGCTTTTTCTACTGCCGAAGGTGTTGTGGCTGGTGGTCCCCTTTTTGCTGGCGATGATACTGTACTACATCCTGATACCGGCAGTGTCGCGCCTTACCCTGTTTGGCATACCGCGTGAAACGGCTGCCATGCTGGTAGGTGGATTGTTTTTCATCATCATGGGGGTGGTGCTTGGTTATGCGATGACCACTTTCGCCACTCGCATGGGCTCATTGCAAGAACTGTTGACGCATTATGTGGATGGCGGCTTGCAGTTTGTGCGCAACACCATGCAGACCCTGGAAGCTAATTTATCAATCTTGCGCAAGGCGCATGCCCGCGATACCGTGAATGCCTGGATGGCAGCCAATACGGATAATTTTGCCCAGCAATATGCAGCGAACATCCTGATGTCTGTGGCGAGTTTTTTGCCAGTTGTTTTCCTGACACCTTTCCTGACTTTCTTTTTTTTGCGCGATGGCCGCAAGTTCAAGCATTTCCTGGCCCGCGCCGTGCCGAATGCTTTTTTTGAAGAGACTTTATACCTGATGTATGAAGTCGACCAGACCGCACGTCGTTATTTCCAGGGTTTGCTGAAGCTGACGGTCATCGACACTGTCATCCTCGCTCTGGGTTTGTGGATGATAGGCATGTCTTCACCATTGCTGCTGGCGCTGATATCGGCCATCCTGGCCTGGGTGCCATTTGTCGGCTCGGTGATGGGCTGCATCATGGTGGTGCTGGTGGCCGCCACTGATGCGCCTGATGTACCCTTGCTGGCTTATGGCGCAATTGCCGTCTTTGTCATGGTGCGTTTGCTGGATGATTTCATCTTCATGCCACTGACGCTGGGGCGCAGCCTGCATATGCATCCGCTGATTTCGGTGCTGATGATTTTTGTCGGCGGTGAGCTGGCAGGCGTGCCGGGCCTGATGCTGGTCTTGCCATTGCTGGGCGTTGCCATGGTGATAGGCGAGACCGTTGGTCATGTCGTCACCAACAAGCGTTTGCGGGCACGCCATCGCCACGCCAAAATAATCCGGCAGACGCAGGCCAGCGCAGATCTGATCTGAGCGGCCTGTGTGCCTTTGCCAGTCATAAGAGTGAAGGCTTGGGCTTAGGCTTAAGCGTGATAGGTCAGGTAATCGATACCGTTTTGTATTGCACCTATGACTTGCAACTGGTTTTCCTGGCTTTCGGAAAAACTTGCCAGTACACCCGCCGCGGTAATGTGGCCGCTGGAGAGTTCGGCGCGCCAATAATCGAGGCCAGCCTGATCTGGTGTCCTGTGCAATACATTCGCATACAATAAGGTAATCAGCTTGTCCGTGCCTGGATTGACGCCATACAATGCCTGGAATTCTTTCGACTGGAAGAAGCCTGCCGCGACTGAAGTCAGGCTGCTGCCTTTGTCCATGTCAGCTATCCAGTACCCCAAACCGGCAAGATCTGGCTTACGGGCAAATGCCGCTTGATAGATACGGTAAGCCTGGCCTGCTATGCCATTGATATCGAGTGCGACGGCAGCATCGGAAAAATTCAGTCGCTCGACATTCATCAGACTGTCTGTACCATTCAAACCGCTAGCATCTTTCACAGTAAAACCGTTACCGTTCTTGGTAATGGTGTAATTGGATCTTGCGCTGCCGTACAGCGCCGTATCAAAGCCGGCACCGCCGTCAATACTGTCATTCCCGGCTCCCCCAACCAGCGTATCGTTGCCTGCGCCACCCATCAAGGTGTCGTAACCATCCATGCCATACAGCAGGCTGCCTTTGGCATTGGCGATCAGTATGTCGTCACCGCCGCCACCGTAAGCATTCTGGATGAAGGTATCCTTGGCGATAGTCAGCAAGCCGCCATTCAAATTGGACACCGTGGCACCACTTAAATCAATCCTGTTGTCCAGGCTCAGGGCACTGGCATTGATAGTATCAACACCGCCGGTCGGGTCGCTCAGTACACCGCGCGTGGGATCGGCTTTCACCAGCTCAGGGAAGGCATTGGTATAAACGAAGGTGTGATTATTGCTGGGGGTATGGCCTATCAGGTCTATGGTCCAGCTATCAAAGGTGCCTACCGATTGGGCTGCCAGGTCGCGTACATTCAAGGTCCAGGCGCCACTCGCGGCTTCTCCCATGTCGAGCACGGTATCGAAGGTGAAGTGGACATTGTCCTGGCTTGATCCATAGGCACTGAGGCTGCCTTTGGACGGGCGGTACATTAGGTAACTGGCTGTACCTGTTGGAGAGTACAGAACGATTTCCAGATCACCGATATAAGAATGTGTAATATTGACGGTGACATCGACCCGCTCTACGGTCAGGTTGCTGGAAACACTTATCGTGCTGTTGACGCCGGTCCTGTTGTTGTCCGGAATAGCTTGGTTAACAGTCTGGCTCGCGATGACTTCTTTCGTGTTGGCGACAGTTTGTGCGGGTGTGTTCCAGGTTTCTGCCAATCTTACCGCACCCAGTGCATCCACCTGACCAAAGCCGGATGATTGCGTGACCGATTCAAATCTCAGGCCGCCGCCATTCCAGTCCTTTGCACCGTTGCTGATCCATGCACTGGGATCACCGGTCTGGCGCGCGGTATAGGCAAGTATCTGTTGCACATCACGATAGCCAAGATTGGGATTCACCTCCAGCATCAATGCCACAATGCCTGACACGATAGGCGCAGAAAATGAAGTGCCGTCAGAAAATGCAAGATCATTTGGATTTTCACCGGCTGCACCACTACGGTCAGTGGTAATGATGCTGTTGAAGTCGCGGTAACCGGCACCACCCGGCGCGGACACCAGTATCGATGCACCAGTGGTGCTGAAATTTGAATCGCTGCCGAAGTAATCGGTTGAGCCAACGGTAATGATGTAACGGCTGTTCTGGAAATTATGCAGGTTGGTGTCATCACCAACGCTGTATGAGTTGCCGGCAGACTGGACGACAATAGTGCCGAGCCCGTTGCGACCAGCCGTTGCCAGATCCTTCAGCGCTTTGAAGGCGGGTGCAAAACTGGGGTCGTTTGCATTGTCGAGAAACGCCCAGTTGGTGCTTTGCGCCAGCAGGTTGCCGTAACCCCAGGAATTGTTCAGTATGTCAAACGACTTCGCATAGGTGAAGGCATTGACGATTTCTGTCAAATATTTCTGCCCATAGGTAGACGACGTATAGATAGGTATTAACTGCGCATCGTAGGCGACACCAACGATGCCTTTGTTGTCACGTGCTGCGCCGATGATACCTGCTACCAGCGTGCCGTGATTGTCGGTGCTGAGAACAGGTGAACCACCATATCCCAGACTATAAGCGCTTACACCAAGGGTAACATTGTCATTCCTGGTCAAATCACTGTTGCTGGCATCGATGCCCTGATCAAAAATCGCAACCTTGATGCCTTTGCCTGTTGCGTGAGTCCAGGTCAGTTCTGTCCTGGTTGTGAACAAATACCATTGGTACAGAAAGTAAGGGTCGTTTGGCAAATACCCGCTTGGCCCATAGTCTGAACCAAATATCACACCCCAGGCATCTGCCTGTCGTGTCGTTTGCAATGTGCCAGTGGGATCATAATAATTGGCTTTGATGGTGGCGCCAACTGCATTGCTCAAGTTGAGTTCAAATGCCAGTCCGGGAACCAGATTACTACTACCCAAAATAGGAACTTTTACTGTGGCAGTGGTGGTATTGGGTTGAAATGTGACCGTTTGATTCAGCAGCGTATAGTCAACACCAGGTTGCGCAGTTTCACCCAGTGTTTTGGCTACCACGGTCACTGCTGTAGACACCGCATACGACAAGGTCAGCGTGAATACCATTTCACTGTTGCCGCTGCTATTCCGGTTGATAGACTGATTGCCGACTTGAATGGTTGGCGTTTGAGTAGTTTGCAGTTCATTGACCTGCAATTGATAGGTGCCTGTACCTCTTAACGAATTGGAGCTGATATCAACATAGTAGGTGCCGCTGACCGTGGGTGTAAAAGTCAGGCTGCCACCGGAAGAGAAAGCCAGTGATGCGTCATCTTCCCTTGCATAGATTTCCAGAAAGGGATTAGACAGAGTGCCACCGGTGTTGGATATCGTATAGGTATGGCCAGCCAGAAGGTTCACCGTATGCCAGTCAGCGTCGCTCCAGCCTTCCAGCGTTCCAAACTTTGTCTGGCCCAAGCTTATTACACTGCTGGTGCTGGCACGTGCTGGATAGTCGTCAGCGAGATTGCTGGCTGCGGCCATGGTATAAAAACCGGCTGTGCCGGTACCTTCAACATCCCAGAAATAAGCGCCGCTGGTAGTTGGGGTATAGCTGATGGAATTGTTGCTGCCGCCATTTGCCAGTGCCGTGTACAGAATTTTCCCTGCACTGTCGCGCAAGACCAGATTCAGGTTGGTACCGGTAGAAAGAGAATTGAGTGTAATCGTGTAGCGGACACCGGCTTGCATATCCATACGGTACCAATCC
Source organism: Undibacterium sp. Ji50W (assembly GCF_049340445.1). NCBI lineage: Bacteria > Pseudomonadati > Pseudomonadota > Betaproteobacteria > Burkholderiales > Oxalobacteraceae > Undibacterium > Undibacterium sp. Ji50W. Next base: position 9,468 of record NZ_JBMPOX010000032.1, on the reverse strand, counting down.
GTGTCAACCGCCGGATCGATTTTGCCATTGACGATACCACTGGCTTCCAGGAACCCAAATGTGTCTGCTCCACCAGGGACATCTTTATTCTGTTCGTACCAAGGCATGCGATTCTCTGATTTCTCTAATTTAAAGTGGAGTTGATTTTAGCCGATTGCGCTTGGGCTGTTACACTTTCGTAACATCTTTTTGCGCTTTTAAGCGAAGATGTTCCAATTTTTCAGATTGATGATCAAAGATGTTGCAGTTCTCAATTCATGAAAATGAATAACAGAATGGAATGCACTTTGATTTGTTGAAACGATGCTTCGGGCTTATTAAGCCAGAAAATAAAACGGACAACTCACAGCAAGCTGCCCGTTCTTTTCAGTGTATGAACAATTATGGCACCAGGGTTTGTCGATTGCTTGCATGCGCTTCCACCTGTTTGGCGGCAAACCACCATGGACGGCGCTGGTTTTTCGCCCATAGTTTTGCCATGTCATTTTGGTGTGGCTGGAAATGCCTTTCACTGACACCGCCAGCGAGGGCGGCTTCAATTTTATCGCTGTCCCCAAAATCAACGATGACCTGCATCGAGGCGAAAAAAAACGCTTCATAGGGTTTCTGGAAATCGTAGACCCCACGGCTTACGGTTTCACCGCTGCCTGAACGTTCTACGGTAAAACCACCCAGCAATTCCTGCCCGGCACCGTTGCGGCGCAAGGGGCTGACGAAGCGCACGGTATGGGCCTTGCCCCAGCGCCAGCTGGCAGTATCTTTGCCCTGCAGAGCTTCCAGGCTGGTACGTGCACGTGGCGCCGCTGCACGTATCACATCTGCCAGCGTTTCGCGCTTGTTGGGGGTACGCACATCGTCGAACCAGATCGAATCAGGGGTAGCCAGCAGGGCGTCAAAACGCTGCTGCCAGAAATACCAGGTGGACAGCATGTCTTTTGCCAGCTCTTCCCCCAGTTCATCTGTGAAAGTGCCTATCACGGTTTCACGATACAGCGCCTGGTAAACCAGTGGTGCCGCCAGATCGGCATTGTCCCTGCCATCCCAGTTTTTCAGGATGACAGCCAGGTCTTTGTTGGCCGGGTCGTTTTCCAGTGCGGCGATCAGGGCAGGGCGCAGTATATCCGACTGTAAATTGCGGTCATCATGCATCAGCTTCCAGTGGTCTTCCACTGTCATTTTTTGTGTGGCACCCAGTACTTGTCCTATGCGAGTATAGCGATAGTTGGGTGATACATAGTTGGTGTAATACCAGGGAAAACCTTCGGGACGCGTGTCATGATTGGCCGTGCCCACCCAGGCGCGGTCCGGGTTGAACATGCCGGGCATTTTGTCTTTGGGAATGAAGGCGGTCCAGTCATCGCTGCCATCAGCTGGTGGCAGGCGTGGGAATCCGCCATCGGCCCCGCTACGTATCGGTACCGCGCCGGTCGCCCTGTGGGCAATGTTACCCTGATCATCACCAAACACAAAATTGAACATCATCAAGTCTATCTTCTGCACTTCCTTGTCAAAGTCCTTGGCATTGGCAGCAGTCAGCAAACCTTCAATACCGATTTGTGGCGCAAAAACTTCGGCATCGGTAGAGCGCAAGACCAGCAATTTGTCACCCTTGGGGCCAAGGCCAGGGTGATCAGTAATGACAGGTCCGCGTTTGGTAAAGCGTATTTTCAAAGCCTGCTCGGTAAATCCACCCGGCGCATTTTTGTCCTTGATGCGTATGCTTTCATTGATGACAGTGAAAGGTACGCTACGCCCACCATCCATATAATGGTCTTTGTCGGCAGGATCTATGGTTTCTACATACAAGTCCTGCACATCACCATAGGCATTGGTCACACCAAATGCTACATGCTTGTTGCGTCCTACAAAAATCCCCGGCATGCCGGGCAGGGCTGCACCCACTGCCTGTATCTCCGGCGTGAACAAACCTATCGGGTGCCAAGTGCCAGGCAAGATGCGGTTGTCCAGATGCGGGTCATTGGCAACCATGGCCTTGCCGGATTGCGAACGCGAAGGCCCGACCGCCCAGTTGTTGGACCCCAGCCCCTGATGGTTCAGAGTTTCTGGCGCGATGTTCAAATCTTTCCAGGCCAGGTTCAGTTGCACTGACTGGGCCAGCGGCGTAGTAGTACTAGTTGGTGGAGTGGGGGCAGGATTTTTCCAGTCAGGATTGATGGTGAGCGGAAAAATCTCACGGGCGCGTTGCATGCCCAGGTGATCGATCAGTTTTTGCGCGATGACTTCGACCTTGAAATTGGTTGAATGGGTGTAATGCACATAGTGCACCAGCGCGATCAGATCAGCCACCTGCCAGGGCTGCGGCACCAGGCCAAGGGCTTTCAGCTCTATCGGATGCTCATCCGGATAAGCCTTGATATAAGCGTTGATACCATCGACGTAATACTGGAAGAAAGCTTTCGATTCCGGACTCAGTTTTTCGGCATGCCGTTCGCCATTGCGGCGTATGCCTAGTACGCGCATGCGTATGTCGCTGGGCAGGGCTTCTGCACCCAGGCTGGCAGACAGTTCGCCACGCCAGGTGGCGCGGAATAATTCCATCTGCATGAGCCGGTTTTGCGCCGTGACAAAACCTTGCGCTCGCAACAGGTCAGGGGTATTGGCAGCAAAAATATACGGGACACCCAGTTCATCACGCAGAACTTTGACCGGTGCTGTCAAGCCAGCCAGCTTCATTTCGCCATCGATTTGCGGATGGCCTGAACTGCGTACTTTAAGATAGGCGGCAGTGCCACCCAAGGCAATCAGCACCAGCAGGCTGACCGCAGTGCGTTTTAAAATCTTGTTCATCGATTCTCCCGGGAAGATGAAATACAAGTTGTCTCGTTAGAACCTGTTTGCTATCTTACTGCGCGTGCGCAATCGTAGTCCACGCGGGGTTCATGCGCTGCTCAAAATGCTCATGTACTTAGAGTACATTCCGCTTTTTGCGCTGCTCTTCTCCCCGCTGACGCTCGCTCGCTACAGATCGTAAACAGGTTCTTATAGTTTTCGCTGGCTTTGTCATGGATGACGGTGGTCAGCAAATTTTATGGCGCAAGCGTATCATTGAGCACGCTGGTCGTATCGTCAAGCATCAATCAAAGAGCGGTAGTCGTCCTGCATTATATTGAGAGCACCCAAGATACTCAAGACAGCCACACCGGCGCCTTGTTCGATATAGCCGCCAGCCATGAGCAAATGGAGCAATATGAGCAGGCGCGATCATTGCTGGGGAAATTGCTGCAAGTTGAGCGAGATAATGAAGCGGCGAGGGCCTTGCTGTTGCAGTTGCCCATGTTATCTCTCACCAGCATTGTTATATTTCGTCAGTAGGTCGCATCTTATTCTCAAATTATAACTAAGTTAGTTGCAATTTAAAAATAAGTTGCCTATAGTACCCTACCTTTACCACTGTACGGGATATGCAAGCGCCAGAATACCATCAAAAATCAACACAAGATATTCAGGTATGCGCATTCAAAAAATGAAAAATACAACGATAGAAACCATCACACTCTACCGCCCCACTGGTCCGCATGAACTGGCGCTTGTGCGTGAGAGCAGCTACAAAAAATGGCCGCCTCGCTTGCCGGAACAACCTATTTTTTATCCCGTGACGAATGTCGATTATGCGATACAGATCGCAAGGGACTGGAATGTAGAAGCCAGTGGCACAGGTTATGTGACACGCTTCCAGGTGAAAAAGACTTTTATGGATAATTACCAGATCCAGACGGTGGGCGGTGCTATCCACACCGAATGGTGGATTCCTGCCGAAGAGCTTGAATTGATGAATGACAATATTGTTGGTGACATTGAAGTCATTCATACATTTACAGCTTGATTTGGTGGTGAATAGATGGACGTGGCAGTCACCCGGGGCACTCGGAAACAGTTTGCTATCATTCGACAAGTTAAAACGTAATTATGAAACTGTTGTCGCCATGGCCTGTGTCTTTTTGTGGTTGCCTATGCGAAACCTCAACAGACCCTATTAGCTGACTCTGTTTGAGTTGGGTTTTTCTAAAGATTTTTTTGGAATTCGATCAGATCTTTACACGTAAATGAAGTATTGGTTTCGCAAACCAATACTTCATTTCACTTTTAAAGGCTTGCTACGACACTGTTCACAGGCACTGGCACACCTGTGTCTGAGGCGCGTCAGTTTGCCTGTAACTCCGTGACGCAGCACATTTGAAATTCGGCCATTTGCAACAGTCAATGGAGTTGAATTCGATGGCGACCAGTACACGTCTGGCATTAAGGCCAGGACGCATGGCGATGTCCTACTGAATTTTTGCATGTATTCTCGAAAAACGTCCTGTTTTTCTTAACCGAGCATGCTTTATCTTTGGCACCAGGACTATCCTCTATAGGGCATTCATTCCAGGACAAGCATGCATCACCGATGTGCTCAGCCTGCCTGCGCTAGCCAGATGCTGTCATTGCCTTGTCATTTCCCCTGACTATCATCCGTGCTGAAGTGGATTTCGCCACTGTTTGCATGCGTTATTTGCAATAGGCGCATTTGGCGAGCAGCAAAACTTGAATGTCGACCATTCTTATGTTGCTGCCGCTATTCCCACAGGAATTTTTAACGAGGCCAGCCTGAGTGCCGGTTGTTTATTTACTTCATCTTTACTGACTAATTATGCGCCAATCTGCCTTAGTTCTCGCTTTAAGCGCGGCACTTGCCGGTTTGTCTGCTTGCGGGGGCTCCAGCTCCGTCGCGACTACGCAACCCCAAGTTGTTACGACAACGCCAGTCCAGACACGTACCATCGTCATGGTATGGGATGGCTTGCGCCCCGATGCTGTCAATGCGACCGATACCCCTAACTTGTACGCCCTGCGTCAACAGGGTGTCAATTTCGCTGACCATCATTCGACGTATCCAACATTCACGATGATGAATGGTTCTTCGTTTGCGACCGGCTCTTTCCCCAAGACCAGCGGCTTTTACGGCAACACCTTCTGGACACCACCGCAAGCCAATGCGACTACTCCTATCCCTGTAGGCAAGTCTGCTGCTGGCACTAACCAGGATTACGTCGCACCGGTATTCACCGAAGATTACGCCGTCCTCAGCACGCTTAATGATTATTACGGTGGTCAGTTGCTGCTGGTAAAAACCTTGTTCAAAACCGCACAGGATGCCGGTTTGAAAACGGCAACCATAGGTAAATCGGGCGCAGCCTACATCCAGGATTTGGGTCGTGGCGGCGTTTTCCTCGACGAAAACACAGTCTTGCCGCAGTCGCTGGCAACCGACCTGCAGGCGGCCAATTATGCGTTGCCGTTGAACGCGCCATTTGCCTATCCTGCTGGTGCCGTGACCCTTGCCGCCAGCAATGGCAACCCAACGGCACGTGCCGGTGCTTTGACATTTGCATTGCCGAATGGCCTGCAAGTCAGGGATGCCAGCGACACCACCCAGGGGCCGCCAGAAGATGCTGCCAACAAATACATGTTGAAGCTCTACACAGATTTCATCTTGCCAAAAAAATTGCCTGACCTGTCGTTGATCTGGTTCCGCACGCCAGACAATACTGAACATGCATATGGTCCCGGATCGGCCAATTACCGCAAGGCACTGGCTTCGCAAGATGGCCGCCTGGGTGAATTGCAAGCTGCCCTGAAAGCGGCTGGCATGGACAGTACCACCAATATCATCATCGTATCTGACCATGCGCACAGCAATGTGTCTGGCCCAACCAGCCTTTACCCGCTGCGCACTATCAATGCCAGCACATCGGTGACTAGCGGCATCACTAATGCCACTTTGGGTGACAAAGACGCGGTTGGCGGTTTCTCTGTCTCTGGCGACGTGCGTACAGCAGACTTGCTGACCTTTGCCGGCTTCAAGGCATTTGACGGCGCTGGTTGCAGCACCAGTGGCATGTATGGCATCAAGGCGGACGGCACCAATGTCCAAAACGTTGGTACTGACGCCACAGGCGCGCTGTGCGGTGCTGCCAACACCAAATACCAGGCCATCAGCGCCACCTTGCCAACGCCAGTGGCCAGCTTCAAAGTACCGGCCAGTTTGCCAGCCAACGGCATCGTCGTCGCTGCCAATGGCGGTTCTGACTACCTCTATCTGCCAGACCATGATGCAGCGACAGTTGCCAGCACAGTGCGTTTCTTGCAGTCACGTGAAGAATATGGCGCGATCTTTGTTGACAGCCGCTACGGTGCCATCCCAGGTACTTTGCCTATGTCCATGATCAACCTGGAAAACGCCATCCGCTCGGGCAAAGGCCAGCCAGATATCGTCGTCAGTTTTACCTGGGATTCACAGCAACTGGTGAATGGCTTGCCGGGTATCGAATTTGAAAGCACAGGCGGCAACCGCGGCATGCACGGCAGCTTCAGCCCCATCGATGTACACAATACATTGATCGCCAGTGGCCCGGCTTTCCGCAGTGGCGTTACTATCAGTAACCCGACTGGCAATGTGGACGTGGCACCGACCATCGCTTACCTTCTCGGTCAATCCATGCCGCAGGCAGATGGTCGCGTCCTGAACGAAGCCTTGCTCAAGCCAGCGACCACCAGTGCGCCTGTGGTCAAGTCAGCGGTGTTGAACCCAACTGCGCCATCGACTGGCCTGGTGTTCAAGCTGCCAACGGACCCTAGCGGTGCTACCGTGGATGCGGCGCTCAGCAATGGCAGCTACACCATTAACCTGGTGGTCAAGGACCTGACTGTTGATGGCAAGACTTATCGCTATTTCGATTATGCCCAAGCTGTGCGTAACTGATCAGACATGATATTTTGATTCACATGATCTGGGGGGAGCACTAGCTGCCTACCCAGATCAATTCGTTCCAGGCAAGTAAGTAATATGAATTTCATCGCAGTTAATTCCATACCTCGCATTGCACGCATCATTTTTTTTGTGGCCGTCACACTATGTGCCACCACCAGCATCGCTGCCAGCAACCAGGCAAACAGTCTGGACTTTGACAAAGTCTTTAATGACAAGGCAGAACCAGCACAAGTCCAATTCCAGGCCAGTTATCAATTGGGCGCTGACAAACATGAGGTGCAAGTGTGGCGTGACCGTAACCAGCGCCTCAAGCGCCGTACTGACGATGCGCTTGAAACTTTCATCTTCAAGCAGCCCAGGGAAGTTGAATGGAGCATGGTTGTGCTGGACCTCAAGCGCAAGATACGCACCGACATTGATCGTACCAACCTTTACCGTATTGGCCATTTCACCGACTGGTTCAGCATGTCGCATGCGCTCAGCAGGCCAACTGCGGCATACCAGTTGACCACGGCGAGCAAGCCCTTGCCTGAAGAAAAAGCCATCGACAGTTGCAACTGGTACAGCCTGACACGCAATGGCGCAGAAAGCAAAGTCTGCTGGAGTAAGAAATATCGCCTTCCTTTGCTGATCACCGACAGCGAAGCGCGCGTGCAATGGCGCGTGACCAGCGTCAGCAGCAAGGCAATTGCGGCGTCGAATTTCGACATCCAGGACCAGCACTTTGTGCGCAACAATGCCAACGAAGATATCCACGCAGACTGAGTTTTTCTGCAGTATAAGTGAAACGCATTACGATACGTTTTATTTCCCTTTGCGAGGATAGTTTGAGCAGAGGCTGTCGCCATCTGCTAGCGGCTGAAGCAGGCAGCGACAAGTGTCACCGTCCGCTTCATGTCTTCATCAGGGCACAACAAACTCTAGCTTGCGACTGGTAAGAATCCGGTGCGCAGCATCAGCTAATTCGAACGTAAGTTGATGCCGCCCGCTGGATAAGCCTTGTATAACGACTGGTCCGTCATCGGCATGTACCCAATGCCAGGAAGCGCCATCCAAGGTGACATGCACGTGTCCCAAACGTGGGACAACTTGTGCCGCAGCCTCACCATAGACCGGCGCGATTTTGACATCATTCGACTTGATAGGAATTACCACGACACCCTTCGCCAGCAAGGGGGCAATCGGGCTACTTACCGATAGGTCAACCGATGCGGAAGTCTGTTCTGTCACTACATGCTCAGTATGATCAGCAGCCAGAGCCGCATTTGCGCCGGAAATTGCAAATATGATACCGACGTAAAACCAGACTGGATTCATTCGAATTTTCATACGTATCCTTAAAAGATTGGTTAATGTAATCGATGATTACATATGGATTATAACGATTCTGGCTTAGAATGTAAGCAGCAATTACATTTTTAAAAAAAGTAACGGATGAACAATGCAGCCCACCAAAAACAACTCACGCAAGCCTGCTGGCAAAGAAGCACCAGCCCGCGCCTATCATCATGGCGATCTACGGAAAGCGCTCGTAGACGCTTGCGTACAATTGATCGAAGATAAGGGATTGGAAGCTGTCAGTGTGCGCGAAGTGGCAAAACTGGTCGGTGTTTCTCCTGCCGCGCCATTCCGTCACTTTGCTACACGCACGGCACTACTCACCGCAGTTGCCGAAGAGGCTCAGGAACGGCTCGGTGCTTCCGTAGGACACACATTACGTGCCGCCGCTCAGGAGAATCCATTAATGCAATTCCGCGCTATTGGTGTCGGCTTTCTACAGTGGTCATTTGCTAACCCCACACATTTTCAAGTCATATCTTCGCGTTCCGTGATTGACTATGAAGGGTCTAAGTTGAGAGGTAGCAACGATTTAATTCGCGTCAGGATGAATGAACTGATGTGTGATGCTGCGTCGCAGGGCTTGCTTCGCCCTGGCGATATCAAGCGGTATCAAATTGCCGCACGCGCCCTGGTCTATGGTTTGGCACGTATGTACATTGATGGCCAATTTCCAAGCTGGGGTTTGCCGGTAGAAGGCGCGCTGGAAGAAAGCATTAAAATCCTGGACCTGTTTATCGTCAGTATCTCGGTGGCAGTTGCACCTGATGGGAGCGCGTAAGGATTTTTGGGGGCCAAATGGTGTAATTTTTCTTGACTGGCACTCGTGTCAATTGTAGAACGGCTTTTATCACCACGCAGCTCTTTGCATCGCCGCTTACAGCTTTATGACCGCGCAACGCTTCAATCATCCCGGCGTAAAAATAACACTGCACGGCCAGTAGCGCTTGGCTTATCCAGTGTTTACATCCCTCGCGGGAGCAGGGCGAACACAAGATCATGTCCCTGATTCTATGACAACGCCGCGCGCACTCATCGCCGGTGCAATCGCAACACAACTACTGCGTTGCCCCTGCTGATTTCAAGTTAAGCGACCGTGGCATGAGCACTAGCGGTAAATACACGGCACCCTGGCTGACCGGCCACTCAATCGAGTTTGGCAGGGACTTCGGCTACGCCAAATATCATGAAAACGAAGTGCAGGACGACACGCCGTTGCCCGGCCAGGTGCAACTAGTGTAGTGCTTGCGAATTGTTTGAACTAGCCAATGTTTTGTTTGTCATATTCGTATTCTTTCTGTGGATCGAATGATGAATCAGGGCAAGCCAATTAATCTGACGGATGAACAACGAACCGA
>NZ_JBMPOX010000031.1:0-54293 GCF_049340445.1 Undibacterium sp. Ji50W | reverse complement strand
GTATCATTTGTTGAATTACCCATTCCTTTTGTTCTGCCGTATAGCGTACTCGTTTCATCTTACTCTGCCTTTCGCTCTCCATTGAGTTATGTTTCTGATGACGCGACATCTATCCTGACATGGAGGGGAAGCAAAGAAAGTATTTCGGCCGCCGGGCCGAGACCCGGCTTGTATCCACGAAGGGCAATCGTTTTAGTCAAAGTACGGCAATGCAACGAACACCGCCGGACTCCTGCCTGCGCAGGAGCGATGTTTTTATTATTGCTGTTGTTCTACCGAAACCCATCCCCATCCCAACCTTCCCCTTGAAGGGGAAGGAGCCAAAACAATCTCCGTTTTTTCCTCTGTGTCTCCGTGTCTCTGTGGTGAAAGGTCTTGAATTCGACCTTAATTAACGAATACCTTAATCAGAGGTCCGGCCCAAACTACGACACTGGAGCGCCAGCCCGGTAGCTTCCTGCCTTCGCAGGAATGACGTTAATATGATGGCCGTGACTCAAAAACAAGCGCCTTTGGATCAAGGAAAAGAAACCACCTCTTACTTCTTATCAGACCACAAAGTCCCCCCTGACGCCCAATCCTCCCGCTTCACTTCCTGGATAATAATATCCACCGCCTCTGCCGAACAGCCCAGGGTCTGGCAACTGACTTCGGTTACTGCTTTGACAAAGGCACGTTTTTGTTCCAGCGTGCGGCCTTCAAACATTTGTACATTGATGGTAGGCATGGTGTGTCCTTATGAAAATACGGGGGCTTCAAATTGATGGAGCAGCCAGCATCATAAGTCAGTTACTGCAGAATTTCACGCCTGGCGTTGATGCACGCATTTGCCGGCCGCATAGGTTGCCGCCACAGTGCGGTCGTCGCCCAGCATGGCCAGTGCAAACAATAATTCATCCAGGCTTTCTGTGTGACTGGTACGGCGTGCCAGCAAGGGAGTGGCTTGCGGGTCGAGTACGATGAAATCGGCTTCGGCATCCTTGACGAAATTGCCTATCGTACCTTCCAGCTGCATGCTGCGTGCACCACCCAGGGTGGCCAGATAAAACATGCGAAAGGCGGGCAAGTAGCTGCCACCCAGGCGTGCCATTTTGTAGGCTTCATTCATGGTGCGCAGCATAGAGAATGAAGTGCCGCCGCCGACATCTGTTGCCAGTGACAGACTGACCTGCTGGGCATCGGCGCGTTCGAAATTGAACAGGCCACTGCCAAGAAAAAGATTCGAGGTCGGGCATAGAGCTGCTGCAGACTGGGTTTCTGCCATGCGCGCGCGATCTGCATCATCGAGCCAGATGCAATGCCCGTACATGGCGCGTGGGCGCAGCATGCCGTATTGGTCGTACACATCCAGATAACTGCGGGCCTTGGGGTATAGCGCTTTGACCCAGGCCACTTCATCGGTATTTTCTGCCACATGGGTCTGCAAGTAGGTGTCGGGATAGGCTTGCGCCAGTTCACCGGCCAGCTGCATTTGCGCATCGCTGGAAGTCGGTGCAAAGCGCGGCGTAATGGCATATAGCTGGCGGCCACGCTTGTGCCATTTCCTGATCAGTGTTTCGCTGTCGCGTATACCGCCTTCTGCGGTATCGCGCAAAAATTCAGGGCAGTTCCTGTCCATCAAGACCTTGCCGGCCACCATGCGCAGATTGCGTGCTTCACTTTCGGTGAAGAAGGCTTCCACCGATTCCGGATGCACGGTGCAATACACCATGGCTGTCGTCGTGCCACAACGCAGCAGTTCATCAATGAAGAAAGCTGCGACGTCGGCACTGTGATGGATGTCGCCAAACTGACGTTCGGTCGGGAAGGTATAGGTCTCCAGCCACGGCAGCAAACCCGGCGCTGGCGAGGCGATCATGTCGGTTTGTGGATAATGGATATGGGTATCGATAAAACCCGGCAGTATCAGTTTGCCACGGTAATCGATGACTTCAGTCCCGGCTGGCAGGCTGCCGTGCAATTGCGCATAGTCGCCGGCCGCCTGAATTTTTCCCTCATTCACAATTAACAGGCCATCTTCATGCCAGGCATAGGCCTGATCATGAAACGCCGGGTCGTGTTTGAAATGCAGCACACTGGCGCGATAAGCCTGCAAGCCAGTTTGGTTCAAATTGCCTGATGAAATGGCAGTCATACTAGGGTCTTTCGTGAAAGTCTGTCTTGCGGGCGCAAGCAAACCGAAAAAGTTTAACGCTTAGCCAGCGAGTGGCACGCATCTAAGGCCTGGTTTTCTGTATCGCTTACAGACTGATGCTGACCTGCCGGTGCCCCTATCCTTGCAAGCACGCGCGCAAGTTGCTTTTGCTGATGCAGTTCATGCTCTTCCCATACCTGCAAGAGTTGCGCAACAACGGATGCCGCAATCACGGCCGGTTGTTTGCCATTGATACCGGCTAAACCTATGGGGCACACCATGTCATGCAAGCGCGTGGCTGGTATGCCACGTTCACACAAACGGCGTTCAAACTGCGCACGCTTGGTTTGTGAGCCGATGAGGCCAAACCAGCACACATCGTGGCGTCGCAGAATATGTTCGGACAGGTTCTGGTCGAGTGCATGACTATGCGTCATCACCAGAAAGGATGTATGCGGCGCGGCAGTATCAATCAGGGCCTCTGGACTATCCGTAGCTTCCACTGTGACATTGTCCGCCAGTCTGGTCGGGAACATGTCTTCACGCTCATCCACCCAGGTAATGCGGCAAGGCAAATCAGCCAGGGCGTGCACGATGGCGGCACCGACATGGCCAGCACCAAACAACATCAGGTGTGCACGATAAGCGAGGCAGGCCTCAAGCAACCAGCGCCGCCCTATCGTATCTGTCAGTACCTGACAGGGATTTTGTGTGTCTATCTGCATGGGCAATGTGACGGGCCAGGCCGAACCACTCAGATACCGGCCATCGACATCGCACAAAGTCGGTGTGCGCACGCTATCCAGTGCCAGTAAGCGCCAACTATCCTGGCCTGCACGCCAACGCTGGTTCAAGTGATGGAAGGCCGCCGCATCTGGTTGCACCCGTTCAAACACCAGGTGCACGACGCCGCCGCAGCACTGACCCAGGCTGGGGCCTAGCGGGAAGCGTTCACGCCTGCGTTGTGCGGCAAGTTCTGCTTCCGGCATGGCCAGCATGCTGCGGGCGATCTCTATCGCCTTCATTTCGAGGTGACCGCCACCTATGGTATCGAATAACTCATCTGCCGTGACCAACATCTTGGCCCCCGGTTCACGCGGGCCTGAACCCAATACCGTCGCAACCGTCACCAGTATCTTTGGTGCCGGGTGGCTGACGACAGCGTTTAACCAAAGCTTCATGACAGGTTCACTTAGTTGATCAGGGGGCAGTACTAGATGGCTGTTACAGTCCACTGGCAATATCGGCAGCAGCCAGGTCTTCCACTGCATTGATGGCCAACAAAATCGCTTCGCTGGTTGCAGGGGCGTTAAGTGGCGGATTGTAACGATAATCGCCGACACTGGCAATGGCATCCCTTATCGCAAAGAAAACCGAGAATGGCAACAGCAAAGGTGGTTCACCAACCGCCTTGGACCTGTGTATGCTGTCCTGCACATTACTATTCTGGTACAGACTGACACGGAAATCTTCAGGACAATCCGATATCGCCGGTATCTTGTAAGTCGAAGGGGCATGCGTCATCAGCTTGCCGCCCTTGTTCCACCACAATTCTTCGGTTGTCAGCCAGCCCATGCCCTGGATGAAGGCACCTTCGACCTGGCCGATATCAATCGCCGGATTGAGCGAATTACCGGCATCGTACAGGGCATCGGCACGCAAGAGTTTCCATTCACCGGTCAGGGTATCGACAATCACTTCAGATACTGAAGCCCCATAGGCAAAATAAGAAAACGGATTACCACTCATGGTCTTTGGATCCCAATGCAAGCCGGGCGTCGCATAAAAACCATCGGACCATAATTGCACCCTGGCCAGGTAGGCTTTTTGCACCAGTGCTTCAAACGGGATATCCAGGCCATTGACGCTGACCAGGTCTGCCGCAAAGCGCACGGCTTCCTGTTCACCGCCATAGGTCTTTACTGCAAATTCTGCCAAACGCTGGCGCAGGGTATGCGCGGCATTTTGCGCCGCCTTGCCGTTCAAATCAGCGCCGGTAGAGGCTGCGGTGGCCGAGGTATTTGCGACCTTGCTGGTATCGGTGGCGGTGGCGCGCACCTGGTCCAGGTTCAGGCCCAGTTCATGCGCCACCACCTGGCACACCTTGGTATTCACACCCTGCCCCATTTCGCAACCGCCGTGATTCACCAGCACCGAACCATCGGTGTAGATATGCACCAGTGCACCCGCCTGGTTCAGATGGGTGACGTTGAAGGCAATACCAAACTTCACCGGCGTAAAAGCCAGACCTTTCTTCAATACCGGGCTATGGGCATTGAAGGCTTTGATGTCGGCCCGGCGTTGTTGGTAATCGCTGCTGACTTCCAGCTCGGCCACCAGTTCATGAATAATGTTATCGACGACTTTCTGGCCATACTGGGTGATATTGCGGCCTTCGGCATCGTTGCGGCCATAGAAATTGATTTTGCGTATATCGAGCGCATCCTGATTCAGGTTACGGGCGATTTCATCAATGATGTATTCAATCGCAATCGCACCTTGCGGGCCGCCAAAGCCACGGAAAGCTGTATTCGACTGGGTATTGGTCTTGCCGCACATGGCCAGGATATCGACATCACCAAGGTAGTAAGTATTGTCGAAATGGCAGACCGCACGGGTTGCTACCGGGGCCGACAAATCGGCAGAAAAACCGGCACGCGACACCATCTCGACTTTGGCGGCAATGATGCGGCCCTGATCGTCATGGCCAACTTCATATTCATAGTGGAAGCAATGACGCTTGCCGGTGACCATCATGTCGTCATCCCGGTCGGCACGCAGTTTGACTGGCCGCTTCAGGTGAGCAGCAGAAATGGCCGCTGCCGCTGCCCACAATGCAGACTGTGATTCCTTGCCGCCAAAACCACCGCCCATACGGCGACATTCCACCACGATGTTATGGCTGTGCACACCTAATGCATGGGCAACCACGTGCTGCATTTCACTGGGGTGCTGGGTGGAACACAAGACCAGCATGCCCCGGTCTTCTTTGGGAATGGCGTAGGAAATCTGGCCTTCGAGATAAAACTGTTCTTGTCCGCCCACATACAGTTCACCTTTGACGCGGTGCGCTGATCTTTCAAACGCCTGCTGTGCATCGCCACGCTGCAAATGCATGGGCGGCACGACGAAAGACTGGGCTTTTTTGGCTTCTTGCGGCGTCAGTATCGCTGGCAATTCTTCATAGACGATCTCGGCCTTGCGTACAGCGCGGCGGGCATTGTCATGGGTATCTGCCACCACGATGAAAATGGGCTGCCCTACATATTCCACCAGCCCTGCGGACAAAATCGGGTCGTCGTGAATGATGGGGCCACAATCATTGGTGCCGGGTATATCTTTGGCGGTGTAGACCGCGACTACGCCGCATGCATTTTTTACTGCATCAAAATTCATGGACAGGATACGTGCATGCGCCTTCGATGACAGTCCCAATGCGGCATGCAAAGTACCTTGCAGTTCAGGAATGTCATCGGTATACCGCGCTTCACCGAGTACATGCAAAATTGCTGATTCATGCGGATGTGATTTGCCAACTTCGGCCCAGCCTGCTTCCACCTGGGCCTGGTTTTTATCCGTCAGAAAAGCTTCAGTTTGGGTATTCATGTTTTCTCCTGAGCTTATGCAGTGACAGATGCAAACACGTTCACGGCCTGCAATGTCAAAGGGGCCGTGGTCCTGGTTTCCAGCCAGAAGCGACGCAAGAGATTTTGTGCAGTCTGCATGCGATAGGTATTGCTGGCGCGCATATCGGTCAGCGGTGTGTAATCCTGTGCCAGCAAGGCCATGGCCTGCTTCAAGGTGGCTTCATTCCAGACCTGGCCATTCAATGCCGCTTCTGCCAGTGGCGCGCGGCGTGATGTCGCGGCCATGCCACCAAAAGCGATATGCGCATTGCGCACGATGTCGCCATCCAGCGTGATGGCAAACGCAGCACAGACAGCAGAGATATCCTGGTCATAGCGTTTCGCCAGTTTATACGTGCGGAATTGCTGTCCGGCTTTTGGCAGGGGAATACGCAGGGCTTCGACAAACTCGCCTGGCTGCATATCCTTTTTCATGTAGTCGAGGTAAAAATTTTCCAGCAAAAGCACACGCTGGCCATGCACACCGCGCAAGACAATTTCTGAGCCCAGGGCAATCATCCACGGTGCCGAATCACCGATAGGTGAACCATTGGCGACACTGCCCCCCAGGGTACCGGTATTGCGTATCGGTTGTGAGGCAAAACGTTGCCACATCTCGGTCAGCTCATCCGGATAATGCTGGCAGACTGCGGCATACGCATCATTCAGCGATACGGCTGCACCGATCTCGAGCTTGCCATCCCTTACGCTGATGTGCTGTAAGTCGTCCACTTCACGCACATAAATAATATCGCCCAGATCGCGCATTTGCTTGGTGACCCACAGGCCAACGTCGGTGGACCCGGCAAGTATGCTTGCCTGTGGGTGGTCGGCACGCACCTGCACCAA
Organism: Undibacterium sp. Ji50W; assembly: GCF_049340445.1. Classification (NCBI taxonomy): domain Bacteria; kingdom Pseudomonadati; phylum Pseudomonadota; class Betaproteobacteria; order Burkholderiales; family Oxalobacteraceae; genus Undibacterium; species Undibacterium sp. Ji50W. The sequence goes on along the minus strand of NZ_JBMPOX010000031.1, from coordinate 47,684 downwards.
TTGTTGCAGCGTGCGCGGTGCATAAAAGGTTTGGCCATCTGCGCTGTAGGTGAACATCTCGCCACGTTGCAGACCTTGCAGGCTGTTGCTGACAGCGGCGCGATCAAATTCAGCCGCGGGCAATTCACCCATGCGTTTGGCGGCGTCAATGATGGGGCGGTAGCCAGTGCAACGACACAGGTTGCCGGACAGGGTTTCGTCGATTTCCTTGCGGCATGGCGGGGCCGTACCAGCTTCTTTTTTCAGGTACAGGCTCCACAGCGACATGGCAAACCCGGGCGTGCAAAAGCCGCATTGCGAGCCGTGGCATTCGACCAGGGCTTGCTGAACCGGATGCAGATTCCCATTTTTTTGCTGCAGGTCTTCGACGGTAAACACAGCCTTGCCATCCAGCGTGGGCAAGAACTGTATGCAGGAATTGACAGACTGCAATTCCAGCTTGCCCTGTTTCAATTCACCGATGACCACAGTACAGGCACCGCAATCCCCTTCGGCACAACCTTCCTTGGTGCCGGTGCAATGACGGTCTTCGCGCAAATGCTGCAAGAGCGTGCGGGTTGGTGCCGCATCCTCAACCTGCTGGATTTGGCCCTGGAAATAAAAACGGATGGGATCAGACATGAATGCTCCAGAATGAAATTCTTATGCAATGAGGTTAGCATCCGTGGTGCTGAATCCTATACGTACAGCATGATGTTGACTATCCACGCCCAAAAATATGAGCGCCAAGCCCGGGGGGCAGCCACCGTTAAGCTGTAATTCAGTTATTACTCAGTTATCAGTATAGGCAGTTTGCCAGTCTTCGTCCAAAAGCGGCATTTTTTACCGTTTCAACAAGTACAGGCCAACACTTTCCCCATTCTGAAGCAGCTAAAGCATGCCTGTATTCAAGGTGCAAGATTGATGCCGGACATGTCCCTTTCCATGGTTTTGATGGCACGGGCAGCGCGGGCGCGGTCACTTTCGCCAGTCACAGCGTCAAGTGGTAAATCGGGTGTGATACCCATGACTTCATCACTGCCGTCGGCGCGCAGGCGTACACAGTCTGGAGCCTGGAAACTCAGTTTTGAATGGGGTAACACGATAGGTCTGATGGCTTGCATATTGCCACAGCCAGACCCGCCAGTGAGCGTGCCCATGGTTTTTATCACTGCATTGTCTTTCAGGATGGCGACAAAAGCTTCGGCAGCGGAACCGACACCCCTATCGGTCATCACATATACCGGACCAGTCCAGCTACCTCTGTACTTATCCGCATTGGCGGCCCAGTACATGCTGCTGACATAGCTGGTTTCTGCATAGTCCGATACTGGCAGGTAGGCATACGGGCCACTGGCAAAGCCAACTTTCGCCAGATTGGAACATCCACCCACTTGCCACGGTCTTTGCTCTTGCCATACCCAGGACAGGTCGCATGAACTGGCGGACATGCTGGCCAGGGCTTTTTCAAACATGGTGATTGCAGCCTGCATAGTGCTGCGCTGAGTGGTATTGGCAAAATCAGGGTCGTCATAGGACTTGCGCATGCTTTGCAACTCTTCGTCCAGATATGCCTGCGCGATCGGGCCTGCGGCCATCAACAAGGGAGCAGAACGCACGGCACGGGACGTAAGCAGCCTGGCGCTCCAGTCGCCAGAATCATTGCCACCACCATTTCCGCCCACGTCAACCAGCACCGCCTGCGCTCCGGCGGTTTTCATACGGGCCAGATGCGCCGCCAAAACCTCAAACCAGGCGTCTGTCATCGCTTTCTTGAGCTGTTTTGTATTAATGCCCTGTTTGCCGGATGCCAGCATCTTCCATGCCTGTGCACACAGGCCCGGATATTCTACCTCGCGAAAACGCGGAATACGTAGCATACCGAGCTTGTTGCCCCGCTCAGTGGTAATGATCCCTGCCCGGAACGCCTGTGTCACCCCATCCGAAAACAGGGTAAAGCCAGGCAAGCTTTCAAACGGCAATGAAAACTGCAGGCGACTTGTTGATCCGACACCAATGGCTGCGCAGGCGTTTTCCATGTCCATGTTTTCAATAGCGACAGCAGGCGGTTCGCTTTCCGTTATACCAACAGAAGCATTCGGACGTGCAATCAGGCGCAAATGCCCGTCATGAAAGGCGTCGATAAAATTGCGCAGCACAGCTTTCGCCTGCTCATCGTTTTCTGCCAACGCCAAAGCCTTGCGTGTATAAGTATCCAGCTGAGGCAGATTGACTTTACCCTGCGGGCTGGCAAACCATGCCAGATTTGCATACTGCGTCTGCAACTGCTGCTTCAAGAATGCATAGTCAGCCTGCCAGGCCCTGGCATCAAAACCTGTCACCAAAGGAGGTTCAACTGTTGTCACGCTTACCTCGGCAGCATGCGCGAGAGAAAGGCCACAGGCCATCAAGGTCACGACCAAAACCAGATTACGGGTTTTATCATTTTTCAGAAAACTGTTCGTCCACATGGCAATCGTCCTATCAAATATCCTTCAGAAAGTAACGGAACTTTAAACGTAAAATGCCTGTCTGTCTTTCCTGCAATGAGCGTTTTTCCTTGGCTTAGCGTCTATACTCTTTTTGCGAGACCTGATATGCACACCGGGCTTAATCTCCATCTTTCCAATTACCATGCTGGTCTCTGTCTGAAAGAGCACGTACACGACGAAACCCTGTTTTGTCTGGTCATAGGTGGAAGCTATCAGGAAACCATACGTTCCCGGGTTTCTGTACATGGGCAGGGCGACTTGCTGGTGTGCCCGCATGCCACACCGCACGCGCAACAGATAGGCAATATGGGTGCCCGCAAATTGATTTTTGCACCTGCCCAGATGTCCCTCGAATACCTGGCCGGACATGGCATACGACTGGACCAGGCCCCTTTTTCGCGCGCCGGGCATTTTTTGCAACTGGGTACCAGGCTCATGCATGAATTGCAGAATGACGACCCTTACACCAACCTGGCCAGGGAAGGTCTGGTGCTTGAGCTGATTGCCGCGTTTGCACGCGCAAATGAAAACAGCACTCAGTCAGGTGTACCAGCATGGCTGAAAACTGCACGCGACTATATCAATGCGCATTATGAGCAAAACATCACTCTGGAACAACTGGCACATGAAGTCAGGCACCATCCGGTACATCTTGCACGGGAATTCAAGCGTCATTACGGCTTGACCATCGGTGATTATCAGCGACGCGCCAGAGTGGAACTGGCAGCACGCCTGCTCAGAGAGGGTAAATTGCCGCTCTCGGAAATTGCGCTGACTTGCGGCTTTGCCAGCCACGCCAACCTCTGTCGCACCTTCAAGGCTGCGTATGCGATGACGCCATCAGTATATCGCCTGCAATTCTGGTGACAGGTACCGCAGATTCAGGCCTTGATATAGTCCACGCGGCGAAAGCGCAAAGCTGACCAGTCTTCATCAATGGCAACCATGCGCACAGAATCAAAACCGGCGGCACGCAAGACATCCCAGCCGGTGTCGCGGTTGAATTCACATTGATAGCGTTTGGAGGTCTTTTTGGGATAGGCAAACCACAACAGGGCATCGCCTTTGGCGAGCTTGCTCAGCTTCAGCGACAGCTCGTCCAGTTCTTTTTGCTTGCTGACAAAGGCCAGTGAAAATTCACACTGCTTGGCGGACGACAGCTTCCTCAGCACCTTGACACCGGTCAAAGCGGCAATTTCAGGCTCAAACGAATCCGGTGCCTGCAACACCAGGATTTCGCTTTGTGTCTTCAGATTGAGTTTTTGAAAGATGACCGACATGCAGTTGCCCTCCTACATTGATAGTTGCTGACCCAGGATGCGGATTTCTTTCATCATCAAATAATTCGGCAAAAACCGCCAGGCCGCAAGTCCGGCGATTACCGGCAACATCCAGTACACAATCGCAAAACGGAAAAATAGTGGAATACCTATCGCTGCGATACCAATCAACACCTGCATTTCGGTCCCGGTCCAGCCTTCATTTTCAACCCGCCTGACCAACAAAGTATCTACCAACATGCTCAATTTGGCAACGTTGCGTTCTACCCTGGTAGCAGCTTTCTTTGCTTCCTGCCATGGTAGTTCGGTGCTGGCAGAGGCGTGCAATCTTTCCAGCAACGCTTCATAGTGCTCAATCGCCGCCCGCAAATCGGTGGCTGCTGTATCTAACCACAGGTTGCCAGTAGCCGCAGACCGTATTGCCCTGATGCTGGCCTGCACTTCCTGTCGTATGGCCTCGGCCTCTTCCTGATCTGCGGTGCGCTGCCAGGCTTCGGCCTTTTGTTGCCGCTCCACCGCTTTCTGTGCATCCGGCAACATGGCTTCCAGCACCAGTAAGGATGCCACCGGCATCTGCTCTATCTCTCCCAGCACGGATAACCATGGGCAATAGGCCTGCATGCCGGCATAGGCAACAATCAGACGCTTGCGCAGGCGTTCCGGCCAGCGTGCATCATAGGCCAGCGCCAGTACGCGCGCATGCAGCTTGTAGATCGGAGCATTGTCGTTGGTTTCCAGGCCGTACAAGAGTTTGTCTATGTTTGAATATTCACCGGGCAAATGCTTGCTGGCATGTTCTTTCATCAGCTTGTGGGCATCGTGCCAGGCATGCTGAATCTGCCTGCAGCAATCCTGCCATTTCTGCACGATGCTGGCGACTTCCTTGTTACCGGCATCGGCATAGGCTTCCAGTACGCTGTATGAATAAATCTGGTGCAACCGTTTACCGGCCTCTTCGTCCCCCTTCAGGGACTTGTTGGCATACGTCAGGATACCTGGCAATTCTATGGTTTCGCCGCGCCAGACTGGTGGTATGCCGGGTGCCAGGTGCAAAATCAGGCGCAGTAATTGCACGTCGACCGAGAGCTTTTTGTCTTCACGCAAAGCCAGCAAGATCCGCACGGCATTCTGGTCTTTTTGCACATCACGGAACCAGGCCAGCAATTGCGCATTCGAGATATCCCTGACGCCATCGTCCCAGTTACGGGCCAACCCGACTGCCAGTTGTTCCTTGGAATGACAGATATCGCGGCCTATGTGATACGGTTCGCGAAAACCGCCCATGGCAATGGTTTCTACCGCATCCGGCAGGCTGCGGTCATGCGCCAGCCAGCGCAGGGTGTGCGTTTCATCCCACCTGGCCTTGGGGTCGCGCAACAGCAGGCCACGCAAGAGCTTGCGCAGGTAAGGGTCACTCACCGCGTGCAATTCGATCTCACGCGTGGTCAGGTGATGCAGGATGACGGCTTCTGACAAATCGGCAAATGGATGCTGGCCCAGGGCCAGTTCCAGCAAGATCATGCCCAGCGCCCAGTAATCGGCCTTGACATCGATCATGCCGGACAGGCTTTCTGGCGAGGCATACGGCAGGGTGCGCGCCATGCCGGTCAGTCTTTGGGTGGCGTCCAGCACGGATGAAATGCCAAAATCGGTGAGTATCAGGTCCAGCGGTTCTTGCGTACGTATCAGGATATTTTCTGGCTTCAGGTCACGATGGATCAAGCCCACCGCATGCACGCTGGCAATCGCGGTTGCCAGCTCACGCACTATGCTTTCCAGCACGGCAGGTGTGGGCCTACCCTTTTGCGCCAGTTGCCGCAATGAACCCAGCTCGCAATATTCCATGAGTTCATACGCATGGCCTTCAGACACGCCTGCTTCCAGCACAATCACACAATGCTCTGGCGGGATGGCTTTCAGTCTTTCCCTGACTTCTGATTTGGCGTAGATGCCGTGACGATAAATTTTCGCCACGTGCAGCAAGTCACTGGCCCGTTCTTGTACCAGCAAGAGTTCTGCCTCTGCCCCCTGGGTAGGCAAAGGACGCACGATCTGGTAACGCTCACGCAGGGCTACAGGCAGTGCAACCAGGCTTTGGATTTGCCCGGCATCGACTGTCTTTGGCGGGTTTTGTGTATTTTGTTTACCTTGTATCGCCATCAGTGGCCGGTTGCAATACAGGCATAGTGTGCTAGCGGGCGGATTGCTTTGCGCGCAATCTTCATAACCACAGATGAGATCGACAGATGGCTCAGTTGCTACCTCAGTTGCTGCATTCTTTGCTGCGGTCTTTGCTACATTCGCCACTGCCTCTGAATCAGTGCTGGCCTGCGTAATGTTGATCTCCACAGGTGCAGATTTTTTTTCCATCAAATCGATGCCGGACAGCAGCGTACCGCATGCACAGCGCATGACTTCTGGTGCATTCTCGGTTTCGCATGCGGGGCAGCGGCGTACATACACAGGATTCACTCAGGGCCTCCAGCTGACACTGTCCAGTTTCAGGCCACGCTCGGCGCAGCGCTGTTCCAGGGCTTGCATGTCGCCACGCGCCGGTATGCCGACATACCAGACCCGCTGGCCGTTTATCATGGTTTGTATGCGTTTGTCCTGTTCATCAATAGGCGCATCGACATAGGCCTGCATGCGCGCCCTGCCACGGTCAGACAATAACACCAGCGGCTGGTTGGATGAACCACGCCATGCCTGGGTCAGGGGTTTGTTGTCGATAAAGGGTTCGGGGATCAGGGCATCGAGTTTTTGCAACAGGGCAGCCTGCTTTTTTTGCAGCGTCGCCAGTGGATAGCCGCTATAACAAAGGATGTCAAAATCCTGTGTCGTGCTGGCACGCCATTGCTGCAAGCCATCCAGCAAGGCATGCAGTGCCTGCGGCTGGTCAAACGGTTCGCCACCAGAAATGGTGATGCCATCGACCTGTCCGGCGCTGACTTCGCGGCACCAGTTGAGCAGGCTGGCGACGCTCATTTCCTTGCCGGCATCCGTCGCCCAGGTATCTTGCGACACACAGCCCTTACAGCCTATGCCACAGCCTTGCAGCCAGATTCCTATGCGTCGCCCCGGCCCCAGTACGGTGACCGGGAAGTGCGCTTTGTTGATGGCTATCTTCATGCTAATTGCAGGGTCAGGCTGATGACTTTATCGGTTTCGCTGATGGCGGTGACGGTGACGCGCTGCTTGCCTTCCAGCTCTTGCTCAAACAGGGCGCGCGACAGCGGGTTGATGAAGTTCGATTCCAGTTGATTGCCAACCCCGCGTCCGCCATTGCTCAAATCCCGCGTACAACGCAGCAACAGTTCATCACGCACGCTGGCGGGCATGGCCAGTTGCAGGTTCAATTCTTCCTGCAGGCGGCGTGCCACATTGCGTAACATGCCATCAAAAATCTTGCCTGCCACTTCGGCAGAGATAAAATTGAAGACGACAATATTGTCGCCAATGCGATTCAATAATTCTGGCCGTGACAGCTTGAACTTGAAGTAATTGCCTATGGCTTCACGCACCTTGAATTCCACCGTCTCATAGCTGTCACCGGGCTTCACATTCTGGCTGCGCTGGCCCTGTGCATCTTCTACATAAATACCCAGGTTAGAGGTAAAAATCAGTATGGTTTCAGAAAAATAAGCGGTGTCACCACGCCCATCGGTCAGGCGACCATCTTCGAGTATCTGCAGGAATTTATCGAGTATGCGTGGATGGGCTTTTTCAATTTCATCAAACAAGACCACGGAAAACGGTTTTTGCCGTACCGCGTTGGTCAACTCGCCACCGGCATCAAAGCCGACATAACCCGGCGGTGCGCCGAGCAATCTGGCGCTGGTATGTTCTTCGGCAAATTCACTCATGTCAAAACGCAGATAGGCGCGCTCATCACCAAACACCAGTTGGGTAAGCGTCTTGGCGAGTTCAGTTTTACCTACACCAGTGGGGCCGGCAAAGAACAGGACGCCCCGCGGGCGGCTGCCGCCTGAACGCGCCTGCGCACCGGTCATGCTCATGACAGAGCGCTTCAGAATATCCAGGGTCTTGACGACTGCCGGATGCTGGCCCTTGACCCGCTCTTCAATAAAGACGTGGGCATCACGGATTTTTTTACGCAGATAATCCTTGCGCCATGGATTGTCCAGCGCACCGACCTTATAGCAGCGCACGGCATCTTCTATATCGGCAATACCGAGTTTTTGCCGGTCTGCCAATTCGGTGATATCCGACAAGGCAGACAGGGACATACCTTCGGTGCCTTCGGTAAAACTTTTGACAAACTGGGTGCGGACAGCGGCATCGGCCTTGTCATACCCAAGAAACAAGGGCGCCAGTTGCAAGGCTGCCGCCTGGCGCATTTCAAAATCTGGTTTGCTGACAACCAGGCTGGCGACACGGTCACTGTCAAGCGTAAACCAGGAAGGTAAATCCTGCGCCCGGTTCACCAGCCACAAGACAGGATTGTATTGTGGCGCACCACCCGTCTCGCGTGGCACGATTGCACTGGCAGTCAGGGAAATTTTTTCGGCAGCGACAAAAAAGCGATGTTCTGCATCACTCAACTGTTCTGCCTTGCGTGGAATGCGCGAGGCAAAATCGATCACCAGCGCACAACGCGCTTCCCGTTCTGCACTCAGCTTCTTCATCAGCTTGCTCAGGCTTTCCAGACTGATTTGCTGACAGCCATCGGCCAGCTTCAAATCAAACAGGCGCGTGGCCAGGTCGCGTTGTGCAGGCTCGTCGGGATACACACGCAAGCCATCAACCGGGTCATACAGAAGCAGGAAGCGATAGTCATTGCGCTTCATGGATTCCCACAAGGCGCGGTTCAAGGGTACCAGGGTTGCACTGGTGGTGGTGGTGGTGGCGACGGCGGTGGTGGTAGTAGTGCTGGCTGTGGCACTGCTGCCATTGCCTGCACTGCCTGCCATGTTGATGATGATGGCATCCAGCGCGACCAGGAAACTGTCACGTATGCTGCCGGAAATCACAAAATGTGAGCGTATCGGCAACAGCCTTTGCAGGTCCAGCAACCAGCGGGTTTCGGGTACATTCATGGCAATTTTCTCGACATTAGTCGGCTTTGATTTTCCACTTGCTCTTCTTCGATAAATTGCGGCAACTTGTCTTCCTGCACCAGTTGCACCGGCAATTCACCAGCTTCCAGCCTGCGTGTGACCTGCATGTGGATGCCGCGTGCCTCCAATGCTGCCAGCAAGGTCGGGAATTCGCTGCACCAGCGGTCTTCTGCCAGATGATCGAGCACGCTGCGCTCGTTCTCGCCTTCTTTGACGGCGCGTACCACATTGAAATTGGCTTGCCCGGTCTTGGCATCCATGCGCATGCGCACCATGTATTTGTCCCAACCGGCGCGGCGGAAATGCACCACACCACCATCCACAAACAGGGTATGAGTCACTTCTTCGACCTGGTAACCCAGATCTTGCAATGTCTGTTCCAGTATCAGGGCCTGGGCTTCTTCGACCTGGCGTTTTTTCTCGGCATCCAGCAGGGCTTGAATTTGCAGCCGCAATTCGGCGGCCAGCAAATCAGCGCGTTCACCCGGCAGGGATTTTTCCAGTTCTTTCGCCAATTGCGCAATGTGTTCTGGCAGTTGTGTCAGATGCGCGAGGCGTTTCAGCAGGCGTGCCAGGCGGTCTTGTGGCAAGGCAGCCGCACTGGCAGCCTGTAAGTCCACATCGGTTTTATCGAACAGCGCATCAGCCCGTCTGGTCGATTCTTGTAACAAGACCGGGCGCATTTCGTGGATCAGCAATTGCAGCGAACGACAATATTCAATGATGTCTTGTTCATCACTACTTGCAGGCACGGCAGGTCTTACGGCAGTCACTTGCGCAGTGCAACCGATTTTTTCAGCCAGCAGCAACAACTGGGCAAAGTCTTGTTCTGCAATGCGCACCTGTTCCTGCAAAGCCTGACGGCCCTCGACCAGCGCATTTTGCAGGCGATCCAGCAAGGCTGCATGTTGCTCAGTCTGGTACTGGCGCAAGGCATTCGCCTGTTGGCGCGCATCCACCACGGCCCGGGCAGCGCGAATTGCTGCTGCCGACAAGAGGATCAGGAAGACATCGCCATTAATCAGGACAGTGGTAGGACCGCTCATAAGCCAGGCTCGGGTGATTGAGGGATTAAGTTGAAGTAATATAGCATGCCAAAGCAAGACCCAAACCAAGGGCCAGATGTCTTACTGGAACACACAATAACCGGTAATCATCCACTGCTTATTGATCCGGGCAAAACGGAACCCGGTTTCCCACTGATACGGCGACACCACCACGATGCTGGCTTTATCGCCATCCAGTTTAACGGTCTTGGCCTTCATTTTGCTGATAAAGGATTTTTTGTATTCATATTCCTGCGCGCAAAAGAAGATATCCATGTCTTCTGACTCCATCAGTGGGCCGCGACCATCCTTGGCCATTTGCGCAAATTCTGCCGGGGTATAGGCGGCAAACTGCTGTTGGTATTTGTCATAGTAATGTTCAATCGCCGAGGGAAATTCCGGGGCAAAAAAGCCTGAAGCCATAAACTTGCCGCTGAAAGCCTGGATATTTTTGGTATCGAGCTGGAATGTATTGCTGCCGGGGATATCCTTGATGGCAGGCTGAAGCTTGCCTACCTGCGTGCCATTCTTCAAGACCCAGCCATAAAAACCCTGTACACGCGCCATCAACGCCTGTTCATCTGTGGTGCTGGCAGATACCGGTGCGGCATTTAGACTTAGCCCGAGCGCAATCATGCTGCCTGTCAGCCAGATGGTTTTCATTTTTGTTCCCTTTGTTGTAGGAAGAAGGGCAGTTCTCGCATATCGGTAAAAACCTGCACGTCAAGGGTGGCGTTTGCTTGTGCATCTGGACGAAACCAGAAGGCGGGCATACCGGCCCTTTTTGCCGCCTCTATACCGACTTCGCTGTCTTCTATCACTATGCATTGATGCGGTAAGAAATCCATCTGCCTGGCAGCATATAGAAACAAATCCGGCTCTGGCTTCCATGACTGAATATCATACGAGCTATAAATTCGGTCTTCAAAGAATTCGCTCAAGCCCGTCAAGCTGAGTGCCTTTTTGATTTTTCCCCTGGGTGCGGCAGAAGCTACACAGACCGGCAGCCTCAGTTTGCTCAAAGTATCAACCACGCCAGGAAACGCCTGTAAATGACTTTCAAAAAGCTTATCTACGGTTTGCCGGTAACGGGTAATAAAATCCGGATTAAAAGTCAGACCATGTTGCATCTCCAGGTTGCTGCAAATATCTGCCAATTTCCAACCACGAAAACGCCTAGTCAATGTCGCAGTATCTTCTTCGATACCATAGGACAACAGCTCTGTTTGCAAACCCAGATTACATAACTCCTCACTATCCACCAAGGTACCGTCGCAGTCAAATATCAGGCAAAGCTTCATGTTCGATGGTGTACTAATAGCCATTTTCACTTGGTAGTTGTCGCCATAGACTGAAATTCCGCACAGGGATGCGCCAGTTTGCCATCGCCATAACTGCGCAAGACCTGGGCGACCACCACCTGATAACCGTCCAACCAGTTGGCCTGGGCGGCCTTGGCTTGCTGGTGTATGGGATTGGCCATCAAAGCCTGCAGGGCTTCCAGGCTGTCCCAATAATAGACGTTGGAGATCAGGCCTGTATCAGCGTTTTCCCAGCTTTCTTCTCCCAGGTAACCGGGGATGGCTTTCGCCAGACTGGCGATCTGTTCATCCAGCGCATAAAACGCGGCATCGTATTGCTTTTTCTGGAAGGTAAAAGTCGAGGTGTACATGGTCGTGCCTGTCTGATCAAACAAGGCACAGATCATACCGAAATAATGCGTTTGGCGGATGGTAATACATGATGATTTTTACCATTGAGCACCCTGCCCCGGACGTGGGTTTATTTCAGTTTGCTACCAAACCAGGATTGCATTTTCTGTTGCGCCAACTGTTTTACTTCATCGGTGATATACAGGCTGACGGTGGCGACTGCCGCTGCCAGCGTAGCCATGTCATCGGTGTAGCCCAGAACAGGCACCGCATCAGGAATGACATCCAGCGGGAAGATGAAATAGCCCAGCGCGCCGAAAATAACGGCCTTGGCCCAGGCCGGGGTTTCTGGCCTTTGGGCAGCGTAATACAGCCACAAGGCTTTTTCGACGACATTGCTGCCGGCAGCCAGGGCATAGTGCTTGAGCTTGTCCCAAAAACCACTTTCGCTATAGTGGGTTTCTGTCATCACTGTTCCTCAGTCTGAATCTAAATACTGGAATATGGCAAGTCATTAGGGCATACGCAAAATTGTCCCAGCAAGGCTAACGCTTTTAGGAAACCTCCCTGAAAGGGGGGAGGTTCGCTACGTCGGCAGACAATATATTGTCTGAAACCCCGACTACACCGTCAGCGACGAAGACAGTACTTTAGTACGGCAAGGAGCTGCAACGCAGCTGGGGCGGTTTTGCGTATGCCCTAGTTGGCGCGTTTGACTGTCGCCAGCAGCATGGCAGCAGCAACAAAGATGCCTCCGGATAGCTGGTTAAACATCCTGGCCTTGCCTTTGGAACGCAGCCACGGCCCCATGCGTTCTGCAAACGTGGCATACAACATCAGGACGCTGAATTCAAAAAACACAAAGGTGACACCCAGTACCAGAAATTGTGGCAATTTGGCAGCAGCCGGGTTGATGAATTGTGGGAAAAACGCGGTAAAGAATAACAACGCCTTGGGATTGCTGGCACCAACCAGCATGCCTTTGACATACAGGCGCAGGCGGGTGCCATTGGTATGGCTGGTATTGCTGTTATTACCATCGGTCGGCATTTCAAAATCACTGGCTTTCGAGCGCAGGCTGGAAATACCCAGGTACAGCAAGTACAGCACACCCAGGTATTTGATGACGGTAAACACCATGGCCGAACTGGCCAATATGGCACCGATGCCGATTGCCGAACAACTCATGATGGCGATCAGCGAAGTGATATTTCCCAACGCCGGGTACAGGGTCATGCGGGCGCTGGAATTGATGCTGTTGGTCACACACATCAACACCGCAGGGCCAGGCGTGATCGTCAACACCAGGACGGCAAGCACATACAATAACCATGTATCCATCGACATGAACCACTCCCGGGGAAAATAAACAAGCTCAAAATACTTTATTGCATGGTATTACATTTTCCGGCTCTACGTCGCTATGCAATTACCACAGCCTACTGCACTTTCCCCTGTTTACGGACGGCCATGCTTGCCCATTCCGGCTTTTCTTGTCGTTCACTATCGATGACGACCATGTAACGCCCGGCCCAGGCATTATCTTGCCTGTTCTTGTCCAGCACCCAGAATTTGCGACCGCTCGCCAGCGCGGCATCATAGTCGGCATCCAGCACGCCATAATGGTCGAATAGCACGTTCAGGCTAGCCGGTATGCGCACACAGCCTTTGGATTGCACTGTACCCAAACGTTTTTCCAGGGAATTGGGATCCGTCGCATGCATTTGCAAACGCATGTCGGCAATCTGGCGGTCGCCCCAGCCTTTTTTTGCTTTTTGCCAGCCAAAATCAAACACCCGGCGGCCCCTGGCACCATAGCCACGTATTCCCTTGCTGTTTTTGCTGCCTTCGGCGCGGTAATCAAGATTGGTAATGGAATGTATGAAAACACCCGTCGGTGTTTCAAAATGCTCGAAGCCGATGGCGCGTCCAGTCGATACTGGCGACGCGCCGATGAACTGATACTGCCCTTCTTCATCAATCCAGAACAACATGGCGGCCTGGACTTTGGGATTGCGGTCCACCAGCAAGATGAATTGCGAAGGCAAATTGGCGGTACCCGCATTGTTCAGGGCACCACTCAACTGGTCTATATAGGCTTGCAACTCTTCTGAGGGGGGAGCCAGTTGCTGTTCCACGGTAGTTTCATAAATCTCTTTCATCTTCATTGCCGATTCCAGCGCCTGGGCCGGCATAGCAATAACAAGGGCTGCGAAGATGAACAACGGGTACTGCAAGAAAACGCTGGCAGAACATTGCCTGGCCAGTTGGGTAGGCATACGCATGGAATCAAAATGTGAGTTGATGGTCAAAATCTGGTACATCTTCAATATGCCGCAACACCTTCCATACAGACAAGCGCTAAGCGCAAGGAAACGGGATAAATGTTGCAATTTTGATTCAAGTCAACGTCCCGGCGTGGCTGACTACTATATTGAAGACCTCGTTAAATAATGTCTGACCAGGGGGATTTGACATGAAAACAGTGCGGCTTATTGGGAAATGCTTGCTCTTGAGCCTGCTTGCAACGGGATTCGCTGGCTGGTCATCTACGGCAAGCGCTACCGGATCGAATTGTTCTGCCAGGGGCATCACCTGTATTTCTGGTGGTATAGGCGAGCCAGAGCGCGAGGAATTGCGTCAGCAAGCCGGCCAATACAGCCTGTGGATAAGCACTGCGGCAAAGAAAAGCGGTGCATTTCTGTCTGATACGAAAATTACTGTGCGTGACAGCAAAAACCACCAGGTGGTATTGACTACCACCATGGATGGTCCATTGTTATTCCTGGGCTTGCCTGCCGGTCAGTATGAAGTAGAAGCTATATTTTACGAAAAAACCATGCGCATCGATCAACAGCTAAAAAAGCTAACCACGATCAAACCTCCCGATCATCACCAAATGATGTTCTATTTTGACGTGCCGGACATCGAATAAGCGCTTGCCAATTTGGCTGCCGCTGTCGCCAGAACTGGGGCTCTATCCTTCGAGGTAGATTTTTGGCCTATAGACTTCCATGAAAGATTCCGGCTTGCTCAAGGGCGTAAAGCCGAATTTTTCGTACAAGCCATGGGCAGTTGAAGTTGCCAGCGTGAAGCGACGGAATTTTTTAACTGCCGGGTGTGCCATGACGGCATCCATCAGCAAACGCGAGATACCTTTGCCACGCATGTCGGGCACCACAAAGACATCGACCAGATAGCCAAAGGTGGTCATGTCAGTGACCAGGCGGCAAAAGCCGACCATGCGGTCTTGCTGGAAAACACTGAAGCACAGGGAATGACGCAGGGATTCTTCTACCAATTCACGCGAGATGCCGGTGGCCCAGCCGCTTTGGGTGGATAGGAAATGATGCACAACATCCACGTCCACCTCGCTGGCATCAGTACTGATACGGTATTCGCTGTGTTGCGCCTGCCTGTCTTCCATGTTGTTGTTCCTCTCTGTGCTTGTTTGATTGCTGGGTTGCTTTCAGTAAGTTGGTCTGACACTGTGTGCCGGCATGAGTTCAGATTTCAGTTCTGTGCCGGTGTTTGCTGATAATTATTCTTGATGCGTACGTAGTGCTCTGCCGAATAACGCAGGTGGCTGATTTCTTCCGGCGTCAGCGGGCGTACTGCTATCGCTGGCCGCCCCAGATATAAGTAGCCACTTTCCAGCACCTTGCCCGGCGGCACCAGGCTGCCCGCGCCCAGCATGACCTGGGACTGGATGACGACATCATCCATGACGATACTGCCCATGCCTATCAGGCATTCATCACCGATCTGGCAGCCGTGCAGGATCACGGCATGGGCGATGGTGACGTAATTGCCTATGATCAGGGGCGAGCCGTTTGGTTTGGCGGCATTTTTATGCGAGACATGACACATGGCCAGGTCCTGGATATTGCTGCTGTGTCCGATGTCTATATGGTTAACATCTCCGCGCAGTACGGCATTGCACCAGACAGAACTATCCTTGCCTATGTGCACGTCACCGATAATCTGGGCGCTGGGATGGATATAGACAGTGTCTACAATCAGGGGGAAAGTGTTCAGGTAGGGGCTAAGGGACATAGATTTCAGGATGTAATTGTTAGACTCAGATATCCACAGGATCAATTTCCACCGACCATTTGACCCGGCTTTTCATGGCGCGCAAATCGGCGATCCAGGCTTTGACGAAAGCCTGCAAGGCAGGGCGCGATACCGACTCCACCAATAATTGCGCCCTGTCCACATTCGCCACCCGCGTCATGGTCATGGGGATGGGGTCATTGATCATGATGCCCTGGTGTTCGGTACAGGTCGCGGCTTCTTTCAAAAAGGCGATCGCTGTTTCCAGCTCTTTGGCTTCTGCCCGCAATAAAGCCTGGTACATGAAGGGTGGCATATGGGCTTGCTGGCGTTCGTCCAGCAAGTCTTTGGCAAAGTCGGGGTAATTGTGTGCCATCAGGGCATGGTAAAGCGGATGGTCAGGGTAACGCGTCTGCACCAGCACTTCAGAAAGATTGCCCCCCTCTTTTTGCGCCGCCCGCCCGGCCCGGCCTGCCACCTGCATCAACTGGGCGAACAGACGTTCGCTGGCGCGATAATCCTGGGAAAACAGGGCCGCATCCGGATTCAGCGCTGCCACCAGGGTCAGATGTTTAAAGTCATGGCCCTTGGCCACCATTTGCGTACCGATCAAAATATCCACTTCACCAGCATGCACGCGTTCAAAGGCGGCGGCGGCGCTGCCTTTCAGGCGGGTGGAGTCGGCATCGATACGGAATACTCTTGCCTCTGGGAAAATAGCTGCCAGACTTTCTTCCAGCCTTTGCGTGCCACGGCCCAGTGGTTGCAGGTCGATATTGCCGCAAGTCGGACAAGAATGCGGTATCCGTTGTTCCAGCCCGCAATGATGGCAGCGCAGGCGGTGGTCGCCCTTGTGCAACACCAGATGCGCGGTACAGCGCGTGCAATTGCTGATCCAGCCGCAGGCATCGCAGGCCAACACGGGGGCATAACCACGCCGGTTCAAAAATAGTAGTGACTGCTCACCCTTTTCAAGACGCAGTTTGATCGAGGCAATCAATCTTTGTGTCAAGCCTTCGCTGGGTTTTTCACGTTCCAGGTTGATCAGTTTAATGACCGGCAACACCGCCAGTTTCACCGCCCGTTCACGCAATTCCAGCAAGCGGTAGCGACTGGTCTGTGCGCCCTGCCAGCTTTCCAGCGAGGGGGTGGCGGAACCCAGCAAGACCGGGATGGACAATTGCCAACCCCGCCAGACTGCCAGGTCACGCGCGGAATAGCGCAAGCCTTCCTGCTGCTTGTAGGATGGGTCATGCTCTTCATCGACGATCAGCAATTTCAGCTTGGGCAAGGACGCCAGCATCGCCAGCCGCGTACCCAGGATAATGCGGGCACGCCCGGTATGTGCTGCCAGCCAGTGAAGCAAGCGCTCACCCTCTGCCATACCGCTATGCAAAGTCGACAGCATCAGGCCGGGGAAACGGGCGCGGATATGGGCTTCGAGCTGCGGTGTCAGATTGATTTCCGGCACCAGGATCAAGACCTGGGCATCTGCCGATTGCGCCAGTATCCGGGCCGCTGTCTGCAAATAGACTTCGGTCTTGCCGCTGCCTGTCACCCCGAATAAGAGATGCGGGGCAAAGCCCTGGGACTGGACCACGGCATCCACCGCGGCCTGTTGTTCAGCATTTAATATTGGTTCATCGCTTGGACTGACATAAGTCTGTTGCGGCAATTTGTCGAGTTTCTTCATGGCGCGCTGCAAAGAAACTGTTTTGATGGCCTTGAGGTTTTTTGGCAAGGCGGGCAAGGCCACCTCACCCAGGGGACGCTGATAATATTCGGCGGCGAACTGGCACAGGGCCAGCCATTCCTCGTTCAGCGGTGGCAAGTCATGCCTGACGGCCAGTACATCGCGCAGCTTGGCCTGGGGCACATCGGTTTCGGTCAAGATTTCAAGAATCATGCCCACCACTTCTTGCCGGCCAAAGGGCAAGGCGACCAGTTGCCCAACCTGGGGCATGACTGCCGGATCGGCTCCCGAATCGGCCCCCGGATCGGCTCCCGCTTCGTGTTCTGGCCATCGATAATCGAAGCTGGTGTCAAGTGGCGTATCGAGCGCAACGCGTAGATAAATTTGTGTCACGATCTAATGTAAGGCCTGAAGTTTAACGCTAACTATTGATTTCATAAGGCTTTTTGACATATCCACAGATCCTGTGGATAACTTTGTGGAGAAAGGTCTCTTGACAACGGTCTGCGCTAGCGTTTACGCGGCTTTCAGCCAAATGCCTGTTCTGACAGCACAGAATTTAATCCTTTAAAATCAATCACTTAGAAAAAATGCTCAGCGACAAAAAAATATTTTTCAAATTATTTTTTGTTGCCCCGATTTTGTGCATAAGTGACAGAAAACGTGCATGAAAATGCAAAAAATGGCGTGCGGCTAATCCATTCATTTTCCACAGCTTTTTGGCCGGAGAACCGCAGCAATTCTATGTTTTGCATAGCAACATGACGACCTGGCAGGCATGCCAGGGCCTTGTTGCAATGGGTCAACGATTTATTACTTTATCAGCACCCGATTTTCATTGTCTGCAAGCAATTTCCAGCGCCGATTTCAGCCTGCCTGACGTTGTTTGCGGCTGTATTCATGCACCGTTTCGACCAACACGCTGACTGACTCTACCGGTGTAAATTGCGAAATACCGTGGCCCAGGTTAAATACATGACCATGCCCGGCTGCAGGCTTGCCATAACTGTCAAGCGCAGCGATGACTTGCTTGCGGATTTGCTCAGGCTCTGCAAACAACACGGCCGGATCGAGATTGCCCTGCAAGGCGACCTTGTTACCGACTTTGGCGCGGGCCTGGCCCAGGTTCATGGTCCAGTCCAGGCCAAGGGCATCGGCACCGATATCGGCAAGCTGTTCCAGCCACAGGCCACCGCCTTTGGTAAAGACGATGGCAGGAATACGCTTGCCATCTTTTTCTCTTTGCAACTGACTGACGATATCGCGCATATATGACAGCGAAAATTCTTGATAAGCCCCGTCTGCCAGCGCCCCACCCCAGCTGTCAAAAATCATCACAGCCTGGGCACCGGCATCAATTTGCGCATTTAAATAGGCAGCAACCGCATCGGCATTGGTGCGCAGGATGTGATGCATGAGGTCGGGGCGCTTGTACATCATGGTCTTGACGGTATGGAATTCACGCGAGCCCTGGCCTTCGACCATATAACAGGCCAGTGTCCACGGACTGCCGGAAAAACCGATCAGCGGTACACGGCCATCCAGCGCGGTACGGATCTGGGTAACGGCATCGAATACATATTGAAGGCTACCTGCTTGCGGCACTTTCAGTGCAAGGATGTCTTTTTCTTCTTTCAGCGGGCGCTCAAACTTCGGGCCTTCGCCTTCTTCAAAATACAGGCCCAGGCCCATAGCGTCTGGCACCGTCAAAATATCCGAGAACAGGATGGCCGCATCCAGGCCATAGCGGTCTATCGGTTGCAACGTCACTTCGGTAGCAAAACCAGGGTTTTTGGCCAGACTCATGAACGACCCCGCACCTTTACGGGTGGCGCGATACTCCGGCAAATAACGGCCCGCCTGGCGCATCAACCATAAGGGGGTGTAATCGGTTTCCTGGCGCAACAAGGCTTTGAGGAAGGTGTCGTTCTTGAGTGGAGCAAAATTCGTGGACATAAGTGCTTTCAGTAATACCGCGCCGCGCAAACCATCTTTCGGCACAGCCAATTTCTATTCAGGCGTCATTATCGCCTATGCAGGCGAGATCGGCATCTGATCTGAAACAAAGGACATATTTTCAGCAAAATTTTCCTTTGATAAACTGTGGATAACTTTGTGGATAGAAATGACAGAATGCTGGTTTACTGATTATTTTTAAATCCGGTTAACAGGAATGTTATGTAAGTCATTGATTTTATTGGTTTGAAAGCCTGATTTCTTAAAATAATCGGTTTTTGTGGATAAATAGGATAAAGCTGAAATTGTGCATAAGTAGCAGACCAGTACTATTTTTCATGAGGATTTTCAATAATTATTTTTGCTAATTCCCTTGCCCAAAAACTGACGCCAAGTGCCGACGGATGGTACTCATCTTCGGCCATCAGGCGCTCATCTTCAAAATCCCCGACCAGGGGAACATCCAGGACATCGGCCCTGGATGCAGCGATCTGCGCCTGGATCTGATCCGGGACACGCGCTTTCACGTCTAATACCAGTTGCAGAGACTGCGCCAAAGCCCGCAACGGGTACAACGCGACTGCCAGCAGTTCCGGCACATCAACGATCTTCATTCCACCTTGAGCTTGGTGTAATCGGGGTTGCCCGGCGGGTATTTGAGTTTCATGGCCTGCATTTTTTCGTGCACGATACTGGCGATCACCAGGTTGCGCTGGGTCTTGGAATCTGCCGGGACAGCATACCAGGGGGCATGATCGGCATCGGTAGCCAGCAAGGCATTTTCATATGCCTGTTGATAGGCATCCCAGTATTTACGTTCTGCCAAGTCCTGGGGGTCGAATTTCCAATGTTTCTCTGGGTCGGCCAGGCGCTCTTCCAGCCTTAGCTTTTGTTCGGCCTTGGAAATGTGCAGGAAAAACTTCATGATCACCGTGCCGGTTTCGGCCAGCATGCGTTCAAAGTCACGAATCTGTGCATAGCGGCGCTTGCATTCGGCGGCATCGATCCAGTCATGCACACGGGTAATCAGCACATCTTCATAATGGCTGCGATTGAAGATAGTGATTTCGCCCTTGCCCGGCACTTCTTTGTGCACACGCCACAGGTAATCATGGTTCTTCTCTTCCACACTAGGAGCTTTGAAGGCCACCGTGCGCGCACCCAGCGGGTTGATTTGCCCGAACACACCTTTCACCGTACCATCCTTGCCGGCAGTATCCATGCCCTGCAAAATGATTAACAGCTTGCGGTCATGCCCGGCATATAAGAGGTTTTGCAGGTCAGAAATTTCTTCTGCCAGCTTCAGCGTCGTCAATCTGTCGGCCGCTTTGTCCCCGTTCTTTTCAGTAGCGGCAGTACCCAGGCGTTTATCGTTGGCATCTGCATCCCTGACCTGATAAGCCTTGGCTATACGAAACATGTCCGCAACTGTCATTCAAGTCTCCCGTCAATATAGTTTGGTTAATAAAGCAAATGTCACCATGATCAAAGCGCATATTTTGATGATAGTATGGAAAGTGCTTTATCTCATAGCAAGTATGCAGACTACATCATCAACCGTGCAGTAACGGGAAAATTATAGCGTTCATTTATAAGGCTTATGCAAAACTGTCCCAGCAAGGCGTAGCGACGAAGACAGTACGAACCCGTACGGCTAGGAGCTGCAACGCAGCTGGGGCGGTTTTGCTTAAGTCCAAATTTGTAAAGTGAGCGCTGGCCGAGCTTGAATAGATGTCCAATTCCAACCTGGGGGATTATGGTGCGCAGATTTTCCGCATTCGTTTTGGCGACCTTATGTAGCGTTTCTGCTTTCGCTGAAGAACCGACTATTACCGTGATCAGTAATGTCAAACTGGCGGTTGCCCATGCCAAAGGAGTGGAATTTTCTGCTGATTCTGAGGCCTTGCACCAGTTCATCAAGACCAGGCAGTTTGAAGAAGCAGATAAAAGGGCAAAGCTAAACTGTGCTTCTTACGAATCTATTTTTGACCGCAGCAAGAAACAGTTTTCATTCCAGTCTGACGAAGAGTTTCGAGAATTCAATACATCAAACCAGCTGGATTTTGAGTGGATAGACTGGGGCTACAAAACCTGTCTGCAAACCCAGGCTTTTGTCGCCGTTGAAAAGCGGGATTTAGAGCGCGCATTGGCGATGCTTAGAAGAGTGGAAGCGCTGGCACCTGTATCAGCCGGCACCTCGACTGAAATTGGCTATATCCTGAATCAGCAGGGTAAGCCAGCTTCAGCTTTGCAGGCCTATCGGCATGCACAGGAACTGAGTACACGCTATCTGTCACAGCGGCCCTACCTTGCAATTGCGCTGCGTGGCATAGGTTTTTCGCTGATAGAACTCAAGCAACTGGATGAGGCGGAGAAGGCCTTCCAGGAATCATTGCAAATCGAACCTGGCAATAAGCTTGCGACCAGTGAGCTGAGCTATATTCAGGGATTAAGAGAACAAAGACAGAAGACTCAGCTTCGGTAGCCGTGCTCAATCTTGATGCATCTGTCCATCACCACCTTGATCCCGGCTTGCCTGGCGCGCTGCGCGGCCTCTTGATTGATGATACCGGATTGCATCCACAGGTAAGGGGCACGGATGGCGATGGCCTGCTCGACTATCGGGGGAATGTCTACAGCATTGCGAAAACAATCAACAATATCAATCTGATGATGCGCCGCAGCCTGCAACAAATCGGGATAGCAGATCTCGCCTAATATCGTGGCCCCTGCCTCGCGTGGATTGACCGGGATGATGCGATAGCCACTCGCCTGCATATAGGCCGCAACGCCATGGCTGGGACGTGAAGCTTTTGAAGAAAGGCCGACGACAGCGATGGTTTTACTTTCGCTTAGTATCTCGGCAATCAGGTCTTGTTCCATGGGCATGGGCAGCTCGGCAATTTCAATCGTGGAAAAACAAAAAGGCAGCCTGAGCTGCCTTTCCATTGTACTGCTTTCGTCGCGAAAAATTTTCGCAGCGAAATTAACGCTTATGACGCAATCTTTGTATCGCTGCCAATTGGGCGATCGCGGAAGCCAATTCTGCCTGTGCTTGCGCATAGTCAATTTTGGAATCACGATTAACCAAAGCCTGCTCTGCCAGTTTCTTGGCTTCATTGGCTTTGGCTTCGTCCAGGTCTTGACCGCGAATCGCGGTATCGGCCAAAACTGTCACTGCATTCGGTTGCACTTCAAGCAGGCCACCGGCGACGAAAACGAATTCGTCTTCGGCCTTGCCTGGAACCTTGATGCGCACCGCACCCGGCTTGATGCGGGTAATCAGTGGTGTATGTTTCGGATAGATACCCAATTCACCAGCCTCACCCGGCAACGCGACGAATTCGGCTTCACCGGAGAAGATCAGCTCTTCTGCGGAAACCACGTCAACGTGAATAGTGTGTGCCATGTTGGACCCTTTGTATTCGCTCAAAAAAGCTATGGTGCGACCAGTTCAGCCGCACCGCCAGTGCGCTTAATTAGTATTAAGCAGCAGCCAGTTTTTTCGCTTTTTCGATTGCTTCGTCGATAGTACCTACCATGTAGAACGCTTGTTCTGGCAGGTGATCGAGTTCGCCGGAAGCGATCATTTTGAAACCACGGATCGTTTCTTTCAAGGAAACGTATTTACCAGGAGCACCGGTAAACACTTCAGCAACGTGGAAAGGCTGAGACAGGAAACGCTGCATCTTACGTGCACGTGCGACCAGCAGTTTGTCTTCAGGAGCCAATTCGTCCATACCCAGAATCGCGATAATATCGCGCAATTCTTTGTAGCGCTGCAAAGTACCTTGAACAGCGCGAGCTGTTTCATAGTGCTCTACACCAACCACTTGTGGGTCCAGCTGACGGGATGTCGAATCCAGTGGATCAACCGCAGGGTAGATACCCAGGGAAGCGATGTCACGGGACAGAACAACGGTGGAATCCAAGTGAGCAAATGTGGTTGCTGGAGATGGATCGGTCAAGTCATCCGCTGGAACATACACGGCCTGGATCGACGTGATCGAACCAGTTTTAGTGGAGGTAATACGCTCTTGCAGGCGGCCCATTTCTTCAGCCAGCGTAGGTTGATAACCCACGGCGGAAGGCATACGACCCAGCAAAGCGGATACTTCCGTACCGGCCAGTGTGTAACGATAGATGTTATCCACGAAGAACAAAACGTCTTTGCCTTCGTCACGGAAACCTTCAGCAATCGTCAAACCAGTCAGCGCAACGCGCAGACGGTTACCTGGTGGTTCATTCATCTGACCGTACACCATCGCCACTTTGGAGTTTTCTGGATTTTCCAGATCAACCACTTTGGCGTCAGCCATTTCGTGGTAGAAGTCATTACCCTCACGAGTACGCTCACCCACACCGGCAAACACGGACAAACCGCTGTGTGCCTTGGCGATGTTGTTAATCAGTTCCATCATGTTGACGGTCTTGCCCACACCCGCACCACCGAACAGACCGACCTTACCACCTTTAGCGAATGGGCAAACCAGATCAATAACTTTGATACCGGTTTCCAGCAATTCCTGGGATGGGGACAGTTCGTCGTAGGCAGGAGCCTTACGGTGGATGGATGCTGTCTGCTCACGGCTGACAGGACCACATTCATCGATAGGGTTACCCAGTACGTCCATGATACGGCCCAGCGTTGCTTTGCCGGTTGGTACCATGATAGGTTTGCCAGTGTTGGAAATAATCATGCCGCGACGCAGACCATCAGAAGTACCCAGCGCAATGGTACGGACAATGCCGTCACCCAATTGCTGCTGAACTTCCAATGTCAGTTCGGAGCCTTCCATTTTCAAGGCGTCATAAATCTTAGGCATCGCGTCGCGTGGAAATTCAACGTCCACAACAGCGCCGATACACTGAACGATTTTGCCATTAGCCATGTTCGTTCCTTCAGTAATTTAAATTCAGTTTAGACCGCTGCCGCGCCGGCGACGATCTCGGAGAGCTCTTTGGTAATGGCGGCTTGACGGGTTTTGTTATAAACCAGTTTCAGTTCGCCAATCACGTTACCTGCGTTATCAGTTGCTGATTTCATCGCCACCATACGGGCCGACTGTTCAGAAGCCATGTTTTCCGCTACTGCCTGGAAAATCAATGCTTCTACATAACGAATCAACAATTCATCAATCACGGTAGCTGCATCTGGTTCGTACAGATAATCCCAGGAATGGGCATGCTTATCTGTCGCCAGTTTGTCCGCTGTCAGGGGCAATAACTGCTCCATCACCGGCTCTTGCTTCATGGTGTTGATGAACCTGGTATAACTCAGGTAAACCGCGTCCAGCTTGCCTTCCTGATACGCATCCAGCAAAACTTTGACTGGACCTATCAGTTTGTCGAGGTGAGGTGTATCGCCCAATTGGGTTACATGCGATACGACTTTTGCACCTACGCGATTCAGGAAGCCGAGACCTTTATTACCAATTGCGACCGCTTCTATCTTTGAACCCTTGCCCTCGAATTCACGCATTTTGCTGGTGACCAAACGCAACACGTTGGTGTTGAGGCCGCCACACAAACCTTTATCTGTCGTTACAACGATCACGCCAATTTTCTTGGACAGATCTTGTTGCACCATAAAAGGATGCGTGTACTCTGGGTTGGCCTGTGACAAGTTAGCCGTAATCGTACGAATCTTTTCACTGTACGGACGAGCCGCACGCATCCGGTCTTGCGCCTTGCGCATTTTGGATGCGGCGACCATTTCCATCGCCTTCGTGATCTTCTTCGTATTTTCTACGCTTTTGATCTTGCCACGTATCTCTTTGCCTGCAGCCATGAGTATTGACTCCTTCTAGCTACAGTAAATTAATAGGCGCCGGATTTTTTGAAATCAGCAATGGCAGCAGCCATGGCAGCTTCGCCATCTTTGTCCAGTTGCTTGGTTTCTTCGATCTTCTGCAGCAATGCTGCATGGCTCGTTTTCATGAAATTGTGCACGCCTGCTTCGAATGCCAGCACTTGCTTGACCGGTACATCATCCAGGAAGCCTTTGTTCACGGAGAACAAGGTAACGGCCATCAGGGAGATAGACAGTGGAGCATATTGAGCTTGCTTCAACAATTCAGTAACGCGGGCACCACGATCGAGCTGCTTGCGGGTTACTTCGTCGAGGTCAGAAGCGAACTGGGCAAACGCTGCCAATTCACGATACTGTGCCAAGTCATTACGGATACCGCCGGACAAGTTTTTGATGACTTTAGTCTGCGCAGCACCACCAACGCGGGACACCGAGATACCAGCATTAATCGCTGGACGGATACCGGCATTGAACAGGGATGTTTCCAGGAAGATCTGACCGTCAGTAATCGAAATTACGTTGGTAGGAACGAAAGCAGAAACGTCACCAGCCTGGGTTTCAATGATAGGCAATGCTGTCAAAGAACCTGTTTTACCTTTCACTTCACCTTTGGTGAAAGCTTCAACGTAGTCTGGATTCACGCGTGCTGCACGTTCCAGCAAACGGCTGTGCAAATAGAATACGTCACCTGGGTAAGCTTCGCGGCCTGGTGGGCGGCGCAGCAACAGGGATACCTGACGGTAAGCCACAGCTTGCTTGGACAGATCATCATAAATGATCAGTGCATCTTGACCGCGGTCACGGAAATATTCACCCATCGCGCAACCGGAGTAAGCGGATACATATTGCATCGCTGCGGATTCAGCAGCAGTTGCAGCAACAACGATGGTGTATTCCATGGCGCCGTGGGCTTCGAGAGCGCGCACAACGTTTTTGACGGAAGATGCTTTTTGACCAATCGCTACATAGATACAGGTAACGTTTTGACCTTTTTGATTGATCACGGCATCGATCGCAACAGCTGTTTTACCAGTTTGACGATCGCCAATGATCAATTCGCGCTGACCACGACCAACCGGAACCATGGAGTCGATAGACTTCAGGCCAGTTTGCATAGGTTCAGAAACGGATTGACGTGCAATAACGCCAGGCGCGATTTTTTCGATCGGCGCGGACAGTTTTGCATTGATAGGACCTTTGCCATCGATAGGCTGACCCAGCGCGTTAACCACACGACCGCGCAGTTCAGGACCGATAGGCACTTCCAGAATACGGCCGGTACATTTGACTGTATCGCCTTCGGAAATGTGTTCGTAGTCACCCAGGATAACGGCACCGACGGAATCACGTTCCAGGTTCAATGCCAGACCAAATGTGTTGCCTGGGAATTCCAGCATCTCGCCTTGCATCGCGTCAGACAGACCGTGAATGCGGCAGATACCGTCGGTAACGGAGATAACCGTACCTTGATTGCGAATCTCAGCAGTGTCGCCAAGGCCTTGAATCCGGCTCTTGATCAGCTCGCTGATTTCAGATGGGTTGAGTTGCATACTAACTCCTAATATTTATTACGTTCTTACGCGGTCAGGGCGACGTGCATTTTCTGCAGCTTCGCGCGTACCGACGTGTCGAGCACCTGATCACCAACCACGATGCGTACACCACCGATCAGAGTGGAATCCACTTTGACGGTAGGGTGCAACTTGCGGCCAAATTTCTTTTCCAAGAGCACTGAGAGCTCGCTCAACTGAGCTGCCGACATATCAAATGCGCTAGTCACTTCTGCATCTGCAGCGCCTTCGAGGGCGTTTTTCAGAGCATGAAACTGGAAAGCGATTTCAGGCAACAAAGTCAGACGGTCATAGTCAGCAAGTGTGTTGATGAAGTTTTTCGCTTCAGCAGTCACTGGAGATTTGAGCGCAGACAAGAAAATCTCAGCTTTTTTATCAGCCGAGACTTTGGGGTTGTGTGCAAGAGCTTGTACATCGGAATGCGCACCTACCTGTGCCATTTCGGCAACCAGTTCCGACCAGGCGGACAGGTTACCGGATTGGGCAACACGAAACAGCGCTTCTGCGTAAGGACGAGCGATCGTTGCGAGTTCGGCCATGATTACAGCTCGGTTTTCAGTTGGGTCAACAGATCAGCGTGAGCAGATGCGTTAACTTCACGTTTAAGAATTTGTTCTGCGCCTTTGACTGCCAGCGTGGCAACCTGGTCGCGCAATTCTTCGCGTGCTTTAGTCACTTGATTATCAGCATCCGCTTTTGCAGCAGCGATGATACGGGCAGCTTCAGCAGCAGCAGTGTTGCGGGCTTCTTCAATGATCAGAGCAGCGCGTTTTTCTGCGTCGCTGACACGTTTCTGGCCTTCTTCACCAGCAGCAGCCAATTTAGCTTGAACGAGTTTTTGCATTTCTTCCAACTCTTTCTTGCCTTTGTCACCTGCAGCCAAACCGTCTGCAATGCGCTTCATGCGCTCATCGATCGCACCAATCACTGGTGGCCAGATGAATTTCGCAGTCACCAAAGCCAGGATGAAAAACACCCCAGCCTGGTACCACATGGATAGATTCAGATTCACTTTAGTTTCCTTATCAAATTAATCGTTCCGCAGGCCAGAGACCTGCGGTAGAAAAAGGAAAGCTATTAGCCTTTGAATGGATTTGCAGTTGCGAAGAACATGGCGATACCAACACCGATAATGAACGCAGCATCGATCAGACCAGCCAGCAACAACATTTTACCTTGCAGTTTTTCCATCAATTCTGGTTGACGAGCAGACGCTTCCAGATATTTACCACCCATCATAGCGATACCGATACAAGCACCCAAAGCGCCCAAACCGATGATCAAACCACAAGCCAATGCAACGAAAGCGACGTTAGTCATGAGAAAACTCCTTGAAAGTTAAAATTAAAATACCAAAACCAAAAAACTAAAACCAAAAAACCAAACTTAAAATTAATGCGCTTCGTGAGCCTGACCCATGTACACCAGAGTCAACATCATGAAAATGAACGCTTGCAGAGGCACGATCAGGATATGGAAGATGGACCAGGCAGAACCCAGGACCAGATGACCAATACCGCCGAAGATAGAATCGGAAGCACCCAGCAAAGCAGCGATCAGCAAGAACAACAATTCGCCGGCAAACATATTGCCGAACAGCCGCATACCGAGCGAGAAAGTTTTCGCTGCGTATTCAACTACGTTCAACAAAAAATTGAACGGGAACATCATTGGGCCAAACGGTGCGCTGAACAATTCCTTGATGAAGCCGCCCACGCCTTTGATCTTGAGGCTGTAATACATCATCAGGCCGAAGATACCAATGGAGATGCCCAGAGTACCGTTCAAGTCTGCCGTAGGAACGACACGGTGTGGCATTTCATGATCCAGGCCAAGCACTGGGAACAACCATTGAGAGAACAAATCAACTGGCAGGAAATCCAGGGAATTCATCAATACGACCCAGACAAATACCGCCAAAGCCATAGGGGCGATGAAGCTGGTGTTGCCGTGAACTATGCTTTTCGCGTTGTTGTCCACCATTTCGATGAGCATTTCAACTGCACACTGGAAACGGCCAGGTACGCCAGATGTTGCCTTGCGTGCTGCCATATACATAATGATAGTGCCCAGCAAGCCGCAAACGACGGACCAGATAACCGTATCAATATTGACATACGACATGTCCCACAAGGAGGTTTGCGCATGGTGGCCATGGTTAGTCAAATGCCCAAGGTGATGGGCTATATATTCTGACGGAGTGACTTGTTCAGCTGAGCTCATGATCAGTGCCTAAAGAGTAAAATGAAATAACTTTTCAGTACGACGATGAAGGCGATCAAAAAGGCCGGCCAGTTGACATCGGGGTACCAGAAGACAACCGCTGCCATCAGCGCGACTGTCGATATAACTTTGAAAAATTCCCCGATGAAAAAACTCATCGGATTTGCTCCTCCGGGCCTCCGGGCGCTCATGGTCAGGCGCAACGCGAACAAGGCATTTGGAATCGCACAAGACAATCCACCAAACAGGGCGGACAATCCGTAAGAAATATTGCCAAAAATTCCAGCCAGCAAGCCCGCGACCAGCGCTGCCACCAACTGCAGCAGTATGATGCGTGTCATGCTTCCCTCATTTATCCGGGACTGACGCAAAACCTCTCCGGCAGCTATCAAGCCACAGGCCCGACTTAGCTACAGTCGCCTTTGTCTGGCCTTGCGGGGGACAATTTTGCGTAAATCCTACTATTTACCAAGATGGCTGTTGAATTTGTCTGGCTTGCCACGATATAACCGGGCAGCGCAAATCCTCGCCGATCAAAACCCCGGAATTATACGTGGTAGTGCGTTATAACGTCAAACGTTTGATGCATAAGCTCAAGCGTTTGGTGCATCGCGTAAAAATGCATTATTTTGGTGCTTTTTTATTATTGTACTGTTTTTGCCGCTTTTGCAACTAATGTGCTTAGCCAATCCTGGCCTTGCTTCCAGCTACCCAGACCAGATTCGCCATTGATATGACCCTTCGCACCAATCAGGTGCAGCTCTGCACCCCAGGCCCTTGCCAGGTCTTGTGCAACTGACAAATCGCACCAGGGATCATCACTGGATGCCACCACCGCGACAGGGCAAGGAAAACGGATTAGTGGCATGGGACTAAAGCTGGCCGCAGGAAAATCTGTCCGGCCCACATCCGGCGGTGCCACCAGCAACGCTGCCTTGACCTTGCTTTTATCCAACACCCCCGGCATGCCGGAAGCCAGCCACCAGGCGGTCAATGCGCAACCCAGGCTATGGGCAACCAGCACCACCTCGTCAGTGGCTGCATTCACGGCAACTGACAAAGTGGCAACCCATGCATCCTTGACCGGATGCTCCCAGTCTTGCTGTTCTACTCTTTTTACATGCGGCAATTCAGCCTCCCAGCGCGTTTGCCAGTGGCCGGGACCGGAGTTATACAGGCCAGGTAAAGTCAATATCTGCATGGGTCAAATTCACATTATTTTAGACTGACGCAAAATTGTCCCAACAAGGTGCGACGACGAAGACAGTACTTTAATGCGGGAGTCGCAATGCTTTGAGGCGGTTTTGCGTCAGTCTATTGTCCGCGTATTTTCAGGATGATGCCGTCAAGACTATCCAAATCGGCAAAATCGATCAGCATCTGTCCCCTGCCCTTGCTGCCCAACTTCAGGCTGACCTGGGTGGCCAGCAAATCGGACAACTCTTCTTCCAGACGGGTGATGTCGCGTGATTTTTCTGCCTTGTCGCGCGGTTTGCCGGTGGCACTCATTTCTGCCGTGGTTTTTGCCACCAGCTTTTCTGCTTCACGCACCGACATGCGCCTGGCAACGATCTGGTTGGCCAGTTGTATCTGGGTGGCAGCATCCGTCACCAGCAGCGAACGTGCATGGCCCATGTCGATGTCACCTGCCATCAGCATGGTCTGCACTGGTTTCGCCAGGTTCAGCAAACGCAGCAGGTTCGACACCGCACTGCGTGAACGGCCCACTGCATTGGCCGCCTGTTCATGGGTGAAAGAAAAATCCGTGATCAGGCGGTGTATGCCCTGGGCTTCTTCCAGCGGATTCAGATCTTCGCGCTGGATGTTTTCAATCAGTGCCATGGCGGCGGCGGCCTGGTCATCGACATCCTTGACCAGTACCGGCACTTCTTCCAGACCTGCCATCTGTGATGCGCGGAAACGGCGTTCACCGGCAATGATTTCGTAACGGGTGACGCCATTGTTCTGCCCGACCGGCCTGACCAGGATCGGTTGCATCAAGCCCTGGGCCCGAATGGAGGCGGCCAGTTCAGCCAGCGCACCTTCGTCCATACGGGTACGGGGCTGGTATTTACCGGCCTGCATGTGGGCCACGTTCAGGCTGGTGGGTGCACCAGTCACGGTTGGTACGGCTTCTGCAAAGTCGGCTGCACCGCCGAGCAAGGCGTCCAGGCCACGGCCCAGGCCTTTTTGTTTTTTGGTCGACATACTTATTTTCCCAGTTCCAGTTCTTTAATTTTTTCTACCATCTCTGCACCGAAGGCGATATACGCTTGTGCCCCCTTGGATGTCGCGTCAAACACCACGCCAGGGATACCGTAAGATGGTGCTTCCGCCAGACGGACATTGCGCGGGATCAGGGTCTTGAAAACCTTGTCGCCGAAATGTTGTTCGAGCTGGTCAGACACTTGCTGCGACAAGGTCATGCGCGGGTCAAACATCACGCGCAGCAGACCAACGATTTTCAGGTCAGGGTTGAGGTTGGCCGAGACTTTCTTGATGGTATTGGCGAGGTCGGACAAGCCCTCCAGCGCATAGTATTCACACTGCATGGGAATAATCACGCCATGCGCAGCGCACAAGCCATTCAGTGTCAGCAAGGACAGGGCCGGCGGACAATCAATGAGAATGAAGTCATAGTCTGCATCCACCTTGGACAGTGCTTCACGCAGGCGTTTATCGCGGTTATCCAGGGACACCATTTCAACTTCGGCACCAGCCAGCTCACGGTTGGCTGGCAAGACATCGAAACCACCCGATTCGGAACGCAATTTAGCCGTTGTCACGTCAGACAGACCGAGCAAAACTTCATAAATCGAAGCAGTCAATTTTGACTTGTTAATGCCAGTCCCCATGGTGGCATTCCCCTGGGGATCCAGATCAACCAATAAGACACGTTTATCGAGTTGCGCCAGCCCTGCGGCGAGATTGACAGTGGTCGTGGTTTTGCCAACGCCACCTTTTTGATTTGCAATACAAAAGATTTTTGCCATAGGGGTTTCCGTGGATTCAAGCCGGGGCCAGGGTTTTCTTGATAAAGATGAGGTGGCGTTCGGCCTGCAAGCCGGGCACCGTCAAGGGTTGTATTTTTTCTACCTGCCAGCCTGTCGGCAGACGTTCAATTTCCTGATTCGGGGCCACGCCTTTCATGGCAATAAACTGGCCGCCATCTGCCAGCAAATGACCCGACCAGTTGATGAAATTACAGAGCTCAGAAAAAGCCCGCGAAGTGATGACATCAAAAGCTGTTTTCACCTGCAGCGCTTCGACCCTGCCGGTATGCACGGTCACGTTTTTCAGGCCCAGCTCGGTTTTGGCCTGAGTCAGGAAAGCCGTCTTTTTGCTGACGGTATCGATCATGGAAATCTTGATATCCGGATAAGTGATGGCCAGCATCATACCTGGCAAACCACCACCGGCCCCGACATCCAGCACATTCCTGGCATCCTTGAAGGCTGGAGCTGCTGACAGCGAATCCAGCAGATGTTGCCTGACCATTTCCCTGGGGTCACGGATCGATGTTAAATTATAAACATAGTTCCATTTTGATAATAATGTTAAATATGCAATCATCTTATCTATCTGGGCGTCTGAGATATCCAGCGGTAATTCCTGGATACCGTTTTTAAGCATGTCTGTCAGTGCATGTTCCACGTGAATCATTCTGCCTGGCCCTCGACTACCACATCGGTATTTACCATGAACTCTTTAAAGCCACGTTTTTTTAGGTGTACCAAAAGCAGGGAAATCGCTGCGGGTGTCACACCCGAAATACGGCCACACTGACCCAGACTTTCGGGCTGGTGTTTATTCAGTTTTTGCCTGACTTCGATGGAAAGACCATTCACTTCCATATAGTCAAAAGCGACTGGCATTTTGAGGTTTTCAAAATGCACATGGCGCTCAACCTCTTTGGCCTGCCTGTCGATATAGCCTGCGTATTTGACCTGTATCTCTACCTGCTCGCGCACATGCGGATCGACCACACCTGGCCCGGCCAGTGCCTGTCCTTCTACACCCTGCAAACTCATCAAGCTTTCGTAGGTCACCTGCGGGCGACGCAATAAATCGGCCAGGGAATATTCACGCTCCAAAGCCTTGCCTATCACACGCTCTGCTTCAACATCGGCCAAAATGCGCGGGTTGACCCAGGTCGAGCGCAGCCTTTCCATTTCACGTGAAACACTTTCGCGCTTTGTTTCAAACTGCTGCCACTGCGCATCGCTGACACCCCCCAGCTTGCGGCCTATCTCTGTCAGTCGCATATCGGCATTGTCTTCACGCAGACTGAGGCGGAATTCAGCACGGCTGGTGAACATACGATAAGGTTCCTGTACCCCCTTGGTGATCAGGTCATCTACCAGCACACCCAGATAAGCTTCGTCACGGCGTGGCACCCAGGCTTCTTTGCCCTGGGTTTTCAGTGCCGCATTCAGGCCAGCCAGCATGCCTTGTGCTGCCGCTTCTTCGTAGCCGGTCGTACCATTGATCTGGCCGGCAAAAAACAGGCCTTCGATCTGGCGGGTTTCCAGCGAAGACTTCAAACCACGCGGGTCGAAATAATCATATTCAATCGCATAGCCAGGGCGCAGGATGTAGGCGTTTTCCATGCCGCGCATGGAACGCACCAGGTCTAACTGCACATCAAATGGCAGGCTGGTGGAGATACCGTTGGGGTAAAACTCGTTTGTGGTCAGGCCTTCTGGCTCCAGGAAAATCTGGTGCGATTCCTTGCTGGCGAAGCGATGTATCTTGTCTTCTATCGAAGGGCAATAACGTGGCCCTACCCCTTCAATGACACCGGTGTACATGGGGCTGCGGTCCAGACCGGCACGAATAATATCGTGGGTTTTTTCATTGGTATGGGTAATCCAGCATGGCAACTGCCTTGGATGCATGCTGGTATTACCCATGTATGAGAATACCGGCACCGGGTCCAGATCACCAGGCTGCTCTTGCATCATTGAAAAATCAATGCTGCGACCATCAATACGTGGTGGCGTACCGGTCTTCAACCTGCCTTGTGGCAGCGCCAATTCCTTCAAACGGGCAGACAGGGATATCGCTGGCGGGTCACCGGCACGGCCCGCCGAATAATTATTCAGGCCAACATGGATCTTCCCGTCCAGGAAAGTACCCGCAGTCAGCACCACTGCGCGGGCGCGAAACTTGATACCAACCTGGGTGACAGCCCCGACCACGCGATTACCCTCGACCAGCAAATCGTCAACGGCCTGCTGGAACAACCACAGATTAGGCTGATTTTCCAGACGACTGCGTATCGCTTGCTTATACAAGATACGGTCAGCCTGGGCCCGGGTAGCGCGTACTGCCGGCCCCTTGGATGAATTCAGGATGCGGAATTGTATGCCAGCTTCATCCGTGGCAATCGCCATGGCACCGCCCATGGCATCGACCTCTTTAACCAGATGACCCTTGCCTATCCCACCTATGGATGGGTTGCAGGACATCTGACCCAGGGTCTCAATATTGTGGGTCAACAATAGGGTGGTTTGCCCCATACGGGCGGCAGCCAGGGCAGCTTCGGTACCGGCATGACCGCCGCCGACGACGATAACATCGAATTCTTTAGGATAAAACATGGTGGATTTCTGAGAAACTTGAATCTGGGAGGCACGATTATAGTTTGTTTTGCGGGCAAAGCTTTAGCCGACTAAAGATTCTCTTTTTATTTAGATCTATGTTTCACGTGAAACGTAGACATCAAGGCATAAAAAATGGGACCGAAGTCCCATTCTTACCTACCGGATTGTTTCACGTGAAACAGTTCATTTGAAAAAACCGTCATAAGTAGTCTTGCAGATCAAGGCCACAACCACGCCAAGGAACATTTTGCGGACAAAGGAGGTGCCGTGCTTTATTGCTAAATGACTACCTAAAATCGAACCGCCTACGCCACATACCGCCATCGTCAAACCCAGCATCCAGAGTACATGGCCGCTATATCCAAACCAGATCAGGGCCGCAGTATTGCATGCCACATTCAATACCTTGGCAACGGCAGAAGCTCGCAGGAAGTCATACCCAAAGAAGCGTACAAACAAAAACATGAAGAAGCTACCAGTCCCTGGGCCAAAGAAACCATCGTAAAAACCTATCCCCACGCCTACCAACATGGCCATATAAGTCTCTTTGCTGCCAGCAAACACCGGCCTATTATCTGCACCGAATTCTTTTTTCTTGAAGGTATAGATGGCGACACCCAGCAAGATCAAAGGCAAAGCCTTGCGCAAATAGGTAGGTGGGATATGTGTCACCAGGAAAGCCCCGGCGAAAGAAAACGTAAACGCCATTAAGGCAGCCGGACCAACCATGCTCCAGCGCAGACTGACTGTCCTCATATAGCGCGCTGCCGCTACCGTCGTCCCCCAGATACCGGCCATTTTATTGGTGCCCAATAGTGTCGCAGGTACGGTTCCCGGCATGAAAGAGAACAAGGCTGGTACCTGTATCAAGCCACCACCACCGACTATAGAATCCACAAAACCAGCAAAAAAAGCTGCCAGTGCCAACAGAAAAATATCCATATTGAGTTTATTTGATTTGTTTTAGAGATTGCACCATTGCAGACAAGCAAGACAAGATGAGTAAATGCAGCACAGATAAGTTATACAGAAGCCTGCTGTAGTCAACAAGGTACAGCCCATGCCATAACAGTTGCAAAGCCACGCCGCCTGTTTGACTAGCAGCTACAAATCAGACAACATGCAAATCCGGCCGCTGACGGTGGACACCAGCTGCGCCAGCATGCGAGTGAATTGAAAATCGACAGCAAGAAGATAGGCATACTCGGCTTTTCAGCCGGTGGCATCATGGCCCTGCAATTGTTGATGGATCAGGATGAAGGTGACTCAAGCGCTGCCGACGCCGCAGAAAAATTGGGTAACCGGGCTGACTTTATCGCCCTGGTCTACACCGGCCTGCCTGGCAATAAAATGCCAAAGATGAGCAAGAACACACCTCCCGTATTTATTGTCCATGCATCGGATGACCCCAAGGCAGTGCCGGTGGTTGCCGCCAAAATCTATCAGCAATTGCTGGAAGCCAGTGCCCCGGCTGAGTTGCATGCCTTCCGTCGCGGCGACCATGGCTTTGGCATGACGCCCACCAGCGGTAGCGTACGCAACTGGACCAGTCTGTACGCAGACTGGATGCGTGATCTCAAGCTACTGGATAAATAGAAAATGCCAGCATGTGCTAAGGTAGACATCCCTACAACTAGCTAAGTGAAAATGAGATAAAGATGAACGACTTTGAATTCAGAACCGTCCCCAGCCTGATCAGCCAAACCGGTGCAGCAACGCGCCTGGGCAAAATCATACGCCAGGAATTTCCAGCGATTCAGCACGTCCTGTTGGTGACCGATGCCGGTTTCCTGCGGACTGGTCTGGTACAGCCCGTGATTGACAGCCTGGAAACGGAACAACTCAAAGTCAGCATTTTCTCCGACGTGATTGCCGACCCACCAGAAGCGATTGTCTTGCAAGCGGTGGGTAATGCCCGTGACTTGCAGGTCGAACTGGTGGTCGGCCTGGGTGGTGGCAGTTCCATGGATGTGGCCAAACTCATCGCCATCCTGGCCGGCAGTGAGCAAAACCTGTCCACCATGTATGGCATAGGCAATGTCAAAGGCCAGCGTTTGCCACTGATACAAATCCCGACCACGGCAGGCACAGGTTCCGAAGTGACGCCTATCTCCATCGTCACCACTGGTGCCACCACCAAGATGGGCGTAGTCGCGCCACAACTGTATGCCGACATCGCCATCCTCGATGCGCAACTGACCACAGGCCTGCCGCCCAAGGTCACCGCAGCGACCGGCATCGACGCCATGGTGCATGCGATAGAAGCCTATACGACAAAGCATAAAAAGAATCCACTGTCTGACATGCTGGCGGTGCAAGCTCTGAAATTACTGTGGAACAACATCGATGAAGCCTGCACCAATGGCAATAACCTGGCAGCAAGACAAGCCATGTTGCTGGGTGCCATGCTGGCTGGACAATCCTTTGCCAATGCGCCTTGTGCCGCCGCGCATGCACTGGCCTATCCGGTAGGCGGCATTTTCCATGTACCGCATGGTTTGTCGAACTCGCTGGTCTTGCCGCACGTACTGCGCTTCAATGCCAGCCACGCAGCAGACCTGTATGCCGAACTGGCTGCCATCATTGCACCAGAAGCCACAGGCACAGCAGCCCAGCGTTGCCATTCCCTGATCAAAGCCATGGAAGACCTGGCAGTGCGGGTAGGAATAGAAACCCGCCTGAGCCAGGTAGGCATCGCCGAAAAAGACCTGGATCAACTCGCCAGCGACGCCATGTTGCAAACGCGCCTGCTGGGGAATAATCCACGTGAAGTGACGAAGGAAGATGCGCGGGCAATTTACGCAGCGGCTTTGTAAATCAACATAATTGAAAATACAATATGCTACGCATAGCGACCAGAATAATTTGCTTAAAACAGAATAACTTTTAAATCCCCTCCCTTTCAAGGGGAGGGACAGGGTGGGGATGGGTTTCGGTCAATTAACGATAAATGACTTTACGCGGGAAACCTATCCCCATCCCAACCTTCCCCTTGAAGGGGAAGGCGCTCCCGGTTACAACAAAGATTGCCATGCGAATGACCGATACATACATCGCTCCAGTCATTCTGCCCAAATTGTAAAAAGAAAGTCTGCCCCAAAAACTGGGATCAGTATTTATCTGCCGACGATTTCACAACGATTTCAATTTCTCAATCAAGCAACACGGCATTTGCCGTCAGTTGGCCGCACATCTCTGTCATCAATCAATGTGACGCCTCGCGCAGCGCGTACACAGAATCGAATGGCTTGGGTTTATCCATCGTCCGCGCCATCATGCATCTGCATCATGGCACGGCCAGTGTGACTTATCTTGCGCAGGAAAATACCATCTGTTTCACACTGCAATTTCCAGGTGCAACAATAAAATAGATTTGTCAGGTTTATGCATGTGGATAAATATCCATCACAAAACTTATGCCCAATCCGGCACAACGCAGCATGAACTGTGGGCTCAGTTCCAGAGCATAATTGCGACTGCCATATGAACTGGCTTTCAAATGTATGCGTGCGCCCTGCTCTCTCAGCATCAATAAGAATTGCGTATGTGGCGTCAGCACATCGAATACCTCTGCCATGGCGTCTTCCAGCAATTCATCGGTCGAAAGATATTCACCACGCTCAAATGGATCAGCTGACCAATAGCTTTCAGAATAGGTACCATCCAATAATTGCCCCTTGAGAGTCTGGCGCTGCATCCCAAACATTTTGGCGTGTTTGGGCGTAATACCCAAGCGCTTGGTGATGAATGAAGGGTCGATGTTGGGATGCCAAATTTGCAGGGCAAGGAGATAGGAATAATTTTGCAATATAGACTTTCGCTAGCTACTAGTTCAGGCCGTAACAAGCACCATGGAAAAACCATCAAACCCTTTGCTGCCAACGGTCTGTATAGCGGTCGCTGACAAACGCGGGTTAGCCGATATCAGTTCAAAGAAAAGACGCACGCCTTGGACATTCGCATCCTCGCTATCAGCATCTGCCACCGCGCCATTGCGCACCACGTTGTCACCGATGATGACGGTACCGGGGCGTGACAGTTTCAGCGACCATTCCAGATAATGTGGATTATTCGGTTTGTCGGCATCAATAAAAATAAAGTCGAAAGGGCCAAGGCCTTCCTGTTCCAGCAAGGGCAAGGTATCAAGCGCCTTGCCAATACGGATATCCACCAGATGCGACACCTCTGCCCTGGCGATATTTGCCGCAGCAATTGCGGCTGCTTGCGGATTCGCTTCCAGCGTGATGACACGTCCGCCTTCAGGCAAGGCACGCGCCAACCAGATGGTGCTGTAGCCACCCAGGGTACCAAACTCCAGTATCTTGCGTGCGCCCTGCATCTTTACCAGCAGGTGCAAAAACTTACCCTGGTTAGGTGCAACATGGTGTTGTGGCAAACCGGCAGCATCACTGTCCAGCAGCGCCTGCGTCAGAGCAGTGTCGGTGGGGATCAGGGTGTCACAGAAATAATTATCAACAGCAGACCACGTAGCTTGGTTCATAGTCGAAATAGGTGAATGCTGGGAAAGCGTATTCTGGCACAAATCAAACTGCCCGCAAAAAACAAAAAGCCCCGCAGCATCAGCTACGGGGCTTGTTCGCAAAGCGCAACGATTAACCGGCTTTGACCTTACCCGAACGTCCAACAAAGGCAATCAGTTCACCCACGATGCCGCGTCGGAAAGCCAGTACGCAGACGATGAAAATCAGGCCGGTGACGATAGTGACAGAATCACCAATACCGCGGAACCATTCTACCGACGTCATATCAGCCAGCAGGTTACCCAGTTCGCCCAGCTTGTTTTCCAGGGCGATGATGATGACGGCACCGACGATAGGGCCCACCAGTGTACCGAGACCACCCACCAGGGTCATCAACACCACCAGGCCAGACATGGACCAGTGCGCGTCGGTCAACGTCTCTGAGCTAAATATCAGCGTTTTGGTGGCACCTGCCAAACCGGCCAGCGCGGCTGACAAGACAAAGGCAAGCAATTTGTATTTATCGACGTCATAACCAAGCGAGATGGCACGCGGTTCATTTTCCTTGACCGCCTTCAATACCTGGCCAAACGGTGACTGCACGGTGCGCATGATGATAGCGAAACCGGCAATGGCAATGGCCAGCACCAGGTAATACAGATTCAGGTCCACGCTCAGATCGATCATGCCCAGCAGCTTGCCACGCGGTATGCCTTGCAAGCCATCTTCGCCACCGGTGAACTTGGCCTGTAAAAATACGAAGTACAGCATCTGCGCCAGTGCCAGCGTGATCATGGTGAAGTAAATACCCTGACGCCGTATCGCCAGCATACCCATCACCCAACCGATCAGCGCTGCCGCCCCTACCCCCAGCAGGATGCCCAGTTCGGTCGGCAAACCAGCATCACGCAATGCCCAGCCGGTGATGTACCCGGCACCACCAAAAAACGCTGCATGGCCAAACGACAGCAGGCCGGTAAAACCAATCAGTAAATTAAAGGCGCAGGCAAACAGGGCGAAGCACAATAGCTTCATCAAAAACACGGGATACACCACAAACGGCGCTGCCAGCAGCAGGGCAAAAACGATACCGTATCCAATTTTTCTATTCATCATAGGTGCTCCCTTATTTTTCTTTACCGAATAATCCGGCAGGGCGGATCATGAGCACGATCGTCATGACGATAAACACCACAGTGGCCGACAGTTCAGGATAAAACACCCGCGTCAGCCCTTCGATAATGCCCAGGCCAAGACCAGTCAGGATAGAACCCAGAATCGACCCCATGCCACCGATCACCACCACGGCAAAGACAGTGATGATGAGGTTGGACCCCATCAGTGGCGACACCTGTATCACTGGTGCTGCCAACACGCCGGCAAAGGCTGCCAGCGCCACACCAAAGCCATAAGTCAGGGTCACCATCAGGGGCACATTGACACCAAAGGCTTCCACTAGTTTGGGGTTCTCGGTGCCGGCACGCAGGTAGGCACCGAGCTTGGTTTTTTCAATCACAAACCAGGTCGCAAAACAGACCACCAGCGATGCCAGCACTACCCAGGCACGGTAATTCGGCAAGATCATGAAACCAAGGTCGGTTGCACCGGACAAGGCTTCAGGTACTGAATACTGCTGGCCAGATACGCCATACACCGAGCGAAACAAGCCTTCCAGCAACAGGGTGATACCAAAAGTCAACAACAAGCCATACAGGTGATCCAGCTTGTACAGCCAGCGCAGCATGGTCTTTTCTATGATGATGCCAAACAGGCCGACCAGCACAGGCGCAGCGATCAGCATCACCCAGTAATTGATGCCGAAATAATTCATGCCCATCCATGCGAGGAAGGCCCCCATCATGTACAGCGCACCATGGGCAAAGTTAATCACATTCAGCAAGCCGAAAATCACAGCCAGCCCCAGAGACAGCATCGCGTAAAACGAGCCGTTGACCAAGCCCAGCAAAAGCTGGCTTAGCATCGCCTGTAGCGGAATACCAAATATTTCCATGGCACTCTAAATAAAATGACCCGATGATGCGCGGGTGGGTGAAAAGGACTAAGACCTCTCAACACAGAGACACGGAGGCACAGAGAAAGTCAAAGAGAAGAGCAAATCTTATTGGCAAACTCTGTTCATTCTTCCTGTCCATCTGGCTAAGAGAACTGTAATTTCTACAAAGTTGAAGCATCCTTTTTAAAGGATGCTTAACGTAAACCAACGGCAATCATAAAATTCAATTACCGGGATGCAGAGCAAGGCGCAAAACACAGCAATACTTTAGTATTGCGAGGCTTTGCAACGCAGCTAAGCGCCCGGCAATTGAATTTTATTTCCAGAGGACGCATTTGGATTCTGATTTGGTGGTGAATGCCTGTTCACCCGGAATAGTCTGCGCCACTTTGTAGTAATCCCAAGGTTCTTTGGATTCGGCATTCGACTTCACCTGCATCAGATACATGTCATGAATCATGCTGCCGTCGCCACGGATGTAGCCGTTTTTGGCATACATGTCATTGATCTTCATGCTCTTCAGTTGTGCCAGCACTTTGTTGGTGTCGTCAGTACCGGCAGCCTTGACTGCATTCAGGTAAGTCAGGGTGGCTGAATAATCTGCCGCCTGCAGGC
Organism: Undibacterium sp. Ji50W; assembly: GCF_049340445.1. Classification (NCBI taxonomy): domain Bacteria; kingdom Pseudomonadati; phylum Pseudomonadota; class Betaproteobacteria; order Burkholderiales; family Oxalobacteraceae; genus Undibacterium; species Undibacterium sp. Ji50W. The sequence continues at coordinate 6,130 of NZ_JBMPOX010000031.1, read as the reverse complement.
TGGAAGGCATTTTCTTCATTTTTTCGAAATAGCGGCGTGACCATTTGCGTGCTTCTTCGCTCTGGTTCCAGTACCAGCTATCGGTCAGGTACATGCCTTGGGTAGCGTTCAAACCCAGGGAATGGATGTCATTGATAAACATCAGCAAGCCAGCCAGCTTCATGGTCTTGGTGATACCGAATTCATTCGCCGCCTTGACTGCATTGATGGTGTCACCACCGGCATTGGCCAGACCCAGAATCTGCGCCTTGGATGCCTGCGCCTGCAACAGGAAAGAAGAAAAATCAGATGCCGACAAAGGATGTTTGACCGAACCTGCCACCGTACCACCATTGGCTTTCACCACATTGGCGGTATCACTTTCCAGCGATGCGCCAAACGCGTAATCGGCAGTCAGGAAATACCAGCTCTTGCCGCCCTGTTTGACAACCGCAGAACCGGTGCCCTTGGCCAGCGCCACCGTATCATATGCATAGTGAAGAGTATGGGGCGTGCACTCTTCATTGGTGAGGCGAGCAGAGCCGGCACCGATCGAGATAAAAACTTTCTTCTTATCATTGGCCACTTTGGACATGGATAAAGACGTACCAGAATTGGTACCGCCTATCAGCATATCAACGCCATCGCGGTCAAACCATTCCTGTGCTTTGGCAGAAGCGATATCCGATTTGTTTTGATGATCAGCAGTGACCAGTTCAATTTTTTTGCCCAGTACCGTACCGCCAAAATCGGCAATCGCCATGCGTATGGCTTCGGCACCGCCTTTGCCATCGATATCAGAATACAGGCCAGAAATATCGGTGATGAAACCGATTTTGACCACATCACCAGAAACCTGCGCATTGGCATTCAGCGCAAAGCCGGCCAGTGCGGCGGATACAGCAAGACTTGTCACTTTCAATTTTGCTGAGCTTGCGAATTTTATCTTCATGCGTCTTCTCCAATCACTTATTATTTGATCTGCGGCACCGGGACGGCACTACAGGTTTTCAGCTTCTCTACGGTTTGACTACACACCCAACAACTCATTCAAGACCGGCATTTTTTCCTGCAATTGGGCAGCCGCAAAATTCTCTACGATCTGTCCGTGCTCCATGACGTAAAACCTGTCCGCCAGCGGAGCAGCAAAGCGGAAATTCTGTTCCACCATAACGATGGTATAGCCCTTGGCTTTCAGGGTCATGATCATGCGTGCCAGGGCCTGCACGATGACCGGTGCCAGGCCTTCGGAAATTTCATCCAGCAGCAACAGACGGGCACCCGTGCGCAAGATGCGCGCCACGGCCAGCATCTGCTGTTCACCACCGGACAGACGCGTGCCCTGGCTGTTTTTACGTTCGGCCAGATTGGGGAACATCTGGTAAATCTCGGCAACTGACATGCCCTTGTGGTCTTTCGATACCACAGGCGGCAGCATCAGGTTTTCTTCTGTGGACAAGGATGAAAATATCCCCCGCTCTTCCGGGCAATAGCCAACGCCCAGATGCGCCACCTTGTGGGTAGGCAGGTGGATGGCCTCTTGCCCGTTGATCTTGATCGAGCCCTTGCGTGCACCTGTCAGGCCAACAATGGCACGCATGGTGGTGGTGCGGCCAGCGCCATTGCGCCCGAGTATGGTTACGACTTCGCCCTGGTTCACCTTCAGGTTCACGTCATGCAGGATATGGGATTCACCATACCAGGCTTGCAGGCCAGTAATTTCCAGTGCAGCAATATTTGTAGCAGCATTTGCAGCGCTCATGCGTGCGCTCCTTCCAGTTCGCCGCTGGTGCTGCCCATATAGGCTTCCATAACTTTGGGATTGGTGGATACTTCTTTATAAGTACCTTCGGCCAACATGGCACCACGCTGCAAGACCGAAATCTTGTCGCAGATACCCGACACCACATTCATATTGTGTTCCACCATGAGGATAGTGCGGCCAGCCGATACCTTCTTGATGAGTTCGGTCACCCTGTGCACATCTTCATGCCCCATGCCTTGCGTGGGTTCATCCAGCAACATCATCTCGGGTTGCATGGCCAGCGTAGTGGCGATTTCCAGCGCGCGCTTGCGGCCATATGGCAAATCCACGGTGACGGTATCGGCGAAAGCAGTCAGATCAACTTCGGCCAGCAATTCCATGGCGCGCGCATTCAACTGGTTCAGCGATTGTTCGCTTTTCCAGAAATGAAAGGACGTGCCCAGCTTCCTTTGCAAGCCTATGCGCACGTTTTCCATTACCGTCAGGTGCGGGAACACGGCAGAAATCTGGAATGAACGTATGATGCCCTGCCGGGCAATCTGGGCTGGTTTGGCCGAGGTGATATCGCGGCCATTGAACAGGATTTGTCCCGAAGTCGGGACAAGAAATTTGGTCAGCAAATTAAAACAGGTGGTCTTGCCGGCACCATTGGGGCCGATCAGGGCGTGGATATGCCCACGCTGCACCTGCAAATTCACATCGCTTACAGCAGTGAAGCCCTTGAACTCTTTGGTCAAGCGCTTTGTCTCCAGGATGACGTCGGTCATCTCTTCTCCTTATTGTCTGGCTTATGGTGTTTAATCCACTACGTCCAATGCGACAACGCTTCCTTTATTTAAGTGGAAGTTTTTATATTAGCTTTTTATAGTAACCAGCAAATCAATTTCTAAACAATACGGTATAACTACTGTAAGTAATTCCACGCAGAAAATTACTTACCGGTTTGCAAGCATTCTTACCCCTTAAATGCCCAATATACTCCTGGCCGCCTTCTCTGCAATCATCAGAGTAGGTGAGTTGGTATTACCTGAGGTTATAGTCGGCATGATAGAAGCATCCGCCACGCGTAGGCCAGCGATGCCTATTACGCGTAAAGCACTGTCGACTACCGCCCCAGTATCGTTGATACGGCCCATTTTGCAAGTACCTACCGGGTGGAAAATCGTCGTGCCTATGTCACCAGCCGCCCTGGCCAGTTCTTCTTCCGTCTGGAACTGTGCACCTGGTTTCATTTCTTCAGGCCTATATTTTTGCAGGGAGGGTGCAGCGATGATCTTGCGCGTCAGCGTCAGCGAATCTGCTGCTATCTTGCGGTCTTCCGGCGTGGTCAGGTAGTTAGGTACGATTTTCGGTGCCGCAGAGGCATCATTGCTGGCGATGCGCACATGGCCGCGTGAAGTCGGGCGCAAATTGCACACACTGGCGGTGAAGGCCGGGAAATCATGCAGGGGGTCACCAAATTTTTCCAGTGACAAAGGTTGTACATGGTATTGCAGGTTAGGTGTCACCTGGCTGGCATCCGAACGGGTAAACGCCCCCAGTTGCGATGGTGCCATCGACATCGGGCCGCTCTGGAACAACGCATATTCCAAACCTATGCGCGCCTTGCCCAGCAAGCTATTGGCCATCTTGTTGAGGGTCTTGGCACCGCTGATTTTAAACGCTGAACGGATCTGCAAATGGTCTTGCAGATTGCCACCGACACCCGACAGGTCATGCACCACAGCAACACCGGCCTGTTGTAAATGTGCCCCATCCCCTATGCCTGACAATTGCAGTATCTGCGGAGAACCGATCGCCCCTGCCGCCAGCACCGTTTCTTTCATGGATTCGGCAAACCAACTGCGGCCACCACCGATAAATTCCACCCCCATACAACGCTTGCCCTGTCCGGTATCCTTGATGCACAGCTTTTGCACCTGGCAGCCGGTCATGATGGTCAGGTTGGGCCGGGCTGCTGCCGGTTTCAAAAAAGCCTTGGAGGCATTCCAGCGTACACCGCGTTTCTGGTTAACGTCGAAATAACCACAGCCTTCATTATTGCCACGGTTGAAATCATCGCTCTTGGGTATGCCGACTTCAGCCGCCGCCTCACGGAAAGCATCCAGGATTTCCCATGACAGTCTTTGTTTTTCCACCCGCCATTCACCACCGCTGCCATGGAATTCTGTATTGCCGCTGTAGTGGTCTTCGCTTTGCTTAAACAAGGGCAAGACCTGATCCCAGCGCCAACTGTCATCACCTGTCAGGTCCGCCCATTGCTGGTAATCCCTGTCCTGGCCACGCATGTAGATCATGCCATTGATGGATGAACTGCCGCCCAGCACCTTGCCACGCGGATAAATCAGGCTGCGTCCATTCAGGCCGGCTTCTGCCTCGGTACGTAACATCCAGTCGGTACGCGGGTTGTTGATGCAGTACAGGTAGCCAACCGGGATATGTATCCACACATAGTCATCCTTGCCACCCGCCTCGATCAGCAAGACCCTGTTGTCAGGGTTCTTGCTAAGACGGTTCGCCAGTACGCAGCCCGCCGTACCGGCACCGATAACGATGTAATCATATTGTCCTGCTGCTTCCATACCGTTTTCCTTATGGTTCATGAATCCTGCATTTCTGCGACGAGTACGGCCATCAACTCACTGACCGTCAAATCCCTTGCTGCTGCCACGCCCTGCCCGGCCCACATAGACATCAGGCCGGTATTGCCGGCTTTTGCCGCTGCTGCCCGTATGGCACCAGTGAGTGCATTCTGTATCGGGTAAGCCGGCACCTTGTCGGCCACTGCCGCCATGGCCTGCATGTAATGATTATCCAGACCACGCGCAATACGCCCGGAAAAAGCACGGGTCTGGCGTGTGGTGTCGCTGCTGCTTTCCAGCAGGCGTTGTTTATAGGCAGGGTGGATGGCCGATTCCCTGCTCGTCAAAAACGCCGTCCCCATCTGCACCAACTGCGCGCCCGCCTGCAAAGCCTGTTTGATCTGCCTGCCATCCATGATGCCGCCAGCGGCAATCAATGGCACCTCGATATGCGGCTTACAGGCTTCCAACAAGGCGAACAGACCCAGAGTCGAATCCTTTTGTGCGCCGATGAAAGTCCCGCGGTGCCCGCCTGCTTCCACCCCTTGCAGGCATACCGCATCCGCCCCCATAGCTTGCCAGACGATGGCTTCCTGCAGATTGGTGGCCGTACCGACCACCAGGATGCCGGCATCATGCAGACGTTGTAGCTGGCTGCCATGCAATACATCAAAGGTAAAGCTGGCCACCGCCGGCCGCGCCGTGATCAGGGCATCCAGCTGTGCTTCAAAATCTTCACACCAGCGTGTCGGTGTCGGCAGGTTATCCCAGCCCAGTTCCTGGCACACCGGCTGCAATAACAGCTTGGCCGCTTCCAGTGCTGCAAAATCGATTTGTGGCCGGGTTTGTACAAACAGGTTGATGGCAAAGGGTTTGTCCGTCAGGCGACGAATATGCTCGGCCTGTTCTATGATGGCCAGTGGGGTCAGCAAGGGAGCCGCGAGGGAGCCCAGCCCGCCTGCATTCGACACTGCGGCCACCAGTTCGGGCGTGGTGGCACCACCGGCCATGGGGGCCTGGATGATGGGGTGGGGGCAGAGGGTTTGCATGGATAACATGGGGAGCTCCGGGTTGGGTGTCAGAAATAGTGGTTTAAAGGTTTGCGCTAGTTAAATCAAGCTTTCATCATTACGGTATGATTTTCGTGTTTGTACGCTAACCCATTTATTCACTTCTGTCACTGCATTACGATTGCTGGTCGGGGTAGCCCGACATCTATCCTGACATGGAGGGTCTTGCCAAGAAAAGTAAGCCAAAGAAGGCGCCCGCGGCGTCGATGCCCTTCGGGTTCCCGTTTGTGCGGTACAAAAAATGGGAAGGTCCGAAACTCGCCTGCGGCTCAAACATCGGCCCTTCTTTTTCCATTTTCTGTACCGCACAAACGGCATCGCCACAGCGGAACTACAAAAGTCAAAAACAACTGCAACATCAAAAACAACGACAACCCCAAAACCCAGGTTAATTAACGGTATTCAACGCAGTTTAAGTTTCGGTTGCATTGACGTTGCTGTTGCTTCTGTTCTTGACTTCAATCCGCTCGGGACGATGTAATTTGTGCGTCACAGAAAATGGAAAAAGAAGATCCGATGTTTGAGCGAAGCGAGTTGCGGATCTTCCCATTTTTTGTGATGCACAAATTATGCTGAAGCGCAGCGTAAGCACCCGAAGGGCGAGTCCGCGGTCGCCTTTCTTTGAATACGTTCTTTGGCGAAGCGGTGTGTGTCAAGGTAGTTGTCGCCTCAATTTAAATTAAGCAGCCTTCATGTACGCCTTTTCTTCTACACGAGCCTTCTCTGGATTGAGA
>NZ_JBMPOX010000030.1:0-59514 GCF_049340445.1 Undibacterium sp. Ji50W | reverse complement strand
GTACTCGTTTCATCTTACTCTGCCTTTCGCTCTCCAACGGGTTAGATTTCTGATGACGCGACATCTATCCTGACATGGAGGGGAAGCAAAGAAAGTATTTCGGCCGCCGGGCCGAGACCCGGCTTGGGTCCACGAAGGGCAATCTTTTAATCAAAGTACGACATGCAACGAACGCCACTAAGCTCCCTCTTGCGCTGCAACGACGTAAACATGATTGCTGCTTATCGACCGAAACCCATCCCCATCCCAACCTTCCCCTTGAAGGGGAAGGAGTAAAACCATGCCGATCCATCCACTGCACCGCTTGCAAGCAATTTAAATTCTGTCGGCACAAAGATATGCTTTATAAAACACCAAGGACACCCCTTGAAAACGAGGGAATTTAGATCAGCAGTACAGCCAAATAATTGAGCTACTCATATTGACCTGTGTTGAATAGTGTTGCGTACACACCGCACACAGCAAGCCCGATATCAATCCAACATCGGTTGTCATACAACCGTCACACCCGTCCTCTATCATTCCCCCCGGTCGCAATTCTTTATTCAATGATTTATTCCAATACGCTTTTTTCAAGCTTATTCCAACGGGTTTTATTATCATGCAAAATTTATCTGTATTCCGCCGCCTGCCGCTGGCGATGATGGTCAGCACGGCCTTGTTGCTGGTGGCTTGTGGTGGGTCAAGCACACCTGCTGCGGTGGATGCACCACTGGTCATTCCTTCTCCACCGGCTGACCCTGGTGTTGTGGACACAGCGCCGGTCGCTGCCAATGTGCCTGCCTTTGTTGACAATGTCGCCACCAATCAACGTGGGGATGCGCGCTATGCCACACTGGACACCAATGCCGGTGTGCGCGTGCTGGCGGGTTTCAGGGATATCTGGAAACCCCTGACAGAAATCGTTGATGCTGGCCAGACGGCACCTGCGGTAGATAATTTCCCGGCGGTGGTGACGTCCAAATGGACAGGCTTGCCGAATGACGGCACAGCAGGCGGCACTATCCTCAACCAGGGGGTGCATGATGCGAATATCCAGTTTGTCATCGACACCACCAGCAAGCGTACAGCCGACCAGGAACTGGCGGCCTATCTGGATGACCGTCGTGGCAAGGGCTATAGCGTGACAGATGGCATGGGCCCGCTGACAACGGCCTGGCGTCAGGCGGCACAGCAGACCACCACCATTACCGCCATTGCGGCTGATTCCGGCACGGTTTTGTACAATGATGCGGGCAACAATACCGGCGTGGGCAGTACCACCAATACCAGCTTTGGCAACGTGGTTGACCTGGTCAACCTGGTGGGCAACAACGGTTCTACCGAACCGGCCAAACGTTTCTACAAATATGCACGCCCTTACCGCTGGAGCAACAAGGTGATCGTCGCGCCGTCACTGATACCGGCAGAAAGCACCACCCCGGCCACCGATGGTGGTTTTACCAGCGGCCATTCAGCCGAAGCCGTGCGTGATGCGCTGGCCATGGCCTATGCCGTGCCAGAGCGCTACCAGGAAATTCTGGCACGTGGCCTGGAACTGGGTGAAAACCGCATCGTCGCCGGCATGCATTCACCACTGGATGTGATCAGTGGCCGCGTGCTGGGGCAAGCCGTGGTCGCCGCCAACCTGGTGGACCCGGCCAATGCCAGCAAAAAAACTGCCGCCGTCACCCAGGCGCATACAGCACTGATGGCCCTGACCAATACCACAGCGGACACATTCAATGCCTATGCGCATTCTGGCACGGCAACGACGGACCGCTTTGCCGACTATGCCAGCAATAAGGCTGCTTACCTGCGTCGCCTGACGTTTAACTTTGCGCCTGTCGCCAGCACCACGGCAGTTGCTGTAGTTCCAAAAGGCGCCGAAGTCTTGCTGGAAACCCGCCTGCCTTACCTGAGCGATGCGCAAAGACGTGTGGTGCTGAAAACCACCGCCATCGCGTCCGGTTATCCGGTCCTGGATGATGCCGAAGGCTGGGGTCGTCTGAACCTGTTTGCTGCGGCTGATGGGTATGGCAGTTTCTTTGGCAATGTCGTGGTCACCATGGATGCCAGCAAAGGTAGCTTTAATGCACAAGACACCTGGCGCAATAATATTTCTGGCGCTGGCAAATTGACCAAACTGGGTAGCGGCAGCCTGAAACTGGCTGGCAATAATAGCTGGACTGGCGGCACGCAACTCGATGCCGGTGCACTGGAAGCAAATTCGGCCACGGCCTTCGGTACAGGTGACGTGTATAACAGCGCTGGCACCCTGGTCTGCAACAGCACCAGCAATGTGAATATCACCAGCAAATATACGCAACTGACTACCGGCACACTGGAATTGAACCTGCGCAGCGCCCAAAGCCAACTGGTGGTCGGCAGCACCGTCACCATCGCTGGTGGCACCCTGCGTATCAAGTTCCAGAATGGTTACAAGCCTGCTGTTGGCGACACGCTGACAGTGATCACCGCAGGCAGCCTGAAAGGTAAATTCACCACCATCACGGTAGATGGTTTCACCGCCACACCTACCTATACCGACACAGGCCTGCAATTGCGTCTGGCTGCATAATCTGACCGTTACAGAAAAAAACGCTGTCCCGGTTTAACGGGGCAGCGTTTCTTTTTGATGGACTGTCAGTGGACTGTAACAATTGAAAACAGAGTGCCTTCCGCTTGCGCGACGACCATGGCTGCGTTGCAAATGCTCGCGATAGTTCACTATCGCTGTGCATAAGTGTTAACCTTGCCTTGCCCTGATCGCCAGGAAAGCGTCTTTCACTTCTGTTTCAACTGTTACAGTCCACTAGATCATCACATCAATAAGCAAGCCGTCCGTTCAGGCTGATCACGGCAATATCCAGGAACGAAGAACCACGACGATTGGTATCACCAAAATCAATCGGAAACCCGCCAATACGATAATTGCGCATGCCCTTCAGTGCCTGCGTAATTTTTTCTGGTGTCGGTTTGGCACCTGCGGTTTTCAGCGCCTCTATCATCAGGCGCATATTCATGTAGTTTTCAAAATTAAGCGGACTGGCATTGGTACCCTTGCCATACGGCGATGCCAGCAAGGCCTGATAGTCTTTCGCCAGCGGCAATGAACCACCAACGGGATTGGGCACGACCTGGGTAATGGCCATGCCACGCACCCGGCTTTCACCGGCAAAATCAAGCAAGAGCTTGGGCGGCACAAATGACAGGGTATAAATCTGCGATGCGCCGGTTGGTGCGTCATAGACTTTCATGAAATGCATGACGGCTTCTGGCAGCCCCATCAACAAAATCGCCTGCGGCTGGACGGCAATAATTTCTTTGGCTTGCTTAGTGAAATTGGTTTCGCCAGGCTTATAGGGCGTTTTCAAGATAATGTCAAACTTATGCTCTTGCGCTGCCTTGGTAATGCTGTCATTGATACTGGCACCAAAGCCATCATCCTGATAAAAGACAGCGACTTTTTTCAAACCCAGTGTGGACACGATGCGGGCGATTTTGAATACCTCGTCGTTATAGCTGGGGCGGGTATGAAAAATCTGCTCAGAACCGGCACCGCGTATCGCTTCCGAACCACTAAACACACCCAGCAAAGGCACCTTGTATTTGTTCAAGATGCCAGACTTGATGATGGCCAGGGTATTGGCGGTACCGGCCGTATTGACGAAAGCCACCACGCCATCTTTGGTGATGGCTTCTTCGACCAGTCCGGCGGTTTTCTTGGCGTCATAATGATCATCTTTGGCGACCAGGGTAATTTTATTGCCGTTGATGCCGCCCTGGGCATTCACCTGCTCGATGTAACCGCGCGCCATGTTCAAGCCTTCATTGGAGGTCATCGCGATGGGGCCGGTCAGGCCAGTGACGTAGCCGATTTTGACTTCTTCAGCGTGGGCAAGGCCTACCCCGCAAGCGAGAGCTAACAAGCCCGCCTGCCATTTTATTAAAAGCATTTTGTCTCCATTCTTTTATCAATCGACTGCCCTCCTTTCGATCCGGGGGCAATTCAGAAACCCATTCTGTATGCATTAATCTGTTTTGGCAACAGACGCAATGACGGGCAGGCATGAAATAGTCAAGCACCTGCTTGTTTACCAGTGCAGGGAACGGTTGTTAAATTGAGACAATCAGAGACAGCCCATCAAACGCAACATTCGTCACGCTGGGTCATCTTGTCAACATTGGCATTTAAATACGCAAGCCCCACATTTTCTGCAATGCCTGCTGACCTTGGGGTGTGATTGTGACCATACGCGAGCGTTGCGTGCGCAGTATCCAGGTTTCCCTGACAAACAAATCCAGCAAGGCTGCGCCCAACACCCCGGCCAGATGAGGCCGCCGTTCGGTCAGGTCTATGCAGCAGCGTGCATACACGCGACGGCTGCTGGCATGCGCTTTGGCATGCTCATGGGCGTCAATGCCCAATGCGGCAAGCTTCTCCTGACCTTGCTGGGTCAGCTTGAAATCCTTGCCTGCCGGTTCCAGCCATTTTTCTTTCAGCATGGCGTCGAGTATCTGTACGGCCAGCTCCCCTGCCAGATGGTCATAACAGGTTCTGGCATGTAAAAATTCACCCGGCATGCTGCGCGCCAATGCCGTTTGTGGTGGCTGGCGTGGCCCTGCTGACTGGGTTGTTGCCCCCAGTACCGCCATGCTTTCTATGAGGCTTGCCGCCTCTGCACTGGCAATGCGGAAATAGCGATGCCGTCCGTGCGAGTGGGCCAACAACAAGCCACCATCAACCAGCTTGGCCAGATGGGCGCTGGCAGATTGTGCAGACACATTCGCTGAAAATGCCAGTTCGCCCGCCGGACGCGTGGTGCCATCGATCAGTGTCCACAGCATGGCTGCCCGCGCCGGATCTGCCAACAAGCTAGCAATACGGGGAATATTATTTGCGTCATCCATACTTCATCCTGGGCTGAAACATCGGTACGCTATCTTGCCGATAATGGGCATCCCTGTCCACAACGAAAGTAGAAAATGCACCTAGCCCACAATATCGGTATCGCCAGCCAGATAGGCAAGTACAGCGATGCGATTGAAGTCTGTAGCCCGGTTTCCAACCCGGTCCGGTGGCTGTATACTTCCGGTACGCCCGGTTTGGATAAAGAAGGTAACTTGCCCAACAATATCAGCGCCCAGGCAGAACTGGCCTGGAGCAATATTACCAGCATGCTGACGCAGGCCGACATGGCCGTCGGTGATATCGTCAAAATCACCCACTATCTGACGCGTGAAACAGATATTGCTGACTACGTTAAAGTGCGTAGCCGTTTCATCGGCGACGCCCGACCGGCATCGATGTTGCTGATCACCCCCGCCCTGGTCAAGCCGGGTTTTCTGGTTGAGATAGAGATCATCGCCGCCAAAGCTTAAACTTTTTCATGCTCTATCCGCGAGTCATAAAAAATCCAGCACGGAGCTGGATTTTTTATACAGACAATGCCATCAATATCATCCAGAAATGGCCTTGCGCCCCAACGCGCTGTCATCGGAGAAAAAGCCATCGATGCCGGCAGCGATATAGCGCTGCATTTCTGCCACTGAGCCTTTTTCGTTTCTGGCATCCTCACCTTTGTCATCACGAAAATCTGCGGCCAGAAAACGATTTTCAGGGCGGAAGGTCCAGGTGTGTACGAGCAAGCCTGCCTCATGCGCATCCGCGATCAGGCTGGTGGGTTGACCCAGTTTGCCATCGGCCAGCAAGGGGATCAGGGCACGGGTCGGCGGTGCCACTACGTCAGCATAGCTGGCGATGTCACGCAAACCCTGTTTGCTACACATTTTGCCAAACGTCAGCTCACCACCAGCGGCAACCACATCCGCCGGGCGGACATCACCACGTTCTACCAACTGCATAAGACGGACATTGTGGCGCTTGCCCAGCACACTGCGGACATACTTGAGGTTGGCGACTTCAAACGACTGTATTTCCAGCGGGCAGCGGCGCGTGTATTCATGCGCAGCGATGATGTTCAAAAAGCGGTCTTCCAGCGGCAAGCCTATGCTGTTGAAATAAGTCGAATGCTTGAGCTCTGGTATCAGACCTATCACCTGCCCAGTCGTCGCTGCATGGGCAGCGGCGAAATCGATGATTTCTTCCCAGGTCAAAATCTGGAACATGCCGTCATACGCGGTATTTTGCGGACGCACCTTGGGCAGGCGTTCCACCGCACGCAGGGTCTTCAGTTCTGCCAGGGTAAAGTCTTCGACAAACCAGCCATTTTGCGGCTTGCCATCGATGCTTTTACTGGCGCGTTTGCCCGCAAATTCTGGCCTGCTGGCGACGTCAGTGGTTTCGCTCAGGAAGGCTTCATGGCGCGCCACCAGCACACCGTCTTTGGTGATGACCAGATCAGGTTCAATATAGTCAGCACCATCGGCAATCGCCTTGGCATAGGCGGCCAATGTGTGTTCTGGCCGCAAGGCAGATGCGCCACGGTGGGCAAACAACTCTACCCTGCCCTTACCTGCCGCCAGCGCGGTGGATGTCAGGCCAAATGGTGCGCCACCCAACAGCACAGCAGATGCGGCGGCTGTTTTCATAAAATGTCTACGTTGCATACTCATCTCGTTTCCTTTAAAAATTGCAACCAAAAGTGACGAACACCTGGCGTGGTGCAATCGGGAAGGTATTGTAAGTGCCATTGGCGGCACCGACCACCACCACCGATGTGCCGGTGACCTGGTTGAGGTTGGTGACATTCAAACGCAGCCTGGCATTTTTCAAAAAGCCATTTGGCTCCAGCGGGATTTTTGCTGTCACGCCCAGGTTCAGCATGAAGTAGCTATCCACGGACAAATCATTGGTATAGGTTGCATAGCGCTTGCCGACATAGTCACCAGTCAGTTGCGCTTCGATGTCACCAAAGGTGGCGGTGGCGACAAACTTGTTCATCCATTCAGGGCTACCGGGTACACGCTTGCCCGCTGTTGCCACCAGTGCCTTGCCATTGCTATAGTCGTCAGCATACACTGAACGATTGTAAGACAGGGCATTATAGAAGCTGAAGTTTTTTCCAAAGAACAGCGTACCGGCGATATCAATACCGTCAGTGCTGACGCTACCGACGTTGGCCAATACAGGGTTGCCACCAACGATGGAAGAAATCACTGGTGTCGGGCTGATCTGCAACAGGCGGTTGCTGAAATCGACATGGTAAATATTGACCTGGCCATCAACCTTGTCCAACACACCCAGATCGAGGTTGCGCTTGCCGCGCCAGCCCATTTCATAGGTAACCGATGTTTCTGGCTGGGCCGTGTTCTTGAACAAGTCAAAAGCCGACTGGCTGGCCAGGCTCCATGGCGATGCACCACCGCCGCCATAGGTTACAAACTGGCGCAGGTTTTTTTGTGCGTTGATAAAGAACTGATCACGCGGGTTGATTTCCCACAGCAAACCCAGTTGCGGCAAGAACCATTTTTTTGTATCGATCTCGCCCACCGGCAAGGCCAGCGAGCCACCAGATATCGCGCCCGGTAATGGCTGCACCGGGAAATCCCCTGTTGCATATTGCAGGCTGGATTTAAAACCGGCCTGCACCACGATGTCAGGGCGCACACGCCATTCATCCTGCAAATGCAACTGGATGACGTTATTGCGTATCTCGCTGCCGTATTGGGTAATCAGCGGATTCGATGGCCTGTCATACGGTGAGCTTGGATGATTCACATCCAGCGCATACCAGCGGCGATAGGCGGATGATTCATTATGTTCCCACCAGCCACCGAATTCGATCTGATGATCACCCCAGGTGGTACGCAGATTGGAAATCAGGCCAGAACGATGGATATCATATTCCGTCGTGCGGGTGGCATAGCCAGAATTGCCAAATACCTGCTTCAGGTTCTGGTTAGGAAAATACACGCTGAACAAGGCTGGCAAACCAGCCGCACCGATAGGCCCGGCAACCACGCCGACACCGTCATCACGGTGGAAATACACCTGGTTAGACCAGACCGTATCGTTATTCAGGTTCCAGTCATATTTGGCATAGCTCAGCACGTCTTTGCGCTGGGCATCGCTATAGTAATTGTGGTAGTTGGAGCCATCGGCTGCCGGCGTGGCGCCGGTGGGTGACAGGTAATTGACTGCCGCAGCAAAATCAGGATACAAGAACGGGCGTGTATACGGTGCGCTGGTTTCACCGGTCACATGCACCGTGCTGTCTTCGTTTGGTTCTATCTTGTCGTTGTAATTGAAATACAGGGTCAGCTTGCCGGCATTTTGGGTATTGGTGTACTTGGCATTGACTTGCTTGCCACCCTGCTTGCCGTCAAAATCCCAGGCGCGGGCATCTTGCCGCATGACTGCTATGTATGCCGCATTGCCGTCACCAAAATTGCCGGTATCAAAACGGGCAAAGCTACGCGAGGTACGGTAACTACCGAAGGTCTGTTCTATGTTGGTTCTTTGTGCCGCCAGCGGGTCACTGGAAAACACTTCTATGGTGCCACCCAGGTTGCTGGTAGAGGCTGTCGCCAGGTTACCTGCACCGGATGACAGGATCACATTCCTGACGTTTTCGCTGATGACGGCGCGCTGTGGCGACAGACCATTGTAATTGCCGTATTGCTGATCACCCAGCGGTACACCGTCCAGCGTGTAACCCAGTTGCTGGCCGTTAAAGCCATGCACAAACAGGCTCAGATTCTGTTCGTTATTACCCCATGGGTCAGCCGTGGCAAAGGTCACGCCTGGCAGTGTTTGCAAACCCTTCACAGGATTGGTACCCGGCAGGATTTTCTGCAACTCGGCACCGCGCATGGACACCGCAGAGCGGGTAGTCTGCGATGAAATTTCTACCGTGGCGATACTGGCATCAGCCTTCTCGTTTTTATTCTCGTCTTTAGCTGCCACCGTCTGGGCGCTGGCAAATTGGCTGAAGGCCATCAGGCAGGCTGCCGACATGGCGAGCATACGGAATGGAGACGGCTGGGCGTGTGTTTTTTGCTTGGCGGATGTCATGAAATTCTCAGAAAAAATCGGTAACAGCACAGGGTCTGTCGAAAAAAAATGCGCGCACAAGCCCCTTTCCGGGCAACGATGCTGTCGCCAGAAAAAACTGAACCACGTTAAAAAAATTTGGATTAAAACGCTGAAGTAATTTGGAAAACCGCCGAAGTGTAGTTGCCTTATATGACCTTGCAGTGACAGTAACGATTTATGAAATGAGTTCTAGTGTAGGATTTTATTCACACTTGTTTTGTAACAGCTTTTTTATCGTGTGAATCAGGTTTGACTGTGATGACCTGTCACCTGACAGGCCATCAAGAAAGCGGAAGGAATATAGAAATATAGGAAAGCTTAAGGCTGCAAAACCTCTGCCACTGCAGCCTTGCCCACAGGTGTCAGGAAAGGCATCATTTGTTTGTAGGGAATGATGATTGTGTCTTCACACAAGCCCATGTGATTTAAATGAGACAAGCGGAACACCATGCCACTCTTGCCTGCATAGGGGTCGTCTATATCGAAAGCATCGCCGCCCATCATGCACCGTTCCGGTTTCTGGTTCTTGAGTTTTTTCAATAGCGCGTTCAGAGGTGTTTTTTGTTTATTTTCACCGCCCTTATTCTTATCGCCTTGTTTGACCCATGTCCAGGTATCGATCATTTTTCCGGTACGAAGATCGAAGGTTTCATACATCTCATAAGCCAGTCCATGCGAGCCGTCACAAGCAATGTCAGACATCCAGTTTTTCACCACCAGTTTGCTGTCTGTCCAGACCAGTGGTTCAAAACCCCGGCCCCAGTCTGATTCTTTGGCGCCGTTACGCAGGCAAGTATAAAACCAATCTGCAGAGTCCTTTAACCAGTTGCGGGTATAGTCGTTGAAATTCTTGCTACCGGGCACACTGGCAGGCAATTCAAATACCGTAGCGGCAGGGGTGGAAATGCTGCGGTATTCCCTGCCTTCGAACTTCAGATCTTTGCTGGTATGCGGCAAATCATCTTCCAGGGGCTTGTAATAGGCAGCGCCGCAAATATCGGACTCGGGAATTCTGGGGCTAGTCATGACAGGCGCCTTCGTTAACTTGAATGGTATTTGTTTCTTACCGTCCGGGCTGATCCAGGTCAAGTCCAGCGTCGTAACGGCAGCGCCTGGGCTTATGCCTGAAACAGCCCAGAAGCCTGTGATCTTTTGATCGTCGCCATAGAGTCCATTGGTTTCTTTCCAATCAGTAGTGTCTTTGTCAGGTGTCAGGTCCAACGGCTCGAGCAATATCCCCCGCAGATTTCGCAAATAATAAAATTCCGCACCGACAGAGGAGCTGAAACACACCATGAGCTTGTTATCACCGATGCTACCTTTCCATACACCGGCATAGGATAATTCGGCGGCCTGCACTGTCATGCCAAAGAATAAGAGAAACAAGGTGTAAAACAATTTCATCATATGATCCTGTAATGGAAATTTGGATTTGCCAATATATACCTGTATTTTTAGCTTGGCAATTTATCAATTTCAGAGTGCCGAAATCCCTGCGCGGTCCGCAATTGTTGGAAAACTGCCTACCTGCCAGCCTTCCAGGAAAGCTTTTGCTTGATTATGTGAATGATCGTCCGCTATTTACTCGCCTTTTCGTCACATTTCGCTGAAAATGCGTGATAGGCAAAATGCAGTGAGGAAATAAATGGATTTGGTTCTGGGTTTGGGGGCGACGTTCATCGCCATTGTGCTATTAGTACAAGTAGTCACGCTGGTGATCTCTACCAATCGCTTATTGAAGTTGCAACTGTGGTCGCCGCTAAAGACACCATGTGTGCGTAGCGCCCTCGGTGAACTCACGCCGGTGCTGGATGCCGCACGTCCCGAACTGGAACAGGCTGGTTTCCGCTACATGCACAGCTGGCGTGAACGGTCCATGATCTGCGCCGGCGATATGCCCTACAGTTATGTGGATGTGTATCACCACCTGGGGCAAGATGTGCATGCTGAAGTCTATCCTGCCGAATCAAGCAGCGGTGGCAGACTGTACAACGTCTATCTGTGGAATACCTATATCGACGGCAATGCCCTGCTGACCGTCAACAAGCTGCTGCACAGCATGATCCCCTATCCGGACCGGGTCTGGGTGCAGGATGCGAATGCAGACGATTTTGCCGGGCAACTGGCGGCCCACCTGCACACGCGTGAAGCCGTCTTGCAACAACGCACGGACGATATGGATGCACCGGCCATTGCACAAAACCTGGCCGGACGCTGGATGGTCAGGCTGGAAAGAGAAGGAAAAACCTATCAGCGCGGCACCGTGCAGGAAGAAGCCGTCTACGGCTTTCGCTTTTTACCGGCCCTGGCCCTGGCCTGGCGCATGCGACTCAACAGTTGGCGCATCAAGAAAAAAACCGCTGCCGTCACCACGCTGAACCCGGCACTGGATGCCGCCAGCCTGGCGCGTGACCGCTTTGCCTTTGTACGTACACTGTGCACCCTGCGTTCGTTACGCGCGCCGCGCTGGTATCAGTACGTCAGCTTTACCCTGTCGGCGCTGGCCTTCCTGGGTGTCGGTGCCTGGTGGTGGGGGCTGGATGGCGCGCTAGTCGTGGCGGCGGTCATCGCTCTGCATGAAGGCGGCCACTGGTTGGCCATGAAGCTGGCCGGTTTCCGCGACGTACAGGTATTTTTTGTACCGGGCATGGGCGGTGTCACCAGCGGCGAGAAACATGAAGCCAGGCCGCTCACGCATTTGCTGGTCTATCTGGCCGGCCCCATGCCGGGCCTGCTGTTATCGGTGGGGGCACTGGCGGCGATTACCTTCATACCTTCACTGCTGACGATGGAATGGGCACCGTACTTGATGACGGCCATCATGGCATCGTTTTTTATCAATGGTTTTAATCTCTTGCCGGTCTTGCCGCTGGACGGTGGGCGCGTGATTGAATTGCTGATCGTGGGCCGCCTGCCGTGGCTGCGCTTCATCTTCTCGGTCGCCAGCGGTGGCCTGCTGTTGCTGGCGGGCCTGAACACCGGTGACAATATCCTGCGCGGCCTAGGCATCTTGATGCTGCTGGGTTCACCCTTGCATTTCCGCGTTGCCAAAGCGTCTTCACTGTTACTGAAGCAGGACCAGGCCAGACCGGCACCTGGCGAACGCTTCAGCAGAGCCGCACGACGCCTGTATGATTTCATGGGCCAGGCCAGCTTCAGCAAATGGAATTATGCGACCAAGCTCGATGTCGGCCTGACCCTCTTGCCACGTTACCTGGGACGCCTGCCGGGCTGGAAAGAAAGCACCGTCGGCCTGGTACTGTACCTGAGCTGCATTATCCTGCCGCTGGTTGCCCTGGGTGGCCTGATGTATGCCGCACCGGGTGCCATGCTGAGTGTTGCCGGACAAGGTGCCAGCACTTTCATCGACACCGACAAATCAGCCAGGACAGCCAAAACCGATCGCAAGGCGGCCGTGCATAATTCAGAAGCCGACATACAGCTACAAAGAAAACAGCGCGCAGAAAAAATAGATGCAGCACAAGGCCCGGGACGTATCGACGTCATCAAGGCAGCACTGGAAGAATCGCAGGAAATCGATCCCGAAGACGCGTTGCGCATCGCCAGGCTGTATTACGCCGAAAACAATAATTCGATACAACCCACCTATGCCCATGCCGATGCCGCGTTTTCTGTCGCAACGGCATTGATGAACTGGTCGGGCCCGGATGATACTGCAGATTCCAAAAAGAATGAGGCAGAAATAGCCCAGTACCAGCTGGAAGCCGAAGCCATTTTGCGGGCGCGACTGCATGCGCAGGAAGATAAGAAAGATAGCCGTTTGCTGGCTCAGATATTGCAGGCACGCGATATGTCCGCCAATAATCCGGGCAAGATCGTGCTGCAGGAAGAAGTAGTCACTTTGCTTTCCAGTGACAAACAGAAGGAAGATGTGCAATTGCTGCAAGCACGCCAGGTGCTGGCACGCAGCCTGTATGCAGCAGGACGCCGCGCAGATGCAGAAACACAATTGCAAGCCGCCGAAACCGACTTTGACTGTTCACCCGAAGTGAACGACAGGCCAAATGACAAAATAAGCGACAAGCTCAGTGACAAGCTTGGTGATAAGCTTGGTGATAATTACCACTGCAATTTGTTGAAAACAGACCGGGCCTGGCTGATGGTCAGTACCAACCGGCTGGATGAAGCAAGACAATTGGTGGCCCCGTTTTTGAAAGAAGCCACCAACGATAAAGGCATGAATGATTTTGCCAGGCACGAAAGCCACCAGATCAACTGGATGATCGCGACCCTGCAAAAGGATTATAAAACCGCCAAACAGGAAGCACAGGCTGCCAATAACAGCTACCAGGTATCGTCAGGCAACTGGCTGATTGATCTGTTCATCAAACGCGGGCAACCGGCCAGCAATTTCCAGGCAGACCTGATGCTGGTACATAGCCAGCGTGCTCTGGGTGAAACAGAAGAAGCCGGCAAAACCGCCGACAAACTCAGCAACGCCGTCCAGCAGGCACGCAACCGCCTGCCGCAGACGGCCAAACCAGCATCCGATGAACTGGCGTGCCGCAGCATCGTGTTTGACAACGGCTGGAAAAAATTCTTCCAGCAAACCCTGCTCGATATTGAACAACGCGAAATCAAATGCACACCAAGCCTGGTTGCCGCAGTTGGATAAGTGATAAGAACCTGTTTACGATCTGTAGCGAGCGAGCGTCAGCGGGGTGAAGAGCAGCGCAAAAAGCGGAATGTACTCTAAGTACATGAGCATTTTGAGCAGCGCATGAGCCCCGATCACGCTCGCGCAGTAAGATCGGTGGCAGCAGGTGGCTTCACCACCCTGCTGCGCCCATCGTTATCAGGACAGGCTTATCGGTGACGCTGTCGCTTGCTTAACCATGTTTGTACCGTCCGGGTTTCAAATATGCGGATGCAAGTCCACACCAGCGCCGCCATGGCGGGAAACCAGCCCGCCAGCGTCGCCAGCACCGTGCCTATGGACAAGGTGCATCAATGAATAACACGCATGCCATTTCTGTTCAACACCAGTTGAACAGACGTACAACGCAGACAAGCGCATGCTGAACAAAACCTTGCACAATGGCTTCGATTGCTTCGATTGCCTCACTCGCAATAAGGCTAAATACCTTCCAGCGTCACCAGCTTTTTTGCAATCGATTCACGGTTGACCAGGGCAAAGGCTTTGGCATACGCCAGGTTACTGAAAGAAAACCCGATGGCAGTCACTTCGCCAGAAACAAATTCTTGTTTCAGGCGCGGTATGCGCACGGGCTGAAAATAACTGGTCTGCTTGCCTTTGGGCCGTGTCAGCGCCCCCATACCGGCACAGGCCAGGGCCGCCAGGGCCAAAGCAAACGGCAGCAGGTAACGGGCGATCAATGCGCTATTCAAGACCATGTCGCCAATGATGATCAGTGCCAGTGCCGATACCGCAAAGGCGACAATAAAAATCAGTAGACAGTTCAAGATGCTTTTCGGGCGACGGCTTGCCGTTGGCGCACAGTCTGTGCAGAAAGGCAAAGGCAGTTGAAAGGTGATTTCCGTCCCGCCCCCCACCATATAACTGGTGCGCCTGGTATCTTGCTCTATGGTCGTCAGGTCGGTGGTCTTGCCGCAATTGCAGCACAGGTGATTGGGAAACAGGAAAACGACGCCGTCACGAAACGGCAAGGTACCCAGAGAATATTCTATCATCGGCAGATTTCCGCTAAAGCGAGGGTGAGCACATCTCACCAACAGGAAGGTAATGCGTTCTACAGTTTTTACTGCTGGCAGCATAACCGAGCACCACCAGAAAAACAATTTTCACAACAATGCCCGACACATCCCTGCAACACTCCGCGTCTCTTGATAAGACAGAGAATCTGAAATTCACTGCACAAATCCCAACATTACAACACTGTATAAAAATATAGTTATTCCATACTAACCAATGCCATTACAACAATGGCATAATTTAAATACAAGACCCTCGATAGTCAATCAATCCAATCACCTCCGATAGAGAAAAAAACATGCCCAAACCAAAACCAACGCCGTGGGAAAAAATCGCCGGATTTATTTTTGGCGTGGTATTTGTGATCACCCTGCTAGTGCTGAACGTGTTCATCCCTAACCCTACACCGACGCAATATGACACTTTCAAGGTCGTGCTGGCCCTGGCTGCTGCGGGTGTCGGTGGCATATTGGCCGGTTTTCTTCATGTGGAAGGTGGCATCGATAAATTCAAATTGCGGGCCGGTGGCGCTTTGGCGGTGTTTGCCACTGTATTTTTGGTGACGCCCGCTGCACCTGGCGCGCCAAAGGAGTCACCAGTCATTCAAACCAACAGCGGCAACAATGGCACCCAGGTTGGAGTGAACCAGGGCACCCTGAATATCGATAACGCATCTACCAGCCAAGCAACGACCAGTCAATCAACTGCCAGCCAAGCGGCGGCCAGCAAATAACCATGAAAGCAATTGCCCTGCTGTACTTTTGCCTGATCATTTCTGCAAATGCACAGGCAATTGAACAAAGCTGCCAGGGTGACGATTGCGTCCAGGTGGCCACCAACATAGGCACCATCAATGTGGTCGGCGGCACCCTTCAGATTGCCGTCAATAACGGTATTGTCAGTGTCTTTGGCGACCCTGAAGACGAATTGAAGATCAACGACTACGACATCAAAGTCAAGAATCTGGAGACGCAAATCCAGAAAAATCTCGACACCATCAATACGCAAGAAAAACGCCATGTATCTGATCAGGAAAAATTGGTCAAAGGCTGGGAATACGCAAAGAACCTGGTCAAAGAACTGGGAAAACTGAATAAACGCATCGCCTATCTGGATGAAAAAAATACACTCACAAAACAAATCCAGGAAGCACGCAAACGCTTTGACCTTCCCAGGGCAAAAGCATTATTGAAGCAAAAACAAGAGCAGGACGATGACACCGCTGCCGAAACCGCTTACCAACTGGCAGAACTGCAACGCCACGACCTGGAATACCTCGACGCCGATACCAACTACAAAAAAGCAATTTACCTGGACCCTGACAACGCCGTGTATCTCTCTGCCGCCGGAAACAATGCCTATACGCTAGGGGATTTTCCAGATGCAAAAAAATTGCATGAGCGAGCGCTGGCGATTGACCTCAAAACCTTTGGAGAAAACCACCCGGCCGTGGCCAGAGACCGCAATAACCTGGGAACAGCATGCTATGTACTGGGTGAATATCGCAAAGCTATCACCTACTACGAACTGGCCCTGGCCAGCGACATTAAAAACTATGGCGAAGCGCACCCCGATGTAGCGATAGACCGCAATAACCTAGGCGGTGCCTGGTACTCACTCGGCGAATATCGCAAAGCAGTCACCTACTATGAACTGGCCCTGGCCAGTGACATCAAAACCTATGGCGACGCCCACCCGGATGTAGCGACAGACCGCAACAACCTGGCCCTGGTGTGGGAAGCACTGGGAGAACATTACCAGGCCATCAGCTACTATGAAATGGCGCTGGCCAGTGACATCAAGATCTATGGCAACATTCACCCAAGCGTAGCGATAAAACACAATAACCTGGGCCTGGCGTGGGATGCATTAAGCGAATATCGCAAGGCCATCAGCTACTATGAAATGGCCCTGGCCAGTGACCTCCAGACCTATGGCGACGACCACCCGGTGTTGGCGACTGAGCGTAGTAATTTAGGTGCGGCATGGAACTCTTTAGGTGAGTATCGCAAAGCCATCGCCCTGTTTGAACAGGCCCTGGCCAGCGACCTTTTGACCTATGGCGAAGCGCACCCGGATGTGGCGACAAGGCGCAATAATCTGGGGACGGCATGGTCAGCATTAGGTGAATACCGCAAGGCTATCGACCTCTTTGAACTGGCCCTGGCCAGTGACCTCAAAACCTTTGGCGAAGCACATCCGAATGTGGCGACAGATCGCAACAACCTGGCCGGTGCGTGGCAATCATTAGGTGAATACCGCAAGGCCATTGACCTCTTTGAACTCACCCTGGCCAGCAACATCAAAACCTATGGCGAAGCCCACCCCGACGTAGCGATAAAACGCAATAACCTGGGCGCAGCGTGGCAGGCATTGGGCGAATACCGCAAAGCCATCGACCTCTTTGAACTGGCCCTGGCCAGCGACATCAATAACTTTGGAAACACCCACCCGAATGTAGCAATAGACCGTAATAACCTGGGATCCGCCTGGACCGCATTGGGAGAATACATCAAAGCCATCTCTTATTTTGAATTGGCCTATGACGCATTGAATTCCAACGCCAACTACGGCCCCGAGCATCCATCCACAAAGACATTGCTTGCCAATCTGAGCGATGCCAAAAGCCAGTTAGGCGGTCAAGGCAAGTCGCCATAAAGCCTGTGATTTTAAAATCGAGAGAGCAGTCTATCTGAATGCGGTGAGAGACTACCTTATCGGAAGAACATATATCTTCATCCTTCAGGCTCCCGCTGCGCCCTGCTGTGCTGTCGCCACCTCACGTATATGCTTGACGATAAAGAAATATAACAAGGCATAAGCACAACTGGACACAATCTCAAGCGGCGATCCTGCGAAGTTATTCTTAAAGTCAGTCATCAAAATCGCGATCGCTATCAGCAATACCGCCAACGGCAGCCCGATCATTAAAATCATTGCCATATAACGTATCGTGACCACCAGCGAAATACTCATATAGCGCTGCAAAAACTGAACACCCGACTCCCCTCCATTTGCACGAAACGCCATCATCGTACCCACAACAGGAATCAGCAGATTCATCATCGATCCATAATACGTCCACGCATTGGGTTCCTTTTCAGGCAGATAGCGCATCATTTCAACCGCAGTTGCACTGAACACCAGATACGCCATCATGTACCCATACATCTGCTTTTCAGACAAACTGCCATGGGCCAAATGCCTCTTTAATGCATCGATTTTCCAGAAATACATGGTGCCCTCGTTGAACTATTCAGTTGTGATCGTCACTGTGATGACGAATGGAATAAGGACTGACTGCCGCATTCAACAGCCGCCATCATCAGTCTGGGTATGAGTGTACCAAATTAATTCATTGGCAACAAAATATCTCTGGCTCCTGGTCTGGCTGAATCAGTTGATTGCGACAAATACCTATTTTCAGCTCCGCGTAGTTGCACGCTTGATTTTGAAATGATATTGATATTTTTTAGGCTCTACATGCGTGCGATTACGTTACACTAATAGCACCTACGCGGGCTGTCCCGAATCCCTCTGCGGAGGCGGGATATTATTGATTACAAATGACCACTTATCTGCATTCATGTATCTTAAATATTTAGCCTAATTTGCGAGGGTCTCTTTATATGAAATTCGTTATTTCAATAATATTTCTAATTATTTCTGAATGCGCAATGGGACAAACGTCTGATACAAAAACAATGGCACTGCCGGATGGGAGTTCAATTACAAACTCGATAGGATCTCTCCCGCCGTTCGAGCAAAAATTCAGAGTTCTTACACGTCAAGAAATAACCCGAATAAACGAGTTAGCTAAAAAAGGCGATGTATTCGTCAAATTTTACTTCCCTACAATTTCACGACCAGATCTAAAAGATTTTGATCGTGCTTTTAGAGCGTGGCAGACTTCAACCGGAAAGAAATTATCCAATCAAGAAGTAATTCAAATAATTGGAAGCTATCTTGGCAATGAGTTGGTAAGCAAATTAAACATGGAATGGGTAGAGGTCACAGATAAGTATGGAACTGATTATTCTATCCGTGGAAAAAATGCAGATGTAGAAATTACGTCATTTCCTTACTCAACAGTTTCAAAGAGAATTGAACACCATCAATACGATTTTATTTACAACACTTTTCACACTATCGCCCAAATGAAAAAGGATGGTGGTATTTCTAGCGGAAACAACGACTAGCAGAGAACGTAACTGGCCGCTTTGTAGAGCGCGTAGAGGCGATCAGATTAGTGCCTAATCGCTCTCAAGCTTGGAAATATAGGAATGTTGGACTACCCCTGGTATAGGCTCGATCGCTGTGTCTCAAAGCGGGATAGCCATGTGAATCCGTCTGGCCGGTTTGATCTGGATATGAGCAAGCGGCTTTCGATTGAAGCGGATTTGGCGTTGGCAACGTAGGATATTTTCATCTTGCAATGATTTGCACTAATTTGCCCAAGGTTCGACATGAGCGGCGGCCGGAAGCAAGCGAAGCTTGCCGGAGGACCTCCGCTCGATGGAGGGGTTAGGCCACGCGTTCAAGCGCAGCCACAGGATAAATTTGTACTGAACCGGGGTGAGACTCGGACTCGACGGCATAGCCTTCAGGGGTCAGTTTTGTGCAGTACCAGCCGACAACCTGACCCTGCCAAGCGGCACCAGATTTCTTGCGTACGCGATCTCCCAGGCCAAACGTGGCGCGCAATGGGAACGCAAACTGACCAGCAACTGCCGTACTGACTTCATTGCTACTTTGATCCATACCTGACCTTTCTTTTCAATGTATTGAGGTGATCTGTTGATCCATATCCAGACATAAATTTCTCGGCGGCTGCATGCGTATTTTACCGTCAAATTTCCTAGTCCCAAAACCATTAACAAAATTTACTTAGACCCCACTACGTCTTTTAATTTCCCCGCACGGCGTTATGATGTCCCATTCGGAATAAAGCGTGGGTTTGGTATTTGTGTCACCTTTATATAGTGGGCCCTTGTCGGGCAGCTCATAGTCGAACGTGGCTTCCAGCCTACCTTCAAACAAACCTTCAAATAGTCCACCCAGTCGAAAGCCGCTATTGTCTTCTGGTCCGACGTGGCAATTATTCGGGTGATTTACCAGGTAGTCACGTCCGTTTTTTTCTGTTGGCCCCAATAGCACATCCCCTCGCTCTATCGCGCTGTCATACAACGTTGCACACAGTTCATCTTTGGGAATAATCCGTTTTTCTTTTACGCAATATTCTTGAGGGCGAGTTTCTGCGTAGGCGTAAAACAGATAGCTGACCATGGTGACCAATATCATCAATGGCAGTAAAAGAAAAACTTTAACCAGCCTGTGCAAGGTAGGTGGATGATTTCCTTTCCACCATGATTTGAATCCATGCAGATCACCGTATCCTTGGTACCCATACCGTGTCAATAATTTTACAGCTATCAACCTGATTATCAGGCCAAGGCATAAAAAGAAAAAACTTGTTATTAAAAACAAGAGCATCAGCGCATCATCTGCCACATGGGCTATTTCCAACTGCAACATTGCTTGCACTGTCACGATGATGTTAGTAACGATAGTCATTAAAACTAACCAGCTAAAAACAGTAAGCCATCGGCCCAATGGTAAGAGTAATGGCACAAGAAAACACATCACTATGCAAAACAAAGGTTCAAACATGCTTTGCCATCCAAAGAGCGATAAACGTAGAAAAAAATATTGAACCAAAGCTACGTCTGCTGTACCGAAATCCATGGTTTATGCCCTGATCACGTGAGGAAAAAATGAATCACCAATGGAGCATCGATCCCTTCCATTTTTCGGTGAAAAGGCAGAATGACATACCACTGTGAAGGGAGAACGAAGGCTGTGTGAAGAGAGGATGCGGTTTGTAACAGAGGGCGTATAGACGATGATCGGTGATGTAATTACAAGTTACAAAATGCCAGATTTCCCTGGCACAGAAATGCAAAGCTAACTGATAGCGGGAGATCAAAAATTAGATGGAATTCCATTTCTGTGCCACACAAGAGTCGGCTCGCGTAGGGGTGATTCGCAACCCGTAATCGCCGACAAGGCTAAAAATGTATGAATGTCAGCGTAATAATCGGCTTGTTGCCGAAAATCGTGCCGAAGCAAACACGAGATTTTTACTCATTGAAAATCAATGACTTAGAATGTTTTCTTAAGAGGCCTGACCCCGCTCCCTCCTTATTTTTTTACAGGCTCCATGCCCCGTATGAATACATACCCCAATCATGATCGAGCACCTGCCTATTCGCTAAAAAGATCCAATGGAAAATTGCTCATGTCACGATCTGTTGTATGCAGCGTTCGGCTAATTCCAGAATCTAAGGCATTGGACTTCAGTATTGAATTTAAGTCTCTTGAATCAAATTTACTGACTAAGTCAAATAAAATCTTGAACGACTTATCAGTGAGATCATCCATGTCAACTTGTCCAGTAACTAGCTCATTAATTTGTGTCTTAAGCACTCCAACACTAGTCCATGAATCTGTTTTTCGAAATAGGAAAGATCCTATTCTAGCGATATGAAACGATGCGTTCTTCCCAAGAAATCGGGTTTGGGAATCGGTATTTTCGGTATATTTATCTTGCAAGAGGCAATCTTTAATCCTAGCGTGTATAAGACTCGAAAGAACATAAGGTTCTACTGCTCCACCTTCAAATATTTTCTCGTAAAATTCCCCCCAAACCTTATATTTTCTACTTCGAGCGTCACTACAACGCTTCAGAACTATTGCTAAGTATGCGGTAGCAACAGTGTCGTTCGATATGACATTATTTTTTGTCGCATTAGGTTCATTATCAAATTGGCGCGGCTTTCGTTCGTAGAATAAATCATAAATCAGGAAGCCCTTTTCCAAATCGGCTTGCACGAAATCATTTGACCGTAAATTTCGCCCTGAAATTTTATTTTGATTATTTGTAGTCAATACAATCCTATCGACCAAGTCATTATTCCCGGCCTGAAAGAACTTTACAAGCACCCTTGTGTCTTTTTGCAGCATGCCTTTTGTCGCCGCCCTAGCTAAAGATGACGCAGTCTGGCAGCCGTTCACGATTTGCATATTTGTTAATTTTATATGTGGATCATCTGGATCCGTAATTGGATCAATTTTGTCGCAGACAATAGTGATGCCATTGTTTAGAAACCAAAACAAATAGCTTAATTCAACGCTTGAACAAGTAGATAAAATTTCAGGATTGACACTACCTCTATTTCCAAGATATTTACGAATATTCATGTCAAAGACGTAGCCGTTAACATCTTCATTAACTATATTTGCAATCTCTTGAGCCGGCACCGAGCATACAATTCCGGTTAAACCTTGAGTTTGATATTTTATTAATGACGGCGTATTCGCGTCATATCTTATTTTGACACTCGTAGATATTTTCTTATTTTTTTTATCCAGCGCATTAATCCTATCTACAATTTCATTAGCACTCCAAAGTTCAAACTTAAAGCTCGCAAATACTTCATTATCGTATTCATCGACGATAGTTTTCATTTCCTGTCTACATTCGTCGGAAACATCAGTTCCTGTAGCATTAGTAACATATGCTACTTGCACATGTATATTTGAAGGCCCGACCGAACTTTGCAATGCTCTATATGCAAGGATTTGATCTTTAAAATTCTTGTTACTGATTTGCTCAATGTCAGTCCTAGTTTTTGAAAATATCCACTGCAGTCCGTTACGCATTTGAATCAAAATATTTGATTCAAATGACCCCGTATTTTTCACCTGAAGAATAAAAATATTACCTTCGTCTGCTTCATCCATGATGGAAATGACGTCTATCTGTTTGTCTTGTCCGCCGTCAACTAAGTCACGCTTTTCAAAGGAATGAATACTTTGATCGGTAATCAGCATATGAGCTAACCTAACAAATGAGTCTTCGTTAGAAAGTGATAGATGCTTGGAAGTTTGCTCGATATTACTTTGGACAATTTGTTGTCGCAGGGTCATTGTCATAGCATAGTCCTTTATATTTCAAACATGAAACAACGGTTACTTCAGGTATAAATCTTCTTGACAAATGCAGCTTGCCTCTGTTCAAGGCCCGCCACTGCGGGGCCTGGTGGGGTACTACAACACATTCCTTGTGCTGCCCATCTCTCATTTTCTCGACACTGCCGACCGAGTGCTGGTTGTCGTCGTTGTAGCCAGCGTAGTGCGAATAACACCGCGTATTCGCACGTACGATTTTGAAATGATTATTGATATTTTTACAGACTTGAAATGCGTGCGATTACGTTAAACTAATCGGACCTACGCAGGCCAGGAATATATGAATTTCAGACCCCTGCCCCTCCACCCTCTAGTTAACTAAACGTCGCCATTGCGCTTTCAATAATTCAAATTCCTGCCTGCGCTTTGATCGGGTATATTCTAGTACTAACTCTGCTAAATCTTGATCGTCAAGTACAAGAATAAATCCCCGACCATCTTTAGCAGCATCCACACACCGTTTATACAAAAGTTCCTTATTCTCAATTGACCTACAAACGAGAATACCGACTCGGCCCCTACTCGGAGAAAATCTTCCCGCTAATTGATCGAGTTCAGGGTTGCCGATTTCCCGACCATAATTTTTGCATTCCACATAAATAAATGGACAGGAATAGTGCAAAGACAACCAATAGAAAAAACCATCCTTGGCTTCATTAGAGTATCGAATATCTATTCGTTTGCGACCATCGTGAATTTTTGACTGCTTTGTCGGACTGCATAATGACGGATAAAATAGCATTGAAAAAATTCGTTCAATAATATTTTCATATTCCGTTGCAGTTTTAATTCCAACATCTATCTTTGAGAGCGTTGCCAACATCTCCGTTAGATTTGGCAACGTTTCATTCTCTATTTCGGCAAATTGCTCAAGTGTAAGTGGCTTAGGAACACCCCTTGACTTCGCCAAACGATAGTCTTCTAAAATTTGAGGTCGGACTCTCGTTTGGTCAACAATTGCAAGCTTATCTTTACCATACTCTGCCATTAACACTTTTTTTGTAACTCGCGTATTCCCATTTCTTAACGTTTCAACCAGTTGCGATTTCGCTTGTAAATGTTCATGTTGCATTTCTGGGAGAATGTAGTGTCGATAATATTCATTCGCATCAAACGATAATTTAAGTCGAACTAAAATTTTTGGAACCAAAATCACTTTTCCATAATCAGTCATAGGCAAATCCGCATAAAAATCCTCCCACTGTTCCGTTTGAGGATTCCATGTCAAGCCGGATGCAACTTGTGGCGTAAGTGGTATGCCATAATAAACACACATATCTTGTGTGTACTTTATAAGCGGCCCACGAAGAATATTGCAAAGTGCATCGGATATCATATCCGTACCAATCCCTGGCAATAGCAACGCTGTATCTTCCAAATCTTTTAGTAAGCCAGTTACGGCTGCGCTACTTTTTGTTAGGGCTCCCCAAATATTTTTCGCTGATTCTGGTCCGAACCCATGTCCCCTAGATTTTCCTCGGGAATAACCCAGATGAAACTCATTACTTTCATTCAGCTTTGAAAGTAAGATTTGCGCATTTTCGTGATGTCCTTCTTTAATTAGTCGTAAGATCGTTTCAAAAAAAGTCTGAAGAAGAGAAGAAAGTTCGTTTCCCCAAACTGACTCTAAGCACTTAATTGCAACCGGCTCCAAAAACACAGGTATATCCGTATGTAATGGGACATCAACAAAATCCAGAAATGCTTGTGTTCTATCGAGCTTGAAATATTCAGAGAATTTCATCGAAGCCCCTATCTCAAAGAGATAAAATTTAATACGATCGTCATATATGAGTTCATTAACCAATTATTTTGCAAAATTTGCAAAATAATTCTATGTACTAATGGTTAATTGTTGTTAATTACATACCTTAACAATCCTTAACCATACACATTGCCAATCCACCCAAATCTGCACGAACCTAACTGCTGGTGCTGAACACACCTTTCCATCAGCGGCAACCACCCGGCGCCAGTAAGACGCGGTATTTTTACGTCCGTAGGTGCACCTATGGACGGGTAGTGCGTAACGATAGATGACCCGCAAAGGGAAGTTGTGGCCCGTCTGGTGGTGACGTTGAAGTATCTGGTTACTCTCTTAGGAGGGGTGAAAATGAACGAAAACCCATCAGAAGGCCATCGCGGCCACCCCATACCCCAATTGCGTCCGCAAAAGCTGCATCATCGAACCCCTCTTTTGCCTTTTCCAAATTACAAGAACTACACACCAGCCTTGAACGTCAGTGTGGTCTGCAAATCAACGCCCTCAAAGCCATGGGCTTTGCCCTCCTTGCTCGACGAGCTTGCCAGCATCGCTGCCTTAGCCACCTTTGATAGCAATTTGGACACGCCAAACCTTACCTGCTTTTTTGAAGCTGGTCACATTCGTAATTTGTTCGTAAAGGTTAACAAAAAGCACAGTTTCTGCCTTGCTTTGTTGATTTACTACTATTTGACTTCAACGCTAACCCATTGATTTCATTCGGGTTAAGTTGTTTTTTGAGGATATGGGTTTTAGTGCCCTGGTCCCGCCGACAGGAATCGAACCTGTATCTTACGCTTAGGAGGCATACGTTCTATCCATTGAACTACGGCGAGACACGGTAAGAAATGCTTGTGCATTTCTCAATCAGCCCGCCATCTTACCTGAGCCGGGCGCAACAATCAATTAAGCAGATGAGTTTCCGCGCCGCCCTAGCGTACAATACTGCTTTTCTCTAATTATGTCCGCGCATCTTCCTGATGCCGGTTTCACAGGGTTTTATGGCAGTTATCTCATTAAGCGATGCCCAATTGGCATTCGGTCACGTTGCTCTGCTTGATCATGCAGAGTTTTCCATAGAGGCAGGCGAGCGGGTTGGGTTGATCGGGCGTAATGGCACCGGCAAGTCTTCGTTGCTGAAAATTATTGCCCGCACATCCAAGATTGATGATGGGCTGCTAGTGATGCAGCAGGGCATCAAGATTGCCTATGTTGAGCAAGAACCGCAGTTTGACCAGACTCTTAGTGTATTTGAAGCGGTGGCGTCTGGCCTGGGTGAATTGCCTGCCCTGTTGCAGGAATATGAAGCGTTGACTGGCCAGTTTGGCGGTGACAATGATGATGCCCTGATGGAACGCATGCATGACATCCAGGTGCAACTGGATGCGGCGGATGCCTGGAGCCTGGGCAACAAGGTGGAAACCACACTGGACAAGCTGAACCTGTCCAAAGACGCCATCATGGGTACGCTGTCGGGTGGTATGAAAAAGCGCGTGGCACTGGCCTGTGCGCTGGTCAGTGCGCCTGATGTCTTGCTGCTGGATGAACCAACCAACCATCTGGATTTTTCATCCATACAATGGCTGGAGGGTTTGCTGAAAGACTTTAAAGGCAGCGTGCTGTTCATCACCCATGACCGCAGCTTTTTGGATAATGTGGCCACCCGCATCATTGAACTGGATCGTGGCAAGCTGACTTCTTTCCCTGGCAATTTTACGACTTACCAGACACGCAAAGCAGATTTGCTGGAAAATGAAGAAGTTGAAAACGCCAAGTTTGACAAGTTTTTGGCGCAGGAAGAAATCTGGATACGCAAGGGTGTCAAAGCCCGCCGCGTGCGTGATGAAGGCCGTGTCAAGCGTCTGGAACAATTGCGCCTGCAACGCACTGCCCGTCGTGACCAGCAAGGCCAGGTCAAGCTGGATGTAACTTCTGGCGAACGGTCAGGCAAGATCGTGGCGGAACTGGAAAACGTCAGCAAGCGTTTTGGCGAGAAAGTGATCATCGACGATTTCTCCAGCATTATTTTGCGTGGCGACAAAGTGGGCCTGATCGGCCAGAACGGTGCCGGTAAAACCACCCTGCTGAAACTGATACTGGGGCAAGACGAGCCAGACAGCGGCACCATCAAGCAAGGCAGCAAATTGCAGATCGCTTACTTTGACCAGATGCGTGCGCAACTGAATGAAGAAGCCAGCCTGGCCGATACCATTGCGCCGGGTAGTGACTGGGTAGAAGTGAATGGCCAGCGCAAGCATGTGATGTCGTATCTGGGTGACTTTTTGTTTGCGCCTGAGCGTGCACGGTCCCCAGTTAAATCGCTGTCTGGTGGTGAACGCAATCGCCTGTTGCTGGCGCGCCTGTTTGCCAAACCGGCCAATGTGCTGGTGCTGGATGAACCGACCAATGATCTGGATATCGACACGCTGGAACTGCTGGAAGAATTGCTGGAAGAATATACCGGCACCGTCTTCCTGGTCAGCCATGACCGTACCTTCCTGGATAATGTGGTGACCCAGGTTATCGTTGCTGAAGGCGAAGGCCAGTGGCGCGAATTTATTGGTGGCTACACCGATTGGGAACGCTATCGCAGCACCGTGCCAGCCGTCAAAGCCAGCAAGGCAGAACAAAAACCCGCCGTGGCAGCTGTATCAAGCATGAGCGCGCCGGCAGCCGCCAAGCCGAAGAAACTCAGCTATAAAGAACAACGTGAACTGGAAGAATTGCCCAAGCAAATCGCTGCACTGGAAGCCGAGCAAGCATTCATTACAGAAAAACTGGCCGATGCCAATCTGTATAAAAACGGACCAGACCAGGCGAATCAATTGAATGCGCGCCATGCTGAGATTGATGAGCAATTGCTGGAAGCGCTGGAAAAATGGGAAGTGATAGAGGCGAAGAGTAAGGGCTGAGTTTGCGTTGCGTAAGATCTGACAAAAACACGCTAGTAAAATCACCCTGGCAGAAATGAAAAAACGACGCCCGCTTCATGCGCGGCGTCGTTTTTTTATGCTTTCAAAGCAAACCGTCGCTAATCCCAACTCCAGGTAAATCCCAGGCTGATTGCATTTGGTACAGGCTTGCCATCCACCAACGTGGGTGCAAAAGAGCCGTTGCGGAAATAGTTTTCAACGATACGCAGCAACATGGTTTCGGTAGGGAAAACCGTGCCGTCAATGCTGGTGAGTGATTGCGGTTTGACGCTGCCCGCAACCTGCGTCACCTTGGTGACTATACCTTTTTCATCGAAGGCAATTTTGTAGGTGGTTGAGCCGTTGAGGTTTTTGTTATCAAATATTCTTGGGTAATAAATAAATGCCTTGCCGGGCGTAAAACCCTGCACTGCAGGCTGCATTGCCCCACCCGGCGCATCGGCCTGCGCCAGTGCTTTTTGATAGACAGACTTGGTCACGCTAAGCCTGAGCATGGTGGCAGACAGCATGGCAGCTGACTTTTCGACATGGCCGTCGTAAATAGCGCGGCTGGTCACCCAGATTGACTCACACAGTTCTTGCGGAGTGGATGGATTGTAGCCATAAGAGAAGCGACCTTCGATACGTTTTTTATCTTCCTCTGGCCATTCTTTGGCGAGAGCAGGCAGGGTTTTCATGGCCACCTTGGCGATAAAATTGGAATCCGGCTTTTCACCTGGGCGGGGATTATTCTGTCGTGCAAATTCACGCGTCAGTGCGTTAGGCAAGGCCACGGCCAGTTTGCCTGCCTGTGCAGCGATGAGCTTTTCGGCTTCGAGCCTGACGGTATCGGCAACCTGCGCTTCGGTCCGAGTGCTGCATTGCTGGCGGTCCATGGCATACATGGCATTGCTGCGGTTCAGACGCCACAGCAGTTTGATGGTGTCATCGTCAAGCAGGTCCAGGCTTTCAGTGAAGGCTTTATGGTAGTGCCTATGCCAATCTGATAGCAAATCTTCCATCACGCTGGCCTGGTTTTTGGCGAGCCAGGCGCGCATATTGTCGCGGTAGGCAGCTTCTTTCCACAAACTGTCGAGCATGGTGTGCGCCAGACTGTTGGAGATTTCATTGGGTAGAATCGGCACGATGAAATAGCTGTTTTCAGTATCCACCTGCTTATGCAAATAAGCCTGCAGTTGTTCTGCACTTGGCTGGGTGATAGCCGATGCATGCATCGCCAGGCCAGAAGCAAAAACCAGAATCGCCGCTTTTAAGGTACGCAAAGCCATTAAAAAAACTCCGAAAGAAAGGAACACATAGTTCATTCACAACAAACCATACTGCATTGCACAAACTGCATTGCAGTATGTGTAATGCACAAAGACCACACCTGAGTGCGCTGGCATTCTATCAAAAAATATATATCCTTAAGGAAATACCGTGTTGGGGGAAAAAAAGCGGGCTGTTTTTCTGCACGATCTGCTTGACAGCAGGCCGCACTGCGTGTTTTCAAGAATGACACTTCACAAGCGCGGCGCCAAAAGAAAAACGACAGGCAATCGCTAGTGATTGCGCGTCGTTTTTTACTTACTTTGTAGTACTTGTAGTACTCAGCTTGCGGCCATGTGCCGCCACACTTATTTTGCTGCTGGTGCTGCAGCCTTGGCTGTGCTTGTGACTGCTGCGGCCTTGGTGTCAGTTTTAAGATTGGTTTTAACTTCGGCTTTAACTTCAGGTTTGGCTTCGGCTTTCACATCTGCTTTAGCATCGGTCTTGCCCTGGGCCAGTTTTTCATGGGCGGCGTGCTTGGCATGTTTTTCATGCTTGGCCACAGCCTTGTCGCTTGTTACTGTCTTGGTTTCTGCCACTACAGGTGCGGCTGCCGTAGCTGTGGTAGCAGTCGTTACGGCTTTCGCTGGTGCAGCCGCAGGTGTTGTTGTGGTGACTGCGGCGGTGACTGCTGTGGTAACTGTTGCGGGTGCTGTGGCGGCCACTGCAGGCGTCGCAGCCGGTGTGACTTTTGCGGTTGCTGTTACCGGTGTTTGAGCAAATGCGCTACCCATCAAAACAGTGGAAGCGATCAAGGCAGTAAGGAGCTTATTCATGTGATATTCCTTCAATTATGTGAGCGATTTATTTTACTTTTTTAACCGGCAGCGTCTGCTGCCGGGGTACTTATTTGTTGCGAACGATTGCTACAGGTAGTGGCTTATTTCGAAGCGGCTGTTGCAGAAGCAGATGCTGGTTTTGCCTCATCTTTCTTGACTTCTTTTTTAGTGTGCTTGGTGTGTTTTGCATGCTTCGTTGCTTTTTCTGCTGCCACTGCTGGCTTGGTTTCTGCTACTGGTGCGGCTGGTGTCGATGCAGTAGCAGATGCAGTAGCTGCGGTCACTTTGGCTGCCGGGGCAGATTTTGCGACGCTGGCAGCAGCGGCGGCAGTGGCTGGTTTAACAGAAGCACTGGCCGATGCGCTGGCTGGTGTTTGTGCAAATGCGCTACCCATCAGAACGGTGGAAGCGATGAGGGCGGTGATCAGTTTGTTCATGATAATTTTCCTATTCGTATTTGGGTTGGTTTGCTTTATTTTGCTTTGCGTAGTCAGCCTACGTAAGCCAAAAACGCCAGCCGACACATCTGCGTTGACGCAAAAAACCACAGCGCAGGCGGCTTAGTGTTGTTGTTCTAAACGGCAGGCTTTTGTCAACCGCAAGGCAGGTTCATGCGTTACGCGCGTAGGAACATAAAAAAACGACGCCCGCCAAATTGCAGCGCCCTGTAGGGTGCACCATGTGCACCGTGCCCTTCCGCCGGTTGTTGTCTTCCTTCGTATTCATGAATGTGGTGCCGTGCAAATGGTGCGCGCAGCGCACCCTACGAATCATTGGTCACAACCGCATCAAGCTTGGCGTCGTTCTGTTTTTTAGAATGCGGGTAACGATACCCAAAAAAATTGCCACGCCCTGTAGGGTGCACCATATGCACCGCGCCCTTCCGCCGGTTGTTGTCTTCATTCGTATTCATGTATGTGGTGCCGTGCAAATGGTGCGCGCAGCGCACCCTACAAACCATTGGTCACAACCGCATCAAGCATGGCGTCGGTCTGTTTTTTAGAATGCGGGTAACGATACCCCAAAAAATTGCCACGCCCTGTAGGGTGCACCATGTGCACCGCGCCCTTCTGCCGGTTGTTGTCTTCCTTCGTATTCATGTATGTGCTGCCGTGCAAATGGTGCGCGCAGCGCACCCTACGAACCATTGGTCACAACCGCGTCAAGCATGGCGTCGTTCTGTTTTTTTAGAATGCGGGTAACGATACCCCGAAAAAATTGCCACGCCCTGTAGGGTGCACCATGTGCACCGCGCCCCTCCATCAGGTGTTATCTCCTACGGCACGGCCCCCTGCAGATCATCCTCCTCACCGGTGAAAAATCTTCATCTCGTTGACCATCTCGTCATGAGATATTTCTCGCCTGTTCCATGCACAATCTGCAGTAAAAAATCAAAGATATAAAACAAGGAAAGATAGCCATGAAAAAAGTCGCATTGGTCACTGGTGGCAGTCGCGGTATTGGTGCTGCCACGGCGCAGCAACTGGCGGCTGCCGGGTATGCGGTGTGCATCAACTATCTGCATAATCACGACGCCGCGCAGCAGGCGGTGCAAGGCATACTTGTGCAAGGTGGCACTGCCATTGCCATACAGGCCGATGTGGCGGTAGAAGCAGAGGTCGTGCGCCTGTTTAGCGAGC
Source organism: Undibacterium sp. Ji50W (assembly GCF_049340445.1). Classification (NCBI taxonomy): domain Bacteria; kingdom Pseudomonadati; phylum Pseudomonadota; class Betaproteobacteria; order Burkholderiales; family Oxalobacteraceae; genus Undibacterium; species Undibacterium sp. Ji50W. Next base: position 28,386 of record NZ_JBMPOX010000030.1, on the reverse strand, counting down.
TGGATCAGCAACTGGGCAGGCTGGATGCGCTGGTCAATAATGCCGGCATACTGATGCAGCAATGCCGGCTGGAAGATTTGACGGCAGAGCGCATCAACCGTCTGTTCAGCACCAATGTCACCAGCTATTTCTTGTGCTGCCGCGAAGCGGTCAAACGCATGTCAAGCAGGCATGGCGGCCAGGGCGGTGCCATCGTCAATGTGTCGTCGGCGGCGGCCCGGCTGGGCTCACCGAATGAATACGTCGATTATGCCGCCACCAAAGGGGCCATAGATACGCTGACCAAGGGCCTGTCTGTGGAAGTGGCCAACGAAGGCATACGCGTCAACTGCGTGCGGCCCGGTCTGATCTACACCACCATGCATGCCGACGGCGGCGAAGCCAACCGGGTGGAAAGACTGAAAAGCGGCGTCCCCATGCAACGTGGCGGCACCCCTGACGAAGTGGCGGCTGCCATCGGTTTTTTACTGAGCGACGCCGCGTCTTACATCACGGGCAGCTTTGTGGATGTATCTGGGGGCCGATAATCAGGCGTGTTGACCCGTGGGAAGCCTGCCTGCCAGGGTGGGCAGGTCCCTTCTTGCCTGTATAACAATAACGATGCTGACGTATAAACTAAGTTTCACCTGAGTTTCGCCTCAATTCCTGACACCCAGCCCTGACCTGTTCTTGTCCTCGCCCCAAAAAAGCGCATTTTTAACCCCGCGCTATTTCATCATTCCCGCCAGCATTGTTGCAGTTTCACAACCACTTTATGCGACGCAATCATTTCTTTTTGGTTATGTGAATATCCTTTTTTGTCTATAAAAAAACAGATTTTCGTAAAAATCAAGGTGAAAAATAGAGAAGATTTACCAAAGGACAATGGCTTATTGTTTTTGACATATTGTTAAACAATGTCAATAATCGGCCTCTTGTTACAAAGCGACATATTGCAGTCAAGCTACTTTTTTGTCGTTCGTTTTGTCGTTCGGTAAGGTCGTTTAATTTTTGAGCAGGACCAATAGTCTTGCAGGTGCTTTCGCCTGCGAGTGGGACAACTATTGCCTAAAAAAATTGCAATGCCAGGAATTTGATCAATTCCTGGCATGCAAGTCGGAGCGGAAGGGCAAGCCTCGCGCAGTTTGCACGGATGCTCACATTGGGGGAGGGCCAAGGCGGTGCTTACACACCGCTTTGGCTTACGCACCCATCCCGGATTCAAACCATATCGGGGATGGGTGACTGAGCTTGGCCGGCATCGCTAAAACGGTGCCGGTCATATCTTCGCATCAAAAAAAGGAGAAAAGTAATGCGTATCAGCGGTAATTTCAAACTACTATCCGGTGTCTCGATGGCTTTGGCCATGCTGTGCGGCACTGCCCAGGCACAATGGGCACCGACAGCAACCAAGGCCACCAGAATACCGACGACCGTGTCATCGACATCGGTGGCCACACTCATGCAAGCGGGTTCGCCCACGCATGTGGTGGTCGCGCTCAAGCTGCGCAACAAGGCAGCACTTGACACGCTGACCACGGGCATCCTGAACGGGAAAAATGTCAGGCCGATTTCCAGTGCCGATTTCATGGCGAACTATGCACCGACAGCAGCACAGGTGCAGGCCGTGGTTGATCACTTGAAAAACAGTGGCTTCATCAACATCACCGTGTCAGACAACCGCACGCTGGTGAGCGCCGATGGTGCCGCCTCGACGGTCAAGACCGCCTTCAATACCGATCTGCATACCTACTCGGTAGGAGGACGTACTGTCCAGGTCAACCTGAGTGATGCACAGATACCGCAAGCGCTGTCAGATACGGTACTGGCTGTGCATGGTCTGCAAAATCTGCATACCTATCACACCCACCTGGTCCGGCCTAACGCCAACACGCTGGCCAGCACGGGGCATAACCCTACCGAGTTTTCTGCCATCTATAACGCCAGCGGTTTGCCTAGCGCGGTGAATGCCACCATCGGCATCATCACTCAAGGCAGCATGACACAAACGATTGCTGATCTGAACACCTTCACCAGCCGTGCCGGTTATCCGACGGTGAACGTGCAGACCGTTACCATCGGTGCTGCCAGCTCTGACACTGCCGGTGTCGGTGAATGGAATATGGATACGCAAGATGCCCTGGCAACGGCAGGTGGCACGATCAAAAAAATGATCTTGTACACAGCAAACACGCTCAATGATGCCGACATCACTGCTGCCTATAACCGCGCTGTCACCGACAATGTGGCCAAGGTCATCAATGTGTCTTTGGGTGAATGCGAAAACGATGCACTCAACTCTGGTGTCATGGCCAGTAATGACCAGATCTTCCAGACCGCTGTAGCACAGGGCCAGACCTTCTCGGTTTCGTCCGGTGATTCGGGTGCCTATGAATGCGGTGGCCCTGGTACGTCGCAAAGCTATCCATCGGTATCACCCTATGTGATTTCGGTGGGCGGTACTTTGCTCAATACCTCGGGTACGACCTGGGTATCTGAATCGGTCTGGGCTTGCACCACGGCAGCCAGTTGCCAGCAAACCGCCAACGGTGGCGCTGGTGGTGGGCCATCCCTGAATGAATCAGCACCAAGCTGGCAAACAGCTGCGGGCATTTTGGGGACGTCTACCAAACGCGGCACGCCAGATATTTCATTCAATGCTGATCCGGCCAGCGGTGCGCTGGTGATTATCAGTGGTTCCAACCAGCAGATCGGTGGTACCAGTCTGGCAGCACCAATCTTCACAGGCTTTTGGGCACGTGTGCAATCGATGAACAATAACAGCCTGCCCTTCCCTGCTGCTGCGATTTACCAAAAAGCAGCCAGCACACCGGGCATGTTCCACGACATCACTTCTGGCAGCAATGGTGGCTACACCGCCAAGGCCGGCTGGGATTATGCCAGTGGTTACGGCAGTCTGAACATGGCAAATTTTGCGTCGGCCATGGGTTCAACAACGCCACCACCACCTAACACCCTGACCAAGGATGTTGCAGTCACGGGCTTGTCTGTCACTACCGGCGGTAACCTGGTCTATACATTCTCTGTACCGACTGGTGCCACCAACCTGACATTCAAAACCACGGGCGGTACAGGCGATGCGGATCTGTACGTGCAACTGGGCTCCACACCTACGACCACGACTTATCTGCAAAAATCGGACGGTTCCACCAGCACTGAAACCATCACCATCGCCTCACCAACAGCAGGCACCTACTATGTCCTGCTGAATGGCTACACTGCTTCTAGCGGCATCAACCTGGTGGCTAGTTACCAAACTACCACACAGGGTAATGTACTGGGCAATGGTGTACCTGTTACAGGCATCACCCTGGCATCGGGTGCCACTGCGGTGTACACCTTCGTTGTGCCTGCTGGCAAATCATCGGTGACTTTCACAACCAGCGGCGGTACAGGTGATGCTGACCTGTATATCAAACTGGGTTCTGCACCTACGACCTCGTCGTATCTGCAACGATCCAACGGTACCAGCAGCAATGAAAGCATCACTGTTACATCACCTACCGCCGGTACGTATTACGTCATGGTGAAAGCCTATAGCGCCATCAGTGGCGTGACTTTGCTTGCGACAGATTAAGTGAAGTGAACATGCTGTAATTGTTTTTGCAGCAGTATCAGATAAGGTCTCAGGCAATTGCCTGGGACCTTATTTTTTTACCTGCTACCTGACTATGATTACCTCTGATTACCTCTGGCCGCATATTCTCGGCCACCCTCACGCAAATATGGTGCAGCTTCCAGCAAGGCTGTGGCCAAAGTCAGGTCCAGTCCACGGTTGGCACCGGCGACAAAGGCGACCGCATTATTGAGTTCCTTGATGAATCCTCTATAAATGCAAATATGAATGCAGTTCCTTGATTGGAAGTGCGGGGGTTTGCCGGGTTTGCTGGGTTCGCTAATCGCTGCCGCCAGTTGATTGGTGCAGCCATGTGCGTACGATGCGCACTACCTGTTGCGCGTTGTCGTGTTGAATAAAATGACCGACACCGGGAATGGTTTGTATGCTCAGTGCATTGTCCACCCATTGCCAGACATCGTTCAGACCGGCAGGCAAGGCATAGGGGTCGGCCAGGCCATGTATCAACAAGGTGGGTACCATCACTTTGGGTGGCATGTCGCCCGGCATGAAATACGGTTCTGCTGGCCAATTGACGCGGTAATAATGCAGCATGGTTTCCAGCTTCGACATCGCCATGGCCTGGTCATGCCGGCGTTTGAAAGCAGCATCCTTGATCCATGTGCCAAGGCCCGATATGGGTAGTTGCAAATGCGATTGCGGCTGCCGGAATGCACGCACATAATCACTGGCAACACGCTGCTGCGGGTTGTTACTCAGCTCGCGTGCGATGGCCCAGGGGTGCGGCATGTTCAGCACGATCAGTCTTTCCAGCCAGGGCCGTGCCTGCATCGCCGCATGCCAGGCAATGAAGCCGCCCCAGTCATGCCCTATCAATGTTGCCTTACCCGCCCCTTCATGCTCGACCACGGCAGCCACATCGGCCACCAGTGCAGCGGGCAGGTAGGCTTGCGGGTCAGTCGGTGCATCGCTGAGGTGATAGCCACGCAAATCAAGTGCGACCACACGGTGATCGGCACACAAATCCGCCATCACCTGCCACCAGCCCAGCCAGTGATCAGGAAAGCCATGCAGCAGCACCAGCAAGGGCCCCTGCCCCATCGCCGAGTAATGAATGCGGACACCATCGTTATCCACATAATGATGTTCGGCAATGACTTCAAATGCAGTCAGCAAAGCTTCCGCATCGCGGTCTGCATGGTCGATCTGATGTACTGCCTTGCTCGCACTGTTCATGATCTCTTGCTCCGGCCAAGGTGGCTACCAAGCCAATTAGATGATAATCATCATCTTATTGGTGTCGATTATGATCTAAAAATCAAATGCATGTCAAGCGGGAGTAAAAACCTGTTTTACCTCCATAAAAAATACCCCTTAGACAAGTAAGGGAATTCGTCGATGTGGCAGATTTTTCTTCTGGCCCAACGCACCATTCGACTATGCGCAGTGCTAAAGTAATAGCTTTATAACCTCAGCACAGGTTTACCACCATGCGTAACCATCCTCTTTTATCGTTCGTCGCTCTCTGGCCGTTGCAAGCCCTATTGCAAGCCCTATTGCTAGCCCTGTTGCTGATTGGAGCCGCCTTGCCCAGCCAGGTGATGGCACAAAAAATGTACCGTTGCGGCAGCAGTTATCAGGACAAGCCTTGCGACAACGGGCAAAAAGAAAAAGTCATCGGCAAGGCCGTGACTGCGACGTCAACGGACAAACCAGCGCTAGACCTTAGTTGCGTACAGCGTGGCGAAGAAGCCAAGAAAGTCATCTGGATGCGTGAAGGCGGTGCTCAGCAAGACAAATTAATGCAAGAAGCAAGCACAACAGAACGCCGCAAAGTAATCGCCGATGTGTATGCCCAGCGCGGCAATGCCCTGGATATACGCGCCCGCATAGAAAGCGACTGCATGGTAGAAAAAGAAAACGAACGCAAGTTTGGCACAGCCCTTGTCACAGAAGACCCGGCCAAACGCACACAAGCCGCCGAACACAAAGCCAGCCAGGGCGAAAGCCCGGCAGACGCCGCCAAACGCGCCAGCGCCGACGCCGCCCGCGCCAAGGCCCTATGTGACGATGTGCGCAAGCAACTGGCATCCGTCCAAGCTGCACAACGCACCGGCGGCCAGGGCAGCGCCATGGATGAACTGACACGCAACAAGCGTGAAATAGAAAGCAACCTGAAATCAATGGGCTGCGATGCTGCGCCTAAAACTACGATGCAATAAGTGATGGCAATGAAATTACGACTATTCTTAACAGGCGCTGCCTTTACCCTGTCCATATTGATGCAGGCCGGTGCCTATGCGCAAAGTCAACCACCGCGTTGGGTGATGGCCGACGATGTACGGGTGCGGCAGGGACCAAGCCTGGATAAAAAGATCATAGGCACGCTACAACGCGGTGCCGAATTGATTTTGAAAGACAAAAATGAATACGATGGATTTTGCTTCATTGAAGGTGAAGGACAATATGGCTATATCGCCTGCAAATACCTGAGTGTCACACGTATCGCCCGACCCAAGGCAGGCGAAGGCGGAATCGATGCGGCACAGCGCTGGGTCAGCGGTACTGCCCTGACCTTGCGCGAAGCACCGCGCGCTGATGCGCCTGTCATCAGTCGATTGGCGCTGAACACGATAGTAAAATTAGTACGTGAAGAACCAGGCAGCGGCTATTGTGAGGTTCAACCCGCGAGCGGTGCGCCTGGTTATACGGCTTGCCGCTATCTGGCGACCACGCCGACCGTGGTTGCGAATGTGCGTGGATACCGCCAGGCAGACGCACCACTTCCATCTGGCTACGACCCTGTGCGCGCTTTCTGGCTGGAACCGGGCTGGCGTGCACTGGAAGATTACGCTACCTACCTCAAAACAAGCCATCCCGAAATCCAGCCGCAAGGTCCTTGGCCGCGCGACGAAGCTCTGGAAAAAATGAAAGCACATCTGGCACTTGGGATAAAAGGGAAGAAGCCGGAACCGTTTGCGGATTGGCAGGAGATCAAGCGCAAGGCTGCACAAGATCTGACACTAAACAAAGAATCAAGCAAGTTGCAGGAACAGGGTAAAAAAGTTCCAGAAGAGGTCTGGAGGCGTGAAAAGTTGGCGGAAAGTACAGCGACTGAATTGCAATATCGAATAGGTATCTTCAGCGCTCAGTACGACCCCATCTCATCGTACGATGGCGTAGCCCGTATTATCCAACTTGTCCGCGGATTGGATTTTCCAAAAACGCAACCATCATTATTTCGGGATGAGTCCTCAATAGGGGCTCCCAGTACTGATACGGAGCAGGCCAGCGGGCGCTTTGATATTATATTTCGCCAACTTGTTACCGCTCGTCCTAAACCAAAAAAAGCTGAGGACGAGTCATCGATGTCAGGACTTTACGACATGTTCAAACGAACACAGTCGCTGGTAAAACCCGTTCAACGCGTTAAGCTATTTCGTGATGGCCGTTTAAGTAGTGAGACCACTTTGATGCGATCAAGTGACGATATCGTCAAAGATTACGATGGACCAGAATGTGCGGGTTACGTAATGGGTTTTGGATACGGTGATACGGATACCAGTATATGGCGTTACTTCGATATTGATCGGCCAAATACCAAAATTAGCCTGACTACTCATCAGGAAAGCTTAAAGCAGAATCCCGCCGGAAGTCTTTACTGGTTCTACACCAATATCAGCATGCCCTCCGGCCCTGCAACACATACAGAAACACCAATGAAACTGGATAGAAAAAGTACCGGCTTTATCGGCGGCACCTATCTGTACTACGATTTGGATGGTGACGGCATTGTCGACATCGCTGTCTGGGAAGGACAAGGTAAAGGCCCTGGGCATTTAGAAGGACCTACGAAAACCGATGACCGCTGGTATCGCCTGGTGATGGTCAACATCAACGGCGCATGGAAGGTACTGGGCAGCGATACATTTTTATATGGATGCGGATGCTGAGGAAGTAAATCAATCACCTCACGCAAGCAACGGCTTCCACCACACCGTCATTGCTTATACGGCCACTTTACTTTGTTCCACCATCTCCCGCTGCACCTCATCCAGCACCGTCAATGCCGCCGCAATGATGGTGCTGGCCTGATTTTTCTGGACTGCCGCAACAATCTGCCTGGCACCTAAACACAGGCGCAAGGCGCTGACGGGTTTGCCATGGTGCATGCCGCAGGTGACAGGCTGGCCGAGCTGCATGCCTTTTTCTTTTTGCAGGTGACGATAGATCGCGAGCGTGTCTGCATGCCTGTATGGCTGCGCCTTACCCGATACCGGTGTGGCTGACGACATCAATACAAACGAAAAAATGGTGGTGTGTTGATCCCAGCCCAGCCCTGCCATGATGGCGCTGCGGTCGGGTGCAGCCACCGGCAACAGGGCCAGCATTGGATGGCTGGCAAAGTAGCTGTAGATGGCATGTTGAAATTGCTGGATGAAGGCGAGGATGGCTGCATCTGGCAAGGTGCGAAAGGCGCGCAGTTCTTCCAGCGCCGCAACCCAGCGCAATAGCAGGCCATAATTGGGGTGTGCTGGCAAACCCTTTGCCCCGTCTGCGGCCCAATCAGATGGCCAGTCGGCACGGCTGCTGTAGGCATGTAGGGATGCCGGCAAGCTGATCGCCTTTAAGCCCGAATGCATGGCATTGGGTAAAAACAGCGCACCGGAAAAGCTGGGGCCGCATAAAAATTTGGAGCCTGTCATCGCCACCATGTAGCCCTGGTCAAGATAAGCACGCAGACTGGCATTGGACAGGCGGAACTGACAGGCATCTACCATGACCTGCAATTGCGGATAACTGGCCCGCAACTGCATGACGGTACTTAATGACGGTGCCAGCATGCCGGTTTTGCTGACATCCATCAAAATCAGCAGGACGGCTTGCCCGCTTTGCATGGCTTGTTTGGTCAGTGTTTCGACTTCACTGTCCACATCATGGCTGTCACGCACGGTACAGTCGGGCTGGCGCAAGCTGATGCTGGCGATATCGACCTGTTTCGCATGCGCGATGTGGCTGCCAGCGCTGACCTGTTCGCCCAGAGCGGTGCGTTCGCTGAAGTGCCGGGCCATCAGTGCCGATGGGACGGCGCTGCCGGTTTCATTGGCATCAGCCATGATGACGAGGGTAGGTGCACTGGAAAAATTGGCGCATAGCTGGGCGGCGATCAGGTGCAGGTCCGTGCCGGACGCGGCAAAGACAATATCGACGTCTTTGCGCTGTTCAAGCCCGCACAGTTGCTTCAAATCTTGCCGCACATGGTTCAGTTCGCTGGCATAACCTGCGTAACTTGCATACGTATCCTGTTCGCTTTGTTGCAGCCTGGCGTAGGTGCGTGCAGCAGCGGTATACGCATGGGCGGATATGCTGGATGCAGTGACCGAGCTAAAGGCAAACATCTCGTCATGCGCATTCAAAGGCACGGCAGCGCAGCCATATTTATTGGTGCCATCGGCTTGCAGAATGAGCCTGGCATCGCCACCGTCAATCAGCAACTGGCTGAGCGTGGGTAAATCTTGTAGTGTACTCATGGACATGAGTGATCTTGCTCCTTGCAACACACTATGACACGCTGTGGCGTGGCACCGTCCCTAGCAGATGAATGGGCCACATTCGATGTCACTCCTGGTTAACTGGTGCTGTTGCCATGGCCTTGAGTAGCATGTCCCGGAATGCGGCAAACAGTTTTTGCATCGGCGCCTGTTTATAGGGGAACATGTCTACCGGGTCCATGGCATGCACGATCATGTCGCTGTCGACTTCAAATATCAGCAATTTGCCGTCGCGGGTTTCACCGCAGTCTATGCCTACGTAATCCAGCCCCAGGCGCTGGGTGATTTCCGCAAAGGCGGTCAGGTGGCGCGGTACAAAGTCGGTGTCGAAATTTTCCATGAAGCGTTTTTCTTCATCGCGCTTTTCCTGGCTCTCGGTCATGCCTGCGTTCAGGTAATGAATCATCCAGTGTTTGGAAATACCCATGTGCGAGATAAAGGGTTTGCCATCGATCAGGATGATGCGGTATTTGCGGAATTGTCCGTCCTCGCTGCGGTAATCAACAAAGCGGGCGACATAAAATTCATCGCTGGGTACGGCTTGCAGATAATCGGGAATGGCATCGGGTGACACGACTTTTCTTAAACCATGCCCGGCGTGGGAACCCAGGGGCCGCACGATGATGGGAAAATCATCGCCCGGCAACAATTGACTGAGCGCGATCTCACCACTGCCGAGTTTTTCCAGCGTAGGCCGGTCTATACGGATAGAGGTGGGCATTTCTATGCCTTCACCCGACTGTAACAATGCGCAGGCACCGTCACGCCCCAGGTGGGTGATGCGTTCTGGTGCATTGATGACGGGCCGTGGCCAGCCATCTACCAGCGCCTGCAAGTCCAGCAAGAGTTCATGCTTGTCATCGGCTTCACCTACGGCCACAAACAGGACATCGTGTTCGGGTAACTGTTCTATGGCGGGGATACCAGCGCCGACGTATAACAGGTCCAGCGCGATGTCTGAATCTTCCACCAGAAATTCCAGTGGGGTATTGGCCATCAGGTCACCATCGGTCATCAAGGCCAGCAATCTGATTTTTGTGTCATGTGCCGACGGGACAGAATACAGGGGTTGCAGCTTCAAGGCTTCCATCTGCGTGGCCAGGGCGGTGTCGCGGTGGCCCAGCAATAACAGCGTAGTCGCCAGGTCCATCATGGCATTGGCATCGTTGGGATATTTTTCGGCATGGGCAATCAGTTGCATGCCTTGCGGTTTCATGTCGACACCGGCAAATGCCTTGCGCATCAGCGGTGCCAGGCCGATCAGCTTGCTTTGCTGTGCTGGTGCGGCAGTATTGGTATCCTGATTATCATTCATGTGATTTGTCATCCTGCTTGCTTGCTGCATGTTGGTCTGTGCTGCTGAACTGGTCGCCAAAACGTAAGGTGGCGGCGATCAGTGCATCGATGTCTTCAGTGCGGGTACGGTGATTAACAATGGCAGCACGGATGGCCAGTTGCTTATTGATAGTATTGGTAGAAGGCGCAGAAATACCCGATTCATGCAAGGCCACCACGATGTTGGCATTGACCACATCGGGATGGTCGCAACGATAGCGGAAGCAGACAATGTTCAATGCTACAGGGGCCAGCAGTTCAAGCTGGGGGTTGGCCAATACAGCCTGCTTCATGTATTGCGCCACCTCGCAGGTGTGGGCGATCATGCGGCCCAAATGGTCTGCACCATACACCTGCAGGGTGAACCAGGTTTTCAGGGCGCGAAAACCGCGTGACAGGTCGGGGCCAAAATCACAGGGCCAGGGGGAACCAGCAGCCAGGCCCCTGGCTTCGCGCCGCAGGTAACTGGCAGGCGTGGCAAAGGTGTCGTAATGGGCTTTGCTGTCACGCACCAGGATAAACCCGGCGTCATACGGTACCTGCAACCATTTATGAAAATCAAAGGCAATGGAATCAGCCCGCTGTATGCCTTGCAGGCGCGGTGCCAGCGCTGGTGACAGCATGGCCAGCGCACCAAAGGCACCATCGATATGAAACCATAACTGCTCTTGCGCGGCGATGTTTGCCAGCGTAGCCAGGTCATCAATCGCGCCGACATCGACTGAACCGGCGGTGCCGGCAATAAAGAACGGGGTCAGCCCGCTGGCGCGGTCCGCCTGTATGGCGGCCTGCAACAAGGCCGTGTCCATTTCAAACTGTGCATTCATGGGGATAACGCGCAAGGCATCCGTCCCCAAACCGGCCATGTCCATGGCTTGCGCAATGCAGGCATGGGCACCGGCAGACGTGTATGCCACCAGCCTGGGCGCGCAGCCAGCCACGCCTTGCAGCCGTACCTGCTTACCCAGTGCCCGCGCCCTGGCCACCAGCACGGCAATAAAATTGGCCATGGATGTGCCGGTGACGAACAGGCCACTGGCCGTGTCAGGAAAATCAAACAGGGCAGTGACCCAGCGGGTGACTTGTTTTTCGACTTCGATGGGCATGTGGTCGCGCCCGCCCAGATTAGCATTCAGGCCCGCCGCCAGCATTTCTGCCAGCGTGCCGACCGGGTTGCCACCACCATGCACCCACCCCATGAAACCCGGATGGCTGTTACCTACCGAATACGGCAGGATATGCGCCATGAATTGTTGATGTACTGCCGATAAATCACTGGGGCCAGTCGGCAGGGTTTGCCTGAACTGCGCCCGCACCTCATCCGGTATGGGTTGCCAGACCGGGCGCTCGCGCAGGTGTTCGGCATAGTCAAGAATGTCGTCGAGCATGCGATGCCCTTGCGACCGCAATGCCTGCCAGTCGCTGGGGTCCAGTGATTCATTGTCCGATGCTGCCATACCCATTCCCGATCGTCATATCCATATGCGCTAATTATCTATGAGCTTAGGACGATTAAAGCAGCGAATACAGGCGTTTTTGCAGCTTTATTGATGCAGCTAACTAAATTGGATGAAATTTGAATGGATTACAGTAGCCGAACGGCAATATTTTATGCAGAGAGTATGCAGAGAGATGCACATTTGGATGCATGCAGATTATGCGCCGGCAAACATCCCGGCAAAAACGCTGGCCTTGGCCTTTGCCTTGGGGCCGGACCAGTAATCACCTAATTGCATGATGCGCTGTTCGCCTTGCCTGATGCTGATTTCAAACGGGCGTTGCAGCATGACCTGGTGCACATAGCTGGCGAAGCCATCGGCAAAATCGTCATAGACATTGGTGGCGGCATACAAGGTGGGGAAACCGGTCTTTTGCAGGGATTGATAAATCTCGGGTATCAGTTCACCCGGCAATTGTTCGCCAGTGTAAAAGTGCAGGTGTTTGCGTTGTGGGAAATCTTCCCGCAGCAAGGGAATGACATCGCCACTCATGGCGATTTGCCATGACAGCGACAGGTAGCTGTATTCTTCGGTCGATTTGAAACGTTTGGAACCTATCCACCAGTCAGGCAGGTATTCGCTGTTGGCCGTGAGGACATGGCCAAATTCGTGCAGCAATAAAAACTGGATGGCATTTTTGCGCGTATCCTTGTCCGGCGTTTCGATGACGACATCAATGCGGTACTGGTCTTGCGGCAGGAAGGGGGTGTTTTCTTTCCAGCTTGCCCACTCATTGGCAGCACGATGCAAAAACGCATCGGCATCCATCAGGCACACCATGCCAAGTTGCTGGCCATCTGGCGTCATGACCACATCGGTCAGGGCAGATGAACCCAGGCCACGCGCAAAATACACACCCAGCAAGGGGCGGGCCAATAGGGTTAACAGGGATGGCGGCATTTCTGCCATGGCATCTTGCACATCCACCAAAAAATCGGCGGCAAGCACGACGGCTTCAGGTGATGCTAGCTGGGAGGGGACATGCTGTTGGCCAGCCTGCTGGCTGGCATTTACAGAGGCGACATAGGCTAGCACCTCGGCAGGTGCCACACCCAGTCTTTCAAGAACCGGACGGCCCAGTTGGTCGCGCCAAAAACCCGGGTCAGACGTCAACATCACGCATCAACCCTCTCAAGCCTGGGCGTCGAGCAACAAACCTGTTTTGGCCCCCAGATCCTTGGCGATGGACAAAGCCTGGGCAGAAGGAATCTGCTGGATCACGGTATTGGTTTCACGATCAACGATCTGTACCACCACTTTGCCAGAACCACTGTCCAGATTTAAATTCACGCTATTGCTGGAATCGATAAAACGGTTGATTTTATCCACAGACCGCTTCAGCTCAGCACTGCTGATTGCCGTGTCTTGCTTTGCATCTTGCGTAGATGCAACGGTGCCAGCGCTTAAATCCTGCCCTGCAGGCGCGATTTTTGGTGCACTTTTAACATCCTGCCGAGGCTCAGCAGCAGAGATGCTAGCGCCCCCACCTGTTATCTGACTGATATTCATATCATTCCCCGACTGTAATGGTAAAAAATCAAAACGGATTACTGCGTTAACATCATTAACGGTAGTTGTACTTAAAAGTTTAATTTTTTATTCAAAAAACGGACTGCAGGGGGTTTTGCGCTGAAGAACGACTGAAGAAATTGACAAAAACCATCAAAAAGCCATGAATTAGTCAGGGCGTGCTGATTATTTATTACTATGCAGCAATATCAAAAAAATATGGGTCGTGGCCCAAACACCTCCGCCACGGTCCGCACCATCAGGCGGCTGTTGGCCGGGGTGGACAGGTTTTCCCATATCCAGTTATGGTGCTCGATGACTTTTTCGGCCTTCATGTGGGGGCGGTCGCCGGTGGTATGGGCGTCGGACAGGGCGATCACGTCAAAACCAAGCGATACGGCAGAGCGTATGGTGGTATCGATGCACAATTCAGTCGCCAGGCCACACACCATCAGGGTATGGGCACCGGTGATTTTCAGGTGGGTCAGCAGGCCGGTATCGGCAAAGGAATCGCAGGCGGTTTTATCGACGAACACATCACCCGGCGTAAACGGCAGCTCGGGTATCACTTCCCAGCCGTCAGAGCCTATCATTGCATCATCATTGGCATGACGGATGTAAATGATTTGCCCGCCATGCTGGCGCGTGACTTCAATCGCATGCTGGATGCGGGCGACCACTCCCTCTATATCATAGCGGGGCGTGGTGCCATTCACCCATGAGTTCTGCATATCGATAATGAGTAAGGTGTTCATTGTGCTGTTGCTTGCCTGTCCAAAGCCACATGATACCGCGTTAGCCCCAATATGGTGCAGTGCAAGGTCTGTCTTGCAGCACTTGCACATCATCAGGCGGGCATACTATCAGGCTAGCACATCCTGTACGGCTTTACTGGCCAACAAGCTGATCAACTGGTCAGCCACCGCCCTCACCCGCACAGAACGGCGCACATCGTCATGCATGACCAGCCACAGCTTGCGCTGCAAGGGGCAAAGCGGGTCATCTATTCTTTGCAAGTCGCTGCTACGGCTACCCAGCCCTTTAGCCAGGTAATGCGGCAATACCGTGACCCCCATGCCGGCCGCCGCCACCTGACGCAATACCAGTTGATCATTGCTGCGCAACAACACCCTGGATGGATCAGCATCGAGCATGTTTTCCAGCCACTGATGATGTGGCGTACCAGAATTTTTTTCATAGGCGGCAAACTGCCAGTCGCTGCGCTTGCGCCCTTTCAAATAGCTTTTGCTGGCATACAGGCCATACTGGACGGTAGCCACTGCCTTGATCACCAGGCCCGCCGCTTGCGGGCGTGACATGCGCAGGGCAATATCGGCTTCGCGCCGGCCCAGGCTGACTTCGTGTTTTTCGGCAAACAATTCCAGTTCCAGACCGGGCAAGGCGGCGTGCAGGTTTTTCAGGTTGGGGGCCAGCACAAACGATGTCAGGGTGGGGGCGGCAGAAATGCGCACCACGCCTTCCATTTGCCCGGCGCTCAGGGCTTTTCGTTCGAACGAAAACCAGCGCTCTTCCACTTCCCGCGCATGCGGCACCAGGTGCTGCCCTTCCACCGTCAATTGCCAGCCACGCACCAGCCTGTCAAACAGGCGCAAGCCCAATGCCGCTTCCAGTGCATCGATGCGGCGTGCCACGGTGGTGTGTTCCACCTGCAGGCGACGGGCGGCCCCGGTCAGCGTACCGCTATCGACCAGCGCCAGGAAAAACCGTAAATCGTCCCAATTCATCATGGTGCAATTATGCACAGTCCAGGCGAATTTTTCAGTAATTTTATTTAAAGCCTACTTTGTCTAAGCTGTGTGCAACAACGCTCCCCCAACTTATACAGTACACAGAAAGAATAGAAATGAAAGCCATACAAATACTGACCCAAGGCAGCCCGGAAGTTTTACAACTCACCGACCTGCCCACGCCAACCCCAAAAGAAGGAGAAGTGCTGGTGCGCGTCGACATTGCCGGTATCAACTATGCCGATGTGTATCAGCGCAACGGGCAAAACCCTGCGGTCCTGCCTGCCATCCCTGGTACCGAAGGGGCGGGTGTCGTGGCCGAAGGCAATGCCCACTTGCCCGCTGGCACCCGGGTGGCCTGGTTGTCGCAGCCCGGTTCGTATGCCGAATATCTGAGCATCCCGACCTGGAAGCTGGTGCGACTGCCAGATGACATCAGCAACCCGCAAGCAGCCGCCGTCATCATGCAGGGTGTCACCGTGCAATACCTGGCTGAAACCAGCTACCAGATCAAGGCCGGCGACCGCGCGCTGGTGCATGCCGGTGCGGGTGGCGTTGGCCTGCTGCTGATCCAGCTATTGAAACACAAGGGTGCCACCGTACTGACGACGGTATCGACCGCCGCCAAGGAAGAACTGGCCCGCCAGGCCGGTGCCGACCATGTCATCCGCTATACCGAGACGGATTTTGTCGCGGCGGTAAAAGCACTGAGCCAGCCACAGGGAGTGAACGTGGTGTATGACTCGGTCGGCCTGAACACCTACCAGGGCAGCATGGCGGTATTGGGCCCGCTGGGTTCGCTGGTGCTGTTTGGCCAATCCAGCGGCAATGTGCCGCCTATCGATCCCATGACGCTGTGCCGTAGCGGTTCCCTGTTCTTTACCCGCCCCACCCTGGCCCACCATGTCGCCGATGCTGCCAGCCTGGCCGCTCGCAGCCAGCGTGTGCTGGGCTGGTTACGTGAAGGTATTTTGCGGCCGCGCATAGGTGGCAGCTATCCGCTGGCACAGGCGGCACAGGCCCATGCCGACCTTGAATCAAGCAAGACCACCGGCAAACTGCTGCTCACTGTTAACGCCGCCAACTGAGGCGCATTCCCCCACTTAAAAAGGATGACCATGAACACATTGTTACGCTCACTTGCAAGCCTGAATAGCCTCAGAAGCTTGCTACTGATCTGCATCGCCAGCATAAGCTGCATCAGCCTGCCCGCCTGCGCCCTGATGCAACAGGACAGTGACCAGAATGAACAGGCACAAAAACGCCTGACCGGCACCTGGACGCTGATCGGTGCGCCAGAAATCCGTGCCGATGGCAGCCGGGGTGAAACCTTTGGGGCTAATCCCCAGGGTTTGCTGATCATTGACGACACGGGCCGCTATTCCCTGCAAATCTACAAGGCAGAACGGACCAAATTTGCCAATGGCGACAAGCGCAAGGGGTCAGAGAGTGAATTCCGTGCCGCCGCGCTCGACACCAGCGCGCACTATGGCCGCTGTTTTATTGATGTGGAACGCAATGTCCTGATCTTCCGCATCGAACACGCGTCTTTCCCCAACTGGGATGGCAGCGAGCAAGCCAGGCAATTTGAACTGAAGGCAGACGTACTTAGCTACCGCGTACCCGCCGGCGCCAGCGGCAACGGTACAACGGCTATCTCCATCTGGAAAAAGATACGATAAAAATACGGTAACAGGAGGCTTACGCCACACCGCCCATCGCCACGTAACCAGCCTGACCGGTCATTGCCATAAAGACACATTACCCAATCCCCCCATCGTCGTTTGTGGTAAAGCCGGCTGCGATGGGTGGCTAGAGGATGAATGTACTTGACTTAATATCAACCCCATGCGATTGTCGATGCTCCAAAAAAATAAGTGCATGGGGAAACACAAGCATGGATAACTTTCAAAGTCATGGCTTTTCAGCCAGTCACCAACAGCCAAGCGGGACATTGCAACTTGAATTCAGGGGCAGCGGCAGTGAATATTTCCGTATCTGGATCGTCAATTTATTGCTGACCATCCTTACCCTGGGCATTTATTCTGCATGGGCCAAGGTGCGTCGCAACCGTTATCTGTATTCCAGCACGCATCTGGGTGGCAGCAGTTTTGAATACCACGGTAATGCCATGGCCATCCTCAAGGGTCGAGTGGTGGCCTTTGTCTTTTTCTTTTGCTACAACATGGCTTTCAAATACTCGCTTGCACTGGGGGGGGCCATGGTGGTGCTGATGGCAATGATCATGCCCTGGCTGGTCTGGAAAAGCCTGCAATTCAAATTGTATAACTCCAGCTATCGTGGCATACGCTTTGGTTTCCGGGGGACTGCGCAACAGGCATATACCACTTTCTTGCTGTGGCCTTTCCTGACAGGCATCACCCTGTACTTGCTGGCACCAGTCTTTCATCAGCGCCTGAAGCAGTTCCAGCACAATGAAAGCCGTTTCGGCAGCACGCATTTTTCTTTTAATGCCGGCTCTGGCGCGTTTTATAAAGCCTACTTGCTGGGCATAGGCATCATGATCGTTGGCATAGTCGTCATCATTGTCGGCTTTGGCGGTACGGTGGTACTGGGTTCACTCACGCATGGAACAAAAGGTGGCGCTGCTGCCGTCTTCTTAGCTTTAGCTTTGTACGCGTGGATGTTTGCCATCTACCCTATCTTTTTGACCCTGTTGCAAAACCTGATCTGGAACCATACCAAGCTGGGGGACCATCAGTTCAAGAATAAGCTGACCTGGGGCCGTATGAGCTTCATCGCCATCACCAATGTGCTGGCGATTGTCTTTACCCTGGGCCTGTTTATCCCGTTTGCGCAAATTCGTGCCTTGCGTTACCGTATTGAAAGCCTGGAGCTGGAAGTCAATGGCAGCCTGGATAATTTCATCGCTGAAACGCAGGAGCAAGTCAGCGCAACCGGCGAGGGCATGGCCGATTTACTGGATTTTGATTTATCTCTATGAACACAGTTGCCGCCATCTATTTTGATGGCAAAACCTCGCGCCTGCACCGGGTGGAATTTTCGGTGTTGGGCGACACCGCTTATGTGCGCGAGATCACGAATGACCTGCACGAAGGTGTCACCCGCAGTTGCCCCTTGACGGAACTGCGGGTATCAGAACGTAGCCGCCATGCGCCGCGTAAAGTCACCTTCAGCGATGGTGCCTATGTCGAGATCACCGACCACGCCACCTTCAATACCATGCTCGACAGCACCGGCTATCAGGATTCAACCGTGGTTCAAATCCAGCAAAGCTGGAGCGGTACCCTGGCAGCGCTGATAGGCACCATCATCGTACTGATGCTGTGCTATGTGTATGTGTTGCCAAACGCGGCCCGTATGGTGGCGTTTGCCACGCCGGTATCAGTAGAACGCAAGCTGGGTAACGGCGTGCTGGAAATTCTGGACAAACAGATTTTCAAGCCATCCGTATTGCCTGCCGCCAGACAGGCTGAACTGAGCGCACGCTTCCAGCGGCTGCGCCCACCTCGCGGCAACAGCCCCACCTACCACCTGGTGTTTCGCAAAAGTACCATAGGCCCGAACGCCTTTGCCCTGCCATCGGGCGACATTATCATCACCGATGAAATCATCAAGCTGATGAATGACGATGATGCCATCATGGGTGTGCTGGCGCATGAACTGGGACATCTGCATGAACGTCACCTGACCCGCCGCATCATCCAAAGCTCAGCCGTGGGTGCAGTGGCGACCCTGCTGTTTGGCGATGTGTCGGCGGTGGTGGCGAATATACCAACGCTGATGCTGGACCTGAAATATTCACGCGACGCCGAAACCGAAGCCGACGACTATGCCCTGCGCATGCTGGACGCCAACGGCATCGCCCGTGAACACCTGGCCGTCGCCTTTGAAAAACTGGATGCCCTGGCCCCTGGCCTGTCGCCCTACCTGTCCAGCCACCCCGCCGGCAGCGACCGCGTCATGCGCATACGCGGGTATAACAGGGACAGCAGCGTCAAGACTGAGCCCTGATTGTCGGTAAACTCTTTACGGCAAACTTTTACGGCAAACTCTTTACGGCAAGCTCTTGAGCGCTGCAACATCGCCGGTCTTTGCTGGTTTTTGTGCCTGCAAACGCTGTTCCAGCAATTTCAGGCGTGCACGTATCTGCTCACCGACGGCTATTTGCGGGTTGGAATAACCATCTGATTTGCCGCCCTCTTCTTCACGCTGTTTGATGATGGGGCGGGCTGCTGCATGGGCAGCTTCAAATGACAGGGTTTGCTTGCGCAACTGTTCATCATACATGGCGCGACCAAAAAAAGTCAGGTCGGATTTGCTGCCGCAGCCGTACGAAGTATGGTCAGCATCCGATGCCGTCATCACCAGCGTATTGACATCCGACA
Organism: Undibacterium sp. Ji50W; assembly: GCF_049340445.1. Classification (NCBI taxonomy): domain Bacteria; kingdom Pseudomonadati; phylum Pseudomonadota; class Betaproteobacteria; order Burkholderiales; family Oxalobacteraceae; genus Undibacterium; species Undibacterium sp. Ji50W. The sequence goes on along the minus strand of NZ_JBMPOX010000030.1, from coordinate 8,796 downwards.
GCGGGGCCACCCAGTTACCCGCATAACAGGCAGAAATCGAAATGACGCGGTACTTAACGCCAGCATCGTCCAGCCATTGCTTCAAATCTGCCGGGGTCACCGGCTTGATGGTCAGTGGCCACATGCCGGCAGATAGTTCGCCATCACTGGCACCATGCGAAGACAGGTGCATGAACAGGATGTCTTCATTCACATCCATGCGCCTGGCGATATGCGCAATGGCTCTTTGCAGATTCAGTGGCGTCGCCCAGGGCAGCGTAGCCATGGTGCGGGGATTATTCGCCAGTTGCAGGCTGCGCCCCTGCGCATCAAAACGCTGCGCCATCACCTGCGACACCATGCTGGTTTCATTCAAAAAGACATTTTCTTCACCGTAAGGGGCGAAAGTCAGGCTGTACAGATCGATGGTGCCCGGTCTTTGTGGCTGTATGTCTGCCAGTTTCCGGGCAAACAAGGCGGCCTGTTGTTCAAATATTTCCTGCGTGATTTCTGGCGATTTGTCGGCTGCATCTTCACTGGTTTTGGATTGCTCGCGCGGGTACCAGAAGGTCATCGACCTGGTGCTTAATTCCAGCCCACACACCACCAGCATCACCACGATGACAGACACCATGATCGTCTTGCGGCGATCACTTGCCCGCCACAAGAATAGCAGTTGTATCAGCAAGACCACGCAAACGGGCGCCAGATACACCAGCCATTGCATGCGCCAACTCAAAGCAGAATAGTCATACCATCCCACCCGGACCAGCAACGCGGCAACAGAACACACTGCCACATTCAACACCAGCGTCTGCGCCAGTGCCAGGGTGAATAAATGACTGGCATCCGGTGCCATGGTAGAGGATGCCTGGCGCAAATGCGCTTCCAAACGGACTGGCCGCAGGCGATAACAGACCCAGGCAAGCGCAGCAAAATAAAACCAGCCAGATGCAAATACCTGCCAGTAAAACTGCGCAGGGCCAACAATCATCAGGCGCTGTACCGCAATGTGTGTCAGCAGATACAAAATCATCAAACCGGCAATCAGCCCCGGCGAGGCGGGCATGCCATCCCAGCGCGGTGCACGGCACACGCTGACACGCAAGGCTTCAGTCAACAGACGCTGCATGGATGATGCATTCGCCCCCTGCTCTTCTGCGTCATGACCAGGCTGCTCGTCTTGATTGTTCAACTGGTCATCATTACTGGCACTGATGGGTAAAAATTCTGACATTCACTATCCTGTTGGATAAAGCGGTTTGAAGAATGAATTACTAAAGCAAAGTGCTTGGGAATCTCTGATTAAGCGTAGCGAGCGGCGCTAGTTTGGTTAAGACGCGCAGTCGTACGACTGTACGGCGAGCATCGCAGGCCCAAAATAGCGTCGCGCAGTAGCTTAATCAGAGCTTCCCTATACAAATACCGGCTCAACTTCCAGTATCACACCAAACTTCGCCTGCACGTCTGCCTGCACCGCACTGGCCAGCGCCCGCACATCGGCACCGGTGGCACCGCCACGGTTGACCAGCACCAGTGCCTGTTTTTCATACACGCCAGCGCGGCCCAGTTGCTTGCCCTTCCAGCCACACTGGTCGATCAGCCAGCCAGCAGCCAGTTTGTAGTCGCCAGTACTTTGCAAATAGCTGACCAGTGTGGGGTACACCTCCAGCAGGCTGTCGCGTTTTGCGCCAGATACCACCGGGTTTTTGAAAAAGCTGCCGGCATTGCCTATCTGTGCCGGGTCTGGCAATTTGGCACGACGTATCGCGATGATGGCGTTGCTGACATCGATGGGGGTAGCATCGCTGATGTAATGCTGGCTTAAATAGTGCGCCACATCCGCATATGCCAGCCTGGCTTGCCAAGGTTTGGGCAAGGCAAAACGCACCGCCAGGATCACCATGCGGTCTTTGTAGTCGTGTTTAAAAATACTGTCGCGATAAGCAAACCGGCAAGCTGCCTTGTCCAGTTGTACCGTCTCGCCAGTCACAAAATCAAAGGCCGTCAGGCTGTCAAACACATCCTGCATTTCCAGCCCATAGGCACCGATATTCTGTATCGGTGCTGCGCCGACAGTGCCGGGAATGAGCGACAGGTTTTCCAGCCCGGCCAGGCCTTGTTGCAAGGTCCACAAGACAAATTCATGCCAGTTTTCACCAGCGGCGGCTTCCACCAGCACACGCTGCGCACTGTCATCAACAATCTGCCGGCCTTTCAGGCACATTTGCAGGACCAGGGCATCCACCTGGTCTGATAGCACCAGGTTACTGCCGCCACCCAGTATCAGGCGTGGTATGGCATGCAATGTGGGGTCATCAAACACGGCCCGCAATTGCGCCGGGCTTTGCACCTGCAAAAACTGGCGGGCACGGGCGGCAATACCAAAAGTATTCAGGTTTTGCAGAGGATAATCTGCCTGAAGTGTAGATAAATTCGTCATATACCCGAAATTATAGCCTTAGCGCTCTTTAGCCTGCTTGCATTTGCTAAAATGATGCAACTTACAGGACTGACTCAACATTGTCCCAAAGCGTGGTAGCGCCTGACAGTACATTCGTACTGTCTTCGTCATCAGGCTTTGCCGGGGCAATTTGGGATAAGTCCTCAATTCACCATTTAGCAAGGAAGCAAACATGCCCTCATTTGATACCGTATCTGAAGCCAACATGGTGGATGTCAAGAATGCCATTGACCAGACCAACAAAGTGGTTACCAATCGCTTTGACCTCAAAGGCAGCAGCGCCAAGGTAGAGCAAAAAGACCGTGAACTGACCATTTATGGCGATTCCGAATTCCATCTCGACCAGGTTCGTACCGAATTGACCATGACACTGGCCAAACGCAATGTCGACGTGCGTTTCCTGGACCTGGGCAAGATCGAAAAAATTGGCGGCGACAAGGTCAAGCAAGGCATCAAGGTAAAAAACGGCATAGAAACCGAAGATGCCAAAAAAATTGTCAAAGCCATCAAGGACAGCAAGCTTAAAGTACAGGCCAGCATCCAGGGCGATTCAGTACGTGTCACCGGAGCCAAGCGCGACGATCTGCAAGGTGCCATGGCCATGCTGCGCAAAGAAATCAAGGATTTACCGCTGGAATTCAACAACTTCAGGGATTAAATCATCATGCGCCTGACACATGTACCGGGTTTATCAGGTCGCAAGACACTGTTGGCAATGGCCACCGCGTTGCCCCTGCTGACCACAGCAGGCAGCAGTTTGGCGACCGATATCGACGTGGTTGGCCTGTTTCCGGGCAAAGCCATCCTGGTTGTGGACGGCGCAGTACCCAAAACCTATTCCGTCGGTGCCACCATCAATGGTGACAGCAAGCTGGTCGAAGCCGACCGTGAATCTGCCACCATCATCATCAATGGCAAACGCCAGGTACTGACCATCGGTCAGGCGGTGCACCATTCTGCCGCCAGTTCCAGCAATTCGGTCGTGCTGAGAGTTGGTGACAATGGCCATTTCATCGCCCGTGCAGTCATCAACGGTGTCAGCGTCAACATGCTGGTTGACACCGGTGCCAGCCTGATCGCCCTGCCCGCCAGCGATGCCCTCAAAATAGGCTTGAAATACAAAGAAGGCCGCCCCGGCCGCGCCAACACTGCCGGTGGCCTGGTGGAGACCTATCTGGTCAAGATTGACACCATCAAGGTCGGTGATGTCGAATTACATCAGGTCGAGGCTTCCGTCATCGAAAAAGGCCTGACCGTCCCTCTACTGGGCATGTCCTTCCTCAACCGCATGGATATGCGCCGCGAAGGGGATCAGATGACGTTGACGAAGCGGTTTTGAGTAAGCACGTATCATTGCTCAAACGTCGTCAGGTAATTGAATGACGGACAGTACCTTGACTTTAGACGACGGGTCATGAACGGCGTGCTCGCTGTTCATATAATTCCAATAGTCCTCGTAGACAATTTCTATGTCACGAATCGATTCGCAATCATGGAAAATCGCATTTTCAGACGTATCGATCATTTCGTCGCGCGGCACCGTAAATGTGTAGGGCTCGACGGTCAAGTCGACAGAGAACGCCCGTACATTGAATTTCATATCTGCCCTTCGTCGTTCATGTTCGATATCGCATAGCTGTCGTCAGGTCAAATCTGAACCCGTGCATTTTTATGGTGACAAGCTGATCGCCGCCGATGAGATTTCTTGTTGATATCCTCAGGTCGGAAATTAAAGTGCGCTCTTGCTGTCGTTGATAAATTCTTCCCTGGTGATCACTTTCAATTTTGCTTCGTTGGTCAGTGGGGCTTTTAAGGTTTCCGCATGCGCATCCCCCATGGAAATCATTTCGTAATCTCCCCAACCTTCCTTCTTCTTGTTGAGAATAACGGTCAACATGGCCAGATCCCGCATGGCTATGGTTTCACCCGTTTCACCTTCGTACCCTATTGACTTGGTAGCGGCTTTTCTCTCTTTCAGGCCACCAATTTCATCCTTATACTCATCCCTGAATAACAGCCTTAATTGAGGAATGAGTTTCTCCCTCATTTTAGTAATTTCACTTTCTGTATTTTTTATTGCCTCAGCATCTTTAACCAGTGCGGCATACAAGTCTCGCACTTGTAACATGACAGTCCACCACTGATCCAATGCTGCCTTTGTTTCTTTTACATACTTGACTGCCTCTGGTTTTGTTAAAGCATTAGCCGCAACATACTTATCTGCTTCTTCGTCAAACTGTGCTTTAACTCTTAACATCGTGTTGATTGAACTGTAAGCGACGCCTGCATTTTCTTCTTGTATGACTTTAACGCCTTGCTCATTTTCATAATATGGCCTTTGCATATTGTCCTTACCTTTGACACTGGCATTGGCGTATTTTCCTATCCATACTGAAGGCGCTTCCGTTTCGTAGCCCGGTTTTTTCGCCGGCTTCATTTTTGAAGCTGGATGAAACACCACGCCAAACAGGGTCTTGGCAACCACCGACTCCATTGCTGTTTTATGAAAACCGGTAACGCCATCAGGTTTCTGTTCGGGGCTCTTTGACTTGATAGGAATGACGCCATTGCTCTCATGCAAAATGCTGCCCTTACGATTACTCTCTATCATGATGGGCATAATTTTAGTCGCATGGTTTTCCGCCAGGACAAAAGGTGTCCCCGGATTAAATGGTAGCCGGTACCATAAGCCCAGCGACCGAAATAGCCCACAATTGACCGGCTGCCCAGATACATGGTCCTGGAATTCATCTACGTCCGCGTACTGCCTTTTCCATACATCCGATGACCATTCTTTCGCCTTGGGCTTGTTTGAAGGAGTGAAAGTGTGTTGTCTGTTCATGCCCATGTTGTGAATTCTCCCCGTTTCTTCCTGGTAAGAATAAGGCTGGTTCTCAATCGTCATCTTTCTTTGTACACTGCCTTTACCAACTGAAGCGACATTATTTGTTTGCATGAAGTTGGGAGGGTTATTTTCTGTAGCAGGCATTGCCGCCATCTGCAGTGCCCGTGCCCCCATGACATCTGCCTCCGCTTCCAGCCCGGTATCATCATTGACCGGTATTGCACCCTTCATTTGCATGGTGGGGCGCACTCGCCCTTGTGCCTGCTGCACCACGTGCCAGGCCTCATGCGGCAAGTGTTTTTCCTGGCCTGGTGCAACATGGATATCGCTGCCTTGCGCATACGCATGGGCATTCAATTGCGCTGGTTGTGCAGAGTTATATTGGACTCGCACATGATCCATGCTCATGCCAGACAGGGATTCGATACCCGTCTTCAACTGGCTGGGCATGCCTGTTTTATTTGCTGCGGATGCTGGCGCCGTTTGTTGTACTTGTCGCTGCGCGGTGGTGAATCTGGCTTGCAGCAAGTCGCTGTGTGCCTTGAGTTGCCTGGCTTGCGGACTATTGTCAGCCTTTTGTTGTAGTTGAGCTTGCGCCAAAGCTTGAGGGCTATTGTTCGCCCGCTCTTGTATTTGCCTATGCATCAAAGCTTGCTGGCGAGTATCAACAACGGTGGATACTCGCTGGCGTACGGACTCAGCTTGATTTTTCTGTTGGCTCGCTTGCTGCAAAGGTGTGGTAATACGCATCGCTTGCCTCAGAGAGTCATAACAAATAGTTGAATTTACTAACTATTTTATAACTTTTCGGCGTGGATAAATAACTTTATTCAGTAGGCTCACAGCATTGGAAGCCCAATATACAACAGCCACGAATAAGCATCCGCCATGCATAAAAAAGACGAGACTTACCTGGCCGGAGATGCCTTGGCACCTGGATTGAATTTATACTTTTCCGAGCAATACATAATGATGTTTTTGGGGTTGCTCAGGCAAAGATAAAATTGCCTGGTCTTCCCTTGTGAACTCTCACAAGATTTCACGTCAATGGCGTCGCGGATGGTGTTAAGCTTTTTGCTGGTATCGTCCAGTTCTTGTCTGCTAATGTAGCCGTCATTAAAATTGACTTCGCCCTGGAGTATGGTCTGATCCAGAAAACGCCAGGTGTCTTTAACAGCTTTGGGGCAACTCAATGCTTTTGCATTGTCTTCGCCCTGTCCAAACAGCGCTTTCGCCATTCCTGATGCCATGCCAGCAACCTCTTTGGAAATTGTTTTTTCTTTCCCCCGTGGCTTGACATACACCTCATCACTGACTTTTTGAAATACATAAACTATACCGCTGACACTGGCTTTCATGGTCTTTTTATCGAGCTGACTTATATCCAGAACGCCAAAATCAAATTCCAGCAAATGACCATCCGTAATGTAATAAACCGATGGACTCATCATGTGAATTTTGCCGCTCTTTGAATACGTCACTTGCGACATGTGATGGCCGCTATATTCCCACCTGTCATCGTCGTCATAGACGGTGCCGTTATACGAGACTATCCTCCAGCTACCTTTCAGGGCAGTTTCAGTTACGTCGAGAGCGAATGCCTGATTTGCCAATAGCACCAACATGGCAACTACTATTTTCAACATGATTATGTTCCTTGATTTTGAGGGAATACCCTGATTGATCGCATCATCAAGATACAGACCGGAAAATCATGTGTCCATACCGGATATGACCAGCAAGCGCTTCTTCACTTATCAGTTTTGTCAAGATACGTCAAACGCCGTAAGCAATCCCAAGGTCAGCGCTATCCAGACGAAATTAAACAGTCCATGAAAAATCACGGCGCTGATCAGTCCGTTGCGCAGGCGCAGATAGCTGGCAGCCATGCCTATCATCAATTGCGACGACACCGCAAAAACAACCAGCAAGCCAGCCAGCCCTGCCACACTGTAGTTATTGACGTGCATCAGCGCGAATGCAGCTGTATAGGACCAGAACACCAAAGGAAAGCGACGCAGATAGGTGCGACCGCGTGTGAAACGAAGCCCGTTTTTTCCTTTGGAGATGGCCCACTTCATATACAAAAAATCAATCAGCGCAATCGTGCCCGACAATACGGCCAGCACCATGGCCAACTTATATGCCAGCAACAGCAGGGCAATCACTGACGGACCAACGAACAGGCAATAGGTTGCACTGCGCAAGCCTGCACGAAACGTCAGTTCCTCCAATATAGGGGCAGCCACAACCGCGACAAAAAATAACTGCAGGCCCGACATATCCAGTTTTGATTCTATGCCCGCCCAATGTTCAAGCAAGAGATCGACAGGGATAGAAATAAACAAGGCCACCAGCAAGGCCAGCACCAGCAAAAACAGCATACGGCCACCGCCATTGGCGACCGTTGTCGCATCAGGCCTGCGCCGGTGAGGCTGCGCCAGAAACCGCCTGAAATCACTGCTTTCGCGTTGCCAATAATCAGGTATTTTCATCGGATTGACGGTGTGGAATGTGGGGCAAAAAACAATTCAGCCTGACAATACTTGCTTTGTCCCTGGCTAGCAGATGCTGCGCGCAGAAAGCAGGCTCAACAATACCATGCAACTAATCAAAGGATCAATGTTGTGACTTGCTTGTTTAAACTACCTTTTTGCAATTTACCCTGCCCATGGGCTGGCCAGACATCACCCATAAATCCCCCATAAGATGGCAGCGCATCCCGAGCATAACCGTCTATTGGGGTATAGACTGGATCATCGTCAAAACGTCACGCGGCATGACGCGGGCAACTGCCCCCGGGTAGTCAGCCATTCAAACCGATCAGACATGGATTTATTTCGCTACCAAGGTTTTGATAATTGCATGAACATTTTCATCAACCTTCTTTGCTACCAGATCAATGTCCGATTCTGGTGTAACAAAACCAAATTCAATTTGAACACCGGTTTTTAGCCGATACGAAGTATTGCAGTAAATTGTTCCGGTAGCAGTTGGCTGATGGCAAAACAGCGTATAGGGCTCCCCAGAATCATTTTTCCACCTGCCGTCACGAGCGACGCGATAACCATTGGCATACTTGTCGAACATCCCTTCTGAGTTAACAATCTGCGGTGTATTACTTTCAGATGCCATCTCAATTTTTTTCTTAAAATTGGAATAAGCTCCGTTATCAATAGAATTGATGTGTCCACCAAATTCGTTAGAGGAATAAAGATGAATATTATCTGGATAATTCGGCACCAAATTCTTGTATGTTGTTTTATCCAAACCCATACAAAGCTCATGCCCCCAGCGATCAGCGGTAGTAGTGCAAAACCGCTCATGCAATTGTTGATTGCTACTCGAGCGGTACAAATTGGTATCAATATTTAAATTTACTCACTAGTGTCCGGTTAAATTGGTAAGTAAAGCCAGCAAAGCTAATGCAGGCGCTGGTTTTGGCGGTTTTAGGGGTGTCCACGATTTGAATTTAAAATATGTCATTTGCGATAATCTCCGGTTTATT
>NZ_JBMPOX010000029.1:0-69969 GCF_049340445.1 Undibacterium sp. Ji50W | reverse complement strand
CGTACTCGTTTCATCTTACTCTGCCTTTCGCTCTCCAACGGGTTAGATTTCTGATGACGCGACATCTATCCTGACATGGAGGGGAAGCAAAGAAAGTATTTCGGCCGCCGGGCCGAGACCCGGCTTGTGTCTACGAAGGGCAGTCGTTTTAATAACAACTCAGACATACAACGAACGCCGCTGGAACGCCAGCCCGGTGGCCTCCTGCCCGTAAGCGGGAGAGGAAAATTGACGAATACGTGTTTGATAAGCACACTGTTGGGCTGATAAAGCGTAGCGTAGCGTAGCCCGATCCAACCTACAGCTACTGATTTACATTGAGGCGACCAGTACCTTGACACACACCGCTTCGCCAAAGAACGTATTCAAAGAAAGGCGACTGCAGACTTGTCCTTCGGGTGCTTACGCTACGCTTCAGCATAATTTGTGCATCCCAAAAAATGGGAAGATCCGAAACTCGCTTTCCTTGCAAGGCGGTGTGTCTCCCTTCAGGGACACAGGGCCCAAGCGGTTGAAATTCAAAGGCAACAGCAACGTCAAACCCAACACCGCTGCAACCGCAGTAAATAGTTGCGTTTATTTGCTTGATACCCCTATTTCTTCGCCGATTCCTTCTCCTGCAAAGTCCTCCACATCACCTTCCCCGTCCCCGACTTCGGCAGGCTATCCACAAATTCCACGAATTTCGGCACCTTGTAGGCGGCCATTTTGTCGTGGGCCCAGGTCATGATGTCTTCGGCGGTGATGTCGCTGCCGGGTTTTTTGACGATCACGGCTTTGACGGTTTCGCCGCGGTAGCTGTCGTGGGCGGCGATGATGCAGCATTCCTGTATGGCCGGGTGCTGGTACATCATGGATTCGACTTCGGCGGGCCAGACTTTGAAGCCGCTGGCGTTGATCATGCGTTTCAGGCGGTCGGTGAAGAAGAAGAAGCCTTCGGTGTCCATGTAACCGAGGTCGCCGGAGCGGAAGAATTGCTTGCCGTCGAGTTCGGCAAACGAATCGGCGGTTTTTTGCGGGTCGTTCCAGTAACCCTGGAAGACTTGCGGGCCGTTGATCCAGATTTCACCGGTTTCACCTTGCTTTACTTCCTTCAGGGTAGTTGGATCCACCACGCGGGAATCGACGTTGAAATACGGCATGCCCAGGCATTGCTGCTTCATGCGTTGCGGCGGGTTGAGGTGGGAAGGTGCCATGGTTTCGGACAAGCCATAACCTTCCATGTATACCTGCCCCGACAGTTCCAGCAGTTTTTGTGCGATGGCGGCTGGCATGGCTGCACCACCGCCAGATACCCTGGTCAGTTTCGAAATATCATATTCACCCAGACGCGGATTCGACAGGAAATCGATCATCATCGATGGCACCAGGGTCCAGTTGCTGACAGCATAGCGGGTAATCAATTGCCCGGCGACGTCGCGGTCCCAACGTGGCAGGATGACCAGGGTGCCGCCACAATAGATCATGGCATTCATGACCGACTGCATGCCGGTAACATGAAAGAAAGGCAATACTGCCAGTGCCACATGGGTGGCGACTACGGCACCCGACCAGGTGGGGCTGCCCGCGATGTTGAACATGGTCGAGCGGTGATTATGGATGCAGCCCTTGGGTTTGCCGGTCGTGCCCGAGGTATACGGCATACAGGCCAGGTCATCCGGTCCGGCCAGGTGTATATGTGGCTGATGCCCGGCCTGGATGGCGGTCTGCCAGCTGCTGACACCCGCCTGTTCAGGCACCTGCCGTTCTGCCTTGACAAAATCCGGGATGGTCAGGCTGGTGGCTACATTCAAATGGTCGGAGTAAGTAGCTACTACTGCATTTTGCAAGGCACTGTGGCGTATCAATGGTTGCAGGCGCGAAAATATCTCTTGCGAGACCAGGGCTGTACGGGCACCGCTGTCGGCGATGTAGTGCGCCAGTTCATCCGTCATCAGCATGGGATTAACCGGCACCACCATGGCATCGGCACGCAGGATGGCATAAAAGCCGATCACAAATTGCGGGCAATTTTGCATGTTCAGCAAGACCCGGTCACCTCTTTGTACCCCGCAGACCTGTCGCAGATAGCCTGCCAGCGCCAGCACTTCTTCATGCAGTTGGCGGTAAGTGATGACCGTGTCATAGAAGATGATGGCCGGTTTGTCGGGGTAACGCAGTGCCGACACCTGCAAATTGGTATACACGCTGGTTTCAGGCGCGATCAGGCGATGGGGCAAGCCTTGCGGCCAGTGGGCGTAGTGCAAAGTGTTCATCAATTGTCTCCAGGGTTTTTCTCAGTTTTTTATTAGAGTGCCATAGCTAGGGAATTTTTGCACGGTCGTTCGCAAACAAACCATGCTTTTCAGAAACTTGAAACATTTTGTCAACACTTGGCGTAAAGGTATTGCAATTGCCAGCATAAAGCTACAATGGTGAGAATTTCTCTATTTTGTAAGTCATCGGAGTCAGCGTGTTTCAGCAAATCAAAACAGCTCTAGTCGTTTTTTCCAGCCTGGCATTGGTGGCTTGCGGTGGCGGTGGTAGCAGCAGCTCGGGCAGCACCGCCGCCAACCCCATGGCGATTGCGGTTCCCGATGCGCTGACAGTGACTAGTGGTACCCCTCTGAGTTTCAATGGCCAGGCCAGCAGCACTGCCGGTGTCATCACGAATATGTACTGGCAGGTAGAAAACCTGACCCTGTCTGCCAATCCGCTGACAGCCGTGACCAATGCCGATTGCAAGAGCATACAAAAAAGCACGAGCGGTGCGGAAGCCAGCTGTGTCTTGCAAGTGACGCCGCCGACCTTGCTCACCGCAGACTACACCTACAAGTTCACCCTGAATGCCGTCGATGTCAAAGGCAATACCGTCAAGGCATCCACGACCTTACTGGTGAAACAGGAAGCGTCCACCACCGCCAATCCGGTAGCCAAGGTCAGCGGCAACAGCACGGCCACATCCGGCGACAAGGTCAGCCTCACTTGTGCTGGCAGTAGCGGTACACCTGCAACCACGGGCGAGCCTTATTCATATCAATGGGTGGTCAGCGACGCCGCTGGCACGACAGTGACCCTGGCACCGACCGATACCGCCGCGACCAGTTTTACCGCACCTGTGGTGACAGCCGCTACGGCCCTGAAGCTGCAATGCCGTGTTACAGATGACAAGCAAAAGGTCGGCACAGCGACCCAGACGGTCACGGTCGCTCCCATTATCAAACCTACGGTGGTGCCCATTTCTTATAGCGGCGGCACGGTAGCTGCCGGTGCTACGATCAGCCTGGATGGTAGCAAGTCCGTCAAATACGACGTCAATGGCAAGGTCGACAGTAGCACGCCTCTGTTCTATTACTGGAAGCAAAAATCTGGTCCACCTATAGAGATTTTCAATGCCTTCAGCAGTGTTGCCAGTGCCGCCTTGCCCAAGTTTATGGATACCCGCACTGCCTTTGTGTTCACATTGAATGTGTCGAATTCAGTGATTACCTCCAGCGGGTTTTCGCTTGATCCGATTGCACAATTAGATGTGGTGTTTTATGTCGATCCCCTGACGCCTATTTCGCTGGTGTCGTACACGCCGGTACAGGTCGTATTGACTGGTAGTGCCGTCACCCTGAAAGTCGACGCCCCATCGAATACAGGGTCGAATATTGTGTATTACAGCTGGTCGCAGATAACCGGCACGGCCGTTGTCATTGCCGGCGCCAGCACTGGAAACGCTGGTTTTATAGCACCCAGCATACCCGGTACCCTGGTTTTCCGCGCTACGGGCAGTTATCAACCCATTACGGTGGCAAATCCCGGCACGGCTTCCATAGACGTGATCGTCACGGTGCAAGCACCTGTAGTTTCAAAATAAGCAGTACAAAATAACAGGCCAAAATAACAACCATATATCAGGGCGTGTTGACACGCCGAATAAAAAACCCCGCATCAAAAGATAGCGGGGTTTTTTATTCGGATTCAGCGTTTAGTCACGCGCAATGATTTTATGCCGGCCCAATTCGCGTTGGCGGGTCAGGGTCTTGGTGGCCACGAAAATTTCGCGCAGGAAGTAGATGAAACTGCCTATCAGTGAAAAAACACCGGCCACAAACAGCAGCGCAATCGGCTTATCCAGGCTTAAACTGGTGGCGTCACCCAGAAACAAGGTGGCGATGACCAGGCAGATGAACAAGCCACACGAGGTGCTAAGCGTGATGGCCCGGTTGATCAGGTGCGAGCGCTCATACAGTTCATGTAGCTCTTCTTCCAGACCGGGTGGAACGGGTAGCACGGCATCGTGACCGTGCAACAAGTCTTCGATCACCCGCGATCTGTCAATAATGCGTGCCAGGCGATTAGTTAAGACCGAAAGCGTGGTGCCCACGCCGGTCAGCAGAAAGACCGGAGCAATGGCCAGTTGGATGATATGGCTGACATCACCGAGCTGTAAATTAATCATGTTTTTTATCCTTAAGCTTTTTTCCGGATTTTACAGGGGAGCACGCCCTGGCGGGCAAACATGAACAAGTCTTTTGGCGTATTCTGACACTTTCGCTGATACTTTCGTCAGCATATTGCCAGCAGGAGTTTCCATGTCAGTATCCCCGTGCTCACCCGCCATCTTCATCGGTCATGGTAGCCCCATGAACGCCCTGGACGACAATGACTATACCCGTGCCTGGCATGATCTTGGGCAAACGCTGGCGCGCCCCAAGGCGATCCTGATGGTCTCTGCCCACTGGATGACGCGTGGAGTGGCCGTGACGGCCATGCCCAGGCCAAGGACGATTCATGATTTCGGCGGTTTTCCGCAAGCCCTGTTTGATATCCAGTACCCGGCTGCCGGTGACCCGGCGCTGGCCGCCCGGGTGGCAGACTTGCTGGCACCCATGACGGTGGTACAAGACCAGCAATGGGGTCTGGACCACGGAACCTGGTCAGTACTGGTCAAGATGTATCCGCAAGCGGATGTGCCGGTCGTGCAACTGAGCCTGGATTTGTCACAGCCAGCAGCCTGGCATTTTGAACTGGGACGGCAATTGAGTGTTTTGCGTGACGAGGGGGTGATGCTGATGGCCAGTGGCAATGTGGTCCACAATCTGCGACGCATGTCATCCGAAGTGCGAGCGTATGACTGGGCACAACGCTTCAATGACACTATGCGAGCGGCCATCCTTGATCAGGACTGGGACAAGCTGGTGCATTATGAACAGTTCGGCAACGATGCCAGCCTGGCCGTACCCACCAATGAACATTTCCTGCCCTTGCTGTATGTGCTGGGCAGCAAGCGGCCGGATGAGCGACTGACCGTTTTTGCCGAAGGCATGGAACTGGGTGCCATAAGCATGATGTCAGTGGCGGTATCCTGAGAACCTGTTTACGATCTTAAGCGCGAGCGCAATCGGAGTCCACGCGGGGCTCATGCGCTGCTCAAAATGCTCATGGTCTTAAGTACATTCCGCTTTTTGCGCGGCTCTTCACTCCCGCTGATGTACGCACGTTCGCTCGCTACAGATCGTAAACAGGTTCTGAATGATAGGCAAGCCAGTGAATGTGACTATTCAGGTCGGGCGCAAACAGCGCCCGCCTGTATCTGACAGGCTTAACTCGCCTGTAAAGGCAAAGTCAGGCGCACTTCCAGCCCGCCTTCGGACAGATTGCTGAGTTGCAGTTTGCCGCCGTGTTGCTGGACGATATTCTGGGCGATGGTCAGGCCCAGGCCGGTGCCGCCAGATTCGCGTGAGCGTGAGGTTTCGATGCGGAAGAAAGGTTCAAATACCTTGCTCTGCAATTCTAGCGGGATGCCGCTGCCTCCGTCGCGTATCAGTACATGCATGACATCATGGGCGGCATCCTTGCCGGTCACCAGGCTAACCTTGGCGAACTGGCCATATTTGACAGCATTGTCGATCAGGTTGGTCAGGCAGCGCCTCAGGGCTTGCGGCCTGGCCATCACGGTAACGCCGGGCTGCCCCTGAAAGCTGACATTCTGGCCGGCGTCGGCTGCATCGGCACAGACGCTGTCGAGCAGCGAATCCAGATCCAGCGGTTTCAGGGCTTCATTGCTATCCATGCTGCGGGCCAGGTCCAGGCCCTCGCGTATCATCATTTGCATACCGGACAAATCTTCTATCAGTTTGTCGCGCAATTCATCATCCTTGACCTTTTCCAGACGCAGGCGCAGGCGTGTCAGCGGGGTTTGCAAATCATGGGTGATGGCCGCCAGCATATGGGTGCGCTGGGCAATGTGCTGCCGTATCCTGGCTTGCATGGCATTGAAGGCGCGGGTTGCCTGCAGGATTTCGGTAGCCCCTTTTTCTGGTAAAGGCGGACGGTTGATGTCTTGCCCCAGCGCAGTGGCGGCTTGCGCCATCTGCTGCAGGGGGCGCATCGACATACGCGCGATTATAAACGTCAATATGGCAATGCTGGCCATGAACAGGAACAGATACTGGATAAAGTCTGGTCGCAAAGGGGGGGCCGGACTGCGCGGCGGCAACACGGTCAGGCGCAAGGCCGTGCCGTCGTGCAGGGTAATGCCCAGTGCTTCGCAGGGCAGGCGGTTGGTCTGTATGTTTTGCGCCGAGCGTGGGCAGGACGCCGGGTCTTGTGCCAGCGACATCACGCGAAAGGTCTTGCCCAGTCGTTCGCTGACGGCTGCTGCATATTCCGAGCGCGGCGCCTGGTCCGATGTTTCGGATGGCAGTGTCGCTACCTGCAAGCCCAGACGCGGCGCGGTGGTCAGAAAAGCTTCGCGATTGGCTTCTGGCAGCGCATCCAGCGCCAGTACCAGCTGTTCAGCCCGTTCCACCGCATGCGAGTCACGATATTGGGTAATGGTCTTCTGGCGCTCGCCAAACGCCAGCCACCAGGTCAGCGCTGTGGACGCAACGACACCAAGTAAAAGAATGGCAAATACCCTGCCCCACATCGATGACAAAATTTTCATTATTCTTGCTCCACCGCGACGGTCACGGCCAATACATAACCACCATTTCTGACAGTCTTGATGATTTGCGGCGAGCGCGCATCTTCCCTTAATTTCTGGCGCAGGCGGCTGATCTGAATATCGATGGAACGATCAAACGGATCGGCATCGCGCCCATGTGTCATGTTCAACAACTGATCACGATTCAGGACACGGTTGGGGTGATCCAGGAAGATGTTCAGCATGCGGAATTCAGCGCCTGACAAGGACACCACCATATCATCCGGGCTGATCAGGTGACGCGCTGTCAAATCCAGGGTCCAGCCGGCAAATTTAAGTTTTTGCAAGGCCTCGCCGGTATGCGGATTGATATTGCTCTGGATGCGCCGCAACACGCTGCGTATGCGCGCCAGCAATTCACGCGGTTCAAACGGTTTGGGCAGGTAATCGTCGGCGCCCATTTCCAGGCCCAGGATACGGTCCAGCGGTTCGCCACGTGCAGTCAGCATGATGACCGGCAGGGTCGATTTGCTGCGCAAGGTGCGGCACAGGGTCAGGCCGTCATCACCTGGCAGGTTCAGGTCGAGCACGATCAGGTCAATTTGCTGATTTTGCAGGGCCGCCCACATCGCATTGCCTTCGGCAGCGGTGACCGTACTATAGCCATTGTTATCAAGATAATCGGCTAGCAAATTGCGGATGTCGCGGTCGTCATCAACAATCAGAATTTTATTTGGTGTGTCCATGGGTTTCATTATGAGCCTGGTCCGTGCTATGAAAACGAAGATTTTGTATCGGCTTGTTATGATAAACCGATCAGGAAACAGTACGTAACATACCATCGTATGGTACTTCAGGTTGTTACACGTCGATACAAAGCGAGGCCAGACCGACATTTTTGGGTTACATCTGTCCCGCAAGATACGCTCCATGTCTGAGGCAGCAATGCTGGGATGTGAGCAAAATGAGATGGGTGGCAAGTGCTGAAACGGCCTGCCTGTCTGATTGGGCTCAGGTCCTGAAGGTAATACGTCACAGTCAGGTTGCTCGCTGTTTTATAGTTTGCCGGAGACAAGGCAGCGAGTATGTTCAGTCTGTTAAGAAAGCGAAAATTATGAATACCTTACAAAAAAAATTGGCTCTTGGTTTGACGGTTATTACGATGGGAATCGCCGTTGGTGCATTTGCACAAAGCACTCCTCCTGCAGCATCCGCAGGTGATCATGCCAGCCACAGCCGCACACCAGTAGACCCGGCCAAGTGGGCCGAAAAGATGAAAGAGCGCATGGCCAAGCATCAGGCAGAAATGCATGATAAATTGAAAATTACTGCAGCGCAGGAACCGGCCTGGAAAACCTTTACCGATGCCATGAATCCTGGTGCCATGCCAGCCCGTCCGGATCATAAGGAAATGGCCAAACTGAGCACACCGGAGCGCATGGAAAAAGGCCTGGAAAAAATGAAAGAGCATCTGGCGAAAATGCAGACACGTCTGACCGCATTGAAAACTTTTTATGCTGTACTGACACCAGAGCAGCAAAAGATTTTTGATGAAAGCCATCGCCGCATGGAATCCCGTATGCGCGAACGTATGTCGCACATGGGTGACCATGGCAACGCTGGTCCTGGCCACGACATGCAGCGTGACGGCAGCGGGCGTCCACCGATGATGGACAAGAAAAACTGAGTCCCGCTTAATCACACCCATGCAGACAGGCAGCAATGCCTGCCTGCATTTTTATTTGGGAAATGGTGATGGCAATGTGGATGTAATGCAGCCTGCTGTCTGGGTGTCTTGATGCCAGATGTTTACTGCGGACGCATGCTGTTGCCCTTGGTGTTGATCCATTCGACAAGATTTTCTTCCATCATAGGGCGGCATATAAAAAAACCCTGGCCTTCGTGGCAACCCATGGCTTCCAGGGTTTCCCAGTGGGTCGCATGTTCCACCCCTTCGGCGATCACTTGCAGGCCGAGTTTTTTGCCCAACTGGGTGATCAGTTCGGCAATGCGCGGGCCTTCCGGCGTGTCGATCTGGTTCACAAAGGCACGGTCTATTTTCAGCCTGTCCACCGGTAGTTTATCGAGATAGCTGAGAGAAGAAAACCCAGTGCCAAAATCATCAATCGCAATATTGACACCCAGGGTTTGCAGCTTGCTGAGCCGGGTTTCAAACATGGCGGCGCTGCTCATGGTGACTGATTCGGTAATTTCCAGTTCCAGGTTGGACGGGGCCAGGCCACTTTCTTTCAGTGCTTTTTCGACGATATCGATAAAATCATCCTGGCGGAACTGCACGACTGAGACATTGACACCCATGCGCCGTGGCGCGATACCGGCCTTTTGCAGCCTGACCATCATGAAGCAGGCGGTCCGCAATACCCAGGCACCCAGGCTGATGATAAGACCGGAATATTCGGCCAGGGGAATGAAATCATTCGGTGGAATCAGCACGCCCTCGTCAGTGCGCCAGCGTATCAGCGCTTCCAGGCCGGTAAACTGGCCAGTTGCCAGATCGACTTGTGGCTGATACATCAGAAACAGACGCTCGGCATCAAAGGCCGTGTGCAGATGCTGCATCATGGTGGCGCGTTCGCGTATTTCTATACCCATCGAGCGGGTAAACACGGTACAACTGCCTCGCTGATGCATTTTGGTACGCTTGAGGGCAATGCTGGCGTCTTTCAGTGGTTCGGCACCGTCGCCGTGATAGCCTTCCAGTGCCACCATGCCTATCGACATGGACACCGAATGCGCGGTGGCTTCTATCGTAAATGGTTGAGCAAACAACTGCTTCAGGGTATCGGGTTCCAGCAAATCCTGGTCACCCAGCAAGCCGAACACATCGCCCGATATACGCGCAAAAAACACGCCCTCCCCCAACTGGTCGCGCAAGCGGTCAGCCACGGTTTTCAGCAGCAGGTCTCCATAATGATGTCCGAGTACGTCATTGATTTCGGCAAAATCATCAATGTCCAGCAATGCCACCATTTGCGCTGGCAGTTTTTGTTCCAGTGTCATGCTGATCTGGTCGATAAATTTCAGGCGGTTTGGCAACTTCAGCAACTGGTCGCGGTACGCATGATTCTTGAGTTGATTGACCAGGCTCAGGTTGTCCAGGCACACACCGAGATTGGCACAGAATACTTCCAGCAGATCACGGTTGATTTCTGACAGCTGGTAAGGCAGGTCGACAAAGGCAGCCAGTGGCCGGTTGCCGCGTCCGGAAAAATACAGGGTCATGCTGTAGGGACCAAACAGCGGCTCCCGCCTGGTCAGTACCTGGCGCAGTGCTTCCCGTATCTTGACGTTGTCAATTTTTTCAATCGGACAATTCATCAACTGGCTGTAGTGCCCGGCCGAGGCGATCACATTGAAGATCTCGGGTGTTGCCTCTTCATCCATTTCATTCAATTCACCCTGGGCACACAACAAACCTTCGGGCGGTACGCCACACAGGGCGGCAATCTGGGTAATCACGCCGCTGGCAAATGCCTTGATGCCATGGTCAAAAGTGAATGCAGCGCTGGAGGTGATGATCTGGTGCAGCCCGCGCCGGCTGGCGTCTATCGTACGTATCTGTTCATAGGAACGGATGGCCGCCGTCAGCGAGGTCAGCAGCTTCTTGCGCGTCAGTTCATTCTTGGTTTTGTAGTCATTGATGTCATAGTCGCGTATCGCTTCTTCTTCCGGCGCATAGCCGGGCTGGCCGGTACGCAGAATGATGCGGGTATCGGCCCAGCCCAGATCGTCGCGGATGAAACTGACCAGTTCCAGACCGGCATGTTCAGTTTCCATGACCACGTCCAGCAATACAACGGCGATATCACTTTCTGCCGCAAATACTTTGCGGGTTTCGTCTTTGGAGTAGGTATGGATGAATTCCAGCGGGCGGTTCAGTATCTGCACATACTGCAGGGCGAAGCGGGTCGTACTGTGGACATCTTCATCATCGTCGACAATCGCCACTTTCCAACGGCGCACACGCCTGGAATCTCCGGAGAGTTCGGGTGTATCTTCTATGATGAATAATTCGTCATCGTCTTGCACATTCGACATGCCTTCTCCGGATAGAAAAGTTCATTGTTGCAGTTTGGGACTCATACTTCAGGGCTTAGAACCTGTTTCCGATCTTAAGCGCGAGCGCAATCGGAGTCCACGCTGGGCTCATGCGCTGCTCAAAATGCTCATGTACTATAAAGTACATTCCGCTTTTTGCGCGGCGTTTTTGTTACCCTTACCCCGCTGACGCCCGCTCGCTACAGATCGTAAACACGTTCTTACATCATGGAGACTAGCCTACGCATTCTAGTGCGAGTTGATCTAGTATAGGTAAGTTTGCTACTGCTAGGACAGTAAAAAATTGCCGCTTTGTTTCGCCAGCCACAGATTATTGTGAGGAATGGTGAAATTGGCGTCCAGCTTCAGCGTCAGGCAAAGCGGCGTGCTGCGTCCAGACCCAGGCCAGAACCGATACTGCCAAACAGATCACCCTCGACCTTGCGCGCAGTTGGTACGATGCTGGCAATTTGCTGGCGCAAGCCACGTACACCGCTGGAGCCGCCGGTAAAGAAAACGGTATCGACCTGATCCGGCCTGACCTGTGCTGCTTGCAGTACGGTGTTGACGGTGTCGCCTATCTGTATGGTCAGCTGTGAAATGGCCGTTTGCAATCCAGCCTGATCCAGTTCCAGCAGGCAGGGCGGCGTGCTTTGTTTGCTGCGCAGTCTATCCAGCGGCAGGCTGATGGCTTGTTGATCCGATAATAATATTTTTGCTTCTTCCGAGCGGATCGCCAGCCAGTGACCATCGCGTTCTTCCACCAGGCGCAGCAGGCGTTCAAAGCGCAGGCGCAGATCGGCATTGTTGATGTCGCGATAGACTTCCTGCAATTCACGCCAGACTTTTTGTGTGTAGGCCAGGTTGATGGTGTGCCAGGTGGCCAGGTTGAAGTAATAGCTGGATGGCACCTCGATTTGCGTACCCAGCCGTCCGCCCAGACCAAGCAGGGGCATGACATGGGTCAGGCTCAGGTATTTGTCGAAATCGGTGCCGCCGAGATGGACGCCGCCATTGCCCAGGATATCGTCCTTGCGTTCGATCTTGCTGGCGCGTTGCGGTGACAGGCGCACCAGGGAAAAATCCGAAGTACCACCGCCAATATCGGCAATCAGGACCAGCTCTTCCTTTTCTATGCGCGATTCATAGTCGAAGGCGGCGGCGATCGGTTCAAACTGAAACTGTACTTCTGTAAAGCCGGCAGCACGGGCGATTTCTTCCAGGGTATCCTGGGCCAGTTGATCGGCCTTGCTGTCATCATCGATAAAATGCACGGGGCGACCCAGCACGGCGCGGTCAAACCGGATGCCTGCAGATTTTTCTGCCCGTTGTTTCAATTCGCCGATAAACTGCGCCAGCAAGTGGCGAAAAGGCAGGGCCTTGCCCTGCACTTCAGTCTGTCCATCCATCAGGCTGGTACCCAGCAGGCTTTTCATGGAACGCATCAGGCGCCCTTCATAACCAGCCAGGTAATTGCTCAGCGCCGCCCTGCCGTAAGTGACTTCATCATCCTCGACATTGAAAAATACCACGGATGGCAGAGTGACTTTGTCTTCTTCAAGCTGCAACAGTGCTGACTGGCCTGGGCGATGCCAGCCTACCGTTGAATTTGAGGTACCAAAATCTACTCCACATGCTTGCGACATGAAACTTCCTGACAAAAAACCAATGACTCAGAACACACTGTTCCAGCGATCTGCCCGGCAAGCCTGCCAGGCGGGATGATGATCATATTCTCAAGTGGATGGCGCTGCCTCCATGGAAGACAGGCGTACTACCAATAATTGATCGATACGGTAATGATCAATATCGACGACTTCAAACTTATACAAGCCCACCATGACGTAATCGGTACGCTTGGGTATTTTCTTCAGCATGGTCATCATGAAACCGGCAATAGTCTCATAGCTGCCCTGCTCAGGCAAGGTATCAATATCGAGTGCACGGCACACATCTTCTATCGTGGTGGCACCATCGATCAGCCAGGAATTGGCATCACGCTGGACGATCTGGTCTTCCATGAAGGGATGGACCAGATTGCCCATCAACGTACTCAGCACGTCATTGAGCGTAATCACGCCGACCACCAGTGCATATTCATTCAGGATGACGGCAAAATCTTCGCGTGTACCCTTGAAATGTTCCAGCATTTCCGACAGGGTCAATGAATCCGGTACCGCCAGGGCGGTGCGTATGGACAATTCCTGCACCTTGGAAAACGCCTGGTTGGTCAGTACACGCTTGAGAATATCCTTGGATTCGACATAGCCGACCACATTGTCGATATGACCATCACATACCAGGAACTTGGTATGCGGATGGTCGGCGATTTTTTGCCTGATCACCACATCCGTATCCTGCAGGGTGAAGAAGACAATACTGTCGCGCTGTGACATGGCCGATGGCACGGTACGGCTTTCCAGTTCGAACACATTGCCTATCATATGGTGTTCACGTTCTTGCAACACACCGGCCTCGGCCCCGGCGTCCACCATGGCATAGATTTCATCCGAGGTAATTTTCTCATTTCTTTCAGTCGGCAGATTCAGCATGCGCAGCAGCAGATTGGACAGGCCGTTGAAAACCCAGACCAGCGGCTTGAACAGGCGCACGCACATCAGCATCGGGCTGACCACCAGCATGGCCACGGCTTCCGGCGAAATCATGGCAATCTTCTTGGGCATGAGATCGGCAAACAAAATAAACAGCGAAGTCACGAACAGGAAGGACGTCACGAAGCTGGCAGTTTCCACCCAGGTGTTGAGGCCAGTTATGGAGATGAACAACCTGGAAATATACGGTGTCAGCGCCTGTTCACCCAAAATACCGCCGAGGATGGCGACCGCATTCAGGGCGATTTGCACTACGGTGAAAAAGTGTCCGGGTTCCTGTTGCAATGCCAGCACCCTGGCTGCGCGTGGCTCGCCTTCTGCATCGAGTATTTGCAGTTTTACCTTGCGTGCGGCGGCCAGTGAAATTTCTGACATGGAAAAAAATGCACTGATGGCGACCAGCAAGGCAATGATGAGAAAGTGGTCAAACAAAGCCATATTGTCCTCCTGGCGAATGTGTCTAGCGGTAATCATATACTATTGCGCTTTGAATATTCCGCCTGAAGGTCAGCAGATATGACGAACCCTGAGCAGCTTGATGCGGCCACGCCGCTACCGACCAATGTGCGGTTTGTATTGATTACCGTGTTTCTGGATATTCTTGGCATAGGGCTCATCATTCCCGTCTTGCCGCGCCTGGTGGGCAGCTACATCGGCCAGGCAGACAGTCAGGCGTACTGGTATGGGGCCATTGTCGCCATCTATGGCGTCATGCAGTTTGTCTTTGCGCCCATGATAGGGGCGCTCAGCGACCGCTTTGGCCGTCGTCCGGTATTGCTGACCTGCGTATTCGGCCTGGGCCTGAATTTTCTCTTGCTGACCCAGGTCACCAGTATTTACTGGATGCTGGTGGTACGCGCCATCGGTGGCGTGACTGCCGGTAACCTGTCGGTAGCAAATGCCTATATCGCCGACGTGTCCAGCCCAGAAAACCGCAGCAAGGCACTGGGCAAGATCGGTGCCATGTTTGGCCTGGGCTTTATCTGTGGCCCGGTCATCGGTGGGGTGTTGGGTGAAGCCCATATCCACTATCCGTTTTACCTGGCGGCGACGGTATCGCTGGCGAACGTGGTGTATGGTTATTTTTCCTTGCCAGAATCCCTGCCACCAGATCATCGCAAAGCCTTTCATATTTCTGCTGCCAATCCCTTTGCCGGTTTGCGTGGTTTATCGCATCTCAGTGGTGTCGGTGCCCTGGTCTGGGTGTATGCACTGACCATGTTTGCCCAGTTCACCCTGCAGACCACCTGGGTCTTGTCTACCGAATTGCGCTTTGGCTGGACACCGATGCAAAATGGTTTGTCGCTGTTCATGGTGGGTATTTCCAGTGTGCTGATGCAGGGTGTATTTCTGGGCCGCTACATCAAACGTGTTGGTGATGCGAATGCCGTGCTGATAGGCCTGGCTTCTTCTGCCATTGCCCTGACCATGTATGGCCTGGCGAATCAGGGCTGGATGATGTATGTGCTGATCTTGTGCAATGTGCTGGCATTTGCTGCCGGCCCCGCCTTGCAGGGTTTTTTCTCACGCGCCGTGGATGCGCGCTCGCAAGGCATCGCCATGGGCTCACTGACTGGCCTGGCCAGTATCATGAGTGTGTTTGCGACCCTGATAGGAACTTCCCTGGTGGGTCAGGTCAGCCATATGGCCAAGGGCAGCGTCTTGCTGGGAGCCCCCTTCTTTCTGGCCGCTACGGTACAGGTGATGGCGCTGACTCTGGCAATGCGGCATTTGCGTAAAGCCTGAAATAAAAATAGAAATAACGAAAGCAAAAACAACAAAAACAACAAAAACAAAAAAGCGGACTTCAAGTCCGCTTTTTCACTGTTACTGCCTGCGTCCATGATCAACGCTGGTTTGTCATGTGCAGTTGTGTCTGGTCCAGCACCAGTTCAGGATCATCGGCTTCTTCTGATGATTCATTGTTCAGACGCTTTTGCATCTTCAGGATATCCACATCATTACCCCATTTACCGACGACGATGGTGGCGACACCATTGCCGATCAGGTTGGTCAGGGCACGTGCTTCCGACATGAAACGGTCTATACCCAGGATCAGAGCCAGGCCGGCAACCGGGATGCCACCAACCCCAGACAGGGTTGCTGCCAGTACGATAAAGCCACTGCCGGTAACTCCTGCGGCACCTTTGGATGCAATAAGCAAGAAGCCCAGTAAGCTTAGTTGCTGTATCAGCGACAGTGGTGTGTCAGTTGCTTGGGCAATAAATACTGCTGCCATGGTCAGGTAAATCGAAGTGCCATCCAGATTGAAGGAATAACCGGTAGGGATCACCAGGCCAACCACGGATTTTTTCACGCCCAGATTTTCCAGTTTCGCCATCATGCGTGGCAAGACCGATTCGGATGAAGACGTACCCAATACAATCAGCAATTCTTCTTTGATGTATTTGATAAATTTCCAAATGCTGAAGCCATGCAATTTAGCGATGGTACCAAGTATAACGAAGATGAAGATCAGGCATGTAGCATAGAAAGTCGCCATCAGGTAAGCCAACTGCACCAGAGAACCTACACCGTATTTACCTATCGTAAAAGCCATCGCACCGAACGCACCGATAGGAGCAACTTTCATGATGTAGCCGACGATGACGAATAAGACATGTGAGAATTTTTCGACAAAATCAAAGATCATTGTTCCACGTCCACCGAAGCGGTGCAGCGCGAAACCAAAAAACAAGGCAAACAACAAGATTTGAAGAATTTCACCTTTGGCAAATGCATCAACTATCGTTGTAGGAATCATCGCCATCAAAAATTCTATAGTCGATTGCATTTTCCCTGGACCAGCATACGCGGCAACACTCTTGGCATCTAATGTGTGGACATCGATATGCATGCCCGCACCAGGTTGAACGACGTTGACAATGATCAGACCTATGATCAGTGCCAGGGTACTGACAACTTCAAAATACAACAGGGCCATGCCGCCGGTCTTGCCGACTTTCTTCATGTCTTCCATGCCGGCGATACCGACAACGACGGTACAGAAGATGATCGGGGCGATCATCATTTTGATGAGTTTGATAAATCCATCGCCCAGCGGCTTCATGGAAGCGCCGGATTCTGGATAAAAATGACCAAGCAATACGCCCAAAATAATGGCGGATATGACTTGGAAATAGAGGGATTTGTAGAGTGGCTGAGATTTCATCCTTGGTCTCCGTTGGATGTCATTAAATCCCGCTTTTCTGAAAAAGATTTTGGCGGGCAAGACGCGGAATTAATTTCCGTCGATGGCGCCATTATCGAAAATGTCGCATTAACGCACAATTGTGGCTTTCCACAGCTACAGCCAGGTGCACGAAAAAGAGGCATCCGAAAAAATTGTCACGGCACTGGTAACAGCATAGTACGCAGATGCTGCTAACACAACCGCAGGAATGACGAGTCTGCAGGAGACTACACGAGGGGTAAATCAGGCCGCAATATGCTGTTTGAGATGGGCCTTGTGCTGGATGATACGCCCCAGAGTGCGCATGGCGTCATCCAGATCCTGGGTGTAGGGCATGCCGCAGTTAATGCGCAGGAAATGATCAAAACGATTTGAATTCGAATACAACAATCCCGGCGACACCAGGATGCTTTGTTCCAGAGCGGCGTCAAATACTGCCTTGGATGAGGTGTTGGGCGGCATTTCTACCCAGATCGATACCCCACCGGCAGGCGTGTTCATGCGCGTGCCTTCGGGAAAATAGGTGGCGATGGCCTCTGCCGTTCTTTCCCTTTGCTGGGCCAGCGTGCTACGTAGTTTCCGCAGGTGACGGTCATAGGCCGATGACAGTATGAAGCTTGCCGCAACGATCTGCGACAATTCTTCGTTGTAGCGGGTATGCGCATATTTGAGCATATTGACCCTGGCTTGCCAGCGCCCGCCCAATATCCAGCCCACCCGCAGGCCAGGTGCCAGGATTTTATGTACCGACGCGCAAAAAATCACATTGCCACTATGGTCCCAGTGCTTGAGTGCGGTCGGTATCTTGTCACCATCCACCAGCGCGCTATACGAATCATCTTCGATCAGGGGAATCTGCTGTGCTTCGCACAGGGCCACCAGCCTTTGCTTGTGTTGTTCCGGCATGATGCTGCCGAGCGGATTTTGCAAATGCGGCACCACCACCACCGCCTTGATATTGTCATAGGTGCGCATCGCCAGTTCCAGCGCTTCCAGTGAAATCCCGGTGCTGGGGCTGGTGGGAATTTCCAGCGCCTTCATGCCCAGGCTTTCCAGTACCTGCAACAAGCCATAAAAGGTCGGCGATTCCACGGCGATGACATCACCAGCCTGCGCCACTGCACGCAGTGCCAGGTTCAGTGCTTCTATGCAGCCATTGGTGATCACCACTTCATCCGCAGAAATGCTGATGCCGCAATCCAGAGCGCGTTTGGCCAGTGCCGCTTTCAGTTCACGGTTGCCACCAGGAGAAATCGGCTTGGTCAACAATTCTGGATAGCGCCGCAGGGTACTGACAGTCAGGCTGCGCAATTGCTGATGCGGGTACAGGGCCGGCCCGCCGGTTGCCCGCGCCAGATTGCATTTGACCGCCCGTTGCCCTTGGGAAATGATTTCAGACACCCTTTCATGGATGCCGACAAACTGCGCCGGGTCGATCAGTTTGCCCACCGTTGGTTCCTGCGCCGGTATCAGCCGCACCCGCCGTGGCTGCCGCACGAAATAGCCGGAACGCGGACGCGCCTCCAGCCAGCCTTCGGTTTCCAGATGGCGGCACAACTGCAATGAGGTAGACAGGCTGACACCATGCACCTGCATCAGCTTGCGCACCGACGGCATGCGGTCGCCCACTTTCAGCGTACCGCAACGTATCGCATTCAGGTAGTGGTCGGCCAGTTGCCGATAAAGCGGGATGGTTTGCATAGTCTCATCATGGGATGTTTAAGCCGCCCTGCACAGATACAGTTTAAGCCTATCTGCACGATAACAGATTATAAAACGATTGCCTGATGCGATACAGATAGGCTTTTTCTGTGTCTGTGCGACATGACCGCCAAGACCTATCCTGAAAGCACATCAACCATCGCTATCATCCAGGAGCACCATCATGCAACTCCACAAAATCCGGCCAGGCCAGCGTCTGCATTGCTTGCTAGTGGCAGGCAGCAGCCTGCATCTGCAATCCGGTCAATTGCAGATACAGGCAGCCCCCCAGTTCCTCGAAGGCGTGGCCTGGCAAGTGGACACCCGGCTTAGCGCGGGAATGTCTTATCAAGCCCAACACCATGGCTGGGTAGAAGTTCAGGCGCTGGAGGCGAGTGAATTGCTGATACAGCAAACCGAGCCGACGGGGTGGTTGCAGAAGTTGTTGAAGGTCTTGCGTCGTGGGTGGGCTTATGTACTGCGGCAAAGTAAGCCAGTTTGAAATGCAGGTGAACAAGACGAAGAGCTCAGATCAGCAGAAACAATGAAATCTCTGCAGCATTTCGACAAAATATATGGCATACGGCAGGACAGAACTATTTAAGCAAGCTGCCTCTTTTGAGTGGCTGATATGACAATTTATTGGATACTAAGCCTATCGCACCATTCAGGTGTCATTGATCTGAAACCTCCGTTTAAGCAGGGAAGCCTCCTTTGGGGGGGCGCCTTAAACTTATTCATCTGACGGTAGCCCTGATAATTCACAACCATGCCCTCCACTATGTGTGCTAAATCGTTATGCATTAAAGCTTTATTTTTATTGGCCTTGTGTCCTTATTTGGCAAAGGCTGGTGACCATATGATTATTTCTGGCGTCGAAAAAAGTATCATTGTCGATAGAATAAATTCTGAGTATGGATTTTCCGAAATAAACGAATTTGATGGTTTTGAAAAGAAAATACTAGCTATAACAGTTGATTTTGGGTACGGCGTTTTTCGGAAAAGTATTTACATCTACGTTAAAGATGAAAGCGATTCAAAGTGGCATTTGGCAATTTTTCGAGGCACAAATTCTTCGCTTATAAAAATAACGATGAGTGATAAAGGAATTTTTGCCTTTTCAAAAAAAGGAAAGCAATTATTATTTTTATCCAAAGAAGGATTGAATATGAACTTTGATTTCGAAGAGCAATGACTTGAGTAGTCGAGACTGCTTGCTCCCCATCTTCTGCCCGTTTTGCAATCCTGTTTTGTGGATATAGGGATGTAGTGGTCCAATAATTTCGGACACGACAGGAAACTTAGTCATCCAATTTGAAATAGCGGCGTACCCACGGAAGATGGAATAGGCAAGTGAAAATGACTGCGGATATGATCAGCCAGTGTAGGGGCGCGTAATCGCCCACAAGGTAGAAAATGTGTGGATGCAACATTTGCAGGATGGTCGCGTGCTCGCCAATGCTACCCCACGAATTGCGCTTTACGACCTTCAAATCCTATCTTTTTGATTCACTTTACAAGGTGTTGATTGTGACAGATACGGTTTTATATGATGGTTTTTATGCCTCTGGTCCTAGGGACTGGGAGGAGTGGCATGCCGGTGTGCGCATGTATGGTGTGCGTTTTCACTACGTGCGTTACTACGCCAATGGCGATTGGATTAGCTGTTACCGTGATCAAGCATTTGATTTCTGGGCTTTCACAGAAACTGCCACTGACGACCTATTGGAACTTGCTAAACGTGGTCGTGCCCCACATGTCGGGGATTGTGACCCGAGTTGCTCTGCTGGGCGATTCACGGTAGACAAAGACACTTTGACTGAATTCTTTGCTCCCGATATTTTGGGTGGCCGCATTCGAAGTTGGAACCGAACGATTGCGGAACGAAAGTTAATCAGTTTCAACGATGGGAAAATAAAGTTCATACTTCTGTTCTCGCCGCGACCAGACTAACCAACTGCAAACGAACGATATCATTTCGAATCCATAGTGACCAAGCTGCTCTCTACGGATGTGCCATTTTCTATGATATTGATGATGGAGACTGATGCAATTCGATTACCGGATAACATTCCACTAACCGGCATTGATGAAATGTTGAAGTCTGTTGCCAGACTACGCACACCACCAGAATTCACTACCAAATGCTTGGCATAGATGTGGCGAGAATATCGTTAGAGCTGACTCCTGCTTTCTGTTATCTGAGTAGGTGGAACGCCGGATCTGTATCGTTGGAGGTTGGATTTTCTATCTGTCAAAGTACGTAGACTTTACCGTAACCCTGTCCCGTCACGCGCGGTTATAATTTGTATACGATTCTTTGCCTGAAAGTCTTACATGCCCGCTTTCGACCAAGTCACCATCGACACTGCACGTCTGCATTTGCGCCCCCTATGTCTGGATGATGCTGCTGACATCCTGCGCATACGCTCAAATGCGGATGTCATGCTTTACATGAGCACAGCGCCATGGACAGACATTGCCCAGGCCGTCGCCATGGTCGAGCGTGACCAGGCCGCCATGCCCAAGGGCGAATTCCTGCGTCTGGGATTAATACGCAAGACTGACCAGGCCTTCCTCGGCAGTTGCACCCTGTTCCACCTTGATGCGGGTTGCCGCCGTGCCGAAATTGGTTACGACATGGATGCCGCCGCCTGGGGGCAGGGCTATATGCATGAAGCCCTGGTCGCCCTGCTGAATTACGGCTTCAATGAAATGAACCTGAACCGCGTCGAAGCCGACATAGACCCGCGTAATCTTAATTCAGCCAAGTCACTGGAAAGACTGGGCTTTATCCGCGAAGGTTTCTTGCGCGAACGCTGGATCATTGACGGTGTGGTGTCGGATACAGCGCTGTATGGTTTGTTGCGCAGTGACTGGCTGGCGCGGGAGTGAGAATTGGTAGTCAGAGATTTCAATACGGGGCATCAAAATTTTAGTTCTTCCCCTTAGCATTACCGTAAATAACAAAAACATGGCAGACGTGCCTGCTTAAAACTGGGGCAGTTCTAACATTCGCGCGGCAAACAGGGATTTCTATATCAAACCTAATTGGATGATGGGGATGCAAACAGCAACGGAACTCGAATTTTTCGCAAGGAAAATAACTGATAGTGTAAAAAGAAGAGCGTATTCCGAACTGGAAGGCATAATGCAGAGTATCTTTTTGCAAGAACACAAAGTAGTGCTTTTGGCTGACTTATCTGATCGTTTGGCGTCTAGTGTTTTCGAGGCCTTCTTTTTATGCGGGCTGCCATATCTTCTTGGAATGCAGATAGAAGAGTACAGAAAATTGTATGAACTATCAAAAGGGCATGACATCGCAATTTATCAGATAACTCGATTTTTGATAATTCATGGTGGCGCGAGGAAGCAAGTGCTGGTAACTTTGTGCTCAAATTATAGCGAAATTCAAAGCGTAGACCAATTTAAGTATTATCTTGAAGAGATGGGGGACGTGCGGCCGAATCAACTGAAGTTTAATGACTTAATTTACCGGGACTATCAGATTTCTGCGGAAAATATCAACTTGTTTAAGGCGAAACTTTCACCTATGTAGGATTTTTTTCAAAGCAATTCTTTGCAAGATTCTTTAACCTTCCGTTGACGATGAGCATTACTACCTATGAGGTGGTCAGCTGACCTTTGTTTTTCAAATACAGCATGTAAATGAACTGCTATATTTTTGTTGGAGTTAGCGAAATGAGTGAGAGAGTGACGTTGCTGAGCAAACCGACAAATTTTGCTGTCGTGCAGCTTGTAGAAAGAAAATATCCCGGCATAGTATTTCAGGGGGATAGCTTACATAGTTTAGTCATTCGCCTACAAAATCTGCAGCTGTTATTACGTAGTAATCGTATCGACGATCTAGATATTGAACCGGGTGAAATTTGCGAACAAATGCGTGATGCGTTGACTCACTATGAGTTTGTTTGTAGCGAACAAAAAATCACATTACCGTACCCTAAATAGAAGACGGCAGACCTGGGGGATATTTTGTAGGAAGCGCAAAATACTAGCCCCTGACATACGACCTTGCTTAAGGAAAAAACTCCTTCAACAAGAAGCTTTCCAGCTCAGCACTGTCTTCCAGGCGTGCCGATTTGCGGACGACCTGGCCCAGGCGTCTTGATTCCCAACTGAAATCGCCCTTGTATTCCATGCGTATGATTTCTATCATGCGGCGGACGACGGCCAGGTGGACGTCACCGCCCAGGCCGGCGTCAACTTCAAAGAACTGTTTGCCACCAGACGGAATGGAACGGGTATTCCAGCCGCGGAAAGAGAAAGATGCCATCCGGGTGCTGGTGCTGATCAGTTCAAACACGCCGCTGCCGCCCTTGCCCTGGGCTTGTTGCATGCTGCGGCGGACATTGGCTTCGGCCACTTCTTGTGGTGACATGCCACGGCCTGCCTGACGGGCACCTTCGTTTTCCTGGGCGGCGGCGGTTTCGGCGGCACGGCGGCGTTCACGGGCGGCGTTGACCATGGCCATCATATCCATTTCTGGCGGCGCATTGACCTGCGGGGGCGGGGGCTGCACGATGGTGGGTTCGGTGACGGCAACCACGGGTGGCAGTTTAGGCTGGGTGATGGTGTTTCTGGTTGGTGGGGTACGCACAGGCTTTGGTTCCACCTTCTGCTTGTTCTGCGAAGTGGCTTGTTTGGGTGCCAGTGTCGTCTTATCCATCAGCAAGACAATGGGGTTGTCTGAACCTGCATTCTCGCCCTTTTTTTTCTTGAGAACGCTCATGTTCAACAGGAAATAAAGCAAAAGCGCATGGATGATCAATGCCAGCAAGATGCCGAACATGCTGGCAGGACGGAACCGGATGTGTAAATGAATTTCACCCGGTAGGGAAACTTCATCTTCTGGCGCTTCTATACTCAACTTCATGGGCAGTGAACCGGTATGCGGAATTTCAAGGTGGCAAGCATACCTCAAACTATGCTTTACGCCTGTAACAAAGATTGTCTATGGTGGGTATTTCCAGTTTCCACCATACGACGGAAAGTGAAAGTGTAACAAATGCCGCAGCCAGTTTCATGTTTACGGATGCTTATTGCTTAAATATAAGCAAAATCCTCACATCTCCTGACAACTGCTTACAAATCTGTAATGGGATTTTCGGTGGTTTCCTCTAATGTAGAAATCAGGAATTCAGTCAAATCAGCCTGCGCAAGCCAGCCTGATTTTCAACCGGGGACAAAAACATGGACGGGCAATTTACAAGTGTGAAGACAGACCGCAACCTGGATCAGGACGGGTTTGTTGACATGAACTATGATCAGGATGGCAAAACCAATGCGGCCCTGACCGCTGCCGCCCTGGCATCCAGCGCCTTGCTGGCTGCCTGCGGTGGTGGTGCTGACAGTTCGTCTGCGAATGCGGCGGCTGGCCAGACAGGCCAGGCGGCCGGGGCACCACCGGCGCCCGCGCCGTCAGCGGCCCCTTCTGTCAGTATTTCCGCCACTGAGGCTTCGCGCTTCCTGGCCCAGGCCAGCCTGGGGGCCAGTCGCGAACAGATTGCCCGGGTCCAGGCGCTGGGTTATGCTGGCTGGCTGGAAGAACAGTTCAAGCTGCCCGGTAATGGCAGCCGCTGGGATTGGCTGGTATCCAAGGGCCTGAATGACGCCACCTACCGCAATTCCCAGGCGGGTTTTGATTCGACGGCCTGGCGCAAGCTCATCAGTTCACCCGATACCCTGCGCCAACGCGTCACACTGGCCTTGTCGGAAATCGTCGTGATATCGATTGATGGCCTGATCGGTGGCGGCTGGAAAGCATTTTCTGCGGCGGCCTGGCTGGATATGCTGGAAACCAATTGCTTTGGTAATTATCGCGATCTGCTGCAACTGGCGTCTACCAGTCCGGCCATGGGGCAATACCTGACCTTTCGCGGCAATACCAAATATAACCCCGTCACCGGGGCGCTGCCCGATGAAAATTATGCGCGTGAATTGATGCAGTTGTTCAGCATCGGCCTGCTGGAACTGAACATCGACGGTATGCCGCGCCTGGACGATGGCAAGCCCATAGAAACCTATACGCTGGACGACATTACCGGTCTGGCCCGCATCTTCACCGGCTGGGATTTTGACCTGGCTGGTGGCAAGGCAGATACGCCGGATTTCATGCGTCGCCCCATGCTGCAAATCGCCAGCCGGCATGAAACCGGAGCTTCAACATTTTTGAAAAATACCGTGCCCGCCGGACTGAGTGGTGCAGATGCACTGAAGGCGGCGCTGGATATTATTTTTGCGCATCCGAATGTGGCACCGTTCATCAGCCGTCAACTGATACAAAGGCTGGTGACCAGCAATCCTGCGCCTGCGTATGTGGCCAGGGTGGCGGCGGTGTTCAATAACGATGGCACTGGCACCAAGGGTAATCTGCAAGCAGTGGTCAGCGCGGTCTTGCTGGACAGTGAGGCCCGCAACAGCCTGAACCTCAGCGATGTGCAGTTTGGCAAACTGCGTGAACCCATGCTGCGCTTCCTGGGGTGGGCGCGTGCCTATAAGGCGACGGCCGCCAATGACATATGGAATATTGGTAACACCACGGACCCGGCGACCAAGCTGGGACAAAGCCCTTTGCGTTCACCTTCGGTATTCAATTTTTTCCGGCCTGGTTATGTGCCGCCAAACAGCGCCATTGCGACCGCCTCCTTGGTGGCACCAGAATTCCAGATCACCAATGAATCCTCGGTGGTTGGCTATGTCAATTACATGCAGCGTGCGGTCAGCAACGGCGTCAGCGATGTGGGTGCCGACTATAGCGGCTTGTTGCCATTGGCCGATACCGCCGGTGCCTTGCTGGATGAAATCAACCTGGTGCTGGCGTCGGGTGAATTGAGCAGCGATACCTTGTTGAGCTTGCGCGCGGCAATTGACAGCATGCCGGCGGGTACCGATACCCGGCGCAAGCAGCGCGTGTATGCGGCATTGACCCTGGTGTTAGCGGCACCGGAATTCATCGTTCTTAAATGAAGCCACAAGCAAAACAATAACCGGAATCCATCATGAAAAATCCAACCACGATGAATGCATCCCGCCGCGCTTTTTTACAGCGCGCTTCCGCCTTGTCGATAGCCGGTGTGGCTACGCCATGGGCATTGAACCTGGCTGCCATGGCCGAAGCTTCTGCCGCCAATGCCAATGACTACAA
Organism: Undibacterium sp. Ji50W; assembly: GCF_049340445.1. NCBI lineage: Bacteria > Pseudomonadati > Pseudomonadota > Betaproteobacteria > Burkholderiales > Oxalobacteraceae > Undibacterium > Undibacterium sp. Ji50W. The sequence continues at coordinate 44,341 of NZ_JBMPOX010000029.1, read as the reverse complement.
AGCCATAGTCTGCGTCTTTCTGTATGGCGGCAATGATTATGGCAATACCCTGGTGCCGTATGACAGCAGCAATTACAACGCCTATTATCAATTGCGCCCTACCCTCGCGTATAGCCGCGACAGCCTGGGTGGCACTGTATTGAACCCGCTGGCGGTACCGCTGGATAGTGCCGGTGTCAGCCACCAGTATGCGCTGGCACCTGAACTGGCACCCTTACTGCCGATTTTCAATGCCGGCAAGATGGGCGTGTTACTGAACGTGGGCACGCTGGTACAGCCCACCAGCAAACTGCAATATAGCAACAAGACCGTGCCCTTGCCACCCAAGCTGTTTTCACACAATGACCAGCAATCGGTATGGCAGTCATCCGCACCCGAAGGGGCGACCTCTGGCTGGGGTGGCCGCATGGGTGACCTGTTCCAGTCCGGGAATGGCAATGCCACCTTCACCTGTGTCAATGTGTCTGGCAATGCAGTGTATTTATCGGGCAAGACGGCGGTGCAGTATCAGGTATCGACCAATGGTTCGGTACCGCTGAGTGGCTTGCAGGCACCGCTGTTTGGTTCGGCCGCCTGTTCCGCAGCCTTGCAAAACCTGGTGACGCAAAACCGCACGCATTTGTTTGAAAATGAATATACACGTGTCAGCAAACGTTCCATTGATGCGAATGGTGTGTTGACATCAGCACTGGCTGGCGCACCGGCCATTACCACCTCATTTGATGAAAACAATAATCTGGCCCAGCAATTGAAAATGGTGGCGCGCATGATTTCCTGCAACAGCGCGCTGGGTGCAAAACGCCAGGTGTTTTTTGTATCGATGGGTGGCTTCGATACCCATGACGGCCTGGTATCCACTCACCCTGGTTTGCTGAGCAGCGTGGCCGACGCCTTGTCCTCTTTTTATGCAGCGACCCAGGAACTGGGCGTGGCCAACAAGGTCACCAGTTTTACGGCTTCTGATTTTGGCCGCACCCTGAGTGGCAATAATGATGGTTCTGACCATGGCTGGGGCAGCATGCATTTCATGCTGGGTGGTGCGGTGAATGGCCAGCGCTATTATGGTACCGCACCCATCGTGGCAAACAATGGGCCGGACGATGTGGGCCAGGGCCGCCTGCTGCCGACGACTTCCGTCGATCAGTATGCGGCAACGCTGGGCAAATGGCTGGGCGTATCGGACAGTGATTTGCTGACGCTGTTACCAAACCTGGTCAACTACAATGTCAGTGCACGCAACCTGGGTTTTGTGTGATGAATGAGTACAACACAGTGCCACTTCAGATCAGGCCAAACCAGCCCAGAATGGCACCCGCACCCAGCAGCCATAACAGATGCAGGCGGGTGCGCCAGACCACCACGGCGCATGTCAGTGTCAACAGCCACAAGGGCCAGTCCTGTGCCGCCTGGTTATGCGAGGCGGCCATGATCCAGCCAGTGGCCAGCAACAGGCCAATGACGATGGGAGCCATGCCCAACTTGAATGCGCGCACGCTGCGCAGTTCACGGTTGGCGTGGCCCCAGCTGGCCGCCATATAAGTCAGCGTGGTGCTGGGCAACAGGATGCCGGTCATGGTGACCAGCACACCCAGCAGACCGGTCCACATGCCACCGGCATTCATGCCCACATTCCAGCCCATCAGGGCGATGAACAGTACATTCGGGCCCGGTGCCGCCTGGGCTATGGATACCGATGCATTGAACTGGGCATCCGTCAGCCAGCCCTGTTGCGCCACCAGATAGCGATGCATGTCCGGCAGCGTGGAAACGGCTCCACCTATCGATAACAACGACAGCATCATATAGTGCATGAATAACTGTAGCCAGTCGTTCCAGTCCAGGGAAATCTGTAAGACGGTGTGGGCGGTATCCGGCATTATTTCAATCTCCGGTAAACCAGGGCACAGGCGATGCTGCCCAGCACCAGCAAGACATACGCAAGTGGCAGGCGGAACAGGGCGATGCCGACAAAGCAGACCGCACTGAAAGCCAGCGCGATGTTTCTGCCCATGGGGTTACTGTTTAATGCCGGTATCAGTTTTAATGCGGTGGCGATGATCAGGCCGGCAGTGACGGCACTCATGCCGCGCAAGGCACCGACTACGCTCGGGTATTGGGCAAACTGGGCATAGATCACCGCCAGTACTAGTACCAGCAGCAACGGGATGGACAGCATGCCAGCCAGTGCCGTCATGGCACCCGGCAAACCAAAGTGACGATGGCCTATCATCATCGAAAGATTAACGACGTTCGGCCCCGGCAATATCTGCGCCACGGCCCAGTCTTCGACAAATTCTTCTGCAGTCAGCCAGCGTTTGCGTTCCACCAGTTCACGCTGCACGATGGCGAGTACACCGCCAAATCCTTGCAATGCCAGCAGAGTAAATGAGATATACAAATCCGTAAGGGATGAGGGCCGCTGGCTCGTTGGTTCAGTGGACATGATGGTGGCAGTTTGGGATTGACGCAGACCCCCATTGTAAAGCAGCAGAGAAAATGCTGCTGGGCAAAATTGGCGACTTGTTAAATGTTTGCTTAGGTAGCATAAATTGCCATATCAAAGAGCAAACACGTTCTGCGCGGACCTGCTTGCCTGCAGGTCAAATACATGATGTCTAGGTCAACACGCCCTAGTCTCTTTGGCGGTGATGGGCACGAATGCGTGCACGCCATTCACCCAGCACGGTTAGCGCACTCTGGAATTCTCTTTCTATCAAGTCGGCTTCGGCATCGGTGATCACGCCGTCCAGCAGGGCAGTTGATACCGCTTCGGCCACATCGCCAACACGACTCATGACGCGGCATACGGTCTGCGACAAATCATCTTCACTGACCTGATCCGGTTCTGGAATGGCAAAGGCAGCCATGCCATGCCGGCTGAGCAAGGCATGCAGCGGCAGGTGGGCATCCTTGACACCGGCCCGGTGGCAATGCTCGACGATCACGGAAAGTTCTTCAAACGATGGGTAATGTGACTCTATGCCCGGTGCCAGTTTGTTGCGCAAGACATTCACCGACACGCCCATGCGGCTTGCCAGCGCTTCCAGACCGCCAGGATATGCGCGCGCTATTTTGTACAGGGCGTCGTGCTGGTTCATATCCGAATATTTCCGTGTCATGGTGAATTCCCTAATTTATTACCGATGAACTTTGTAATTTTGCTCACTATGATGACTTCCATCAAGCGATGAAGGATTGTACAGAGAGCTTAATCTTTTTTCTATAGACCAGGACCATGAACAATTTTTATCACAAATTAATCATCACGATGGCACTGATTCTGCCCCTGATCGCCAATACGGTCAATGCAGCTGGACGTTCCGGTGGTTCGTCTACGGGTTTCAAGGGTGGTTTCTCTTCGCAAAGAAATGTCAGCAAGCCGGTGCCGTCGAAATCATCGACTACCTCGTTTGGCAGTTTTAATACGAGTAAGCCGGCAAGCAGCAGGAATTCTGATTCGGCACTGAACCGTGACCTGCAAAAAGACCAGGCCCAGGCGAACGCCCTGAAAAGCATGGATGCGCGCAAACAGGCAACTATGCCAGCATCACCGCCGCCGCTGAATGCCGGTAACAGTAATGGTAACAACGCTGGCAGCAATAACAACAATAGTTTTGGCAGTAATGCTGGTAACAACGCGACCAACAACGGTTTTGCCTATGGCAATGCGGCCAACATGAACCGGCCTGTGACACCAGTACCGACGACACCGGTGATCGTAAGCAGCCCTGCGCCTGCGCCCATCATCGTGCAACGCAGTGGTATGGGTGGCGGTATGGCAGGTGCTTTCATGGGTTTCATGCTGGGCAGCATGATCAGCCATCCGGCGGCTGCCGAATCTGCTGGACCGCGTTCCGGCCAATTGGAACCGATTGCTGGTCAAAGCAGCACAGTCGGCGATAACGCTAGCGCCAGCCTGCCGGCGCTGAATGCCCAGAGTGCCCAGCGCGTCAGTGCGATACAGGAGGAAGGCGGCGGCTGGAAACTGCTGCGCCTGGCGGCATGGAGCCTGATCCTGGGTGGCCTGGGCTGGCTCATTTACAAAATCTGGCGAGTCGTCAAACCAGTTCGCAAGCAAGCATCCGCAGCAAATTACAGTTTGGGAGGAAATTAATATCATGGCCTGGAAAGATGCATACCAATACGTAGGAAAAATTCTCGGCAAGCAGGATGCCGACCAGCACAGCCCGCAAGACAGGCATGCAGAAAGTGGTCGCCAGGATGCCGCCCTGCCATTGGGTGCGCGCATAGGCAGCGTGGTGAATGTGCAGAAGACGCCATTGATACGCGCTATCAGCCAGGGTTCGCTGATCGTCATGCCGGATGAAGCTGAAACCCGCATCGTGGCCATCAGCCGTGTGCAGTTGCCGATCGCCGGCAAGATGTATCGTTATTACCTGAATGCCGATGCAGAAGGAGGCGAAAAATATCTGCAATTGTATTGCGATGCCGACGATCAACTGCAAGAGCTTTTGTATTGCAGCCACCTGACCCGCGTGATACCGGAAACAGTGGAAGACCAGCAAGCTTTTCTCGGCGAAAACGGGGTGGGCCTGGGTGACCGCAGTTACAGCCTGTGGCGCCAGCAACTGACCGACATAGGGTGGGACGAAGCCAGCCTGGATGCCGCGTTTGCCGATGCTGACAGCTTGCTGTATGAGCGCGATATCGGTGACCCGGGGCTGGATTTTGTGGCACCCGTCAAAGGTGTGGAAACCCGTATCGATGATGCTGGTGGCCAGCATGGCCTGCAACAGGAAGTGGTTTTCATGCCGTATCGCCGCAGCCTGGCAGCAGAGGGCGGGCAGATAGAATTATTGCTGATCAGCACAGAGATTTTGCACAGCAAGGATGGTGACACTACGCAGCGCAGCATCCACGTTGATTTCATGATTGCCTTGCCGCTGGAAGCGGAAAGGCTACTGGTGCAATAGGACCGTTTTAATGCAGCACAACACCCGAAGTACAACACTGAAGCGCAACACCTGAAGCACAACACTGACCGCATCACACACCGAAAGGAAGTAACATGAGTAACTTGAATGGCTGGGGCCTGACCGCACGTCTGATTTCCAAACACTTTGGTGCTTTAGGCGATAAAGTATCGGAAGCCATCGCCAATTTTGATCCGGAAACAGCAACCGAAGCCGATCGTGACCGGCTGGCAGCCACCCTGCGTGAAACGGCGCAAAAGCTGGCAGCAGCCCGTGCTTCTTTCGACAAGGAACATGCCGATGTCGTGCGTCTGCGTGACTTGATCGCCAACGACGAAAAAGCCTCGGCAACACTGGCAGATCGTCTGGCTGCGGGTAAAATTTCTGAGGCAACGGTGAGCCTGTTTTGCGATGAACTGGAAGCCAACAAGGCCCGCCTGCCGCTGGAAATCCAGGAAGAAGCCGATGCCCAGGAATACATGAACGAACTGCAGAAAATCGTTGATGCCTTTTCCAACCAACTGGCTGAATTTGATGCAGCGGCCAAAAAAGCCCTGCAAAACCTGGCATCGGCAAAAGCCCAGAAAGACCTGCAGCAATTGCGCGTGGAAAGACAGGAACAGTTGAGCAATCTGTCCGGCATGCAAAGTCATTCGACCGCCTTGAATGCACTGACCCGGCGCGCCCAGAATGTCAGCAACGAAGCGGCAGGCTTGCGCATCGTCGCCGACATTACACAAAAGCCGATGGATCAGGCTGCCGAGATTAACGCTATCCGTAAATCGGTAGCCCAGGGCGACAATACCGGTGAAACCACGCTGGAAAGGCTGAAGCGTTTGTCAGGCCAGAATGCTGGCGCCGCTACTGCTGCAACTACTGCCACTACCGCAACCAGTCCAGGCCCGGCAAACCCGGCAAGCGCAAGCGCAGCCTGATCGTTCAGATCGCGGCTCTTTGCGTCAGCAAGCTGAGCCAGCGGTCCGCGCCACTGACTTCACTGATGACCTGGGAAAAATCAGTGACGGTGCGGGCCGCCCGTTCCAGCAACTGGATGTCAGCTTCATGCTGACGCGCCACATGCGGGTCTTCCAGAAACAGGATGCGACGTATCTGGCGGTCCAGCACCAGTTCTGCCAGTTGGGCATCGCCGCCCAAAGGGCCGGACAAGAATGGACGGGTCCAGTTCTTGCCAGCTTCTTCTCCCTTGACCTGTTGCGCCAGGCGGTTCAACAAACCGCCAGTGGTGCCGGTGGCATAACGATAGGCAAAGCGGTCCAGCAAGGGGAAATGTTTCTCTGCCATGGCCAGCATGCTTTCCTTCATCGCATCATGGGCGATCAGGGCGATGCCTTCCTGTTCCAGTTGAAAGCTGTCATTCAGGCGGGTATCCATGCTGGCCCCGGCTGCAGTGGCTTCCAGTTCCAGCCATTCGCGGGCACTGGCCAGGGTCGCCAGGAAGGGCTTGCGATGGATGACGCACTGGCGTTTCAACGCCTGTGCTTCGGGGAAAACCGAAGAAGGGTCGACCGGGTCAATCAGGTAAATCACCGCATCCACCGCCCGCGCCGTATCGGTATCGACGACGCGCGACACCAGCTTCATCAAGCCACCTTCCCTGCCATAGGGAAAACGTTCTACGCTGGGGCAGGCTTCCAGCAGGCCATGGGAAATGATCGCATCCAGGGTCCGGCCAACAATCACCAGTTCTGCCTGCAAATGCCTGAGCGCCGTGCCAGCGCCATGCAGTAGCTGTACCAGGGCAGAATTTGCTGCATCCTGGTGTGAGCGATTGGCGATCAATCCTATGCGGAGCTTTTTGGTGGCGGTCACGTGGGCTATCCTTGAATATAGTTTGAAGCAGGGTCTCACCCGCAGTTTACCTTGTGTTTGCCGGTGTGTGCCGCAAACATGCGGCATTCAGGCTACATTTTGTTACCTATTCCAACAGTGGCGAAACACGTTAGCAATATGAGGAGCGTAGCATCTGGATTCAGGCGATATGACAGGTGAGGATGAGATGAAAAAGTGGCGACATCTGTTGATAGTATTGACGGTCATGCTGTCTTGCGCATCCGCTCTGGGTGACGATGACTTTGATGATGAAATGCAAGTCCGCCGCTGGGCCTTGCTGGGTGACACACAGGCGCAGAATATGCTGGGCCTGCTGTATCTGGATAATGACGAGAGCATGCAAAACCGCCAGGAAGCCGCTTATTGGCTGGAACAGGCGGCCGATCAGGGGCATGCCGGTGCCCAGGCGAATCTGGGCGTCATGTACCTGATGGGAGAAGGCGAAGAAGCTGACGAAGCGCAGGCATTCCGCCTGTTCCGCCGTGCCGCAGTGCAAGGCATGGCATCTGCCCAACTGGCGCTCGGTTATATGTATGCGACCGGCAAGGGCGTCGAAGTGAATCCCGAAGAAGCAGTATTCTGGTATCAGCAGGCAGCCCAGCAGGGTAATGCCAGCGCCCAACATCATCTGGCCCTGGCGTATCAGGATGGTGAAGGCGTGGATAAAAATGGTAAGTTGGCCGCCCAGTGGGAAAGCCTGGCAGCCAATCAGGGTTTGTCCACCGCCCAGTTCCAGATGGGCTTGCGCTACCTGCATGGTGATGGTGTGACACCTGACCTGATGATTGGTTATGCCTATCTGCTGAAAGCCAGTATGAAGGTCGGCAGCATGGCTATGGACAGCCGTGAACTGGTCAGCAGCGACCTGACGTCAGAACAAATTGCTGAAATTCGAGATGATTCCCGTTACTGGAAGGCACCTTTGTAAAGTACGTTCTGGCCTTGGGTGCATTACTCAGGACAAATAGCGTTTTTCAAATTCTGCTGCCGATACCGCAGCTGAAAAAAGATAACCCTGCATTTCGTCGCAATGCATATTCTGCAGGAAGTCGCGTTGCTGTGTGGTTTCCACACCTTCTGCCAGGACGCGCAATTTCAATGCCTGGGCCAGATGAATAATGGCGGTCACGATGGCGACATCGCTTTCATCGATGGGCAGGGCATCGATAAACGAACGGTCAATTTTCAGTTTGTAGATAGGGAAGCGTTTCAGGTAACTGAGACTGGAATAGCCGGTACCAAAGTCATCAATCGCCAGTTTTACGCCCAGTTCCGCCAGGGACTGCAGCCTTTTCAAGGCTTCTTCAGCATCGCGTATCAGGATGGATTCGGTCAGTTCCAGTTCTATGCATTCCGGCTTCAAGTCATTTTCCTGCAAGGCCAGGGCGACGCTTTCCACAAAATTGGTTTGCTGGAATTGCAGCGCCGATACATTGATGGCGATGCGGATCTGCTTGCCGTCTTTATTCCACAGCGCTGCCTGGCGGATAGCAGTTTGCATGACCCAGTTGCCGATGGGGACGATGACCCCGGATTCTTCGGCGATGGGGATGAATTGTGCGGGGCTGACTTCACCCAGGTCCTTGTCGGTCCAGCGCAATAGGGCTTCGACACCGAACAGCTTGCCGGTTTTCAGCTCTATTTGCGGTTGGTAATGCAGGCGAAACAGATTGTGTTCGAGGGCCTGACGCATGGCATGGTCCATCTTCATGCGTGACAGCAGGCCGATATTCATCTGGCGCTGGTAAAAGCGGAAGTCGGAACGGCCACGTTCCTTGACGTAATACATGGCGCTGTCGGCATTCTTGATCAGGTCAGCCATGCTGCTGCCATCAGCGGGGTAGAGGGCAATCCCTATGCTGGAGGTAACAGTGAAGTTCATGCCGTCCATGGAAAATGGGGCCGACAATTCATCCAGCACACGCCGGGCACAAATTTCTGCCCCTTCTGCACTCGCTTCATGCAATAACAAGACGAATTCGTCACCGCCCAGGCGTGACGCCGTATCCACCTGGCGTATGCACTTTTTCAGTCTTTCGGTGACTTGCTGCAAGACGCGGTCACCAAAAGGATGGCCGAGCGAATCATTGATCTGCTTGAAATGATCGAGGTCAAGATACAGCAGGGCAAACGTGGTGTTGCTGCGGCTGGAAATGGTGATGGATTGCTTGATGCGTTCTTGCAGCAGCAAGCGGTTGGGCAGGCCGGTCAGCACATCGGAAAACGCCAGTTCCTCGATTCTTTGCTTGGCGGTGTGGGTTTCTGTCCTGTCCTTGAAAAAGCCAATGTAGTTCAGGGCATTGCCCTGCATGTCAACCACCTTGACCAGTGAAATCATGCACAGATAGGCGTGGCCATTCTTTCGCCTTATCCACAATTCGCCTTCCCAGAAACCGAGATTTTCCAGCTCTTTCAGCAGGTTTTCCACCTGTTCGGTATTGCCTTCTTCGTCAAAAAAGTCTTTCGGTGTCTTACCCACCATTTCCACTTCGCTATAGCTGCTCAGCCTTTCGAAACTGGGATTGGTGGTGATGATTTTTTGCTCCGCATCGGTGATGAAGATGGCATCGGTGCTGGATTCAAAGACCTTGGCGGCCAGTTGCAGGCGCGCTTCATCGGCCAGCCTCTGGGTAATATCGCGGTAGGAATAGACACGGCCTATCGGGCGGCCCCGCGCATATTGCGGCAGGGTGACGCGCTCCAGTATCTTGCCCGAACGCAGTACCAGTACATCGGTGGCTTCCATCAGCGGTGAGCGGGTGATGGTGCCCAGTCTTTCGGTATAGTGGGTGGCATCCAGCATGCATTTGTCCATCCACGCATAGATGGCATCGTCATCGCGTTGTGTCAGCAAGTCATCGGGCAAGCCCCACAGTTCGGCAAACAGATGGTTATAGCTGCGGATGGCACCATCGAGATCGGTGACCAGGATGCCGTCTGCGGTTGATTCCAGGGTCGCCCTTAATTCGGCGATGAGTTTTTCCAGCTCATTTTCCACCTGTCTCTGGCTGGAGCGGTCATGGATGGCGACGACATAGATGGAACCATCCATGCCCACCTTGACCAGGCTGACCCGTCTTTCCACCTGCACGATGCTGTCATCGGCACGCTGCAACAGGGTTTCTGAATGGATGCTGTCGGACAGGCCAGCGGCGACATCTTCCCAAAAAAATACGTCTTCCGGTGCTGCCGCCAGGTCTATGATGCCGCGTCCGACCAGGCTGTCCGGTGCCATTTTCAGCAATTGGTGAACGGCGCGGTTGGCAGCGACAATGCGTAACTGTATCGGGTCGACCAGCAGTATGGCTTCCAGCATGCCTTCTATCAGGGCCTGCCATTGATGGGCCTTCATGATGCGGCCTCGCTTTCGGCCTCTGGTCCCATTTCCAGACCGCGTTCAAAGAAATAACACAGGCGCTTGCGGGGTGACAGGTAGTCGTAGGCAGCTTTCGGCAATTGCAAGGGTTTCAAGCTGCGGTGTATGCACAGCGTGCTTTCATGTTCCAGATTGATGACCAGGGCTTCATCGCGCGGTACCGACGGGCTGTGGATGACCACTTTGGGTTTGATCGGACGGGCAGAATTCACCGATACCACCATGGCATACCTTTCATCAGTCAGTTGCACCACCGAACCTGGTGGGTAAATGCCCATCATGCGGATAAAGGCCGTCAGTGTCGCCGGATGGAATTGCGCTTTGCGCTGGGTAAAAATCTGCGACAGGGCTTCATGCGGCGTCACTGCCAGTGCCGGGTTGGCGGGGTTGCACAAATTGTCGTACAGATTGACCAGCGCCACGATGCGGCTGATGGGGCTGATTTTGTCGCCCATGACATGGCGCGGATAACCGCTGCCATCGGCGTATTCATGATGTTGTCCAATCAGCAGCATGGCGTTGGGCGACAGGCCCATTTTGCGGGCGAGATTCAGGCCGTGCATGACATGGTCATGGTAGAGCTGGTTTTCGGCATGATTGAAATGTTCATCTTGCCAGCGCAGGCGGTCCGGCAATTCTATCTTGCCGATGTCGTGCAGGATGGCACCGATACCCAGGTCCAGCATGTCGGCCTTGCTCAGATGCAGTGCCCGCCCCAGCAACAGGGAAATCACGGTTACATTGATGGAATGCAGCGAGGTTTTCTCGCCCGCTTTTTCTGACAGCAGGCGGATGGCGGCTTCATCTTCACCCAGGATTTCTCCCAGGAAGCCTTGTATCAATTGTTCGGTCAGCTCCCTGGCCGTAACCGGCTGGGCATGAACGATTTCTGTGACATGTTTGAAGGTCTGGGCCGCATGGGAGAATTGCCGCTCGCATACCTGCAGGCTGGCTTGCTGGCTGGCCAGCAATTCCCGCCTCAGCCTGGAGGCGTGGCTGGCAGCGCTTTCTTGCGGATGTGGTGCAGACACTTTCAGGTCGGTCTTGCCGGCATCGGCTTCGGGCGTACTTTTGTCCGGTGCATACCGGATACGTTCCAGACCCAGCGAACGTATGGTGTCAATTTGCGACTGATTGCTGATTTTGAAATTGGAAACGGGAAAAGGGTGATCCATCCAGCCGACGTCGAGATACACAAACATCCCTGTGCGCAGTTGAGAAAGCTCAATGAACTGTGTATGAATATCAGTCATGATGCCCGTTTCTTGATGACAGATCCTGTCATTGGATTTTTTGTTCTCGCCAGGCCGCTCATCCCTTAAGGTCCGGCGTCTTCACCCGCTTGGTATTTAGTTTGGTGTTTAGTTTGACATTTAAGCCACTTGCCAAGTAACCCGCATTCAGTGTAGTCATCCCTGTGCCATCAGCCTGTAAGTTATATATTGCACATGGTACAACAGTTTTTTGCAACAATAGTTACAACTACGCCAATTTGTGGGTTTTATGCCAGATTTTCATCGTTTATTGTAGGTAAATACCGATTTTTCGCATATCGGTCAAGGTTTGGCGCAGTCGCAGACATCGTTGCCCTTGTCAAAGATGATGCGCCAGACGCCCGGGCTTTCCTGACGCCAGATGGAAGTGAAGGTAGCGACGATTTTCCCCTGCGGGTCTTTGACCGGCCCTGTACTCAGGGCTAATTGACCCGAATTCAACACTTCGACGGTTTCCGGTGCCCAGGAGAAGGGTGCGGCGGACCCTTCATAAAAGCGTTTCCAGGCGGCGGCGACTTCCTGTTTTCCATGCAATACTTTTTTAGTGGAAAAGAATACCGTTTCTTCTGACAGGAACTGGCTGAAGGCCTGGTGGTCACGTGTTTCCATGCTTTTGGCAAACGCGCGTTCAGTCTGCATGACTTGATTGACCAGGTCAGCAGTGGTGACAGGGGTATCTGCGGCCACTGCAGTGCCGGCAAGTACGGTTGAGAGGCCAAGGCTGCTGGCGAAAAACAGGGGGGGCAGGATTTTGCGCATGGGATGCTCCTTCATGAAAGTGAAAGTGCTGAATCAGGTCAACACGCCTTAGGCCCAAAGGCCTTAATCCTTATTGGTTTTTTTAAATGCCAGCCAACCGGCAATCAGGGTAAAGCTGGCCACGATGGCTACCACGATCCAGAAGCCGTCTTCATGCTGCGCCAGCGGGATGCCGCCGACATTCATGCCCAGCAGGCCGGCAATGATGTTGATGGGCAGGGCCAGCACGGTAACGATGGTCAGCACGAACAGGGAGCGGTTGTTTTGTTCGTTGACACTGGCGGCAATTTCTTCCTGTAAGAGTTTGATACGTTCCTGCAGCGACGCCATATCGCTTAGCACGACGGCAAATTCCTCAGTGGACTGGCGCAGTTCCTGTACGTCGCGCTCTGCCACCCAGACCGGTGGTCTTTGCAACAGGCGGAACAGGGCGGCCGGTTCCGGTGCCAGCAGTCTTTGCAGGCGGACCAGCACCCGGCGCAGTTCACCCAGGTTGGCGCGCTTGTGGTTCAGGCGGTCTGCCAGCAAATGGTCTTCAATATCGTCAATCTTTTTGATGACAGTGCGTACGATGCCGATCAGCACATCGGCCTGGTCACGCAATAAGTGGGTCAGCAATTCGGTTGGGGAAGTGAAATGTTCGCCCTGGTTGACGGCGTTGCGCAGGCGGTCCACCGATTGCAGGGGCTTGCGCCGGGCGCTGATCATGATGGTGCCGGTGACGTTTAGCCACAAGGTGGCAATGTCGGATGCTTCAAAGGCAAAGTCATGCAGTACATCATTCACCACCGCAATCAGGCTGTGGTCGGCATGTTCGATGCGGGTGGAACGTGAACCCTCGTGCAGGGTTTCATAAAATTCTTCCGGCAAATCGGCATGTTCATGCAGCCATTTTTCTGCCGCCACGTTCGACAGATTGAAATGCAGCCAGATAAAAGAATCATCTCTGGCGCTGTGCCTGGATTGCAGCCATTCCACAGCATCTTTGGTTTGTAAGGGTTTGCCGGGCTGATCACGGGCAAAAACATAACCGCAGATGAGTCCTGACTGATCCGAACCGTAAGATAATTGATCTGTTTGCATTGACTGTCCAGGCGAAGAAACTGGCGACATTGTAAATCAGCCCTGTACGCTTGATGGCAGTCTTTCAAGCAATTTGCCTGGAATGCACCGCTTGTGACAGTTCAGTGTCAATTAATCAGCATATTCTTGTATGTCAGCGAAGCCTGGCGTACGCAATCCTGGAAAGTCAGTGCAGCATGGGACAATGGCCGGGTCTTGTTCCAGATCATGCCGACCGGGCTGGGCAACGGACCCAGGTTCAGTGGCAGTATTTGCAATACACCTTCCGCTACCGACTGCCGGGCTGCCGACAGCGACAGCAGGCCAAGGCGTGGCGGCTCCATCAGCAAAGGCAGGTTGACAGAGCGGGAAACCGATTCGATCACATCGGTTGGTTTGTTGACACCGTTCTTGGCCAGCAGGTTGATCATGCGTTTGTAGGTCGGCGATTCTTCCACCGACAATATCCATGGCAGGTTGTTTAAATCCTTCCAGGTCAGGTTGTCGCGGTGTGCCAGCGGGTTTTTACTGGAGGTGACGATGACCAGCGGGTCGTCGTACAGCACTTCTTCCTGCAGATGCTCGGCAGCGCGTTCGGAAAACACACGGCCGATGACGATGTCGAGCTTACCCTCACGCAGATCCTGCAATTGCTGGTCGACGGTACCGTCCATGATGCGGAGGGTGACATTCGGCCAGTTGGTTTTGAGAATCTTGACTGCCTTGGGGATGATGGTGGTCGACACCACGCTCAAGATACCTATGGTGACCTTGCCCACGGTGCCTGAGGCCAACGAGCGCATTTCCTGATGGGCTTTTTGCAAATTGAATAACACTTCCCGCGCATGTCGTATCAGACATTCACCCGAAGGTGTTGGTTTTATACCACGCCCGGCTCTTTCGAACAGCTTGACACCGATCCCTTCTTCCATTTCGCCCAGCATCTTGGAAACGGCCGGCTGGCTGACATGCAAAGACGCCGCAACGTGAGCAACCGTCTGCTTGTCAGCTAGTTCGACCAGCAAGCGAAGGTGCTTGATTTTGAGGTGTCGAGCAAAATACTTTTCTATAGGCAACGAATCAATCATAACGATATCTGTATGTGTTTGTGCCAATTTCTCATTGGACGGTAATGAAATGGTAGTGGGATCATACACGCATGAAACAAAGTGTAACGACTAGCTTGCAATCATTGCGATGATAAATATCAAGTTTTGTTAGCAAACTTACAGGCATCTTTGCGCTTTTTGTTTAAGCAGCGCTTGGGTTCGACCGTGATCCGGCACCTCAGTTCATAAGAACTTGCCGGATTTGTCTTTTTTACGGTTTGAACCTATTCATGATTTACCAAGGAGAAATTGAATGTTTTATCAAGAGAAGAAGTGTGCTTACGCCGTAAAACTGGCGTTGGCAATGTTGTCCGGCGGCGTACTGGCAAGTGCCCAGGCGCAGGACCTGAAGTCTGAACCAGTTGAAAAAGTTCAAAAAATTGAAGTGACAGGTTCTCACATCAAGCGTATCGACAAGGAAGGTACATCCCCTATCCAGACGCTGACAGCAAAAGATATCAGCCAAAGTGGTGCGACCACTGTCGCCGAATTGCTGCGCACTATACCAGCTCTGGGTAGTGGTGGTGCATTTGACGCGGTTGATGGCGGTTTTTCTCGTGGTGTTGCAACGGCGTCCCTGCGTGGCCTGGGTTCCAGTTCCACCCTGATTTTGCTGAATGGCCGTCGCATGACACCATCCGCTTACGCCAATCCTAACCAGGGTCAGTCCACGCTGTATGACATCAACAGTATTCCCCTGTCGATGCTGGAGCGCGTAGAGATTTTCAAAGACGGTGCCTCTGCCGTGTACGGTTCCGACGCGATTGCCGGTGTTATCAACTTCATCACCAAGAGCGATTACCAGGGCGTACAGATGAACGCCAGCATGGGCGCGAATGATGACAACCAATTCAAAAAGAAAAGCGTCAATGCTTCTGCCGGTTTCGGTAACTATGCACAAAACGGTTACAACGTCACTTTCAGTGCTGAAGTATCCAAGCGTGACCGCGTTGCCATCAAAGATGCCAACGACGTAGAAACAGGCCTGTACAGCACACTCAACAGCCGCTTGTCGCCGTTCTCCAGCAGCGTCAGTAACCAGCCTTTCTTCTTCCGTGAACGTACGCCAGGCAGCAAGACTTTCTTCTCTGCCAATGACGCGAACGTGGTCAATCGTACCAATTGCGATTCTTCACGCCTGCTCACTGGTGGTGCACAATACAATATCGCTACCACCAGCGCTTTGTACGGTCGTCAATTCTGTAACTACAACCTCAACGATACTGCCGAAGTTCAGGGCGCAGGCCAGGACATCAGTGCGATGTCACGCGGCATCTATCAGATCAATGACACCTTGTCCGCGTTCGCCGAAGTGGCTTACAGCAAGACAGATCGTGATTACACAGGTCCTTCCCGTACTATTGACGGCCGTACGCCATCCACAGCGTTTGCCTTGTCCGGCGCAGGTACACCATTCCAGGCAATCTTGCCGGTAGGCCATCCTGACAATCCTTTCCCTACCAGCCGTGCTGCAGTTGTCTATCGTTTTGAAAACATCGCAGGTGGCTCCACCACCTCGAACGAAGCCCTGCGTTTCGCTTCCGGCCTGAAAGGTAGCTACAAGAACTGGGATTGGGAAACTGGCGTACTGTGGAACCGTTCCGAGCGTACCGATGTTTCCAATGGCTTCCTGTTGCTGCCAGAAGTGCAAAAGCTGATTGACCAGAACATGTCTTTGGCCGATGTTGCCAAACAGCCTAACCTGAGCCGCGCGTTGAAGAGCGTTGGTGTTGCTGAAATCGCGCAAGCTGACTTCAAAGCCAGCACAGAATTCGGCAACCTGCCAGGTGGCGCAATCGGTCTGGCATCTGGTCTGGAATTCCGTCAGGAAAAAATGACTTTGACACCAGACAACCTGACCAGCTCTGGTCAGGTTCTGGGTCTGGCCAACCAGTTCATTCAGGGTCAACGTAATGTGACTTCCGCTTTCTTCGAAGTGCGTACACCGTTCCTGAAGAACTTTGAAATGGATTTTGCTGGCCGTGTCGACAAATACCCTAGTTTCAAAACCAATTTTGTACCAAAAGTCGGTGCAAAATGGACTGTGAATGATTCCCTGGCTTTCCGCTCGACCTATGCACAAGGTTTCCGTGCACCGGCGCTGGTACAAGTTACTGCTGGTGGTACACAGACTTTCCTGAACAGTCTGGTTGATCCTGTCCGCTGCCCGGATGGCAAAACACCTCTGACAGGCGCAGACAACACAGATTGCTCCAGAAGTATTTCGACACTGATCCGTCAAAATCCTAACCTGAAGCCAGAAACATCCAGAAGCTTCTCTCTGGGCATGATCTTGTCTCCTTCCCGTGATTTCGACATCCTGGTTGACTACTACAACATCCGTAAGGAAGACGAAGTGGCTGCCCTGTCGTCGACACTGATCCTGAACAACCAGGATGCCTATCCAGGTACAGTGATTCGTGACACCAACCCAGCCAATTTTGTCAAAGACAAAAACGGCAATGTGGTCCCGAATTCCGGCCCGTTGATTTCCCTGTTGAGGAACTACATCAACCAGGGTAGTACCGTGGTCAGTGGCGTCGACGTGGAAATGGCGATGCGTAACAACCTGGGTGATAACGGCAAGCTGGACACCCGTTTCCGCACTTCGTACACGATAGAATTCCGTCGTGCAGAAAAACCGGGCGATCCTGAAACCAATCTGGTCGGTACACGCGGTGGTATTTCCAACTTCTCTACCAGCGTTGGCGATATTCCTCGTCTGCGTGCCAGCCTGTCTTCTTCCTGGACCAAGCAAGCGCATACCGTTAATGGCGCGATCAACTTTGTTGGCGGCGTTTCCCTGATGCGTTACACCAATGCGTCTGAGACTTATCCAGTTTCTTACTGCCACTACGGTAGCGGCCAGCCAGCGACAGCGACGTCACTGGGCGGTGTAGCCAACTACCTGACGTATGTACCTGAATGTGCAGTATCCAGCTGGACTACCGTAGATCTGGGATACACCTACAAAGGCTTTAAAGATGTGACCCTGGGCGTACGTGTACTGAATGCAATGGATTCCAAAGCACCTTATGATCCAAGCTCCAGCTACACCACCAGTGGTTATAACGACAGCCTGCACAATGCCTATGGCCGTGCATTCCGTGTGAATGTCGGTTACATATTCAAGTAATAAGTAACTCATAAGTAGCAGGGGCGCAAGCCCCACTCAGATGCCGTCCAGTAAATCACTGGGCGGCATTTTTTTATGCCTGTCGTTTCGAGCAAATACCTGCAAAATCCCATGCATGTTACTTATGTTGCTCATGTTACTCAGCAGAATTATCCGCTTGGGCGTTCTGATAAATTAGTATAATGATAGTGAGCGCAGGGAACAGCATGGTTGCACCTGTAAAATGCAACATACCGCCGAAATGAATCAGTATTGATTCCAAAAAAGGAAAAGTCATGATTAGTTGGTTTAGTGCGAAAGACGCAAAGAATTTTGGCATGCAGCTGGCTGAATATGTGGTTGCTGAAATGCCAACAGAGGTTGCCGCAAGAAAAGACAAGACGCTGAGAAAACGAATCAAAACCCTGCAACAGTTAGAACAGAAAATACACAATTTCAAACTTGAAAATAGCTTGAATATCTACAAAAAAGCGCAATTCGGGAATATCTTCAAGTGGCATTTGCTGGAACAGGGCTATGACAAAGAGGTGGTCGAAGAGCTGACAAATATAGTGATGAAAGAAATCAGCAAATAAAGTGCCCGCATGTTAAAAATAATAAAGAATTTATTTTCCGCTAGCAAAGAGCCTGTAGATGCGGCTCCTCAGGCAAGCATGCTGACCGGTGCCGAGTTGAAAGCAAAAGCGGATCTGTTGCTCAATGACGGGCGCTTATTGCAGGCAAAAGAATTATACGAACAAGCTGTGCGACTAGACCCAGCGCTGACAAAAGCCCATAGCATGCTGGGTTTTTTATATTTGGAAGAAAAGAATTCCTTGCAGGCGCATCATCACCTGGTCAAGGCACTGGAGCTTGATCCTGCGCTGGCCGACGCGCACTACATGCTGGGCAGTATTTTGTACGATAAAGGTGAGATCGCGTCGAGCGTCACCAGCTATCAGCGAGCCATTGAACTGGATAATCATTTGCCCTTAGCCTACCGGGATCTCGGTATGGCCTACCTCATGCTGGGCCAACGACAAGAAGCAAATGCGATGATCGACCGTGGCCTGGCGCTGTTCCCTGACTTTTGTGACCTGCATTACTATAAAGGTAATTTGTATTCGCTGGAACTGGATTATGCATCGGCAGAGCAAAGCTTTGCACGGGCGCTTGTCGTGGAAAATAATGCATTAATGTTGTATACCGATCTGGCCAATGCACAGGCACAGCAAAACAAAATTGAAGAAGCGATCAAGACCTATCAATTGGCATTGTTGAAGTTTCCCGAAGCAGCCGAAGTCAAACTCAGCGAAGGGATTTCCCAACTCTTGCTGGGGGATTACCAGCAAGGATTCAAAAGTTACGAGCTACGTTTAAAAGGACCCATACTGGACTTCATATCGCAACTTCCCAAGACTGCACGCTGGACAGGTCAACAGGATTTATCAGGGAAAGATATTCTGCTGATCACCGAGGAAGGTCATGGCGATACCATACAATTTATCCGCTTTGTGAAGCTGCTTAAATCAAGAAATTGTAAAGTGATTGTGGTTGCTTCACCTCCGCTCAAATCTTTGCTGAAAAAGGTGGAAGGCATTGATGAGCTACGTGAATTTGCCGAAGAAATTGCCTTCGACTACTACTCACCCTTGATGAGCCTGCCTTTAGCGCTGGGCACCACGGTAGATACTATTCCTGCTGCTATTTCCTATATTTCAAGTGAAGCAGAACATGTTGCGACCTGGCGTCAAAAATTGGGGGCGCGCAGTGGAAAATCATTAATAGGCATTGCCCTGACTGGTAACCCGCAACATAAAAAGAACAATACCAGGTCATTGGATATTGAATTGGCGACCCGGCTGTTTGCGCTTGATGCGGACTTTATCCTGCTGCAAAAAGATGTATCAGCACATGGCCAGGCAATACTGAAGCAGTATCCTAATGTCAGGCATTATGGAGCGGAGATGCACGACTTTTCGGATACGGCGGCGCTGGTGGATTTGGTAGACCTGGTGATTTCCGTTGACACTTCCATCGCACATCTTGGCGGTGCCATGGGTAAGCCAACCTGGGTCTTGATTGAATACAATCCGGACTGGCGCTGGTCACTGGATAGAACGGACAGTCCCTGGTATCCGTCTGTGCGTTTGTTCCGGCAACCCAGGGTAAGGGACTGGGATAGCGTAATGGATGACGTGAAACAGGCGCTGCAGCCTTATTGGCACAAATCACCTACGTGATATCTAGAGCTCATTCCTCCAGATGAACTGAGTGCCGGGTAATGCCAATGACCTAAAGCTGTTCTCAAAAATAGTCTTGAGAGGTTTGAGAGCAGCTTTAGAGGCAGCGGATTACAGGTTCGGTGCCAGCCAGCGCTCGACTTCTTCCTTGGGCGCACCGCGCCGTGCAGCCATATCTCTGACTTGATCATCGGCGATTTTACCTACGCTGAAATACTTGGATTCAGGGTGGGCGAAGTAAAAGCCTGAGACAGCCGCACCCGGAATCATGGCCCATGATTCGGTGATATACATCTCGATTTCTTCACACTGCATTTGCTTGAACATGTCCGTCTTCACCGTATGTTCCGGGCAAGCCGGGTAGCCAGGAGCAGGGCGTATGCCTTTATAACTTTCCTTGATCAGTTCTTCATTGCTGAGCACTTCATCGCTGGCATAACCCCACAGGTCTTTGCGCACGCGTTCATGCAGGTATTCGGCAAAGGCTTCGGCCAGACGGTCTGCCAGTGACTTCAGCATGATGCTGCTGTAATCATCATGCGCATCTTCAAAGCGCTTTTCATATTTTTCTATACCCAGGCCGGCAGTGACTGCGAACATGCCTATGTAATCCTGTATGCCGCTGTCTTTTGGTGCGATGAAATCAGACAGGCATTGATTTGGCCTTTGCACGCCATCGATGATGGGTTTTTCGGTTTGCTGGCGGGTACCGTAATAGGTGAATGCGACCTGGCTACGCGTTTCGTCTGTATAGATTTCTATGTCGTCGTCATTCACGGTATTGGCGGGCAGTAGTGACACCACGCCGTTGGCTGTCAGCCAGCGGCCTTCGACGATTTTTTTCAGCATGGCCTGGCCTTCGGCAAATACCTTGGTGGCCGCTTCACCGACGACTTCATCGGTCAGGATGGCAGGATACGGGCCAGCCAGGTCCCAGGTCTGGAAGAATGGGCCCCAGTCTATGTAGTTGGCGATGGTCGCCAGATCGACATTCTTGAAGAGGCGACGACCAATGAATTTCGGTCTGAGCGGCGCATTGCTGCCGCTGAAGTCCACTTTCATTTTATTTGCGCGGGCCTGAGCCAGGCTTAACATGGGCGTGGCTTTTTTATTTGCATGTTGCGTGCGGATACGGTCGTAATCGCTACCAAGATCGGCGATGTATTGATCGCGGCTTTCTGGTGTCAGCAGCGATTGTGCGACAGAGACTGAGCGTGAAGCATCGGCCACATACACCACCGGGCCTTCATAGTTAGGTGCTATTTTGACGGCAGTATGGGCGCGGCTGGTGGTGGCACCACCGATCAGCAGCGGGATTTTCAACATGCGGAAATGGGGGTCGCGCTGCATTTCTTTGGCGACATACGCCATCTCTTCCAATGACGGCGTGATCAGGCCGGACAGGCCGATGATGTCGGCATTTTCAGCCTTGGCCTTGGCCAGGATTTCTGAACACGGCACCATCACACCCATGTTCACTACTTCAAAATTATTACACTGCAAGACCACGGTGACGATGTTCTTGCCGATGTCATGCACATCACCCTTGACGGTGGCGATGACGATCTTGCCCTTGGGTTTATTGTCGCCGCTGCGCTTCTTTTCTTCTTCGATATAGGGGATCAAATGCGCCACGGCCTGCTTCATGACACGCGCAGATTTCACCACCTGTGGCAAAAACATCTTGCCCTGGCCAAACAGGTCACCGACGATATTCATACCCGCCATCAGCGGGCCTTCGATCACCTGGATAGGGCGGCCGCCAGCATCCATGATGGCGGCACGGGCTTCTTCCGTATCTTCCACGATCCAGTTGGTAATGCCATGCACCATCGCATGTGACAGGCGTTTTTCTACCGGGTCCTTACGCCATTCCAGCGTGGCTTCTTCTTTCTTGCCACCCGCTTTTAAAGTAGCAGCGATTTCTATCATGCGCTCGGTGGCATCTTCGCGACGGTTCAGTACCACGTCTTCTACCCGTTCACGCAATTCAGCATCGAGTTCGCTGTACACGCCGACCATGCCGGCATTCACGATACCCATGGTCATGCCAGCCTTGATGGCGTGGTACAGGAATACGGTATGGATGGCTTCACGCGCCGGGTCATTGCCGCGGAAAGAGAAACTCACATTGGATACCCCACCGCTGATCTTGGCACCTGGCAGGTTCTGGTGTATCCATGCAGTGGCTTCGATAAAGTCGACGGCGTAATTATTATGTTCTTCGATACCGGTGGCGACCGCGAAAATATTCGGATCAAAAATGATATCTTGCGGATCAAAATCCAGACTGTCGACCAGCAGGCGGTAAGCACGTTCGCAGATTTCCACCTTGCGCGCATAGGTATCTGCCTGGCCTTTTTCGTCAAAGGCCATGACGATGACGGCCGCACCGTAGCGTTTGCACAGTGTGGCCTGGCGCAGGAATTCTGCCTCGCCTTCTTTCATGGAAATCGAATTGACGATGGCCTTGCCCTGCACGCATTTCAGGCCCGCTTCGATGACTGTCCATTTCGACGAATCGATCATGATAGGCACACGGGCGATATCCGGTTCGGAGGCAATCAGGTTCAGGAAGCGTGTCATCGCTGCCAGCGAATCCAGCATGGCTTCATCCATATTGATGTCGATGACTTGCGCGCCGTTTTCTACTTGCTGGCGGGCGACCGCCAGCGCTTCATCGTATTGCTCATTCAGGATCAGGCGGGCAAACGCTTTTGAGCCGGTGACATTGGTACGTTCACCCACGTTCACGAACAGCGATGTTTCATCAATCGTGAAAGGTTCCAGGCCAGACAGGCGCATGGCCGCTGGTATGGTGGGGATATCACGCGGTGTGCGGGTTTGCAATATGTCGGCAATCGCCTTGATATGCGCAGGCGTGGTACCGCAGCAGCCACCGGCAATATTGATGAAACCTGCTTCGGCAAATTCTTTCAGCAAGGCTGAGGTATCGGCTGGCAATTCGTCAAAGCCGGTATCGCTCATGGGATTGGGCAGGCCGGCATTCGGGTAAATACAGACAAAGGTGTCGGCAATTTTTGACAGCTCTTCTGCATACGGGCGCATCAGGGCGGCACCCAATGCGCAGTTCAAGCCCACAGTCAGTGGCCTGGCATGGCGCACTGAATTCCAGAAAGCTGGTACGGTCTGGCCCGACAAAATACGGCCAGATGCATCCGTCACCGTGCCGGAAATCATGATCGGCAGCCGGGTGCCGGTTTCTTCAAAAAACTGGTCAATGGCAAACAGCGCCGCCTTGCAGTTCAGCGTATCGAAAATGGTTTCCACCAGCAGCACGTCAGCACCACCTTCGACCAGGCCACGGGTTTGTTCCAGGTAGGCCGCTACCAGTTGATCAAACGTCACATTACGCGCTGCCGGGTCATTCACGTCTGGTGAAATCGATGCTGTCTTTGGCGTCGGGCCCAGGGCACCAGCCACATAGCGTGGCTTGTCCGGTGTCGAATATTTATCGCAGGCAGCACGCGCAATTTTGGCCGAGGCGACATTCATCTCATAGGCCAGATGCGCCATATGGTAATCGTCTTGCGCAACGGTAGTCGCACCAAAGGTATTGGTTTCTATCAGGTCGGCACCGGCGGCCAGGTATTGTTCATGGATTTCCGCAATCACATGCGGCTGGGTCAGCGACAGTAATTCGTTATTACCCTTGACGAAGAGTTCACGCACGGTTTCCGGGCCGGTAAAGTCCTTGAAACGCTCGCCGCGATAGTTTTCTTCCGTCAGTTTATAGCGCTGTATCATGGTACCCATGGCGCCATCGAGTATCAGTATGCGTTGTTGCAACATCTCGCGCAAACGGGTTTCGAGGGCAGATACAGGCAGGGTCGTAGTCATGATGTTTACTCAAAAAAGCAGGGCTTATGCAAAATTGTTGCAGCAAGGAATAAGCGGCAGCAGTTTTGTATCAGTCCTGATAAAACAAAACCCGATCGGCTCATGCATGCAGGCGGATCGGGCGACGTCCTTTTAGCAGCACTTATTACGCGCCCGCAATCTGAATCTCAAATCGGCGCAACAGAGCATAAATTATACGTCAAATCAAGGGCTTGGGTTGAGGACGCTGACTTTGGGCGACATCTGGACAACACGTGTCCGGACAGAATCAGTCCAATATGGGCCACAACATGTTTTTTTAAGCCAGGCACAAAGCCTGGATTTCAATCGACTAAATAATTGTTTGTATCGCCAATTTGTAATACTTTGTTACAATAGGCCTCGAATAAAAGTCGGCTCGCATAGCGGATAGTCTCGTGGAGCAAGGTATTCGGCTCTAGGGTCAGGAATGGAAAGCGCAGCAAAAGCCGGATCAACAGATAGAAGACCATTGCAAACAAGTCAAGAAACCTGTTTTCAATTGATGTCACAGTTGAAAGCGCCATATTTGTCGCATGGCTGCAAATGCATTTCCTTCCCCATCCTCGTCCTGATATCGCAGCCCGCCTTGTTCGGTCTGATTATTGTCGCGCTTATTCATATTGATTTGATGTTATTTAACATCGCTCTTCCTTCAGATAGAAAGGTTGTTTCATGGGCATTAACGCCAGCACCATACAAAAACTGTACATCGCTTACTTCAGTCGGCCAGCCGATGTCGCCGGTTTGCGTTATTGGGAAGGACAACTTGATGCGAATGCAATTTCTATCTCAGGACTTGCACAATCTTTCAGTGAGCAGATTGAATATAGAAATACCTATGGCGGTAAATCTACGGTGGAGGTTATTACTGCCTTATATCAAAATTTATTCGACCGCGCACCTGATGCAGATGGCTTGCAATACTGGGCCACACAGATTGATACCAAGGTGGTCAATATCGGTACGGCGGCACTTGCTATCTTGAATGGTGCTCCTGCACAATCAAAAGATGGTCTCACCATTGCAAACAAGGTGAACTTCTCCACGCAATTCACTGCCAGCCTGGATACCTTGGCAAAGGCCGTCAGCTATAGTGAGCAGTATGGTTTTGCCACGATGCGTGAAATTCTGAAAAAAGTGACTTCAGCTTCAGAGCTTCCTTCGTTGCAGCCTAAAACTTTGCTCGACTTCCCCGCATCCATGAATATCGTGAATGCGGACGAGATGTCCAAAGGAACTAGTTTTACGCTGGATTTAAAGAATCTGGCAGTGAATGTTGGCTATTCGCTGGAACTGATGTTGGATGGAAAATCATTTTCCCCTCCGGTCAGGCATGTTGTTACGGCAACGGATATGTCTCTGATGAGCGCCCCTATAGAATTGCCAGGGAATGCATTCTGGGGCTTTGATGGCATCAAAAAATTTGGCGTGAAAGTGAATGACATTTTTGGTAATACCGGTGAAATAGGGGGGCAGGTCAGTTTGCTGCTCCAAACGCTGCCACCAGCGAAACCCCTCGCTGTCGTTGTGAGCGCAGAACAGAATGGGATGCGCCATATAGAAATCAGCATATCTGCAGGTCAGATGAATGGTGGATATATCGTCTTGGGCCCTGAGGCAAAACCATTCGCTATCGACGATACAATTTCTGCAACAGACACCAAGCTGGTTTTTGATGTGAGCGCACAAAATTTCAGCTCTCTGTTTGGCACTTATGGATACTTTGTATCCGAATATGATGCTGCGGGCAATGTGACCAGATTCCAGTTATCAGATGTTCCCAATACGATCAGTTATGGTGTCAACTCAGTACTGACTCCGGCAAAAAATGTCACTTTCACGGCGGTAGGTGGAAATGTCATGGCGAATACCGTTAATGCCACCAATACAGGCTTGATCGTTACTGCAGATATAGTTCCCGGTGAAGCGAGTGGCACTACGGCATCCCTGGCTCTGGCTGGCATGTCTTTCGAAAGCAGAAAAATTGAGGCAACTGATAATAAAGTTGTTTTTGAAATTAATGCCGGTAATCCCTTTGTACTTAAAACATGGCTGGCCGCAGGGGGTATTCCCAAAATCTCTTTATCCAATGACAAGGGAACATATGCCACTTCCCAGGGGGGTAACGCATTATTCGCTTCCTATACTGAAGGGGAAAAAATTGAAGGTGCGATCAATCCACCCAGCAATTTAACGATCACGCCTTTAGGAGGACGCATTACGTCAAGTGGGCCGGGTCAAGTTGTGTTTAACGGAACGAATGTTGCCTTCCATGCTGAAGCGACCATCACAGCGGGACAAGCTGTAGATGGACGTGCCGAGCTTTGGATAGGGAACAAGATCGTCTCGCTTGATACTTACATCGGCATGAAAGATAGCAAGGTCACATTTGATATTACGTCTGCTCCTTTGGTTGCCTACGACCCCAAGCATTTGCAGACAAATGTGCCGTCTGGCGGTAAGGCGGTAGTGAAGCTTTTTGATCGTGCTGGTCACGTCGTCAGCAGTACTGAAAGTATCATCGTTGTGACAAATTATTCATCGACATCCTTCGCAGCAGATCATGAGAATCTGTCACAGGAGATCTCCATTGTCGGAAGTCATAGCAATGTTGATATTTCGTCCCTGGTATTGCCATGAATAGTTGCAAGAACAAATTATGCTAAAAAAGTACATCCCGGTCATGCTGTGATTTGTCAAAGGAACTTGCAAGTTGGGCCGGGTCAGTGACACCTATTGCCCTCTTGTCAACGCAGTATCAACACCCAATTCATCCCATAACTGGTTTGTGGCTGGCTGGCGCTTTGTATCGTCAAGATGCTTTATGCACATTCACTTTGAATGAATTGTTTTTAATTTGTATGTATACACGTGCATGACACTTTTTGGTTCAACGTCGTAATACATCCTGCGGTCATAAAAATTTAATAATTTATCAATATTTAAAATCACTTACTAGAAAGTCTTTCTAAATGGGTATTAATGCCAGCACAATACAAAAACTGTATATCGCTTACTTCAACCGTCCAGCTGACGTGGCCGGCTTGCAATATTGGGAAGGGCAGCTTGATGGCAATAAAATTTCTATTGCTGGCCTGGCGCAGTCATTTAGTGAGCAAGCTGAATATGCAGCGACTTATGGTGGAAAAAGCACTGCCGACGTCGTCACTGCTTTGTACAAAAACCTGTTTGGCCGGGTACCGGATGCAGATGGCTTGAAATACTGGGCAACGCAGATAGATACGCGCGCGGTCAATCTGGGTACGGCTGCACTTGCCATTTTGAATGGAGCCACACCCCAAAGTCTGGATGGTGCAACGATAGCAAATAAGCTGACTTTTGCCGCAGGCTTTACTGCCAGTCTTGACACTGCCACAAAAGCAGCAAGCTACAGCTCTGCTGGCACATTTGAAGTAATGCGTAGCATACTTTCTGGGGTGACAGCAACGGGTAGTTTACCGACGCTGACCCCGAGTAAGCAGGTCAAAATCGCCGATGCGACAAATGGGATCAATAAAATTGAGAAATTGGCAGGTGTTGATGTTGTTATCGATTTGACGGGTGTTCAGACTTACGCTGGCTACAAAGTGGAATTAATGAATGGGGATAATTCATTCAGTACGCCCGTGACGCATGTGTTGACCGTTGACGAGGCAAACACCCATAAGGCAGTGGTCACTATCCCTGGTAGTAGCAACTGGGGTGACGACGGTTACAAATTTATCGGCGTCAAAGTCACTGATATTTTTGGAAATGCAGGCAATATCGGTGGGCAACTGGGGTTGGTATTGGATGCGACACCACCGTCGTTGCCTTCTTCCTCTTTTTACGTGCAAAAGTGGATATATGATCCAAAGTATTTGTCAGACACATACAAGCAGATAAAAATCGTTTTTGACAGCTTTCAATTCAATATCAAAGCTGGCGAAAACACCGGTGGTAAGGCAGCCATACAATTCAAGGGAGTGACTGTTGCAACTGACAACACGATCAATGCAACAGATACAACAATAGATTTTTCTTTTGATACAGTTTTGGGTGCGCAGCTAAATGAAAGTTACTTCACTGCACCCAATTATGGTGCCGACCTCAGTCTGGTGATTACTGATGCTGCCGGCAACAATTTGGTTTCTGGTTTCAATAACTATTTGCTTTACTACAACTTTAAATACGTTAGCGGAACCCCGGCAAGCAATATTTCTATTATTCCGGTTGGAGGAAATATTGTTGCCAATACAATCAATAGCAGCAATACGAATTTATTGGTAAGAGCGACAATCAATCCATTGGAATATCTGTTTAAGAAAGCTATCCTAAAAATCAATGGTATAGAAGTCGCCTATGATGACAGTATATTTAGCTCGGATACTACGGTTGATTTCAATTTGGGCACATCCACGAATGCGCAATTGCAAAGTGTCATAAAAAATGGTGGTGTAGTTTCGGTGACAATGATAGACCTCAACAACAAGGCAGTAGACAGTATCATCAATCCTACTTTACTGACCAATTTTACTTCAGCGTCTGCACAGCATGATGTGCTTACGTTTAGTGGTCCTGTGCAGCTTGTAGCAGACCACGTGGCATCGGCAAATGTGGTGACACTAGTGACGTCTGTGGCGTTGGTAGGACAAACGTATCAAGCGCATAGTTTGGAAGTAATATCCTCTTGATGTAAAAAAAGCACATCACGGTCTTGCTGTGATGTGCCAAAGGGACTCTGCTATTGATTAGTGCGTCATTGCTGATGCATGGATACTTGCTTAATTCTTTTTCCTGCTGACAAACAGACTGGCGATAATGGAGGTACCAAGCAGGCCGGCTATCACCATCAGCGATATGCCGGTTGGCACGTGCATCCATTTCACGATCAGCATCTTGATACCAACAAACATCAGTACAAAGGCCAGGCCGAATTTCAGCAAATGGAAGCGGTCTGCCATGTCTGCCAGCAAGAAATACAGTGCCCGCAGGCCCATGATGGCAAAGATGTTGGAGGTGAAGACGATGAACGGGTCTGTCGTCACTGCAAAAATCGCCGGGATGGAATCCACTGCAAAGATCACGTCAGAAATTTCTATCAGTATCAACACCAGGAACAGCGGCGTGAAAAGACGTTTGCCGTTTTCTTTGACGGTGAATTTTTCCCGGTGAAACTCTTTGGTAAAAGGCAGCAATTTTTTCGCCAGGCGCAATACCGGATTGGCTTCCAGATCAGGTTCCTGTTCTGCTGCCACCAGCATGCGCATACCGGTGATCAGCAGGAAAATACCGAACAGGTACAACACCCATGAGAACTGGGCTACCACCCAACTGCCGGCCAATATCATGATGATGCGCATGACGATCGCGCCCAGCACGCCATACAGCAAGACCTTGCGCTGATATTGGGCTGGTACTGCAAAGTGACCAAAGATCAGCAGGAAGACAAACACATTGTCGACCGACAGCGATTTTTCTATGACGTAGCCAGCCAGGAATTCCGTGGCCTTGGCAGTCGCAATTTCACGACCTACGGTGTCCGACAAATAAATCCACAGGCCAAAATCGAATAGCAAGGCCAGGCTGACCCAGACCAGTGACCATGCCGCCGCTTCCCGGACGCTGACTTTGTGGGCGCGCGAGCCACCAAGGGCCAGCACGTCGATTGCCAACATGAGTAACACAAAGCCGATAAATACTGCCCACATCCAGGGCTGAGCGACGGTATGCAACATTATTATTCTTTCTCGACAATACCCAGCAAGTGCAGCAGGCTGGTGAACAGGTTAAATATGGTGATGTACAGGCTGACGGTTGCCATGATGTAGTTGGTTTCGCCACCATGGATGATATTGCTGGTTTCAAACAGGATCATGCCTGACATCAACAACACCATGACTGCGGAAATCGTCAGCGACAGGGCAGGGATCTGGAAGAAAATCGCGCCCAGGCTGGCAACAAAAGCCACCAGCATGCCGACCATCAAAAAGCCAGCCATGAAACTGAAATCACGTTTGCTGATCAGTACATAGGCAGACAGGCCCATGAAGATCAGGCCAGTCATGGCCATGGCCGTCATGACGATGCCGGTACCGCCTGGCATGCCCAGATAACGAGTCAGGATGGGACCCAGGGTGTAACCCATGAAACCGGTCAGCGCAAAGACGGATGCAATGCCCCAGCCGCTGTTTTGCAATTTGGTGGTGGCAAACAAGAGGCCAAAGTAGCCGACCAGGGTCAGCAATATGCCTGGACCCGGAATGGCGAATGTGATGGTGGCTGCCGCTGTCATTGCTGAAAACAACAAGGTCATCGACAGTAACATATAGGTATTACGCAACACCTTGTGGCCAGCACTGATGCTGCCATCCACGTAGGACACTGTTTGCGCGTCACCTTGGGTGGAACGACTGACAATTTTCATGCTTTTCTCCTGAAATGTTGAGGTAACGCATCAAAAGCGAATTACCCCACCTTCTCAACAGAAGGTAATGAAAGTGTAGACCGTGCTAACAAACAATAAAAGTCGAATATAATTGAATTTTACTTCGTAAAAACAGATGCATTGATACATTGATATGTTCGTCATTGATACCTTCCTCTATGCCTACCCTTAATTACAAACACCTTCATTACTTCTGGATGGTAGCCAAGGCCGGCAGTATTGCCCGTGCTAGTGAGCAACTACATCTGACACCACAAACCATCAGTGCCCAGTTGAGCCTGTTTGAAGAAATGCAGGGTGAGGCACTGTTCCGCAAGAGTGGGCGCAACCTGGAATTGACCGAGGCTGGCCATCTGGTGTTGAGCTACGCAGAGGATATCTTTGCTTTGGGACAAGAACTGGAAGAAGTCTTGCACCACAGGCCGACAGAAAGAACCGTGCAGCTAAGGGTGGGTGTATCGGATGCACTGCCCAAGGCACTGGCATATCGACTGCTTGAACCCGCCCTGAAGCTGCCGCAGACTTTGCGCATTAATTGCCGCGAAGGCAAGATGGAAGTTTTGCTGGCCGATCTGGCGACCCACAAGCTGGATGTGGTGATGTCTGACAGCCCCATGCCGACTACGGTGAATGTACGTGGATATAGCCATTTGCTGGGTGAATGCGGCATCAGCTTTTTTGGTACGTCTACCTTGCGCCAGCAATATTCGCATGATTTTCCGCACAGCCTGGAGGCCGCACCATTTTTATTGCCGGGGGAAGATGCCGCGCTGCGCGCCAAGCTATTGCACTGGTTTGATCAGCAGGACTTGCACCCGCGTATCGCTGGCGAGTTTGATGATAGTGCGCTCATGAGTGCCTTTGGCCAGGCGGGTGCCGGTTTTTTTGCCGCCCCCAGTGTGATTGCCGATATGCTGATTCGTCAATATGATGTGCAGATGCTGGGGCAGACCGATGATATCCGCGAGCAGTTCTACGCCATTTCAGTACAGCGCAAGTTGACCCACCCTGCGGTATTGGCAATCAGCCGGGCGGCACGCAGTGATTTGTTTGGCAGCGATAGCGAGTTGTAGGGGGGCTTAGCACCTGGGCAGCAAAAACAAAAAGGCGACAATGTTGCCACTGTCGCCTTTTTACATGCTTACAAGATCCGGCTTAACGACGGCCCAGCAAAGCTTTGACTGTTTTGTCCATCGGAATGGCGTAATCAACCGTGCTGATAACGACATTGTCAACCGGGCGTATCAGCTTCAGGTTAACAAATACCAGTTTGTCGCTTTCTGCATAGGTACCGACGATGACCGCCTGGGCGCTATGGCTTTGGGCTACATCCTTGATTTCCCTGGTCAACAGGAATTCGCCGACGTTTTGTCGGATGAAAACCTTGTCGCGGAATTTCATCTCTATCATCTTGTAGCCGCTACGGGTAAATTGACCCGATACCTGCTCGGCGACGATACGACCAAAAGTGGATGATTCTTCGAGCGAATTGATATTGGCCAAGGTGGTAACGATCAATGGACGTGCAATATCTATTTGCTGGTTCACGTTGGCTAGCGCGATCAGAGCCGCAGCTGCACGTTGATTGGCGGGAATAAATTCATTTGCTTCGGCGTCTTTCCAGGTGGGTACAGCTGCAGCCGTGACCGGCGAATTGTTAAAACCCATGCTGGAACAGGCGCTCAGCGCCACAACAGACGCGATTGCGAGAGCTGCTTTTTTCATCATTATTGACCCCCAACGACTCGGAAATTGAAGTCGGTTTCTTTGTTATACAGTATCCAGTCGATGTCGCTGACATAGTAGGCATCGGTACGACGCGCTATGAACTGTAAGTTTTTAACCAGTGAAGTGGTGACGATCAATTCATATCTTGGTGTAGGACCTTTAGCATATTCCTGGTTAATCCAGTGCGTCCAGTCATACGCTCCCGCCAAGCCCAGGCCACCCAGTACGGCATCGGTTTTGACCGGTATGCCCAGACCGTGGATGGCAGCAATGCCAGCACCAATGGCGGCGACACTGACAAAGCGCGTGTTTTGATGGCGATAAGGAGAGAAGCGAACCAGCTCGGTTTCGATATCGATAACCTGTGCTGTACCGTCATTCACTTTTCTGACTACTACGCCCTGATTGACCAGGCTGGTGATGATCTGGTTGTAAAACGCCTCGGTGAACTTACTGTTCTGTTGCGGCGGAGTAACATAGACCGGCGCACCAATCTTATCAGTACCAAGTTTGATTTGATCGGCGACATCTTTTGCAATCAGGAGCCAATGCGACGCAGCCTGCAATTTATTTTGCGTGGTCGTCGGGAAATTACCCGCCAGCGGAGTTTCACTGTATGGAGTTGTACAACCTGCCAACAGTCCGGCTGCCAGGGCAATGGGAAGAAGTTTCTTCATGAGCTCACCTTTTTTAGGTCTTTGTCAGAGTTTTTGTTATCGAAAACAATAATGGCAATAATTCAGTGTAAGAGAATACAACAAGTAGCGGCAAGCAACAAAGATTTTGCTTGCAATAGGGCATTAATTGGACGCTTCCCTTGTATATAGCGCATATCAGGGCCCCAAACCGGTCAATATGTAGCTTTTTTGCTTCACTCTTTGATTCAATCGAAACAATTGCCGACGATAAAATCAAAGCCTTTTAGAAATTCGCTGACCAAAAGCCGCTTGCCCCCGGCTTTTTGTAGTTCAATTAATTCTAACGCACCTTGCCCGCAAGCCAGCAGAATTCCTGCTGTACTGGTCGCCAGTATCTGTCCTGGTACTGCTGGTGTCGAAGTTGCAAGGGCTCTGGCACGCCAGATTTTGATGCTGTTGCCGGCATAGTCTGCATGCGCACCGGGGAAGGGGTTGAATGCCTGGATCTTGCGTTCCAGCACATCTGCAGGCAGCTTGAAATCGAGTGCGGCTTCGGCTTTGCTGATTTTGGCGGCATAACAGACACCGTCTTCCGGCTGCACAGTGGCCTTGAGTGTGCCTTGCTCCAGACGCCTGAGGGTATCGACGATCATCGCACCACCCAGGTCGGCCAGTTTGTCGTGCAGGCCACCGGTGGTGTCATCCGCTGCAATCGGCAGCGATTGCATCAACAGCATGGGGCCAGTATCCAGGCCTTCTTCCATTTGCATGATGGTGATGCCAGTTTCGCTGTCGCCCGCTTCTATGGCCCGGTGTATCGGGGCAGCGCCACGCCAGCGTGGCAGTAGCGAGCCATGGATATTCAGGCAACCGAGACGAGGAATATTCAATACCGACAGCGGCAGTATCAGGCCATAGGCGGCCACCACCATCACATCATGCGGTGTGGATAGCAGCAGATCATGTGCCTCTTGGGCAACATCCGGGTATTTGCCGTCCAGTCGCAGGGACACGGGTTGGGCGACAGGGATGCCATGTTGTTGCGCAAATTGCTTGACGGCCGATGCATGCAATTGCATGCCGCGCCCAGCGGGGCGGTCCGGCTGGGTGAATACCAGTGGTATCTCGAAACCGGCTGCGTGTATCGCCTGCAACGCGGTGGCTGCAAATTCGGGTGTACCTGCAAAAATGACACGCATCAGCGTTCAGCCCGCTTGCGCTGTTCTTCGCGTTCTTCCTTCAACATCTTGGTTTTGATGCGATTGCGCTTCAGCGGCGACAGGTATTCGACAAATACCTTGCCTTTCAGGTGATCCATCTCATGCTGTACACAGACTGCCAGCAATTCCGTGGCATGCAGTTCAAACGCCTGGCCGTCGGCGTCAAAGGCACGTACCTTGACTTCTGCCGGGCGTTCGACGCCGTCGTAAATACCAGGTACAGACAGACAACCTTCGTCGTAAATCTTTTTTTCTTCACTGGCCCACAGAATTTCCGGGTTAATGAATACTTGCAGCTTGTCGTTGGTTTCAGACACATCGATCACCACGATCTGTTCGTGGACATCGACTTGCGAAGCAGCCAGTCCTACACCTGGTGCGTCGTACATGGTTGCTGCCATATCGGCAACCAAAGTCTTCAGGCGTTCATCAAATTGTGTTACCGGTTTTGCCACTTTATGGAGGCGCGCATCAGGGTAGCGCAGTATATTTAGTATCGTCATAAGACATTTCACAACAAGCCTTGGGACTTATTGCGCAGTTTTTCTTGCTAGTTCAAGGATTTATGGGCAGAATTTGATTCAATTTGGCAAGTTTTGCAAGTTTGCGCCTGCCTGCGCGCATTGCTTGCGGTATTGCGGTATTTTGCATCGGACATAATTCATGAAAAAGTTTAGCACAATCGCTTCCATCCTCGCTGTCAGTTTGCCTTTGATGTCAGCTGAAGTCTTTGCCGCCGGGGCACAGGCGACCACGGCTCAGGCACAAGCCATCGCCAGTAAAAGCAAGTGCGAATTTCTACCGGACGCACCGGACAAGCATGTGGTAGTGCGGGGGGATACCCTATGGGGCATTGCCAGCATGTTCCTGAAAAACCCTTGGTGCTGGCCAGTGGTCTGGGACATGAATCAGGAAGAGATCCGCAATCCGCACTGGATTTACCCAGGACAGATCGTGTATTTCGATCGCGCCAATGGTCGTTTGCGTTTGGGCAACCCTGGTGGCCTGCAGACAGAAAAATGGACCCCGCGTTCACGTAACCATGGCTTGGGCGACAATGCGATTCCAGCTATCCCGGCGTCGGTGATAGAGCCTTTCCTGTCACAACCGCTGGTCGTGGATAAGAATGAGCTCGCTGCTGCACCCCGCATCATCGGTACCAAAGAGGGTCGTGTGAATCTGGGCCAGGGTGAAAAAGCCTATGTCCGGGGTGATCTTGATGGTGGTACCTCGTTCCAGGTATTCCGCCCTGGTGTGCCGCTGCATGATCCGGAAACCAAGGCCATCATCGGTTACGAAGCCGTGTATCTGGGTACTGTCAAGCTGGACAAGGAAGCCGATGATGAAGTCAGCGATGTGCACACCTTCCTGGTCGTCAATTCCAAGGAAGAAATGGCAGTCGGTGACCGACTGATGCCGATTCCCCCTACACCCATCCTGAATTATGTGCCCCATGCGCCGAAAGACGAAGTGGATGCCAGGGTGGTAGCGGTGTATGGCGGCGTCACAGTGGCAGGACAAAACCAGATTATTTCCATCAACCGCGGTAAGGACCATGGACTGAATATTGGGACGGTACTGACCTTGTTTAATTATGGTCCGGTCGTCGTGGACAAGACAGATAACAACAGAAGCGTCAAGTTGCCTGATGAGCAAATTGGTCATTTATTCATTTTCCGTGTGTTTGACAATATTTCCTATGGCCTGATCATGCAGGTTACTGACGTAGTCAAAGTTGGTGACGCGGCCCGTTCACCAAAATAAGCATCATCATTTGTGAGTCTGAATCTGGATTTGAGAGATTGGTTAAGGCTGGTCCTGACCCCCGGTGTGGGGAATGAAACCGCACGCAAATTACTCGCCAGATTCGGCCTGCCACATCAGGTATTTGCCGCCAGTCATGCGGCCCTGACGGAAGTCGTGACGGACCGCATGGCCAGCGCCGTGCTGGCCCCTGTCTCTGCCGAGCTTTTGTTGCAGATAGACAAAACCCTGGCATGGTGTGAGCAAGCGGGCAATCTGATACTGACACTGGCTGACAGCGCCTATCCACCAGCACTGCTGGAAATTCCTGATCCGCCGGTACTGCTTTACCTGAAGGGACGCACTGACCTGTTGACCGCCAGCACGATTGCCGTTGTCGGCAGCCGGAATGCGACCACGCAGGGCATCAAGAATGCCGAACAGTTTTCCGAAACGCTCAGCAGTTTTGGTCTGACCATCAGTTCTGGCCTGGCGGCAGGTATTGATGCGGCAGCCCATCAGGGGGCTTTGCGTGGGGCAGGCTCTACCATTGCCGTCATCGGAACCGGAGCCGATATCGTCTACCCGGCGCGCAATCGCAGTCTGGCCCATCTGATTGCCGAGGGTGGTTGTATCATCAGTGAGTACCCACTAGGTATGCCAGCCATTGCAGCCAACTTCCCACGCCGTAACCGGATTATTTCCGGGCTGGCGAAAGGGGTGCTGGTGGTGGAGGCTGCGGCCCAATCCGGGTCGCTCATTACGGCGCGCATGGCTGCGGAGCAGGGGCGCGAAGTGTTTGCCATTCCCGGCTCGATTCACTCGCCTTTGTCGAGAGGCTGTCATCAACTGATCAGGCAGGGTGCCAAGCTGGTTGAATCGGCACAAGACATTTTGGAAGAATTGCAACTGCAGTTGCCCATGTCGCTGGAAACCCCGGTAGCGTCCGAAGCCCAGCCGGCGGGCCTATTGCAGGCGATAGGCTATGACCCTGTTCATATAGATATGCTGGCACAACGCCTGGGACAGGATGTGGCCAGCCTGCATGCAGAATTCCTGAACCTGGAACTGATGGGCCAGTTGGAATCCCTGCCCGGTGGTTATTTCCGTCGCCTTGGCTGATACCCGCATTTTTCCAGCCGGCAGCAGCATTTCACCACTTCCTATATATTAGAACGCATTTATTCAAACGCATTGCATGGACAGAGGATGAGGTTTGTCGGGCTTATCGTCGCAGGCAGCCAATATGGTGCAAATTAGGCAAGCATACAGATGCCAAGTCTTTTCACGGGGCTTGTTTGAAATCGCAGCAAAGGCTACAGTAGTGCTATGTTTGATATTCTTGTTTACCTTTACGAAACTTATTACCGTCCGGATGCCTGTCCTGACACGGCAGCCCTGACAAAAAAATTATCGGCAGTCGGCTTTCCCGAGGATGAAATTTCCGAGGCGTTGACTTGGCTGACTGGTTTGGCCCTGACTTCGACAGAGCCTAGCGCTGCCCCCGTAATTTCCGCTGGTTTTCGCGTGTATGCGCAGCAAGAGATTGCTGCCCTGGGTACGCCAGCGATAGGCTTCATCCAGTTTCTTGAATCCGCAGGATTGCTGAATGCACTCCAGCGCGAAATCGTGGTCGAAAGAGCATTGGTGGTCAACGAATCACCCATGCCTCTGGATAAACTGCGTATCATTGTGCTAATGATGTTGTGGAGCCAGGGTGCGGAACCAGACATGCTCATGTTTGACGAATTATTGTTGTCAGATGACGACAGCGTCGTAAGGCTTTTGCACTAAACATTTCCCAAAAGGAAGATTTACAGCAAAAATCCGCTGTAGATTACGATTTTTCGCCTACCACGTTTATCATTCCCCGCAAATTTAGGTTAGTCTTACGCTTATTTTGCGAAATGTTGCCTATTAGACATTGGCAGCAACGCTTTACCCTATTCGAGAATCACGAAAATGACAAAAACGCTCATCATTGCCGAAAAACCCTCTGTCGCTAATGACATAGCGAAAGCGCTGGGAGGGTTCACCAAGCATGATGATTATTTCGAATCAGATAATTATGTGCTGTCTTCTGCAGTAGGTCACTTGCTGGAAATTACCGTTCCGGAAGAATACGATGTCAAGCGCGGCAAGTGGAGTTTTACCCATTTGCCCATGATCCCGCCGCATTTTGCCCTGAACCCGATTGCCAAGACCGAGTCACGACTCAAGGTCTTGAACAAACTGATCAAGCGCAAGGATGTCACCGGCCTCATTAATGCATGTGACGCGGGCCGCGAAGGGGAGTTGATTTTCCGTTTGATCGCCCAGCATGCCAAGGCCAAGCAGCCGGTCAGCCGCCTGTGGTTGCAATCCATGACCACTGGTGCGATACGCGATGGCTTCCAGAAATTGCGCAGCGATACCGAGATGATGCCTTTGGCCGATGCCGCCCGCTGCCGTTCTGAAGCGGACTGGCTGATCGGTATCAACGGCACCCGCGCCATGACCGCCTTCAATTCCAAAGAAGGTGGCTTTTACCTGACCACGGTTGGCCGGGTACAGACACCGACGCTGTCTATCGTGGTCGAGCGCGAAGAAAAAATCAAAAAATTCGTTTCCCGCGATTACTGGGAAGTGCGTGCTGAATTTGTGTGCGCTGCCGGCATTTATGAAGGCCGCTGGCAAGATCACCAGTTCAAGAAAGATGAACACGACCCAGAGAAAAGGGCCGAGCGCCTGTGGAGTAAGGCAGCTGCCGAATCCATCGTTGCCGCTTGCCGTACTCGTCAGGGCAGTGTTACCGAAGAATCCAAACCGGCTACGCAAATCGCGCCGCCCCTGTTTGACTTGACCAGTTTGCAGCGTGAAGCGAATGCCCGTTTCGGTTTTTCTGCCAAGAATACCCTGGGTCTGGCCCAGGCTCTGTATGAAAAACACAAAGTACTGACTTATCCACGTACCGATTCCCGCCATCTGCCGGAAGATTATTTGCCTACCGTCAAAGAGACTTTGGGCACGATCGCTGAAACCAATAATTACCACCAGTTTGCTTCGCAAATCCTGAAGAACAACTGGCTCAAGCCGAACAAGCGTATCTTCGACAACACCAAGATCAGTGATCACTTTGCGATCATTCCTACTGGCCTGGCACCGAAGAATCTGTCCGAGCCTGAACAAAAACTGTATGACCTGGTGACACGCCGCTTCCTGGCAGTGTTCTTCCCGTCAGCAGAATTCCAGGTGACTACCCGTATTACTGAAGTATCCGGCCATCAGTTCAAAACGGAAGGCAAGGTCATGACCAGCGCCGGCTGGCTGGCTAT
This sequence comes from Undibacterium sp. Ji50W, assembly GCF_049340445.1. NCBI lineage: Bacteria > Pseudomonadati > Pseudomonadota > Betaproteobacteria > Burkholderiales > Oxalobacteraceae > Undibacterium > Undibacterium sp. Ji50W. The sequence goes on along the minus strand of NZ_JBMPOX010000029.1, from coordinate 5,666 downwards.
TTATGGCAAGGATGCCCTGGAAGAAAAAGATGGCGAAAGCAAAGGTACGCTGGTTGCTGTTGCCAAAGGCGAAAAAGTCTTGACCGATCAGATCACTGCCAATGGACTGGTGACCAAACCGCCTGCCCGCTATAGTGAGGCGACGCTGTTGTCCGCCATGGAAGGTGCTGGCAAGCTGGTCGATGATGGGGATTTGCGTGAAGCCATGGCGGGTAAGGGCCTGGGTACACCAGCTACCCGTGCTGCCATTATCGAGGGTTTGCTGAACGAGAAATATCTGCTGCGCGAAGGCCGCGAAATGATGCCTACCGCCAAAGCCTTCCAACTGATGACCTTGTTGCGCGGTTTGGGGGTAGATGAATTGACCTCGCCAGAGCTGACTGGCGAGTGGGAATATAAATTGTCCCAAATGGAAAAAGGCAAGATTAGCCGTGAAGAATTCATGCGCGAAATTGCCCAGATGACGCAGATCATCGTCAAGCGCGCCAAGGAATACAACAACGACACCATCCCCGGTGACTATGCGACCCTGAAGACACCGTGCCCGCATTGCGGTGGCGTGGTCAAGGAAAACTATCGCCGTTTTGCCTGTACCAAGTGTGAATTCTCCATGAGCAAGACCCCCGGCAGCCGTCAGTTTGAAGTGGCCGAGGTGGAAGAATTGCTGGCCAAGCGTGAAATTGGCCCGCTGCAAGGTTTCCGCTCTAAAATGGGCCGGCCTTTTGCTGCTATATTGAAAATAGTTGCCGATGCTGATCACAATAACCTCAAGCTGGAATTTGACTTTGGTCAGAGTCAGGATGAAGGTGAAGACGGGGAAGGTGTCGATTTTTCGGAACAAACTTCACTCGGACCTTGTCCAAAGTGCGGTAGCGGGGTATATGAACTGGGTCTGGCTTACGTCTGTGAAAAAACCGTTGCCAAACCCAAGGCTTGTGATTTCCGTAGTGGGCGCATTATTTTGCAGCAAGAAATTTTGCCTGAACAAATGGGCAAACTGCTCAATGATGGCAAGACAGACTTGTTGCCGGGATTTATCTCCCAGCGCACGCGTCGGCCATTCAAGGCTTTCCTGGTACGTGGCAAGGATGGCAAGGTCAGCTTTGAATTTGAAGAGCGCAAAGCAAAAGCCCCTGCTGCTGCCAAGGCCAAAGCCAAGGCAGAACCAGAGGCAGAAGTCGCCGCTCCGGTAAAGAAACCGGCCGCCCGCAAGAAAAAGGCAGCCTGATTACAGGGTCTGTACTGCTTGCTGGCCAAGCTACTATCACGTCAGCGTGTCGCGCAACCGTCGCGGCATGTTGGCGGCAGTTTCCCGTCTAGTTTAAACGTGGTCTTCATGTCATAGGATGCACATGGTCGCAAACGAGTCCTTGTCCAGCACTCGCGCTGAATTTTCTCATGCATTTCATCATGTAGTAGAAGGCATTGTGCCGGCTGCTGCGGAAAGCTTGTTGTCAAAAGCAGCGGCCGGCGGCATTTCGTCAACAGAACAAAGATACATGGTCAATGCGCGCAGCACCCTGCTGGAAAAACGCGACGAGATCATCACGGCGCTGCAGGTCAGTATGACGCAGTTGCTGGACCGCAGTCTCAGTACCGCCTACAGTACTTTCCGCCCGGTTTCTGCTCTTGAGCACAACAAGGAACTGGCCTTGCTGGATTCGTCCACCTTCGAAAGCACCTTGCGCTTCAATGAAATGACGCAAAACTTTCGCAACCGGTCCGAACAACTGATCATTGATCTGAATATCCGCATAGCCGTTTTGTTCGGGCAGGACGATATTCGCGAACGCGAAAATCCTTTCCGCCCTTATCTGGTGTCACGTTGCATTTTCCTGGCGATAGAAGGACTAAAACTGCTGCCAGAGACCGAGGCCATACTGATAGAACAACTCGGCGAAAGCCTGTCTACAGCGATGTCAGCCGTCTACCAGGCCGCGAATAACGCGTTGGAACAACAGGGGATCAGCGCCCACCTGTCACTGAAAATCACCAAGGCTCCCGAAAAACCGCAAGCGCGAGGGACCGCTACTGGTGGTGGCCAGGCAGCGGCAGGCCCGGGTTATTCATCCATGCAGACAGGTATCTTCCCCGGCGTGCAGTCAGCAGCGCAGGTCGGCGTATCAACTGTGGGCGCATTTGGTGCTTTTGGTGTTTCTGGCCAGCCACAGGCGATACAAAATCCTGGTGTGCGGCTGGAACAGTTGTTCCAGTCTGTGCGTGGCAAGCCCGCATCGCCTGCTGTGGCAACCGGCCCAGCCGTGGCAGCATCTTCGGGTGGGCAAGTACCCGCTACTTATGGTGCAGGCCTGCCAGTTATTTCCATGCCGGCCGCTGCGCCTGGCAGCCCGGGACCAGCCTGGTTGCAGGGGGCAACCGCTCTGGGCGGAGCCTTGCGCCGTGCTTTTGGCGAAGCGCCTGCCGCTCAGGCACCTGTTCAGTATCAGGGCGCAGATGCGCTGCCTTACCATTCCAGCGCTCCTGCTGCGACAGCACCGGCCACCGCTGGCATATCGGCCAGCACCAACCTGTTTCAATCTGCGCAGGTTGATAATGCCGGTAGCAGTGGCCACGAGATGATACAAGTGCCTGCCGCCATGCTGGCAGCACATCTGCAAAATATAGAAAGCCAGCTCAGGCAGAAAATTGAACCCAGCGTGGTGCCGGGTGCATCGATGGCCCTGGGCAAGGTGCTGGGGCAAATGCACAAAGTCATGGCACCAGAAAGTGCCGCCATGACCGATGAGCGTGGGGACATCCGCAATTTGCTGCGCGAGCAGAAAGATGCCCTGTACAGTCTGGCGCAAGACAGCGATGAGCAAATGACCATCGATATTGTCTCCATGCTGTTTGAATTCATGCTGTCTGACGAGCTGGTGCCGCTTTCCATGCGGGTGGAGCTGGGGCGTTTGCAGTTCATGATCCTGCAACTGGCGCTGAAGGACAAAGACTTCCTGACCAACGAAAAACATCCGGCGCGCCTGCTGTTTAACCGCATTTGCTCGGTCGCCTTTTGTGCCCAGCAAATTGACGACGTTGAGCCGATCACCGAAGAGATTTCCCGCATCATCAAGACCATGCTGCGGCATGATTCTGAAGTTCCTGAACTTTTTTCTCGTATACAAAATCGTTTTGAAACTTTCGTCACCAGGGAGCTGCGTACCAATCAGGCCCCGGTCAGGCGCACCGTCAAGGCCGTAGGCGAATCAGAAATCCGCTTCATGCGTTTTGCCTGCATTGCTGCCGTCATGAGCAAGGCCTTGTCAAAACTGACTGTGGAAGCATCTTTCCGCAGCTTTTTCCGAATCAACTGGGTGGCTGCCATAGAAATGGCCGAACGCACCGATTCCATACAGGCACGGCGTTATCGTCTGCTGGTGCCGGACTTGTTGTGGAGCGTCTATCCCAAGACAGAGGCGGATGACCGCAATTTGCTGTCTTCCATGCTGCCGGCGATGCTGGGCACCTTGCGCCATGGCCTGGATTTGATAGGTTGGGAAAAAACCAAGCAGCAAAAACTCATGAACTGGTTGGCAGAAGCGCATTCCAATGCCCAGCGCGGCATCAGCGAAGGCAAGCCACCACAGCCGGTCAGCCTGCCGCAAATGCATGAGCGTTTTGAACAGTTCACCAATCAGGCGGACACCATAGAGCATTCCGAAATTCAGGAGCATGATTTTGCGCGCGAGCAATTCATGACCGAAGTATTGGCAGAGCTCGGTCTGCCCGCCAAGATACTCGACACAGAATTAAAAAAACAAAACGCCGCCACAGAGGGCTTCATTCCAATGGAAATCAGTCCGAACAAATCGGACAAATCGCAGCAAGATAAATATCAGGACCGCATCATCAGTGCCGCCATGCTGGATTTCAAAACCCCGCAGTACAAGGGGCGTGCCTGTATACGCTGGGTCAATCCGAATGGCAGCAACGTGGTGCTGAGCATGAGCGGGGAAGAATTTCCCGGCATACTCAGCATGTCCGCCCTGTGTGAATTGCTGGATCAGGGAAAAATTCGCTTTGTCGAAACCGAAGCCATGTTCGAGCGCGCCATCCACTCCCTGATCAAGTCCGCTGATGCCATGGACAATGAAGTGCCTGATCAGGTCATACGGTAGAGTTATAGCTTTGGTCAGTCGTGGTATCCACATCCGGCTCAAAGAAACACCATTTGGCTTGTGGCCATTGAGCCTGTATGCTTTCTTCCACCTCGTTGATGGCAGCAATCAAGGCCTGATCCGACCCCTGGCGCTGCATCTTTGCCTGCACCGCGATCATCAGTTGCTCACCCCATTGCAGGGTAATCAGATTGATGACGTGATCGACATGCGGGTGAGACTCGATGTGTTTGCGGATTGCTTCGTTGACTTCCGGTGCGGCAGATTCGCCGGTAATCATCGCCTTGACTTCCCTGATGACAAAGAATGCCACTGCCATCAGCAGGCCGCCAACGATAATCGAACCGATCGCATCCCATATCGGGTTACCGGTCAGTACCGACAACACCACGGCAACAAAGGCGACGGCCAGACCTGCCAGCGCCGCAATATCTTCACCAGCCACCACCATCAGTTCAGACTGACGGGTTTCGCGGAACCAGCGAAAGAAAGACTTGCCACCCGCTATCTTGCGTATTTCCAGCATCGCCCCATACAGTGAAAAGGCTTCCAGGGCGACAGAAATACCCAGTACCACCACCGCCACTATCGGGTTCTTCAGTGGTTCAGGATGTTTCAGGCGTTCCACGCCCTCCATGACAGAAAACGCACCACCCAAAAAGAACAACAGCAAAGCCACCATCATGGCCCAGAAATAAACTACACGCCCATACCCCATGGGGTGAGAAGCATCTGGTGCCCGCTTGGCTTCCTTCAAACCCACCAGCAAGAACACTTGATTAATACAATCCGCCGTGGAATGAATTGCCTCCGCCAGCATAGCCCCCGATGCTGTAAAAAACGCTGCGCCAAATTTAGCCAGGGCAATACCACCATTGGCACCCAAGGCATAAAAAATCGCCTTGGTCGAACCTTCTGAATTCGCAGACATGAGAATATTTAAAAGTGAGAAAAACCTAACCTTACTTGATTTCTCTGCAAATAATCAATTGGACATTCTTAATGTTCGCTTTTGCCGAATTTGTTTTTTGTGGGTACATATGTATCGAGTCGTTTGGCTAGATAAAATTCATCTCACCTGCGGAGCACCGACAACATGTCGCAAAACCATGAAATCCCCTCCCTTTCAAGGGGAGGGTTAGGGTGGGGATGGGTTTCGGCCGATAAGCGAAATGCAATCAATATAGACACCCCTCGAATCGTCGCTCCCGCGCAGGCAGGGGCCGGCTAAATAATTTAAGCCAAAGGCTTGCAAAGTAGTGAGAGAGTTTGCTATAGTTCGCCTCCCGCTGAGAAGCGGGGCGAGAAGAGAAGCAAAGCCGGAGATTGAGCGGAAAGTAAAAAAGCTGCGGAAAGATCTGGGTCTGTGAATACCATGCAACAGTTTAAGTCGTTCGCAAGAGCGAAGAGAAACGAAAAGCGCAGCGGGTGTTGACAGGGGAAGTAAAGTGCTTCATAATCTCGTTTCTCTGCTGCTGACGCACACAACGCTGCGCGGCAAAACTGGACGAATAAGTAGTTCAGTGAGGCAGAAAAGATTACAGTTCT
>NZ_JBMPOX010000028.1:0-79032 GCF_049340445.1 Undibacterium sp. Ji50W | reverse complement strand
CGTATTCCTTTTGTACGGAGAAGCTTTGAGCGATGTCTTTGAGGGACAGGCTGGACGCTGTCCAATATGCCAGACCCAGTGGGTCCGCTGGACGGTTGAAATAAGCGATGTAAAGCTTTTGGATATCACTAGCTGCATTAGCCATTTAGAACTCCTAATTTATGATTTAAAAAGTGCGAAGCTTGCTTTTTAGGCACCTACTCGCGTTACGGCAAGCAGATAGTCGCAGATGCACCATATCAAGGATGTGATGCAAATCACATTCTCAAAAAAAAGCAAGGCAACACAACATTTGGCGCTCATCTTTCCCGGGTTTTCGATTTGTTCTGCAGAAACAGCTTTCAAATGGAAAATCCGGATGTGACTTTGCCAACCTATTATTATAAGGGGAGCTCCCCGGTAAACCCAAATGAATATTACGTTACAGGAAATGCAGAAATCATTTATCCTTTTGCTATGCAGCAGCAATGGCAAATCGCAGGATAAATCTGCGTTTTTGACAGAATGGACGACAGGTATAGAGAGCGGACATGAGAATGTCCGCATAGATAGAGAGAAACAACGCGCACATTAATAGCGTATTGTATGCTCTTGATATGTAATTTAAGCAGAATCCAAGTTACGTTTGCTCACAAAATTGTTGGACCGTAATTCGCTCATCAAGGCACCTGAAGCAATCATTGCGAGAAACCAGGCATTTGATTGCCAAAAAGACTTGCTTTTAATAAGCATCGCACATTGACGTAAAAAAACAACGAAATAAACTATCAATTACACGGAAAGTCATTGACACAAACAAAAAGGCTCCACAATAGCGGAGCCTTTTTGCAAATTAACGCTAAAACCTATTTCTTATTCCAGTAAGTCACGCCATAAGCATAACGATTACCTGCATTGTCTAGTCTGGAAGAGAATACATAGGCCGCAGTACCGCCTTTTTCTGCCGTGACCGCACCATTCACCTGCATATTATTAGGGTAAGTATTTTGATCGCCGCCCGCCAAAGTCCCATTGGCACCAACAACTCCCTGTGCCTGCAAGGCGAAACGCTCACTGCCGGTCAACAAATCAAAGCTGGTGGCAAAACTGGATTTTGCAAAATCCAGTTGCAACTTACCGTTTTCAAGCTTGGCAGCAGCTTCCAGCCCTTTTTGATCCACGACGACAGCCTGGCTATCCATCAAGGAAAATCCCATCGTTCCCGTGGTTGGCACCTGCCATTCAGCCCCTTTGCTGACAGACACCTGATAGCGGTTGTTCAGCCCAACAGTGGTAGCACCACTTTTTTCAAGCTTGATCACATCAAACTGTGCACCTTGCCCCAGCACATCAATCCACCGCCCCCACACTATAGTATTAGTCAGGGCAGCGCTGCTGCCATTACCTGTACTGGTGCCATTACTGTTACCAGTTCCTGTATTGGCCCCGGAGGTATTTCCTACCGCAACGGTTTGTTTGACTCCACCAACCTTGGTCGGATCAAGATTAGGATCAATGACGGCAGGCGCAACCGATGCCGAAGAACCGCCAGCGGCGGCCTTGACGCCAGGCTCATCCGGGCGGGGCGGCGCTACTGCATCAGGTGCAAGACCAGCAGCAGCCTGCAATAGCTGCGGCTTATTCTGACCTTTGTTGATTTGAAGCAACAATCCCTGCTGGCGCGCAAACAACTCAGTGGCGGCACTACCTTCGCAAGGACCGCGTCCCTGGGGAGAACAGGCACCATCAAAACCACTGACTACGACGCCCCCCTCAACCACTGCAATACGGGTCGTATCAGCGGTAGTAAAGATGGTGAAGTCAGTACCACGCACGCCGATAGCAGCCACAGGCGTATTAAACCGGAAATTCTGTCTTGCCAATTTGACTGCACTGCCAGAAACACTACGCGCCACACCATTCAGCAATTCCAGTTTGATGCTGGTATTTGCCGGATCTTTTTTGTCCACGTGATAAGTCACTATGCGCGCTTCACTATTGGGGCGCACAATCAACAGACCATCATCAATGGTTTTCATATAGATGTAGCCTTCAGCTCCTGTCTTGATACTGGAACCTTCTTGCACAGCACTGCCGATGACAGCAGCCTTGCCGTCGATTTCGACCTTGCCCCATATGGCAGTCACCTTCGCGGCCTCGCCGGCGAACGCCATTGCAGGAACCGCCAGCAGTAATGCCAGGCTCCATTTTGCCAACAGGCGCAGCGCATTTACGGTGTTGCTTTTCATATTTAATCCTCACTTGCCCATGTTCTGGCAAAGTTCTTTCTACCGGACACCCATTGTTCCAGTCAATATCAGCACTTATTTTGTTATTATCCACTGATATTCAAATATTATTGTGATGACGGTCACAATTTACGATTTCCAGCTACTATATCATTTTTTGCCTAAGCCATTGAAAATAGAGGGATTATTATAAAAATCGACAACATGACCGCATCAGAAGGCCATGATTGCAGGTGAAAATGAGACAGCACCGATTTATGATTGCCTGTTTCATCGCCTGTTTTCACGCCGAATTGATGGTGTTGCACAAAAATGATGCGTAAAAATTAGCACAATTCAAACATTTCAGATTATCATGCAGCCGAATAAATTTTGATCGGCACAACAATCAAATACCTCTTGCACAGTGAATAATTCAACGGCTCTTCTTACCTGATCATGAGGCATGCACTTAATTTTTTTTTGCGCATCCAGGCAAAAACTTATTTATGGCTGTTGATCGCGGCAATGGCGGTAGGGCTATGTGCAGTCAATCAATGGCTGCCTGAGAGTGATCGCCTGTTTTCTGGTGATGAATGGCTGCGGGATCATTTTGTCCGGTTCAGCGCAAAAGAGTTGCCAGAGGAACGACTGGCCCTGATCGATATTGATGACCACAGTATCGATGTTCTGGGTGCGGCACCGTGGCCACGTACCCGGATTGCGGATCTGATAGAAAAACTGATCGTAGAATTTGATGTGCGTGGTGTCGCGCTGGATATTTACTTTGAAGAACAAAAAGATACCGTCGGTGACCAGCGGCTCGCCATGCTGGCCGCCCACGGACCGGTAGTGCTGGCCCAGGCCTTCGATTTCAGCACGAATAAATCGACACCGGCGCGCAATGGTCAATTGACAGGTGGCAAACCACTGGCTGCGCCGAAACCTGGTGATCCGCCCAGAATGGCCCATGCAACAGGTTACATCGCCAATCATGAAGGATTGAACAAGGCACGATTTATCGGCAATATTGGTTTTGTCCCGGACAAGGATGGAACTTTACGACGGATTCCGGTTCAGACTCGTTTCGGTGACAAAGTGTATGACGGTCTGTCGCGGGTCCTGCTCGAATGTTGTTCCAAGATACGGCAGGATCAGTTATTCCGGGCGAAAAGCCGCTTTTCGGATGTCGACGAAAATGGTTTTTCACGGGTAGAGTACAGCCGCAGCTTGTCGTCATATGATGTGGTACCCGCCTTGAATGTTTTGCAGGATGCAGTCCCGCTCGAAACTTTGCGCGGCAAATACATTATTATCGGTTCGTCGTCCCTTAGTCTGGCAGATCGCGTGCCAACACCGCTGTCTCATTTGACCAGCGGTTTTCTGGTCCATGCGCAGGCACTGACCACCTTGCTTGATGAACAGGAAGGACGTGTCTATGAGAAGTGGCCAGGCGGCCTGATTGCCCTGCTGTTCAGTGCGCTGACTGCCGGCATTGCTGTATTCATGTTTCCGCGCTTTTCGGCATTATCGAATACCCTGATGCTGGCAGCGGCGTCCGCACTCTGGATGGTGCTGGCCTACAAGGTGGTTGAGCATGACATGTGGTTTTCACCTGTCAGCCCCTTGATGTCAAACTTTTTTTTGTTGGCGGTAGCGGTTCCTTTTGGCTGGCAAACAGCGCAACGCAAATCGCGGCGCTTGCTGGGAACATTGCAGCAATATGTAGCCAAGGCAGTCGTGCAGGAATTATTGCGTAGTGACTTGAAAGACCCCCTGGCGCCGCGCCAGCTTCACGTCACAACACTCATTGCTGATATGGAAGGCTATACCAGCCAGGTAGAAAATTTGCCGATGGAACAGGCTGCCAGTTTGACGCGGGAATTTCTGGAATGCCTGACAGCACCGGTGCTGGCAAAGGGTGGCACCCTGGACAAGTACACTGGCGATGGCCTGGTCGCCTTTTGGGGGGCACCGCTGCCGGTTGAAAATCATGCTGACCTGGCAGTCGATGCAGCGATCGAGATCGTCAGAAACGTCAGAAAATTAAGTACCCAATATGAGCTACAAGGGAGAAAAAAGATTAGAGTACGAATTGGCATAGAAAGCGGCATCGCCATCGCAGGAGATTTTGGAAGTTCATTCCGCAGCATCTATACTGCCGTCGGGGACAGCGTGAATACCGCGTCACGATTGGAAGATGCCGCACGCCATTACCCTTACGACATCATCATCGGCAAGGGCACTGTCGATGGTTCAACCAGGCATCATTTCCAGTCATTGGGAGAACGCCTGTTAAAAGGCAAGGAAAAACCGACCGCCATCTATACGGTAGAGGTTTCTGCATGAGGGGTTTCAAACTGTTGCGCCAGCTACCACTCTGCATCTTGATTGCCCTGCTGACACAGCAAGCAGCGCGTGCCGACGATGGCACAGAAAATGACGCACTCTACATTGACGCCCTGAAAGCCATCAGTGAAAAACGCCATGATGATGCCAAAATCATGCTGGCCAAGCTCATAGAAAAAATGCCACAGCATGGGGGCGCACTGCTTGACCTGGCCATGCTGCAATGTGAACTTGGCAATAAGGAAGAGGCGGACAGGCTATTCCAGACCATGAAGGCAAGCTTGCCGCTGTCCGGTGAGCAATTGCACAAGCTTGAATTATTACAGCCAAAAAATTGTATTCCACGCAATCCGGACAGAAAATTCGCCGTAACGCTGGAAGCCGGCTATGACAGCAATGTGAACCAGGGTGCCAGCAACCCCAACTTTATTTTGGGCAGCGGCGCACAACAATTGGAATTGCAACTCTTGCCTGAATACCAGCCCAAAGCAGACCGCTTTGCCACGGTATCAGCCAATGCCTCGCAAGAATTCGGTAAAGCCAGCACCTTGGCTTATACACAATTGCGCTTGCGCAATTACGAATCCCTGTCAACATTCAATACTGCCGCCCTTGCGTTTGGCCTGGAACAACCATGGAATTGGCGGGACCATAATTTTCGCGCAACCGGCCTGTTCAGCCTGCTGACCCTGGGTGGTCAGTTGTATCAAAAGCAGGAAATCCTGCAGCTGCGCCTGACACCGCCAGCCCGTCAATCAAGTCCCTGGCATTTCAGCACCATTGCCAGCTATAGCAATGTCCAGTATCCGACCTTGTCCAATTTTGATGCGCATACCTGGGAACTACGTGGCCTGCTCTCTTACGAGAATGAAAAATTCCTGCTGCAAGGTGGGCTGGCCTATATGGCTGACCGTGCTCATGCTGATCGCCAGGGTGGGCATCGTCAGGGCTATTACAGCTTCCTGAACCTCAGAAGACAACTATGGCAGCGTTATGAGCTTGAACTAGGCTGGACCCGGCAGTTATGGCAAAGCCAGGCCATCTATTCCCCGAATTTGATCGAGGTCGCACGGAGCCAGGATACACAAATGCTGAAAGCGGCAGTCAGTTGGGTGATGGCTGACCGGCAGACATTGCAACTGGAATTTAGAGCCACAAATAACAAAGAAAATATATCCATCCTTCAATACAATGGCAAAACTCTGCAATTAAGCTGGCAGTGGCAGAATTTTTAGCAAGGATGCAGCATAGATGGAGTTATCAGTTTTACCAGCCAGGCAGTGTTTTGGTTGTTTACCCTGTCGGCAATACTGGAGTGTGTAGGTAGTTTGTTACCAGCGAAATGGATGCCGCCGATCAAACACGACAAATTTGCCCATTTTGTCGCATTTGGCGGCATGGCCTTGATTGCCAGCATACGCGTGGCAAATTTGCACGAGTTGGCGGCTTGCTGGTCGCCGGATTTTGCATAGAGTTATTGCAAGGTTTTGTGCCTGGCCGTCAATTTTGCTGGAAAGACCTGCTTGCCAATGCCGCAGGCATCAGTTCAGGGCTGCTGGTTTGCCAGCTGCTGGAATACACTCTGGCAGCCAATTAAGCCGCACATGCCTGCAACATTGATAAAACAAACATATTCATGGGCATAAAGACCATAGAAACCCGTGAATAAAGACCGTGCATTTATACGGACTTCCGCCAAAATCACAAAAAATCGGTGAAAATAGGGGAAATAAAGACCGGTTGCTTTAAACAGTGATCGATTCCGGCAGGGAATGGTGGTGCCCAGGCAGACTTTGCAGACATGATTTGATATTGTGACAGTCGTCACCATTTAACACTAAAATCATCATGTGATGCGTGGATGACACATAGCTGCATGAAGCGAATGGAAAATCCATCGTTAAATCAGACGGCGTGCCGGCCGCAACAATGGATTAAGCAATGACAGTATCAAATAATGAAGTCGCTGTGATCAATAGCAAGGCCCCGGCTACGGAGCAGGTTAGTGCATTGCCCGGGCAATTGCAGATCAAGATACCGATACAGACCAAGGTCCAGGTCAAAGTCAATCAAATCACCATCAACCTGCGGAATATCCCCCTGCTGACAGGTCTGAGCGATGAAGACATGGGCAAGGTCAAAGCCGATATGCGCGTCCGCCATTTCAACAAGCGCGACGTGGTACTGCAAAAAGGCGGCATCGGTGACAGCCTGCTGTTTTTGCTGTCCGGGCAATTGCAGGTTGTCGATGTCACGGAAGATGGACGTGCCATCGGTCTGCGTATGCTCAAGGAGGGAGATTTCTTCGGTGAAATTGCCATCATCAACGGCACTCCCAGATCAGCCTCGGTCGTCGCCTTGAGTAATGTACTGGTTGGTTTTTTACCCAGCGTCACAGCACTGCATCTATTTTCCCATTCGCCAGCCATGGCCAATATGATGCTGCGACATCTGGCAGAGAAAATCCAGCGCGATTCAGAATTTCGGGCGCTGCTGAGTATCAGCAATACCTCACGACGGATTTACGCCTTTATTGCCTTGTTCAAAAAGATCATGCCCGGTAATCTCGAAGTCATCGAAAACCTGCCTACCCACCAGGACATTGCGATGATGATCAATACCAGCCGTGAAACCGTCACCCGGGCACTATTGCACCTGGCGCAACAAGGTATCGTCGAAAAAGACCTGCACCGCCTGATCATCCGCAAGCCGGATGAATTGCAGAAACTGGCCCTGGGCGCTGGTCTTTGAAACCATGCATCGCTGCACTATCACACTATCAGTTACGCTAAATCGCCTGGCTGACGATGCTATTTAACTCATTTGGTTTTTTGTTTGTGTTTTTGCCGGTCACGCTGGCAATCTGGTTATTGCTGCAAAAAAAGGCCGGGCTACGCGTCGCCCTGAGCTGGCTGGTTATTGCCTCCCTGGTTTTTTATGCCGTCTGGGATGTCCGTTATTTAGCAGTACTCCTGACTTCCATCAGCATCAATTTCTGGCTGGGGGGGCGCATTTTACATGCCCGTCAGCAAGGTGCTGATCACCGCGCCGGGTGGTGGCTAAAGGCTGGCATAGGGTTCAATCTGCTGGTGCTTGGGGGCTTCAAATATACGTATTTTCTTGCGGCAAATCTGTTCGCCCTGTTTCAGGCCGCCCCCCCCTTCGACCCTATCGTTTTACCGCTCGCCATTTCATTCGTGACTTTCCAGAAGATTGCCTATCTGGTCGATTGCCGACGCGGGCAAGTGCAAAAGCATGATGCACTCGACTATATGTTCTTTGTTTCTTTCTTCCCGCAATTGATAGCCGGCCCCATCGTTCATCACAAACCGCTGATTGCACAAGCCAACATCGACAGCAACCCCCTGTTTTCACAAAAGGAAGCACTGGTGACCGGCTTTTCTTTTCTGGCGTTGGGCTTGTTCAAAAAGACTATCCTGGCCGATAGCCTGGCGCGCTATGCCAGTCCGGTATTTGAACTGGCCAGACAGACAGTGCCGGGCGGCGAGGCGGCCTGGCAAGCCATGCTGGCGTATACATTGCAATTGTATTTCGACTTTTCAGCTTACTCTGACATGGCCATCGGCCTGGCGTTGATGTTTGGTTTCAAATTACCGGTCAATTTCTTTTCCCCCTATAAAGCGACATCCATTATCGATTTCTGGCGCCGCTGGCATATGACTTTGTCGAGTTTCTTGCGTGACTATCTGTACATCCCGCTGGGCGGAAACCGTCATGGTGAAGTCAAACGTTATCGCAATCTGTGGCTGACGATGCTGCTGGCCGGTATCTGGCATGGTGCAGGCTGGAACTTCATGCTGTGGGGGGCATTGCATGGCAGCATGTTACTCATCAATCATTTCTGGCATCACTTGCTGAAAGGCAGGCCAGCGCTGACAAAAGCATGGCAAACCCTGCCCGACGTCATCATGATCGCCCTGACATTTCTACTGGTGGCATTTGCCTGGATACTCTTCAGGGCCACCGACATGAACAGTGCCTTGCATATGTATGCTGCCCTGATGCACCCCTTTTCTGGCAGTGCCATGCCTGCCCTACCCTGGCATGCCCCGGCACAGCTTGTAGAAGGCTTGCTCAGCGCTTCCCCGGATCTGGCGTGGGCATGGATAGGGTTAGGCCTGCTGACCGTCTGGTGCCTGCCTAATTCCGTGCAACTGCTCTCTTATGAAGCCGACGCCAATGTCCGCCTCAAGACCATCGCTTCCAGAATGCAGGTCGCACTGGGTATAGGCTGCGGCACTTGTTTCTGGATGGCATTGAAATGGATGGCCGTGCGACCCGCCACAGAATTCCTCTACTTCAATTTTTAAGGAAGTCAGGACATGAAAAAATTCTGGATCAGTGCCGCAAGCATCTTTCTCATAGGGTCGGTTTTATGGATCATAGGTATCAAATACCAATTGGGTTCAGGCACCACCAGCTCGCGCTGGGTGTTTGATGCCTACCAGCACAAAATACATGCCGCACAACAAGCCAGCGGGCCACGGGTATTGATCGTCGCCGGCTCGAACGCCTTGTTTGGCATCGATTCCGGCATGCTGGAGCAAGACTGGCAACGCCCGGTCATCAATCTTGGTGTCAATGCAGGACTTGGCCTGCCCTATATATTGGACCTGTCCAAACGGGTAGCCCGTCGCGGCGACATTATCCTGATGCCGATGGAATATGCCTTGTATCTGGATGACGGCAAGGCCAATGCCCAGGTCATTGATTACGTCATGGCGCGCGACCTCGATTACTGGCGCAGCCTGGGACGTGGCGAGCAATTGAAATTTGCTACAGGCCTGAGTGCAGAACGCTTGCTGAATGGCTTGCGCCATTTACCGGACGCGCCAGTGACCAGTGGCACTTACGGTGCCCACCACCTGGATGCACGTGGTGATCAAACCCATACCAGCCCCGCCGAACGCACGCCTGGCGACATCGCTGCTGTCAAAGCAGTCAAAGCCTGGAATTATGGCCACAGAGCCAATACCGAAACCGGTGGCTGGAACCGCATCGCAGATTATGCACTGTGGGCCAAAAGTCAGCAAATCTGCCTGATAGCTGTACCCACCGTGTTGCTGCACCACGCAAAATATGACACTGATGCAGAAGACCAGCTGTTTTACACACAATTGCCAGACCGTCTGAAGCAACTTGGGGTGGAATTTCTGGGTAAGCCGCAAGACTTCATGTATCCGGCAAGCTGGTTTTTCGACACCGACCATCATTTGCAGGATTGGGCCAGAAGCAAACATACTGCCCGTCTGATACAGCTATTGCATACCAGGCCACCAACTGCCTGCGGCCACTGACCGCAGGCACAATTGCAAGGATCAGGCGGCCTACAACCTGCCGATTTCTATATCCAGCGTATTGGCCACACCGTCGATGATATTCAACAAACGCTGTGACAAGGCCGGCCATTGGCGGGTTGAAGTCCATGCCAGCGCCTGAGCAGCTTTCTCACTCAAGGCTTGCTGGTCATCCAGGATAGCCGCAATGCCACGGGCCAGATCATCTGGTTCAGTGCCTGGCAAGATATGCACCGCCTCTTTCACGTCGTCAAAAATTGACAACGGCGTCACCGCGACCGGGCGCCCCGATGCCAGACCCATGCGCACAGCAGCACTCGAAGATTCCTGAGTTTGCTGGTAAGGATAAACAATCAGGTCGGCTTGCTGCAACCAGGATTGACTGACTTCATCTGTCAGGTAGTCAGTCAGGAAAGTAACACGGTCCTGTATGTTCAGCTCATGCATCAGGCCGTAGCATAGATGATATTCATGCTGCGACAAGCCCGCCGGATACAGCGAAGTCACCAGTAATAAGCGGTAATCCTCATGGTCTTTTGCCAGCATGGCAAATGCCTTGATCAAGGACAATATGCCTTTATGCGGCAACAAGAAACCATAGGCGGCAATGACGGTTTTGCCTTCCAGATGTCGTGCGTCTATCAGCGATGATGCGCGCACCTGGGTAGGCATCAGCCCCTGCGGGAAGAAAACCAGGTTGTCTGTTATCCCAAAATCCTTGAGCCGGTTCAAGTCATCAATGCCATGTACGAACAGGCGCTCTGCCATTTTCAATTCGGGCACGATATTCCGCAAAGAAATCACGTCCTGTCCAAATGGGACATCCGCCGTGGAATGGAAGAAAACATACACCGGAATCTGGTCTGCTTTCAGGCGCTCTATCAGTTTCGCCAGTGTTGATAAAGGGAAGAAACCAAAATTGTACTGAATCACGATGGCGTCGAGTTTTTGCTCCTGAATATTCAGGTAAGCATAGTCCAGTGTTTCTTCCATGCTGGCTTCCCAGCAACGGATGACATTAGCTGCATCGCGCGCCGTTCTTTCCGGGATATAGCTACTCAGAAATACCAGCCGGTCTGCCGGTATGCCAGAGGAAAGAAAAGAAGAATAGGATGCAATGCCGCAGCGTGCATTCCAGCTACTGATCCAGCCTATGCGGGGTTCCTTGCGCAACAGTGGCTGCTGCTCAAGCGCGGCAATCGCCTGCCGCGTGCGGTCGGCGACATTCGCCCAGGCATAGTTTTGAGAGATGAAATCATATGCCGCCTCGGTCCGTGCAGTAATCAGGTCGGCAGGACAGGCATGGACTTCTTTCATCAAGGCCGCCAGGTGCGCAATATCCGGATCAGCCCAGGACGAATGCGAGGAACTGAAGTGCGATGTCGACTTGGCGAAATGATAGTCACATAACCAGGCCCGGCCATCATTGCAGAAATCCATTTGCCCGCTCCAGGCCGTGGTGATGACAGGCAGTTTCATCAACATAGCTTCTGCCACTGGCAAACCGAAACCCTCACCACGACTGGGAGCGACGACCGCATCACATGCCTGGTACAGAGTCCGTATTTGTCCTTTGGAATAGTCATCCATAATGATGCACACATGCGGGAAGTGGGCATCCTCTTGCTGCATCTTATGCAGTTGTTCGGCTACGTCATTGTGCGGATTGGGAAAAGTCTTGATAACCAGGCTGACATCATCCGTATCGCGGAAAATCTGACCATAGGCGGCCAATAAAGCATCCACCCCTTTGCGCGGGAAAGCGGATGAAATATGCAGGAAACGATACGTCTTCAAACCCGACAGCAGGTCCTGCGCAAGTGGCTCGGCTGCGATATGAAGCAAATGATCAACGCCATTACCCACCGCAGCAATCGGCACCCGTACACCACTGTCACGCAATAATTTGCCGACAAAGCGCGATACCACCGTAATCAGATCCAGCTTGCGATTAAATTCATTCACAAATTCAGCAGGAAAACCGGTTTCTTCCCATCCATAGGAATGCACTACCCGGACTCTGGCCTGCATGTCATCCAGCGTCGGCGGGTAGCAATTACGCAGCACCAGGTCGGGCATGTCCTTTGCATTCCGGCTTACGTCCTGCATGGCCGCCAGATCCGGGTTGGCTGCCAGAAAAGTCGCAGATGCAGCAAAATCGCCATATCCTTCGCGGCTGCGCAAGCCCAGAGGATGCTGTTTTTCCATTTGTGGTGACAATGCCCGGGCCAGTTCCGCATTCACGATCGCCAGGCTGTAGCTGGAATCAAACGGCCCTTCCAGCTGCCACCTGGCAGCAGAAGCAGCGCTTGAACCGGTATCCGGCTGAGGAATGGACACATCCAGCCCTTGCAAGAATGCCTGTAAAGCGTGCTTGATCTGCTGCCTGGAAAAACGTTCTACATTTTGCCTTTGGGTGGCAATGATACGCCGGCGCAATGCAGGCTCACTCAACACCATGTGCACATGTGCAGCACAGGTCGCCGGGCTGACATTGGCGTCCAACAGTATGCCTGCGGCACCCATGGTGGCACTGACGCCTTCTGTAGTGCGGGCGATCACAGGCACGTCATGCAACATGGCCTCGATCAAAGGCATACCAAAACCTTCATGCTCGCTCAGGCTCACATACACATCGGCACTGCGGTACAGTGCCAGCAAGTCAGCCTCATCCACTTTTCCGGTGACCACTACCTGGGTAGTCAAACCGAGCTTCTGGATATAGTCACGTACCTGCTGTTCATAGGGCATACTGGTGACGCCACCGGCCAGTATCAGGCGTACCGGCTGGCGCGAATAATAGCGTAATTCCTGCAACATCTCGACCAGTTGCAATTGATGTTTGTGCTCACAAAAACGTCCGACAAAAAGAATATTGTGGGCATCACGCAAACTGTTGATCCGTTCAACATGGTAGGTATGTCCCTGCCATCGCGACACATCTACCAGCAAAGGTATGGTCGCAATATTCGGGTAATTTGCGTCATGCAATTCGGCGCAATTTATATCCGAATCACCAATCGCTGCCTGAAAATCCGGCATCCATAATTTCAATTGCTCCCGCCCCAGAATACTCAGTTCAGGCAGGCCGTTTTCTGGCAGGAATTGAGGTGGCGTAAT
The DNA here is from genome assembly GCF_049340445.1 of Undibacterium sp. Ji50W. Lineage (NCBI taxonomy): Bacteria > Pseudomonadati > Pseudomonadota > Betaproteobacteria > Burkholderiales > Oxalobacteraceae > Undibacterium > Undibacterium sp. Ji50W. The sequence continues at coordinate 66,038 of NZ_JBMPOX010000028.1, read as the reverse complement.
ATTGTGATAAACCAGCACCTTGCGGGCTTTGATCTGTTTGAGCCACGCACAGTTTTCATACCCCAGGCTATGATGCACCAGCAATACATCGCTGCTGCCGAGGTTCAGTTCACTGATGTGCCTGACTTCGTCGCGCACTTCATCCTGCACCAGATCGCAAAAAATAGCCGATTCAAAGCCCATTTCCTGCAACAGACTGCGGGTAAAAAATATGCCATTGCTGACGCCGTCGCCTCTTCCGCAGGAAGGGCTGAATTGATGTATCTGCATCTTATTTACGACCTATGACTGCATAATCCTGCGCACCGAACAACTCTTTGTTGATCACTGCTTCCACCGCTGTTCCACCGTGCAGCAAGTGGTCATCGGGGTAGGGATGCAGGCGCAAAATCTCGGCATGTGCAAAGCCGCGTTGGCGCGCCATGAATTCAGCCACCTGCGGCACAATCGGGTGCAAATGCGTAGGATCGAAATAGAAGTTGCACGCGCCGACTTTCAGGTTTTCCGGATTTGGCGTTTCAAAAATAATGACGCCACCAGGACACAGCGCATGCCGGGCCGCATCAAACAAAGCAATCAATTGCTCAAATGGCAGATGCTCAATAATCTGGAAACCGGTCACCGCACCGATACTGCCAGCCTCTTGTTCACGCAGGTAAGCGATGGCATCGGCATGACGTACCAGAAAACCCCGGTCCAGACAGGCATTGACCATGGACTGGTTCATGTCCACGCCCATGGCTGGAATGCCTTGCTCATCCAGCAATTCCAACCATTCGCCGCGTCCACAACCGACATCGATCACCATTTTTCGCTGGTCTTTGGGTTCAGCGCTGATAGCCGACAAATACGGCAAATAAACCTTCAAGCGGTCCTTGATATCTTCACGGGAACCGCGGAACAAGGCTTCAAATTCCAGATAAAACTGGTCCTGGTCAAAATCGCTGGTGGCAACCGGGCTCTGTACCACTGGCATAGGCAATAAGGCCCTGACCGCAACATCGGTTTGCTCAATAATCGTATTGACCATGCTGCCAGCCTGATTTCGTTCATTTTGCAGGCTGGTCCGCATCATCAGATTCACCGAACGTAACTGTCGCCCAATTTGCAGGCGATCAAGCTGCATCAGGCGGCTACCGATGTCCAGTGCGTCATATTGATCCATGCGCATGGCAAGCTTGGACGCTTCGAGTTCGGCAATACGCTTGCTTTGCACATGGAGTTGCTGTTGCAAATCAGCATATTGCTGTTGCAAACCGTCTATCCGGCCATGCAATTGTGTTAACGCCACCTCAGTCTGAAAACGGGTACGGGGAAGGCGCAATAAAGCATTACACCAGGCCAGTGCATAACCAAGCCCTGGTATACGACGAATTTTTTGCCTGAGCCCGGGGGCTGGGGGCTGGGAGCCCGGCACAGGCTCCACTTGCGGGTTCTGGTTTGCCGCGCCGGAGTCCGGATTCATGCCTTCCCTTGCTTTTGACTGTTTTGCTACCACTTGTTGAGCCACATCTTGCACAGGAGTGCCATGTCTTCTGTGATGCTGTATGACACTGACCTTTTCTGCCAGCTGCTGTATTTCGGATTCGGATTTGTTCTGTATCGCCATATAATCAGAGTGTTTTATTCATAATTAGCGGCAAATGATCAGTTTTTGAACCGCAAAAAGGGGTAGAAGTATAAATGATGATGTAAACTGCGACGAATTTATCGACGCCAGCTTTATTTCCAAGAAATGCCAGCCGCGCTGCAAGAAGTCATATTCTGCTAGTGCAGCTAAAGTTTAACCACCCGGATGCCGCCAGTTTAGCGTATTCAGCGCTTACCCACATCCGCAGCACCCTGAACGACAGGCGCGGGCATCGTATTGCAAAAGATTTATATTTTATAATTATCTGCCAAACGGCAAAGAACACAAGAAAGTTAACATGTTATTACAGCCTGTCATTCTCTCCGGGGGTTCCGGAACCCGGTTATGGCCGCTATCTCGTGAAAAGCACCCGAAACAATTGCTCGCCCTGATAGGCGAAGAAACCATGCTGCAAGCAACCGCCACACGTGTGCGCGACTTTGATGGCAGTATTGGCGTTGCCCAAAGAATGATCGTGGTCTGCAATGAAGAATACCGCTTCATCACGGCAGAACAGTTACGGGTCGCTGGCTTCAGCGATTGCACGCTGCTATTGGAACCAGCCGGTCGCAATACGGCCCCGGCACTGACACTGGCCGCTTTTTCCGCCATCGCCAGCGACAGCGACGCGGTATTGCTGGTCATGCCGGCAGACCATGTGATCAATGATAAACCTGGCTTTCACCAGGCCATACAAAACGGCTTGCAACAGGCGCTGGATGGTGCCATGGTGACATTTGGGATAGTTCCTGACCGCCCTGAGACTGGATACGGCTATATCCAGACTGGCGACCTGGTGGCAGGTACCCAGGTCCGCGAATTGCAGGCCTTTGTAGAAAAACCGGTGCTCGAAGTGGCGCAGCAATACCTGCAAGGTGGCCGTCATTTATGGAATAGCGGCATCTTCATGATGCGCGCCAGCACCTGGCTGAAAGCCATACAGCACTTTAATCCTGCCATGCATGCTGCCTGTCAGGCATCCATGCAAAAGGCCAGCCTGGATTGCGATTTTGTCCGTGTCGACAAAGAAGCCTTCCTGTCCTGTCCGGCCGATTCCATCGACTATGCGGTCATGGAAAAACTTGGCAGTGACCACAGCTTGAATATCCCCGGCTATGTCGTACCATTTGACGCCGGCTGGTCAGATGTAGGCGCATGGGATGCCGTATGGCAGGTATCTGACAAAGATGATCGCGGCAATACCGTGCATGGTGATGTCTTGCTGGAAGATTCGCGCAATTGCCTGGTGATTTCCGACAGCCGCCTGGTGGCTTGCCTGGGTCTGGAAGATGTGATCGTGATAGAGACACCGGATGCGGTACTGGTCACCAACAAGGCCAATACCCAGAATATCAAGCGGGTCGTGACCAGGCTGAAAGAAGAAAACTACACACAAACAGACAATCACCGCAAAGTCTACCGCCCCTGGGGTCACTATGACTCTGTGGATAGCGGCGAACACTTTCAGGTGAAGCGCATCGTCGTCAAACCGGGTGGCCGCCTGTCCATGCAAATGCACAACCACCGCGCAGAACACTGGATCGTGGTCAGTGGTACTGCCCTGGTGACACGCGGTGACGAAGTCATGACCCTGGTGGCCAATCAATCCACGTATATTCCTCTTGGCGTCAAACACCGTCTGGAAAATCCGGGAGTCACCGATCTGGAACTGATTGAAGTACAATCTGGCGCCTATCTTGGCGAAGACGACATCGTCCGTTTTGATGATATTTATGGTCGTGTCGCGGGTTAATTCCCGTTAAGGAAAGCAAAGCTTTGAAAGCCGTACTTCTCTCACTGTGGCATTACCGTCACTTTATTCTATCGTCCATCAAGGCTGAATTTTCAGGCCGGTTTGCACGCAGTAAACTGGGGGCCATATGGATGATACTTAATCCACTGGCGCAGGCCACCATCTTCGCTATCGTGTTATCCGAAGTGCTGGCCACCAAGATGCCAAACATCGATAACAAGTCTGCCTATGCCATTTATCTGATGGCGGGCATGTCTGCCTGGGGCCTGTTTTCGGAAATCATCACGCGCTGTACCACGGTGTTTATCGACTATTCCAATACACTCAAGAAAATCGCCTTTCCGCGACTGTGCCTGCCAATGATCGTCGGCGGCAGTGCCCTGTTGAACCACCTCTTGTTGCTGGCAGCGATTGCCGTGGTGTTCCTGTTCTTCGGCCATATGCCGACCTTGGCCTGGCTGGCCTTGCCCATAGGCATGCTATTGATCGTCATGTTTGCATTTGGCCTGGGTATCTTGCTGGGCCTGCTGAATGTATTCTCGCGCGATGTCGGCCAGGTAATGGGGATCGTCCTGCAATTGTGGTTCTGGTTCACACCAGTGGTGTATTTGAGTGACACCCTGCCCAAACGCTATGCTGTCATGTTGAACCTGAATCCGATTACACCGCTGGTCAAGATTTATCAGAATGCGATGCTGTATGGCACGCATCCTGCCCTGGCTGATCTGTTGACACCTTTCTTGTGGTCAGCAGGTTTGTTTCTATTTTCTTTCTGGATTTTCCGGCGTGCCAGCGCAGATCTGGTGGACGCGCTATGAGCCAAATTGTATTGAGTGTCACCGGCGTTGGTAAACGCTATACGAAATTCGGCGGCCTGTTCTCGCGCCTGCTGCAGTGGGCTGGCTTGCCGGTCAAACCTGCCTATGAATACTGGGCCAATCGCGATATCAGCTTCAATGTACCTGCGGGACAGGCAGTGGCCATCATCGGTCAGAACGGTGCCGGCAAAAGTACACTGCTGAAGATGATCACCGGAACGGTACGCCCTACTACCGGCAATATTGCTGTCAGTGGACGCATCAGCGCCATGCTGGAACTGGGACTGGGTTTCAACCCGGAATTCTCGGGCCGGCAAAATGCCTATATGGCGGGCGGCTTGATGGGGCTTAGTGGCGAGCAACTGGATCAGTTGATGCCGGGCATAGAAAGCTTCGCCGAAATCGGTGCCTTCTTTGACCAGCCGCTACGCGTGTATTCCAGTGGCATGCAGGCACGCCTGGCTTTTGCCGTGGCAACTGCAGTACGCCCCGATGTCCTGATCGTGGATGAAATCCTTTCAGTAGGTGACAGCTATTTCCAGCACCGCAGTTTTGACCGCATACGCCAGTTCAAGGAACAGGGTACCTCCATCATCCTGGTCACCCATGGCATGAGTGATGTACGCAGTTTATGTGATCACGTGATCCTGATCGACAAAGGCTGCGTCATCAAGCAGGGCGCGCCAGATGAAGTCGTGGATTTTTACAATGCCATGATTGCGCGCAAGGAAAATGAAAAACTAGAGATTGAACAGCAGCGCAACGAACAAGGCTGGTTGCAAACCCGTTCTGGCACCGGACAGGCTTCCGTCACCAAATTGAGTCTGCGTGCCCAGGACAGCGATCAGGTCCTGGCTGCGGCACAGGTAGGCCAAAAAGTGAAGCTGGTGGCAGAAGTCCAGTTACGTGCTGATATCCCGGAACTGGTGCTGGGCCTGATGCTGCGCGACAAACAGGGCAGTGTCATCTGGGGCAGCAACACCTGGCATACCGGTCAGGTACAACATGGCTTGCTGGCCGGCGATACCCTGGAATTCGTCCTGCCATTTGAATGCCCGCTGGGGCCAGGGTCTTATTCTGTCACCACCGCGCTGACCAAGGCGGAAACCCATCTGGATGAAAACTATGAATGGTCAGATAACCTGCTGGTGTTTGATGTCATCAATGTGGAACATCCGCAGTTCATAGGCAGTAACTGGTTGCGTGGCGAATTCCAGATCAATAAGCAAGTAGCCGTCTGAGATGGCTTGCTAACAACTTGCCGCCAGCCTGTTTTTATTGGCGGCGATGCTGGTCAATGACCTGTTGATAAAGGCGAGCATAATTGCTCGCCATTTTGTCGGCAGTAAATAATTCTGTATAGCGTTGCTGCGCGCTCTGCCCCATTTGTGCCGCTTCCTGCGGATGCGCCAGCAAATATTCCATCGCCTGACGGAATGCAGCCGGATCACTGGGCGGCACTACCAGCCCGGTCTGGCCTGCCACGTTGATATACGTTGTGCCGGTACCGATCTCGCTGGAAATCATGGGCTTGCCAAACATCGCCCCTTCCAGCAGGGAAATGCCAAATGCTTCTGAACGCAGGTGGGATGGAAAAGCCAGTGCATAGCACAAGGTCAGCAAGGCGACCTTGTCGGGTTCCGGCAAAGCCCCCAGGAAATGCACATTCTTCAGGTTCAGGCTTTCAGCCTGGCGCTTCAGTTCGATTTCTTCTGGACCGTCACCAACGATGACGATGGGAATGCCGGTACCTGCCGCCGCTTCCAGCAAAATGTGCAAACCTTTGTAGTAGCGCAGCATTCCCACAAACAGGAAAAATTTTTCACCTACTTTTTGACGCCAGTGCGCCAGCAATTCAGGTGAGGGGACCGGATAGATACTCTTGTCCAGCCCATAGGTAATCACTTCGGTTTTATCTTTGTACAACTCCAGCGTCGGGCTGGTGGCTAGATAATTGGGGGAAGTGGCAACGATGCGGTCGACATCGCGCAAGAACTGGTGCTTAAGCGGTGCATACAGCTTCAGCAGGTATTTTTGGCGGACGATATCCGAATGATAGGTAACAACGCTGGGTTTTTTGATGCGCCCCAGAAAATGGGCAATATCCATGAATGGCCAGGGGAAGTGATAGTGCACCACATCGGCCTGCGCCGCCAGCTCGACAAAACGGGACAGGGCAGACCAGGAAAAGCCGGTAGAAGCAATTTCAAAATTCAGGTGGGCTCTATGTACCTTGTGTCCTTCAAATTCGATCAGTGGTCGCCCAGGTTCACGTGTCAGTGTCAGCACTTCGTTTTCCACACCCAGGCGCGTCGTCCCTACCGCCATCTGGCGTATGACTTGCTCCACGCCACCATAGGTGTCGGGGTAATAGGTGCGGTAGAAGTGCAGAACTTTCACTATGCGCCGTCCTTATCTGGATTGAACCAGGTGATACGCGGCAACCGTATTGCGTACACAGGCTTCCCAGGTCAGCTCTGCAGCACGCTGTAAACCGCGTGCCTTTGCTGTAGCCCGCCAGTCTTCGTCTTCCAGAGCCTGACGCAAACCATTCCGTATGGAATCCACATCCGCCGGATCCACCAGCATGGCAGCACCGCCAGCCACTTCCGGCATGGACGAACAATTGGAAGTCAGTACCGGCACCCCACTGGCCATCGCTTCGGCAATGGGTAAGCCAAAACCTTCATACCACGATGGATAGGTAAACAGCCGGCAACCCGCATATAGTATAGGCAATAATTGCTGATCGACAAAACCCAGGTATTTTAGCCAACCCTCACGCTCTGCCTTTTCTATATCCTCGTGGATGGACTCGCTTTGCCAGCCCTCGCCACCAACCAGCACCAGTGGCCAGCGCTCACGAAGCGGTTGCGGCAGACCACGATAGGCTGCCAGCAAATGTGTGAGGTTCTTGCGTGGCTCTATGGTAGAGACAAAAAAACTGTAACCATCCGGCTGCAAGCCAAATTCTTTCAATATGGGAGCAGCCTCTGCCGCGGTATAAGGATGAAAAACCTCATCCACTCCCAATGGTACGGCCTGCACCTGTTGTTCTTTCAGGCCAAATTCCTGCAAGACTTCCAGACGGGTTGCCAATGAATCCGTAATCACCAGGCTGGCACGTTCGATAGCTTCCGGTATGGCAGTATGCATGCGTACCACCCTGCCCTTTGGGTGCCATTCCGGATATCGGTACACCGACAAGTCGTGTATGGTCACCAGGCTGGGTAAACGGCTTTCAGGAACAAAGTAATTCGGGCTGTGGAATAACCCATTGGCAACCCGATTCAACTGATGGCCTGCAAGCACAGGCAGGATTTTTCCGTACAAACGGGAAAATACCTCCACTCGCCCCAATTGCTGACGCAGGCGCTCTTTATATCCGGGTTTGGCGGGCTGGATTGATCTGGCACTGATTGCCGGCGGTTTTTTTTGTGCCTGTTCGATACATGGTAACTCGCGCCAAAAGCCATCCGACAGATACCGTACCGATCCAATACCGGGCTGCGTCGGCAAACGTGTCGCCAGTTCCCACGCATATCGGCCTATGCCCGCCAGCGGCGGCCGTATGGCCTCAATGGAGAGCACGACGTTCACGCCGCATCCTTTGCCTGAAGCATCCAGGCCAGTGTATCGCGCAAGGTGATGTGCGGCAGATCACCTATGCATTCGCGCAAGCGACGACCATCACCCACCAGTTTATGGACTTCATTGGCGCGCACAAATGCGGGATTGACATGCACCTTGATTGCATAACCGGCCAACTCGCCAGCCATCTGCAACACGTCACGCAAACTGTATGCAGTGCCGGAACAGATATTAAAGGTCTGCCCGGTCGGCGCCAGTTCCAGCAAACGTGCATACGCCAGGGCAACCGTGCGTACATCGGAGAAATCACGGGCGACATCAAGATTGCCCAACTCGATATCTGTCGCCTGGCGTCGATAATGCTGAACGATTTTAGGCAGCAGGAAATTTTCCGTCTGTCCGACACCAGTGTAATTGAAAGGACGGGTCACAATGATGGGCAATTTATCCATCCACAAACGCGCCACATGTTCCATCGCCAGCTTGCTGACAGCATAATCATTTGCTGGCAGTGCCGGTTCGGTTTCTGCAATCACTTCTGTTCTGGTATTGCCATAGATATTGGCACTGCTGGCCACCAGCACGGCGCGAGGTTTCTTGTCGAGCGCAGCCAGGCCTTCCAGCAGGTTGCGCGTTCCAACCACATTGACGCGATAAATTTCTTCTGCATCACCGTGGGCTACAAACGAAATCGCCGCCAGGTGGGCAACCACGTCAGGCTGCACGTCTTCCAGCACTTGACGCAAACCTGATTTGTCACACAGGTCAACCGAAAAATTGTCCTGCCCCTGTGATTCGGCACCGTGAGTTGTACCAAATACGCGGTAACCAGCAGCCTGCAATTCTTGCGCCAGATAGCGACCTGTAAAACCTTTAATACCTGTGATCAGGGCGCGTGGCATCGCAGTCATCAGAACGACGCGCCGTTCTGATTACGACGCACATCAGCCTCCACCATCATCTGGCACAATTCTTCCAGCGTCGTTTTTGGTTCCCAGCCCAATACCTGCTTGGCCTTGGCCGGATCACCGATCAACAATTCCACTTCGGCAGGGCGATAGAATTTTGGATTGACACGCACCAATACCTTGCCGGTCCTGGTGCAACTGGCAGTTTCATTTTCGCCTTCACCGGACCAGTTGAGCTGGATGTCTGCAGCCTTGAAGGCCATGGTCACAAAATCACGTACGGTTTCGGTGCGATTGGTCGCCAGCACAAAAGTATCTGGCTTATCGGCCTGCAACATGCGCCACATGCCTTCCACATATTCCTTGGCAAAGCCCCAGTCACGCTTGGCATCCATGTTGCCCAATTCCAGCACATCCAGCTTGCCCAGCTTGATCTTGGCGACCGAATCAGTAATTTTACGGGTCACAAATTCACGCCCACGCAATGGTGATTCGTGATTGAACAAAATGCCGCTGCAGGCAAAAATGCCATACGATTCGCGATAATTGATCGACATCCAGTGTGCATATAACTTGGCGACACCATACGGGCTGCGCGGATAAAACGGCGTGGATTCGACTTGCGGTACGGCTTGCACCTTGCCAAACATTTCGGAAGTCGATGCCTGATAAAAGCGGATCTCGGTATTCACGATGCGGATCGCTTCCAGCAAATTCAGGGCGCCAATGCCGGTAATCTCCGTGGTGGTCAGCGGCTGTTCAAAAGACACGCCGACAAAACTTTGTGCCGCCAGGTTATATACTTCAGTCACGCCGGTGGTTTGCAACAGACGTATGCTGGCTGACAGATCCGTCAAATCATATTCGACCAGATGCAGTGCCGGATGCGCGGCAATACCCAGCTCTTCTATGCGCCAAAAATTGACTGAACTGGTACGACGGTAAGTACCATAGACGGTGTAACCTTTTTCCAGCAGCAATTGCGCCAGATAGGCTCCATCCTGACCAGTAATACCAGTGATTAACGCTTTTTTACTCATTACAAAAAACCTCTTCGCAAATGCGAACATTCAACATTCTTTTTTTAATCAGATAATGAACCGCTCATTTGAAATCATCTGTGACAGCGGTCACAATTTATCCAAGGTTGCCCAGTATACAATGAGTGTTCGCCGCACTGCGGAAAATTAATGCAAGCGCTTGTAAGTGACGTTAATTATTAACACTTACACAATCAAAATTTTAATTGAAACTGGATTGCGACTGAATTTCGACTGAATTTCAAACGATACCCAGGCAATTCTTTAAACGATTATTCAGACTGCACCGTAGCGCTTACGGTAATTTTCGACCGAATCTTTGTACATTGACAATTGCTCACTGGCGCTGACTGTCGTCAAATAATCGAATAAATCGTTTAGATTGGCAATTGCGGCGACCGGCATGCCATACGCCTGGCTTACTTCCTGTGCCGCAGAATGCGTGGACAGCGCATCATCCTTGCCAGAACGTTCCATACGATCAAGTGCAATCAGCACGGCGCATGGGATGGCACCGGCATGGCGGATGATTTCCACGGATTCTCGTACCGAAGTACCGGCAGAAATGACGTCATCAATAATGACGACTTTGCCTTCGAGCTTGGCACCAACGATGTTCCCGCCTTCGCCATGGTCTTTGGCTTCCTTGCGGTTATACGCAAAAGGGACGTTTCTGCCTTTGCGGGCGAGTGCCACTGCAGTCGCGGAGGCCAGGGTGATGCCTTTGTAAGCCGGGCCAAACAGCATATCAAATTCTATACCTGAGTCGAGCAAGGTCTGCGCATAAAAGTCAGCAATGCGGCCCAGATTGGCACCGTCGTTAAACAGGCCGGCATTAAAAAAATAAGGCGACTTGCGTCCCGCTTTCGTCACAAATTCGCCAAAGCGTATGACACCGGCCTCTACCGAAAATTGTATGAATTCTTGTCTTAAAGTGCTCAAAATAACCTCTGCTTAACTGTGTCACCACGGTCCCTGGCACCAAGGATATCATGTGACTTTGTTGTTTTCATGTTTGTTTCAGGCGGAAATGGCCAGGGAAAACGCGGCCAACATTGCCTTTATGACATCTTTATCGGCAGATATGCCCACATTCCTGACCTGCAAGCTGGCCCGTGCCAGGTTCATCTCAAGCATGGGCGTCCTCAGATTCTCAGATATGTTCTGCAAATCCTCGCCCCCATGCAAATCAAGATAAAAGTCCCCAGCTTGAAATTCAACGATATCATCAGGCAGCCTCAATGCAGGCAATTGCAGGAATTTGCATGTCCAGGATCTCGCATACCGGAAATCGTGGTCGTCGTGCACAACGGTTTCTATCCGCAAGTCAGGCCTGCTCAGCATCAATTGTTCCAACAAGGGTTTTAGCATTGGCGGGACCGGTTCCCCTTGCTTGCACCATGGGCTGACATCCACCATGATCAGGCGCTTACCAGACCGTCTTTGCTGGGTCACAAGACAGCGTGCAAGCTCTGGCAAGTCGTCGTCCAAAGAAGCCGACAAAGGCGTGATGTTGGCAATCGCATCCAGGCTACGGTGCAAGCGGGCAGAGGGTTCGTTTTCGGCAAACCATTCTATGGCGTCAAAGTATTTTCTCGCAATCAGGGCTGGTGCATGCTGTGTCTTTAGCATGGTGCGCGCAGCATGTCCCATCACTTGCCGGCCAGAGGCATCTTGCCGGACTTGCTCGATGGCACGCAAGAGTTCAGCCGGTTCAAAATCATCCGCAATGGATACCACGCAGTCCTGCGGCAATTCTGCCATGGAACCATTGCGGTTCACGATGACGGGCAAGCCATATGCCATGCATTCAAGCACGGCTGCCGATGTTTCACCACGCGAATAGGTACGCAATTGAACCGCCACATCAGCCGCCTGCAAATACTGACTGTAGATGGATGGTTCAATAAATCCGGTAATACTGATGCGACCGGCAGCCGCACATTGCTGGATATCTTTTTGCAGTTTTGCACCGTAACTACCCGTATCATTTTTACCCACGAAAACCAGATGGCAACGCGCATCACCAGCGAATGAAGAAGCCAGCCAGGTCTCCAGCAATACCTGATTCAGTTTGGTGGCACCGAGCATACCGAAGGAACAGATGACAAAATCATCTTCCTTCAAGCCCAATGCTTCACGCGCCGTGCGCTTATCCAGTTGTATGGGTATTTTGCGCAGAAGAGCCACCTGCTTCCAGTGCGCGGTTTGTTGCGCCGTTCCCCAGAAACGCCCCAATTCCATGGCATGCGCAGAATGCACGATCACGCCTTCCGCCATGTCCAGCAAGCCGCCACTGCATGGAAATTTCCGGATCAAGGCAAGGTCATCCCCGGCATCACGTCGCTCCAGCAATCCGGCATAAGCATGCGACTGATACATGTGCGAAGTCCAGATCCCCGGTATCTGCTTGCTCAGTTCCAGATGCGCCAGCGAATCACCTAAAAAGTAATCATGCAATACCATCACCCCGGGATGATCTGAAAACAGGGGGTACATGAAGGCATGTGCCGGTGAATTGCCAAAATGGTAGACACTACGGTCAAACTCATCGGCATGGCGGGCGAACCAGTTGGTATCACGGATACGGAAATTGGCGTTGAGCCAGGGTGATGCAACTTCATCCTGCTCACAAATCAGGGTAATGTCGTAATAGTCAGCCAGCTCCGGTAACAAGTCGGCACTGTAATTGGCAATTCCTGTAGCCAAAGGCGGCAGCGGTGAAATATAGGCGAGTCTTGGCTTGGCCCGGTGCGAGGTCAGCGTCACTTTTGTGCTGGCGATTTCATTCTGCCTGGCATGACTGTGCTGTATCGCTTCAATTGCTTTTTTGGCTGACGCATCCCAGGAAAATTTCTTTGCCTGAATCAAACCACGCTGGCGCAGTTGATCTGCAAATGCCGGATTTTGCAGCACCTCGGCCATCTTGCCGGCAATAGATTTGATATCTCTGGGATTAAATAAAGCCTCAGGACAACCAAGCACTTCAGGCAGGCTACTGGCATTCGAGGCAATCACCGGTGCACCGCAAGACATGGCTTCCAAAGCGGGCAAACCAAAGCCCTCATGCCATGAGGGAAATACAAATAATGCGCAAGCCTGATAGAGCAGGGGCAAATCCGCATCCGGCACAAAACCCGTCAACACCACATCATCTTCAGCCAGCCCCAGCTTCCGACCCAATGCGTCCAAACGCTGGCGCACGGTATCCTGCACGCTGCAGACTATCGCCAGTTGGTATTGTTGACGCAGGGCGACAGGCAATTCTGCATAGGCAGCAATCAGGCCTTCAATATTTTTGCGTATGTCTATGCCACCGGTATACATGATGAAACTACGCTGCAGACCATAACGTTTGCGCAAATCCACCTTGGCGCTGAGCGCTTCCTGCGTACCCATGCATAACTGAAAATCTTCAGCCACCGCAGATGAGATACTCACTACACGCTCGGGTGGCAGTTGCAGTAATTCAATCCCTTCCTGCCTCGAAAAATCAGAGATCGCCAGTAACAGGTCTGCCCTCTTCAGGCTGGCCAGTTTGCGGTAATACCATGCGCGTTGAGATGGTTGCTGCAAGTATTGCTTCTCATACACCAGCGGTATCAGGTCATACAAAGTGACGGCCGTCGCCAGACGCTCGTCTGTCAAGCCGACACTGGAGACGGCATCATCACCCGAGCCTTCAAACAGACTGGTCACATGGACAAAATCAGGACGTATGCTGGCCAGGGCATGTTCCCTGACCAGTTCTGCCGTACGGTTACGCCAATAATTGTCCGGTACCAGTTCGGCAACAGGGGCCGGGGTACGCCAGGTGACTATTCGCTCACTGGGTACAAGCTCAGCAAAAATGTTTCTTATGGGTTGTATCGTTTCAGGAAACAGGCCACTCAACATCAGCCATATTTCATGTTGCCCGGCGTTGCTGGCCATGGCCTTGGCCAAGGCAAGAGAATAACGGCCTATGCCACGATCACGACTACCAGTGGATTGGCAAGCTTGTAAATCTATCAGAATACGCATAACGAATGGTGCTCACTATTCCATATGTTTGTTGTGTTTTATTCGATTTTGCAGCTCGCACAATACTTTCCTGCCCTCGACCCCGAGTCGCTCCGTGCGGATATGTCTTACCTGAGCCGGACCAACGGCCGCAGGACGAGCCCTGGCTTTCTTGATCAAAATCTTGATATCCAGATACAATTTCTGCCAACCGCCACGCTTGAGCAGTTGAAACACCATTCGTAGCGGAGCAGTGATTTTCCAGGATGAACTGGCATACACCGCCTTGAGCTCTGCACGCAATTGATCTTCATTCATGGTCATAAGCAATCTAAAATCGTACCCAAATAGCTCGCCAGTATAAACCATCAACCAGCGGCTCCACTCAAGTTCACACGTTAGGCTAGCATCTGGTATGCTTTTTCACTTCCCATCTGGAGCCCACACTCATCATGACCAAAATCATCTCCGCCAATCTGAATGGCATACGTTCAGCCGCAAAAAAAGGGTTTTTTGAATGGATGGAAAAAGAAAAACCGGATGTTGTCTGCGTACAGGAGCTGAAAGCCCAGGAAGCAGACATGACGCCTGACTTTTTGAATCCCCATGCTTATCACGGTCATTTCCACTATGCCGAAAAAAAAGGGTATTCAGGTGTGGGCGTCTACAGTAAAAAACAACCAGATACGGTCGCCATCGGTTTTGGCTACCCGGAATTCGATGCCGAAGGCCGTTATGTGCGTTGCGATTTTGGAAAATTGTCGGTGATTTCCCTATATTGCCCTTCCGGTTCGTCGTCGCCAGAAAGGCAGGAGGCCAAATTCCGCTTCATGGATGCCTTCTTCCCACACCTGCAGGGATTGATAGCTGAAGGCAGAGAAATCATTATCTGTGGCGACTGGAATATCGCTCACAAGGAAATCGACTTAAAGAACTGGAAAAGCAATCAAAAGAATTCCGGCTTCCTGCCAGAAGAGCGCGCCTGGATGACACGCCTGTTTGACGAACAAGGCTGGCTGGATGTGTACCGCCACCTGCACCCCGAAACCACTGGCGACGCCTATACCTGGTGGAGCAATCGTGGACAGGCCTGGGCAAACAACGTCGGTTGGCGTATCGATTACCACGTTGCCACAGGTGGCATAGGGAAAAAAGCGCATTCTGCATCCATCTATAAAGAACAGCGTTTTTCCGATCATGCCCCCTTGATCATCCATTACAAATAAGCCGGTACTGAGCACTGTGGCGACTGCAGTCACCCCAGTCACTGCCTGGTAACCGTACCAGGCAGTGACTCATGCGATCAAGGCTTGGTGACACTGCCTGCCACGCGCTTGACACGGTCACGCCTGACTTCACCCAACTGGCTGCCCTGCTCGCGCACATAAGCTTCAAAAGCTTCCATGTCGCGACCAACTATTTCGCGGTCCTTGCCCTGCTTCAGTAGGGTAAAGCCGTCACCACCATCTGCCAGGAAGCTATTCACCACCACCAGGTACTGCTGATTCATATCCAGCGGCTTGCCCTTGATCAGCACATTGCTGATACGCTTTTCTGCTGCGGCTTGCGGGTCCCAGCTATAGGTGATGGTATGGGATACAAACAGTTTCTTCGGGTCGTCGATGCTGCGGCCTTCCCACTGCTGCTGTAACACACCCAGTATCTGGGAACCGCTGAGACGCATGCGTACCAGATTATTACCAAAGGGCTGGGCAGCATACAGGTCACCGTAATTGATGGCGACTGGCCCTTGCGATTTGCCGGATGGCACGTCACTGCGTATCCCGCCTGCATTCATGAATGCCATATCGCCCCCGCCCTCGCCCCCACCCATATGCTGCGCATGGTGCAACTGGGCATCGGCGATGATGTTACCCAGGCTGCTGTCAAATGTGCCGCCCTCGCTGGAACGCGACAAAGGCGCATTCAGATTCACGATCGGACGCAGACGCAGGCTGGCAGTCTGGTTCGCCACCAGATCCACCAGCACCTGTGCGGCCGGGTCCGGCTTCAGTAGCTGCTGATCAATAAGATGATTCACCGCCACTGCCTTGATCACCGTATTGCTGTTGCGGTCTATCGTCAGCGTCGATTCTGTCAAAAACGAACCATAACTGCGCCCCTGCACCACCAGTCGCCCATCGATCTTGCAGGTATAGCCCTGATGCGAATGGCCTGACACCACCAGGCTAATCGCCTTGTCCAGCTTTTTGCTGATCTCTATGATAGGACCTTGCAAGCCCTCGCAACGATAGGTCGGATCGGTTTCTGCGCCCTTGTAGGTAGCACCTTCATGTATCAATACCACGATCGCGGCGACACCCTGTTTTTGCAGCTCCGGCACGTAGCGGTTAATGGCGGTGGCTTCATCTTCAAAGCGCAAATGCTTGACAGCATCACCTGCCACCAGATTTGGCACGTCGGAAGTCACGGCACCGATGAAACCGACTTTCACTTCGCCCACCTGACGGATCACATACGGTGTCAGCCACGGCGTGCTACTACCCTGCTCGTATACGTTCGCGCCCAGATAGCTAAAACGGGCACCACTGAATTCCTGATAAGCACAACCGCCAGCCGGGCAGTTGCCATTGATCTTGCGCATCAGGTCGGCAGTACCATTGTCAAACTCATGATTACCCACAGCGGTGGCAGACAGATCGAGCCGGTTTATGGCCTCGATCACAGGTTCATCCTTCATCAGTGCAGAACCCATGGGCGAAGCACCGATCAGGTCACCGCCGCCCACCAGTATGCTGTTGGTAACAGCCTTGCGCCGCTCACTCAGCTTGCTGCTGAGGTAGGCATAACCACCGGCCGGAACCGAGATTTTTTCACCCGGATGTGCCGGGTCCATCTTGGTTGCCATATACGGCACGGGTTGGCTGGCCTGCAGATTGCCGTGAAAATCGTTGATGCTGAAAATGGTAATGTCTATGGTAGTGCTCTTGCCAGCCATGTCGGTACTTGCACAGGCTGCCAGCAAATTGCTGGCGAGCAGCACTGAAATAAGTTTAAGCTTTTGCATAAAAACGATTCTTGAATTCAAAAGAAAAAACCCGCAACAAGAAAGCTTGTTGCGGGCCCAAAACAATCTAGCTGCCGTGAGATTGCGAGTTCACAGCATTATGCCAACCTATCAGAAATCGGCGGATAGAGTGACAGATGTGAAACGTGGTGAACCCAGATAGTAGAACGCGGTACTAGCGCTAACACCATTGATTGCCTTGGTATTAAGGATAGTGGCGGAACTAGGATTACGATATTGCTCGTTGAATATGTTGCTCACATTAAAACGCACGGTAGGCTTCTTCATCATGCCCCAATTTGGGAATTGATAACCGGCATCAAAATCCACAACATGGTAGCCAGGAACAAGTTCATCATTCATCAAACTTGCATACTGCGCACTAGTATGTTTGAACTTGAGGCGGCTATAGAACGCACCTGTTTCATATTGCGCACTCAAACCATATTTCCAGTTTGGTGTCAGAGCAAATTCATTGCCAGATGTTGGCAAGAAAGACGTTTTACTGAAAACGATATTATCTTTGACTTTACTTTGTGTATAGCTGACCGAACCGTAGAATGACAAACCATTAATAGGCTTGTTACCCAATTCAATTTCCATCCCGCGCATGGACACTGCACCTACGTTGGTATAGATACTCTTGTCAGCGATAGGATCGTAAGCATTACCCTGGCGGTTTTTGAAGTCAACATTGAAAACGTCAACTTGAGCAGTCAATACATCACTTTGATGACGGTAACCAACGTCCAGGTTCCATGCTGTTTCTTCTTTCAGATTGCCGGTAATCGTGGCTACACCATTCACGAACTGTACATTGTTGCTAGTAGGCGCAAACGCAAAGTTAGGCGGGGCTTTCATGTTTTTAGCCAGACTTGCATACAACTGATTGGTATTGTCGATCTGGTACTTGATACCCAGTTGTGGCAACAAATCGCTGTATGTCTGCTGCACATTGTATGTCGTCGTGTAAGTGGGTAGCGTGCCGCCTTCATTCGCATAGTTGGTGAAGTCACGTTTGACATGGGGCGAACGCACACCAACATTGATGGACATTTTATTGTTCAGCAAACTGATGGTGTCTTGCAGGAAGAACTGCCATGCAGTACTGATGGTTTTCCAGTCACGAGCTTCATATCGTGTTCCATCTGGACGCAAAATGATGCCGTCACGCAGCCAGAAATCCGCAGGATTGCCAGAAGCGTCGACCGGTACGATAGGGCTAGTTTGACGATGTGTCGCCTGTTCAAACCAGAAACCGCCGAGGATAGTGTGGTTGTCCATCGTGTGGCTGATGGATGCAGTGATACCAGGGCGCTGTGTACGTGTGACACTGCTGCCAGCCATGATGATTTTGTCGAGAGTATCGCCATCACCATTCAGATCAACAGTACCTGTCAATTTACCCGCGTTCAGGAAGCCATTTTCGGCAACCACTTTTTGCTGCACACCACCTGTACCGTAGCCATACCAGAAATAAGGCAATACCTTCAGATCAGTATTTTCAGCTATACGGAATTGACCTGTTACTGAGGCGATCACGTTCTGGAATGGATTGGTAGCCAATTTGTAATATTGCGGGCTAGGACCAGTTTCTACCTGGGGTGGTTGTCCGTTTACCGGGGTTAAATGGCCTGGGGTAAAAGTGGAACCGAAATCATAGTTGTAACCAAACTGGTTCAACTGGGCCAAACTTAGGGTGCCGATGTTATTGTTAACTGCACTATTAACCAATATGTTGCCGTTAATGTAATTAAAACGATCGAAATCTATACGACCACCCAGATCAACGTGATTACGTTGAGCCTGGCCTTCACCCTTCCATTTGTCGGAACGGGCATGAGATGCAGAGATGAAGAAGCGGGCTTTGCTTTCGCCAATCAAACCTGTGTCATAACGCAGGAAAGATTTGTACATCTTCAGGCCACCAAATGTCTGCATGACACGGATACGGCTTTCTTTTTCTGGTTCACATGTAGTAATACCAATATTACCGCCGGTTGCACCTACGTGAGGAGAGTCAACATCAGTAGAGCCTTGGGTAACAAAGTTGGAACAGGTATTTTCCTGATCCACAAATTCTTGTGGGAAAACCGAGAAGCTACCGGAGTCATTGACGGGTACACCGTTAACAGTAAAACCAATCTGGTCACTGTTAAAGCCACGCAATGTCAAACCACCACCAAACAAACCTGTAGCGTCATAGTTGTATGAGTTCACCGCAGGCAACAGATCCAACGCCTGGTATGCGTTGCCGGTTGGACGTTGTTTGATCAACTCCTCACGGGTAACAGTACTACGTGCTTTTGGTGCGTCTTCATCCACCATCAAACCAGTACCAACTTTACGGCCGGTAATGGTAACGCGCTTGGCGTCCGCACTTTCTGTCGATTCAGCAGTTTGTTTGACTTCTACTGTTTGTGCGTAAGCAGAGGACATGCTCAGGCATGCCAGTTGGCATGCGATCGCTACCATCGACAAACGCGATGGAAATATGGACGATTTGTTAGATTGTTTCATTGAAGCTCCCGAATCATTTTACAAATGGAAATTAAAATTAGTGCAAAACCCCGTTCATCATCTCAAGCCATCACAACTGCCTGATGACATCCCCTACACAGCTTGTTTTTTGCCAAATTTTTTGGCTTTTTTTTGTAACTGGTTGTAATTCCACAACACTCATCTGCTATTACATGTCACATTAGAAATATCCTGTGGCCATATCAGGTCGCGCAAACGATTGCTTTTTTGAGAAAATAAATAATCTCGAACGGCGCAAACGATTGCTATTTCCAAACAAAAAACAGACGGACTTATTACAGTGCGTCTATCCCCTAATGACATCTTTTAAACTTGAGCAAATGCCTGGGCAGATGATCTGTTAATTAGATATTTTGATATGTGAAAATAGTCTATCACATAAAATTTTGAACTAGCAGAGTGTCACATCCAATTATGAAAGGATGATGACAAAGTGGTTTAAGCAGCAATAAACTGTCACAATTGCGCCACAAATTATCGTTGCAGCAACGTTATTTACCAGTTTTGCGCTTATTTTGCCGAATATAGAACGGGCGCGATGCCCTTCACATTGGTTTGATACGGTGGCAGCGAAGTGATGCTGACGCCTTTGGCATGTGCATATAAAGGCATGACTTCGGGCAAATGACGCTGGATTTCGGCAATACGGGCGGTACCCGCAGGGTGGGTAGACAGCCACTGCGGCGGCGCACCTTTGCTGACCATGCCCATTTTTTGCCACAAGGCAACGCCAGCACGCGGATCATAGCCGGCACGTGCCGCAATATCTAAGCCGACCACGTCCGCCTCGGTTTCATCCCCACGGGAAAATTTTAGCATGCTGACTTTGGCAACCCCGCTGGCTACCCCACCTGCCAGGTTGGGGTCATAGCCTTTGGCACCGGCCCACATTTCAACGATACGAACACCGACATTGGCGATATTTGCAGTACCGGCTCTTTCGGCACCATGCTCACGCAGTGCATGGGCGATTTCATGACCCATGACGATGGCGACTTCATCATCGGTGAGTTTCAGGCTATCAAGAATGCCTGTATAAAACGCAATCTTCCCGCCCGGCATGCAATAGGCATTGATTTGCTTGGAACCAATCAGATTGACTTCCCATTTCCATTGCTGGGAACGTTCATTCCACTTCAGCGCGTAAGGAATCAATTTTTTTGCGATGGCACGCAGGCGCATCACCTGGGGATTATCATCCGGTCCAAGCGCGCGCTGCCTTTGCGCCTGTTGCATGGTCTGCGCATACTGGGCAGCCGCCTGGTTTTCCAGCGCACCGGTAGGAGCGAACTTGCGCATGATGGACATGTCGCCCACCTTGACACCGTCCTGATTAGCATTGTTTTGGGCATGACCAAGGCTGGCAACCCCAAACAGGCTGGAAAATACGAGGGCAAGGCAAGTCAGTTTCATGGCAGCAGACAGTCGTTGAAGGTACACAATCTCATTGCAGGAAATGGTAGCAGTTGTGTTCATTTAAAGGGGGCGATTCTTTGAAAAAGATTCTTTCATCATATCCGCTGCTTTTACCAGCATCTGCGCCGTCACTTCTTGCACTGTCACTTTTTGCGCAGGCGGAACACCGCCAGGCTGCCACGCCAATTGGGCAGCCAGGTCACCAGCTTACCCTCATGCAGGGCGACGCATTCCAGCACTTCCAGCCCGACCTCATTGGCGAGGTCATAAAAATCATAAATCGTCGCACAGCGTACATTCGGTGTGTCATACCACTGATACGGCAAGGATTTGGATACTGGCATCTTGCCCTGCAACAGCGCGGTACGATGTGGCCAGTAACCAAAGTTGGGGAAAGAAACAATCGCTTCGCGCCCAACCCTGGCGATGTCCCTGAGCAGTGGTTCCACATGTTTCATCATCTGTAGCGAAGACAGGCACAGCACGGTATCAAAGGCATCGTCGCCAAACATGTCGAGGCCATTTTCCATGTCCTGCTGGATCACATTGACGCCGCGCCGGGCACAATCAAGCACCTTGTCGTCAGCGATTTCTATGCCATAGCCAGTGCATAGTTTGTCGGATTGCAGATAGTCGAGCATGACACCGTCGCCACAACCGACATCCAGCACTTGTGCCTGTTGCTTGATCCAGTGCGCGATAAAAGCCAGGTCAGGGCGCAGATGGCTTAATTCGGAAAAGTTCATGCTGCCACTCCCTGCAATTCTGCATCAATGCGTTGGTAATAGGCGGCCACCAGATTCAGGTAACGCGGGTCGTCCAGCAAGAAAGCATCATGGCCGTGCGGCGCATCAATTTCTGCATAACTGACGGTTCGTTTGTTGCTGACCAGGGCCTTGACGATTTCGCGGCTGCGTTCCGGCGAAAAGCGCCAGTCAGTCGTGAAAGAAGCCAGCAGGAACTTGGCCTTGGTCTGCGCCAGCGCCCTGGCCAAATCACCGCCGGTATGACGGGCAGGGTCAAAATAATCGAGTGCCTTGGTAATCAGCAAATAGGTATTTGCATCGAAATAATCCGAGAATTTATCACCCTGATAGCGCAGGTAAGATTCAATTTCAAAGTCCACACCAAAGCCAAACTGATAGTCGCCACCCTTCAGGTCACGGCCAAATTTTTCTGCCATGTCATCATCAGACAAATAGGTGATATGACCTATCATGCGTGCTACCCGCAAGCCGCGGCGCGGCACCACACCATGGGCATAAAAATCACCCCCATGAAAATCGGGATCAGTCAAAATCGCCTGTCTTGCCACATCATTGAAAGCAATATTCTGGGCTGACAATTTGGGGGTGGACGCCACCACTACGCAATGACGCAGGCGATCAGGATACAAAATACTCCAGGCCAATGCCTGCATGCCACCGAGCGAGCCACCCATGACGGCAGCAAATTGGACAATCCCAAGACGATCAGCCAGCCTGGCTTGCGCATTGACCCAGTCTTCCACCGTCACGACCGGGAAATCTGCTCCATACGGTTTGCCGGTCGCAGGATTGGTATGCATGGGGCCGGTAGAACCAAAACAGGAACCCAGGTTATTCACGCCGATGACGAAAAAACGATTTGTATCGACCGGCTTGCCGGGTCCCACCATATTGTCCCACCAGCCTATATTCTTGGGCTGGTCGGCATACACGCCAGCCACATGGTGTGAAGCATTCAGGGCGTGGCAAACCAGGACGGCATTTGACTTGTCGGCATTCAGACTGCCATAGGTTTCCAGCATCAGGGTATAGCCGGCAATCGAGGTGCCGTTTTGCAAAGCCAAAGGCTCATCGAATTGAAACGCTTGTGGCGTCACAATTCCAACTGATCCAGGTGAGGATGACATACACTCTTCCATCGAGAATCAACTCGTTATTACGTTATCAAAAAACTCAGGAAGGCTAAAAGAAGGGCTGAATGTGGGGAGGGGGAAAGCTGCATTCAAGCTCGCTTTAGCCGTATTTATCATTCGGGAAACTTCCCGAAACGCGCCCGCAAGCTGATTTTCAAATCGGCGCAATACACTAAGGATAACCAAGTCCGGCGCTGCCGTCAAACCTTCAGCGCCGTGCTGGCTGCAGTCCACGAATGTCCGCTAATGCAAGGTTGGCGGGGTTGGCGTAATGCTGGCCATCACTGCCAGGGTTTCACGAATGCTTGCGGAATCGTAACTACGCAATATCTTCTTCACATGCCCCTGCAAGGCATCCAGCCGGGTGTTCAGAATTTCCTGCTTAATTTCCGGCAACAAGGCGGCAGGCATCGATAATTCGCGGAAACCCATGCCCGTCAGCAAACGAGTCAGCCGTATATCACCGGCCATGCCCCCACAGATGGATACCGGGATACCGGCACGTTCGCCGGCTGTGATAATCATCTGCAACAATTGCAGAATGGCCGGGTGCAGATCGTCATACAAGTGCGCCACTTCATGATCAGCGCGGTCAATCGCCAGGGTGTATTGAATCAGGTCATTTGTCCCTACCGACAGGAAATCCAGCTTCTTCACAAACATCGGCAGCGACAAGGCGGCCGCCGGGATTTCTATCATTGCACCAACCGCGATTTTGGCATCAAATTCCTTGCCCTCCTTGTGCAGCTCGGCCTTTGCCTGTTCTATCATCGCCAGTGACTGGTCAATTTCAAAACCATGCGCCATCATCGGTATCAGTATCTTCACCGATCCAAATGCAGAAGCGCGCAAAATCGCCCGCAATTGTGTCAGGAACAATTGTGGCTCTGCCAGGCAATAACGTATCGCCCGCAAACCCAGTGCGGGGTTGAGGATATTGTGGTCGGTGGTATCGAGCGGCTTGTCGGCACCAACATCCAGGGTACGGATAGTGACTGGCCGGCCTTTCATGGCGGTGACTGCCGCGCGATACGCCTCGAATTGCTCCTCTTCAGTCGGCAATTTATGTTCCAGTCCACTGCTTTCCATGAACAGGAATTCAGAACGGAACAGACCCACACCACTGGCCCCGGCTTCCAGCGCCGCTGCCGCATCCTGCGGCAATTCGATATTCGCCAGCAGGGTAATTTCGACACCATCCTGGGTAATAGCCGGCGTCTTTTTCAGCTTGCCCAGTTTCTTCCTGGCTTTCATCAGCACCGTCTGACGCTCACGGTATTGTTCCAGTACCAGATTACTTGGGGCGACGATGACCACACCAGCATCACTGTCGATAATCAGCCAGTCATCCTGTTCGATCAGGCGTGACGCATTGCCCATACCAACCACTGCCGGTATTCCCAGACTGCGCGAAACGATGGCCGTGTGCGAGTTATGTCCGCCTTCATCCGTAACAAACCCGGTAAACGCCATATCGCGGAATTGCATCATGTCTGCTGGCGATATGTCCCTGGCGACCACGATCATGTTGGCACTGCGTTCATCAATACCGTCAGAACGGATGGCATTGCCAGCTGTGCCGGTCAGTACCTTGAGTACCCGTTCTGCCACCTGCTGGATATCGGCCTTGCGTTCACGCAGATAGTCGTCTTCAATTTCATCAAACTGAGCCGACAATTCATCGATCTGGCTCACCAGTGCCCATTCAGCGTTGTAGTGACGGGTACGGATGATATCCAGCGGTGCTTCGGAAATCATGGGATCAGACAGGATCAATACATGAACGTCGATAAAGGCACCGAGTTCGGTGGGCGCATCTGGCGGTAAATCCGACCAGATGGCCTGTAATTCCTTATGGACCTGGACGATGGCTGCCTGCAGTCTGTACACTTCGGCTTCGACCTGCTCTTGCCCGACCAGATAATGTTGTACATCAAGGGCCGCTGGCCGCAGTAAATGCGCGCGCCCGATAGCAATACCGCGTGAAACGGGGATGCCTTGCAATGTAAATGATGCCATGCCTTGTCCCCCAAAATTGCAATAGTCCAGGGTGCCAGCCATCATGCAACCCTGTTGTTATTTCTTGTGTATCTCAAAGGATGAGACATCCATTTAGAATCTGTTTACGATCTTAAGCGCGGGCGTGATCGGGGCTCATGTGCTGCTCAAAATGCTCATGGTCTTAAGTACATTCCGCTTTTTGCGCTGCGTTTTTGTTACCCTACTCCCGCTGATGCACGCTCGCTACAGATCGTAAACAGGTTCTTATAGGTATATTCAAGAAAGAACAACTTAACAGAATATAGCCAAAGCAACAATGCAGAATGTGTTGCCATTTGTTTCATTTACAGCAGTTTTTTCTCCAGGTTCAGTCAGGCATATGCACTGCAAGAACTGGCTAACTGCGTGCCTGTCGTCGACTGATGAAACCTCGGGCTTCCCCCCAACCGCCTGGACAAACTTTGTTTCAAATCTGACGAAGCATCCGCTGCAGCAGCGCCTTATTCACCTTCACCAAACTTGTCATTGACCAGGCTGACTATCGCATCGAAACACGCCTGCTCGTCAGCCCCCTCGGTTTCCAGTAATACTTTGCTACCCTTGCCTGCTGCCAGCATCATCACACCCATGATGGATTTGCCATTCACCCGGCGATTATTGCGGGTCAGCCAGACTTCGGCTTTGAACTTGCTTGCAGTTTGTGTGAACTTGGCTGAAGCACGTGCATGCAGGCCCAGTTTGTTCACAATTTCAATTTCCTGTTGAATCATGCTTTACTTTCCTTCAATTAATTCGGTGAAAGGCGAACGCGGTTATCCAGACGGATGGCACCATTCTGACCACCCGCCAGCGCCATTTCCACCACCACATCCAGCACATCACTACGATAAGTAATCGCCCGCAGCAACATCGGCAGGCTGATGCCGGCAATGATGGCGACCCGGTCAGGATCACCCAGTTGACGGCAACAATTCGAGGGCGTTCCCCCCATGACATCAGTAATCACCAACACACCGGAACCATCATCAAGACGCTGCACGGCTTCACGTGCGAGGCGGTTGACTTCCTCGATGTTCTGGTCAGCGATCACATCAATCGCTTCAAAGCGCTCCGGCATGCCACGAAAAACATGGGCTGCGGCCTGCATAAAAGCAGTGCCCAGCGGTGCATGCGTCATCAAAAGTATGCCAACCATATCTATTCAGTTCTTACGGAGTTGCGATCATGTGTGTCGGGGGAATCTTATCTATCCGGGTATTCAGCACAGCGGCCAAAGCGGCATCACCTGTCATCACCCCATTAACGGTCACTAATGGTCACCAATAGCGACTTCCAGCGCATCGATAAACATAGCCGCAACATTGAATCCCTTTTGCTGGGTAATTTCCTGGAAACAGGTCGGGCTGGTGACATTGATTTCGGTCAGGTTACTGCCAATTACATCTAATCCTACCAGCAACAAGCCTCTTTGATAAAGTTCGGGTGCCAAAGTCTGTGCAATCTCAAGGTCGCGCGCTGACAATTCCTGCGCGACGCCCAGCCCACCGGCAGCCAGATTGCCACGGACCTCGCCATTTTGCGGGATACGTGCGAGCGAAAACGGTACCACTTTGCCACCGATCAGCAATATCCTTTTGTCACCATGGACAATGTCAGGGATATAGCGCTGTACCATGATGGTACGGCTGCCGTTCACGGTCAGTGTCTCTATGACAGAACCCAGGTTCATGCCATCTTCACGAATGCGGAAAATACCGGTGCCACCCATGCCATCCAGCGGTTTCAGGATGATGTCCTGATGTTCACGGTGAAAGGCCCGGATTCTTTGCTCGTCGCGTGTTACCAGCGTAGGCGCAGTGAACTGGCTGAACTGGGCAATGCTGAGTTTTTCATTGTGATTACGTATCGCTGCCGGTTTGTTGAATACCTTTGCCCCTTGCTGCTCAGCCAGTTCCAGCAGATAGGTGGAATAAATGTATTCCATGTCGAAAGGCGGGTCCTTGCGTTGCAGGATCGCATCGAAGGCATTCAGGGGCAGCGCTTCTGCTGGTTCCAGACGGTACCAGTCATGGCTGTCACCAGTCAGGATGACGCGGCGGATATTCGCGACCACCTTGCCACTTTCCAGCGCCAGATCATCGGGGCCGAAAGCATATACCGCATAGCCACGCTTGCCCGCCTCCACCATCATGGCGTAAGTGGAATCTTTATATGTCTTGAACTGCGACAGCGGATCGGTTAGGAAAGCGATTTTCATGGCAATATTTGATATTGGTGACGAATCAGAAATTAGTATACTTCGGGGTTGGGATCAGTCTTTTCCAACTCCAGTGACGCTGCCAGCAAAGCCAGGCGCGCAACCACACCATACATGTAAAAACGATTTGGTGCTGCCGTACCCGGCTTGGCCTTCATGTCCGGCACCGCATGTTGCTGGGCAAAAGCCAGTGGTACAAAATGCATGCCGGGCGCGTTCAGGTTTTCATCGACACCACGGTCTTCATGCACGCGGTAAAAGCCGCCGACGACATAACGGTCTATCATGTACACCACCGGTTCGGCCACCGATTCATTGATCTGCTCAAAGGTGTAGACACCTTCCTGCACGATGACATCCCTGACTTCCATGCCGTCCTTGACGACGGACATCTTGTTGCGCTGCTTGCGATTCAGGTCACGCACTTCGCTGGAATCATGCACGGTCATGATTCCCATGCCATAGGTACCGGCGTCGGCCTTGACGATGACGAAAGGTTTTTCCTTGATACCGTATTCCTTGTATTTTTTGCGTATCTTGGCCAGGATGGTATCCACCGTCGCCACCAACGCATCTTCGCCGCTGCGGTCGTGGAAATTCACGTCCTTGCACTTGGCAAAATAGGGGTTCAGCATCCAGGGATCAATATCCACCATCTTGGCGAATTTCTTGACCACTTCATCATACGCATGGAAGTGATTACTCTTGCGACGCAAAGCCCAGCCTGCATGCAGGGGCGGCAGCAAGGTTTGTTCGTTGATGTCTTCCAGTATCGCCGGTATGCCTGCCGACAAATCATTGTTCAGCAAAATGGTGCAGGGGTCGAAATTTTTCAGGCCCAGGCGACGGCCATTGGCAGAACGTTCCAGCGGTTCCAGCACCAGTTGGCTGCCGTCTGGCAAATCAATCGGTGTCGGTTCGGTAATATCAGCCGACAGGGAACCCAGGCGTACATTCAGACCGGTCTGGCGGAAGATTTGCATCATGCGTGCAATGTTTTGCAAATAAAACACGTTGCGCGTATGGCTTTCGGGAATCACCAGCAGGTTCTTGGCGTCTGGACAATATTTTTCTATCGCCGCCATCGCCGCCTGTACTGCCAGCGGCAGCATTTCTGATGCCAGATTATTAAAGCCGCCCGGGAATAAATTGGTGTCTACCGGTGCCAGTTTGAAACCGGCATTGCGCAAATCGACGGAACAATA
Source organism: Undibacterium sp. Ji50W (assembly GCF_049340445.1). Taxonomy (NCBI): domain Bacteria; kingdom Pseudomonadati; phylum Pseudomonadota; class Betaproteobacteria; order Burkholderiales; family Oxalobacteraceae; genus Undibacterium; species Undibacterium sp. Ji50W. Next base: position 37,948 of record NZ_JBMPOX010000028.1, on the reverse strand, counting down.
GAAAGGCGGTGTATGTTCCTGCCATTCGAGACGGAACCAGCGTTCAATCGCAGGAGTGGCTTCGAGTATCTTCTTTTCGAGATCGAGCAGGGGGCCGTTGAGAGCGGTGACGAGATGCGGAACCATAATGACCTTTTAGTAGTGCAGGTTTTTTGCCAAATTGACTTGCTTCCATGGTCACATATCCCGCACAACACGCACAGATGACAACAAAAGCCAACGACACCGCGCCAGGTTAACGCTGCACGGTATCGCTGCCTAAGCTTGGGATGAAATGGCCAGAATCAAGGCAGGCTCACCAGATACTGCCAGAAAAAATCCGTCAGACTCAGCCTGACTTTGCCAGCAGGTCAAAATGCTCGACCACAGGTGCCGCCGCAAAGTAAGGGCCAACAATCGCACGCCATTGCTGGAAGGCTTCCGAACCACGAAAATCTATCGTATGGTTTTCCAGCGTTGCCCAGTAAATCATGAGGACGTAGCGTTCCGGCGACTCTATGCTTTTATTGACTTTAAAACCAAGAAAACCTTTGGCATGCTGTATCACTTCTGCCAGACCACGCTGAATGGCAACATCAAACTCGGTCTGCTGCCCTGCGTGGATACGAATATCGGCAATTTCCAATATCATCATTTACCTTTTAATAATTAAATATTTATTAATAAAATTGACCTGCATCGTATTTATGTTGCGTCAAACCAGGCCACGATCACTGAGTTCTTTCTTGATATAGGCATAAAAAACCGGCGCTGCCACTACCCCAGGCACGCCAAACAGGGTTTCCATTACCAGAATGGCGGTCAACAGTTCCCAGGCACGGGCATTCACCTGGGCACCAATAATGCGGGCATTCAGGAAATATTCTGCCTTATGTATCACCACCATGAATACCAGGGAAGCAATGGCTACATTCAGTGAATGAGACAAGGCGACAATCACGATCACGGAATTCGAAATGATATTCCCGGCCACCGGTATCAGGCCAGCCACAAAGGTGATGGCAATCATGGTCTTGGTCAGCGGTAAGTGTATGCCCGCCATGGGTAGCACTGCGAGCAGATAGATTGCCGTCATTGCCGTATTGATCAAGGATATCTGTACTTGCGCAAAAACGATTTTATGGAAAATCTGGCTCAGGTTGCTGACTCTTTGCAACATGGCAGCGGCAAAGGGTTTGTTATTACGGTCACCACTGGCATCACGCAAGGCAACCATGCTGCCAATGATCATACCCAGCAGCAAATGCACGATCAGGTGACCGGCTTCTGGCACCAGTTGCTTCGCTTCGCCAGCGTGTTCGCGCAGCCATTGGGTCATGATGGTTTTTAAATCATCAACATCTTCCGGTAAGTTGGTACTTACCCACTCCGGTAATTGACTGCGCGAGGCTTCGATGATGTCGGCGAGTTTTTGTAATAAATTATGCAGGTTGCCGGCATCGCTGCGCAAGAAGACATGCACACCCCAGATCACCACGATGACGGCGACAATCATTACAATTGATAACAATGCCACGGCGATCATGCGCGGCTGGCGGTGTTTGAAGCGCCGTTCTATGGCGGGTGCCAGGACGTGTATCAGGGAAAACACCAGCAAACCAGAAAACAGAGCCACCACCAGGCCGGCTTTCAAGACCAGCAACAAGGCAATGGCCGCCAATACATAAGATGCCCATACCGACGCAGACAATTGACTGGACACCAGCAAAGATTTGCCTTTCATTTCAGTACCCCGCTCATTCCAGTCATCGCCGCCAGCAACAGGGCCATGGCCGCCAAAGTAGAAATCATGAATCCCTTGGAACGCTTACTGGCATCGGCGTAATAGCCAATGGCATACATGCAACGCCCTACCAGCCAGACCAGACCCATGGCTGCCGCCAGTTTATCGCCAGCCCAGATCGCGCATAGCCACAGCGCTGGAAAGAAGAGAACCATTTGCTCCACCGTATTGGCATGCACGCGCAAGACACGCAGAAATTCTGGGGGGCCATCGGTGGCGGGGGCCTTGACCTGAAATTGGGTACGGGCATGGCCGACCTTATAGATTATCCAGATATAAAACCCCAGTACCGCGACGGTCAGCCAGGAAGTCCAAAGCAATTGCATACAGTCTCCAATCGGGATCAATACAAATGAGCAAATGAGCACATGCGCGCACGAAGGCTGCATATGAGGGCAATTAATTAAAGTGCAAGAAGCCCTTTGAAACACACGCTTACACTTTTATGTCTTCTTTTTTTGAGTTCAGACGTTAAATAGAGACTATCACAGGACCAAAGCAAATTCGCCATGACTGTTGATCGACCCCGGCTGCCTTGTGATCAGCCTGAACACGGGCAAATACAGCGGTTTTGCATACAATCCACGTCAAAAGAGGTAAAACATGACTATTTCCTTCAATACACTGTCCAAAGTGGCTTCCGTAATGGCATTGGGTATGGCACTTCCCGCTGTCTATGCTGCCGACTTTGATGATTTTGCGCGCGTCGTCAGCGTCACGCCACAAGTCGAGCAAGTCAATGTACCACGCCAGGAATGCCGTACCGAATACGAAACCAGCCAGCGCCAGGCCCCACAAAGGCAGGCTGAACGCAGCAGCGGCGGTGCCATCATCGGCGGTATCGCCGGTGGTTTGCTGGGTAGCCAGGTCGGCGGCGGTAATGGCCGTATTGCAGCCGCAGCAGCCGGTGCCCTGACAGGTGCAATCGTTGGCGATCGGGTTGACAATAATGACAATAACAATAATTACAACAATAACCAACCTGTCTATGAAAGCCGTCCGGTACGCCAATGCCGCAATATAGACCACTGGGAATCGCGTACCAATGGCTATGCCGTTACCTATGAGTACCAGAACCGCACTTATACGTCCGTCATGCCGTATGACCCGGGTTCACGCCTGCGTCTGCATGTTTCACTGACACCACGTCCTTAAGCTTATCGGGCGATGGACAAAAATGCCGCGAATCGCGGCATTTTTTTCGTGCTCCATGGATACAGCGGCAGCGATACGGATGGCATCGCTATGAAAAAACCGGGTAATGACAGCCCCGTACCCAAAATCAGGAATAATCGCCAGGCATCCACTTAAATTTAAGCGTATCAGGCATCAAACTGATGATTTATGCCCGTGACAGGCAAGCAAATACCCCTGAAACTGCATGGGTTTATAGTATTATCGTGCGGCAAACCTCACGCTTACGCTCCGTCTATCATTCATGCAAACAATGTTAAAAAAATATGGTCTGCTGGTATGGCTATCCTTGATCCTGATTGCAGGTTTTGTTTCCACTACCGTGGCGTCTTTTGTCGTATCCCGTGATGTGATACAGCAGGGTATATCTGAACAGACTTTGCCCATCACGGGCGACAATGTGTATTCCGAAATTCAAAAAGATATCTTGCGCCCGGTATTTGTTTCTTCACAAATGGCGCATGACACGTTTTTGCGTGACTGGATCATTAACGGTGAAGAAGACAAGGACCTGATCGCCAAATACCTGAAAGAAATCAAGCTCAAGAATCACGCCATTTCCAGCTTCCTGGTATCCGAGCAAAGCCATCAGTATTACACCGCCGATGGTGTGCTGAAAGCCGTCAGCGAGACCGAACCACGCGATCAATGGTTTTTTCGTATCCGTAACCTGAAAACAGACTACGAAACCAATGTAGATGCGGACATGGCCAATCGTGACACCATGACCATCTTCATCAATTACCGTATCGTCGATTATTCTGGCAAATTCATCGGTGCCACCGGGATCGGCATGACACTCGACACCATGAAGACCCTGATCGACAATTATCAGGCCCGTTTCCACAGGAATATCTTTTTCGTCGACCAGAAAGGCAATATCGCCCTGGCTGGCAACAACATGAAAAAGATACGCAGCAATCTCAGCAATATGCCTGGCATCAGCGGCCTGGCACAACAGATACTGGGCAACCGCAAAAGTGAATCCCTGCACCTGGAATACAAGGCCGAAAATGAAACCATGCTGGTCAATTCCCGTTTCATCCCTGAATTGGGCTGGCACCTGCTGGTAGAGCAGGAAACCAGCAATGAAATCAAACCGCTGCAAAATGTCTTTCTCATCAATATCGGGGTGAGTGCAGGTATCACGATCCTGGTCTTGATCATTTTGCTGGTGACGGTAAGACGTTATCAAAAACGTCTGGAAAAATCGGCCTCTACCGATACCTTGACCAATCTGCTGAATCGCCAGGCATTTGACTTTGTCTTTCAGCAAGCACTGCTGGATGGTGAACGCTCGCGCCAGCCCATGTGCGTGGTCTTGCTGGATGTCGATTTTTTCAAGACGATCAATGACAAGCAAGGGCATCTGGTGGGTGACCATGTGCTGAAGGAAATTTCCCTGATCGCCAAGCGCTCACTGCGTGAAAGCGACATCATCTGCCGCTGGGGTGGCGAAGAATTCCTGATCCTGCTGAAAAATTGTACGCTGGAAAAAGCCACGTCAATCGCCGAAAACCTGCGCAATACGATTGCCAACAATGATTTTTCACGCACAACAGACCTGACCCGCACCCGACTGTCGATTACCGTCAGCATGGGGGTGGCAGAATGCCGTGACAAAGATACCGAAGACAGCGTGTTTGAACGCGCCGACCAGGCGCTGTACCAGGCCAAGGAAAATGGCCGCAACAGTGTTTATTTTTCTGAATGACGGCGGGCCGCCACATCCTGGGTCATCGGTATAAAGGCTTGATATAAGTCACCCGCCGCCTGGTCCCAGGCAGCCACCGTTTTTTGCTGCAGGGCCACGGTCTGCATGTCACCGCGAGCGATCGGGCCGGTCAGCGCTTGCACGGTTCCCATGGCAAAGACATTATCCAGCGTTTGCCTGGCAAGTGGTGCCGCCATCTGTTGTGCCAGATCGAAGGGTATGCCGGCGGCCTGATAGCTGCGCAAGGCGGTTTCCATCAGTGTCACCAGATAATTGCTGGCAAACACGGACCCTGCGTGGTACAGCAATTTGCTGTCGGCACGGATCTCTACCGTTTGCGCACCTATCGTCTGCAAGGCAGGCAGCAGCACGGCCAGGGCACGGACATCGCCTTCCACACTGCAGATGGTGCCAGCGAACTCCGCTGCGATAGCCTTGCCATCGGCAAAACTGCGCACCGGGTGGACACTGGCAACCGCCGCGCCGGCTGACATGGCCGCCTGCAATTCGGTCGATGCCTTGGCACCGCTACAATGAAACACGATACTGCCTGCGTGCAGCACACCGGCTGCGGCCATTGCCGCACAAACTGGGACGATCTGGTCATCCGTCACCGTCAGCATGGTGACATCAGCAGGCTGCATGTGATGCAGCGCATCCACAGCAGTTCCCTCACCCAGCCAGGCTACTGCTGCCTGACTACTGTGCAGCGTGCGGTTCATGACTTGCTGTATCGAAAAAACCTGCCGTGCAATAAAATTCTTTGCCAGTACGCTACCGACCTTGCCGGCCCCGATGACGTTCAGGGTCTTCATGCTGCCGGCTCATCCGCAGACTCTTCTGGAAAGCGACGCAGGCCATCCAGGTCAAGTATGGTGATGCCGCCATAATCGACACTCAACAGTTTTTTCTTTTCCAACAGTTGCAAAGCCTGATTGGCGCGCTGGCGCGACACGCTGGAGATATAGCCTATCTCTTCCTGAGAAATCTGGATCTGCATGCTGCTGCCGGGGTTCAGGTAAGAATTGAACATCGCCGCCAGACAACGCGCCACACGGGTATCCGGATCAAGCATACGGTCATATTCGACCAGGGAAATAAACATCCCCAGTCTTTCATTCAATTGATGCAAGAGAAAGCGGTTAAAGGGAATGCTGTTATCCAGCAGGTAAGTGAAAGTGGAACGCGGCATATAGACCACACGGGTGTCGCGCAAAGCCACGACATCATAGCGACGCGCTTCGGTCTTCAGCAATGAACCTTCGCCAAACCAGCCACCGGCCAACATGCAACTGAAAGTGACGGTCTTGCCATCTGGTGAGATGCTGCTCATTTTCAGAAAGCCATCGACGACACCCATCCAATACTCTACCGGGTCACCTTTGCGGCAGACATAGCCACCGGCGGGGATGAAGCGTTCCATCACTTCCTCTTCCACCTTTTGCATATGTTCCGGTGCCAGCATGCTGGCCCACATGGTTTTGCTAAAACGCTCTTTTGGGTCGCCGATTTGTTTTGTCATATTTGTGCAACGCACCACCGATAATTGTTTCATTCTTCGAGATTGTCCGTCGAATGACAACCCATAGTTCATGAAGAGACTACTATCCCATCAACAAAAAGAAATACGGAGTCATTGTAAGCGAGGTTTTCCCCCTACAGCTAACACTGGAGGATGGTTCACGTCCAAATCATTCAATCTCGCCACAACAGGCGCTCCGCAATAATTTCCCCAGATAAACTACGCAAGAAGCGTAAGTTTGCCGTAAGGGGAAGTGAGGAAACTCACAGGACAACAAGCCCATAAAAATTAGTATATGAAATAAGGCTAGTGGTGGAGACATGAAGCAAAAAGAAGCAGCAAATTCGACTTTCCCGCGACTATTGCTACAGCACGGGAAAACACGGCCAGCGCATCCGGCTTTCCGCGAAAAGGATCTGGGTATCTGGCAAACCTGGAACTGGCAACAGGTGAATGCGGAAGTGCGCGCGCTCGCCTGTGGCCTGGCTGCGCAGGGTTTCAAGCGCGGCATGAACCTCGCCATCATCGGCGACAACCGTCCACGCCTGTACTGGGCCATGGCAGCCGCCCAATGCCTGGGTGGCATACCGGTGCCACTGTATCAGGATGCACCAGCCGCCGACATGGCCTATGTGCTGGAAAATGCAGAAATTGTCTTCGCTGTCGTCGAAGACCAGGAACAGGTCGACAAGCTGCTGGAAATCAAACAGCATTATGCAGGCATACAGCACATTGCCTTTGATGATGACCGTGGCATGCGTCATTATCATCAGCCCGAATTGATTTCCTATGCGGCACTGCAAGAACTGGGGCGCGCCTATGATCGGACACACCCTGATTTTTTCATGCAGGAAGTGGAACTGGGCCAACCGGATGACACCGCCGTCATGCTGTACACCTCAGGCACCACCGGCAAACCGAAAGGGGTATGTCAGTCCCATCGTTCTTTCATGACAGCCGCCATAGGCGGCATGCAGTTTGACCAGTTGACTGCAAATGAAGACATCCTGTCTTATCTGCCGATGGCCTGGGTTGGTGATCATCTGTTTTCGTTTGCACAGGCCATGGCTGCAGGTTTCACGGTGAACTGTCCGGAATCCAGCGAAACCGTATTGACAGACTTGCGCGAAGTCGGCCCCACCTATTATTTTGCACCACCGCGCGTGTTTGAAAATATGCTGACCACGGTGATGATACGCATGGAAGATGGCGGTACCATTAAGCGTCATCTGTTTGCGCATTTCATGGAAGTGGCGCGCCGCGTTGGTGCCGATATCCTGGATAAAAAGCCGGTCGCACTCATCGATAAAATTCGTTATGGACTAGGCAAATTGCTGGTGTACGGACCGCTCAAGAATGTACTGGGCTTATCCCGCGTCAGGGTTGCATATACCGCTGGTGCCGCCATCGGCCCTGACCTGTTTCGTTTCTACCGCTCTATCGGTGTCAACCTGAAGCAGTTGTATGGTTCCACCGAAACCTGTGCCTACGTCTGCCTGCAACCTGATGGCAAAATCAAGTTCGACAGCGTTGGTGCCGCAGCCCCCGGTGTCGAGGTCAAACTGGCCACGAATGGAGAAGTGCTGGTGAAGTCGGATGCCATGCTGACCGGTTATTACAAACGGCCAGATGCCACGGCAGAAGTGATGGATGCAGAAGGTTACTTCCATACCGGTGACGCTGGCATTTTTGATCAGGATGGACACCTGAAAATCATAGACCGCGCTGCCGACGTCGGCAAGCTCAGGCAGGGCGACATCTTCGCCCCCAACTATATTGAAAACAAACTCAAGTTTTTCCCCTACATCAAGGAAGCCGTCGCCTTTGGCAATGAACGTGACATGGTGTGCGCTTTCATCAACATCGATATGGAAGCCGTCGGCAACTGGTCGGAACGACGCGGCATTGCCTATTCCGGTTATACCGACCTGGCGGCCAAGGCCGAGACCTATCAGCTGATTTTGTCTTGTGTGGAAAAAGTGAATGCCGACCTGGCCAGTGAAGACTTGATGGCGGGCACGCAAATCCATCGCTTCCTGGTACTGCATAAAGAGCTGGACCCGGATGATGATGAACTGACGCGTACCCGCAAGGTCAGGCGCAGTTTCATTTCACACAAATATGCTGTGCTGATTGATGCCCTGTATTCCGGCAAGCGTTCGCAATTCATAGAAACCCTGGTCAAATTTGAAGATGGCCGTCAGGGCCAGGTCAGTGCCGATTTGCATATCAGCGATGTCAAAACATTTTCTGCCCAAAAGCTGGCGGCGTGAGGAAGAGTAATGGCAGATAACAGGAAAATCGGCGAGGTGATTTTGGACATGCAAGGCATCTCGCTGTCTTTCGGCGGCGTCAAGGCATTGACCAATATTTCCTTCAATGTAAAGGAACATGAAATACGCGCCATCATCGGCCCCAACGGTGCGGGCAAAAGCTCGATGCTGAACGTCATCAATGGCGTATACCGGCCACAGCAGGGTGACATCACGTATCGCGGCAAGCATCGCAAGGGCATGAATACCTATGCGGCAGCCAAGAGTGGCATCGCCCGTACCTTCCAGAACATCGCACTGTTCAAAGGCATGAGTGTGCTCGACAACATCATGACCGGGCGTAACCTGAAAATGAAAAGCAATTTCCTCATGCAGGCTTTGTACTGGGGACCTGCGCAAAAGGAAGAGATTGCCCACCGCCAGAAAGTTGAGGAAATCATCGACTTTCTGGAAATCCAGCACATCCGCAAGATACCGGTAGGTCGCCTGTCTTATGGTTTGCAAAAACGGGTGGAACTGGGACGGGCGCTGGCAGCCGAGCCAGAAATTTTACTGCTCGATGAACCCATGGCTGGCATGAACGTGGAAGAAAAACAGGACATGAGCCGCTTCATCCTGGATGTCAATGACCAGCTTGGCACCACCATCGTACTGATTGAACATGACATGGGTGTGGTCATGGATATTTCTGATCGTGTGGTGGTGCTTGATTACGGCAAAAAAATTGGCGACGGCACCCCTGCCGAAGTACTGGCGAATCAGGAAGTGATCAATGCCTATCTGGGCGTGGCGCATTAAATATGGAAGAACTTAAGACCATTAACCACAGAGGCACAGAGACACAGAGAAAAGCACAAAGAAAATCACAAGAAAAATCTGGAATTGAAAAGCTTTCCTCATGGTTTTCCTTTGTGTCTCTGTGCCTCTGTGTTGAGGGGTCTTCGTTAATCATCCCAGTTATTCGCGCATGTTGATGTGAACAAGAGGTTGAAATGAATATCAGTTTTTTCTTTGAAGTGTTTATTGGTGGCTTGTTGTCCGGGGTCATGTATGCACTGGTTGCGCTGGGTTTTGTGCTGATCTACAAGGCATCCGGCGTATTCAATTTTGCGCAGGGAGCCATGGTTTTTTTTGCCGCCCTGACCTGTGTCGGCCTGACAGAAAAATTTGAACTGCCCTTGTGGCTGGCGATACCGCTGACCATGCTGGTGATGGTAGCGCTGGGTCTGGCGATAGAACGCATCGTCTTGCGCCCACTGGTTAACCAGCCAGAAATTACCCTGTTCATGGCCACCATAGGCCTGACCTTTTTTATCGAAGGCCTGGCGCAATTGCTGTGGGGTTCGCAACCACACAAACTGACATTGCCGATTGATGACGTGCCGATAGAATTTCTGATGGAAAAATTCAATATCCTGGTATCGCAATTTGATGTCATTGCCGCCCTGATCTGCGCCATGCTGGTGACCGGTCTGGCCCTGCTGTTTTCCAAAACCAAGATAGGCCGTGCCCTGCGCGCAGTGGCAGATGACCATCAGGCGGCACTGGCTGTCGGTATTCCCCTGCAACAGATCTGGGGCATCGTCTGGGCAGTGGCTGGTTTTGTTGCCCTGGTAGCCGGCTTGCTGTGGGGTGCCCGCAATGGTGTGCAGTTTGCGCTGACCTTTGTGGCGCTGAAAGCCTTGCCGGTCTTGATACTGGGAGGATTTACCTCGGTGCCAGGAGCGATAGTCGGTGGCCTGATCATCGGTGCCTCAGAAAAACTGGCGGAAGTGTATATAGGCCCGCTGGTGGGGGGTGGCATAGAAGGCTGGTTCCCGTATGTACTGGCGTTGCTGTTCTTGCTGGTCAGGCCGGAAGGTTTGTTTGGCGAAAAAATCATACGCAGAATTTGAATGAAATATTGCGCGGGCCATACCGGCAAATCAAGATCAGAGGTCAAGCATGTTCTACCGTGAAGCAGGTCAGTTCAAAACAAGTTATCAGGCGGATAATCAAATCTTCCCGATACGACAGGACCGCATCGCCATCGTGATTATCCTGGTGGCGGCATTTTTCGGCGTGCCCTGGCTGGCATCCGACTATGCCTTTTCTGCCGTCTTTATTCCTTTCCTGATTTTCTCACTGGCGGCACTGGGCTTGAATATCCTGACTGGCTATGCCGGGCAATTGTCGCTGGGTTCGGCTGCTTTCATGGCGGTGGGTGCATTTGCATCTTACAATTTCGTGCTGAGGATACCTGGCATCCCGGTGCTGCTGGCCTTTGTGCTGGGCGGCCTGTCAGCTGCAATGGTTGGCATTGCCTTTGGTTTGCCATCCCTGCGCATACGTGGATTTTATCTGGCGGCAGCGACCCTGGCGACCCAGTTCTTTGTGGTCTGGTGCCTGACCAAGATACAGTGGTTCACCAACTACAGCTCTTCCGGCGTCATCACCGCGCAAGAGATGGTGATCATGGGCATGAGCTTCAATACCCCGGTCAAAAAATACCTGTTGACACTGAGCGTGGTGTGTGTACTGGCCCTGCTGGCGAAAAACATGGTGCGCTCCAACGTCGGTCGCTCATGGATGGCGGTGCGCGACATGGACGTGGCGGCCGAAGTCATTGGTTTTCGCCTGATGCGCACCAAGCTGCTGGCCTTTGCCGTGTCTTCATTCTATTGTGGCATTGCCGGTGCCCTGTATGCCTATGCCTACCTGGGTACGGTGGAACCGGAAGCATATAACCTGGACCTGTCTTTCCGCATCCTGTTCATGATCATCATTGGTGGTGTCGGCTCCATCCTCGGCTCTTTCCTGGGTTCGGCCTTCATCATCCTGCTGCCCATCGTATTGAACCTGCTGGCCCACGGCCTGTCATTACCGACCAATGTGGCATCCAACCTGGAATTGATGGTGTTCGGTGCCCTGATCATTTTCTTCCTGATCGTTGAACCACATGGGCTGGCAAGACTGTGGCAAATCACTAAAGAGAAATTGCGGCTTTGGCCGTTTCCTCATTAAGTGCTGACAATAAGTTTTGATGTAACAAGAGATGTATCAGGTGTGAAAAAGAAATTCATAAAAAGACGCAGCATCTTATCGAAGATGACAAGCGTCAGGCAATACCCATCCAACCACAAGGAGACACTATGAAACTGCTTAAATCCCTACTACTGGCCTCGGCGATCTGCGGGGCAATCGGCACAGCGCAGGCGAATGACCAATTCATTCCCATCCTGTCCTATCGCGTCGGCCCGTATGCGGCTGGCGGCTCCGGGTTTTTCGGTGGGGCTATCGATTATTTCAACCTGGTCAACTCCAAAGGCGGCCTGAATGGCATCAAGATTTCCTGGGAAGAGTGCGAGACTGAATACAATGCGTCACGCGGTATTGAATGCTATGAACGCCTGAAAAAGACACAGGGTGGTGCATCCCTGATAGAACCACTGTCTACCGGTATCGCCTACGGTATCCTGGATCGCGTTGCTGAAGACAAAATCCCCATGACGACGCTGGGTTATGGACGCTCTGACGCCGCCAATGGCAAAGTATTTCCGTATATTTTCCCGCTGATTACCAGTTACTGGAACCAGGCCGCAGCCATGACCAAATACCTGGGTGATAAGTCGGGTGGCATGGATAAACTCAAAGGCAAGAAAATTGTCCATCTGTACCATGACTCGGCTTTCGGCAAAGAACCTATCCCGGTGCTTGAAGCTCAGGCCAAACAATATGGTTTTGAACTGATCAAGATCCCGGTCGCCCATCCAGGCAATGAACAACAATCACAATGGCTGCAAATCCGCCAGGCCAATCCTGATTATGTAATTCTGTGGGGCTGGGGTGTCATGAACGCGGTGGCAATCAAAACTGCGCAACGCAATGGCTATCCACGTGAAAAAATGCTGGGTGTCTGGTGGGCTGGTTCAGAAGAAGATGCGATACCAGCTGGTGACGCCGCCAAAGGTTATACCACGATGACTTTCAATACCCCTGGCAATTATCCTGTGCTGGATGAAATCCGCAGTAAGGTGTATGCAACTGGCAAGGGCAACCTGGGCGACAAATCCCGCATCGGTACGGTATATCACATGCGTGGTATAACGGCGGCGATCTTGTGGACAGAAGCCATCCTGAAAGCGCAAGAGAAATTCGGCAAGGGCAAGCTGATGACGTCCGAACAGATACGCTGGGGCTTTGAAAACCTGAACGTCGATGAAGCCCGCCAAAAGGCGCTGGGTGCGATGGGCATGTTCCCACCGGTCAAAACGTCGTGTGAAGACCATGAAGGTTCCGGCGCTGTCAAAGTACAGCAATGGACAGGTGACAAATGGAAAGCCATCACGCCCAACTGGATCACGGGTGACAAGGCTTTGACACGTGCCATGCTGGAAGAATCGTCGAACAAATATGCGGTCGAGAAAAAAATCACGCCTGCCTGTTTGAAATAAATGTACAACCGGTGGAGGCAGCAAGCTGTCTCCGCTAGTGGACTGTAACTTTGAAACAGAAGTGAAAGACGCTTGCCCGGCGATCAGGGCAAGGCAAGGTTAACACTTATGCACAGCGATAGTGAACTATCGCGAGCATTTGCAACGCAGCCATGGTCGTCGCGCAAGCGGAAGGCACTCTGTTTTCTACTGTTACAGTCCACTAGTATCACCAACTTCATTGCAAACCCAGATCATGAGTATCCAAAGTATTCAGAGTGCCAGGGCAGACGCGGCGACAGCCGATGTGGCCTACCTCAGCGTCAACAATATTGAAGTCATCTACGATCATGTGATCCTGGTGTTGAAAGGTATTTCCTTGCAGGTGCCGCAAGGAAAAATCGTGGCCTTGCTGGGTGCCAATGGGGCGGGTAAATCGACCACCCTGAAAGCCATTTCAACCTTGCTGAAAAATGAGCGCGGCGACATCACCAAGGGCGACATCAGTTTTCGCGGGCAACGCGTCGACCATCTGACACCGAATGAACTGGTGAAACGTGGCCTGTCACAGGTGATGGAAGGACGCCACTGCTTTGCGCATCTGACGGTGGAAGAAAACCTGCTGACCGGTGCCTATACCCGCAGCCTGTCACGTGCAGAACTGAAGGAAGCACTGGACAAGGTGTATCACTATTTTCCACGCCTGCGCGAACGCCGCAATTCCCAGGCGGGCTATACCTCGGGCGGTGAACAACAGATGTGCGCCATCGGCCGTGCCCTGATGGCCAAGCCATCGATGATTTTGCTGGATGAACCGTCGATGGGTATTGCTCCGCAACTGGTGGAAGAAATTTTTGAAATCGTCAAAAGCCTGAATAAGCAGGAGAACGTGTCTTTCCTGCTGGCCGAACAAAACACCAATATCGCGCTGCGCTATGCCGACTTTGGGTACATCCTGGAAAACGGCAGGGTCGTCATGGAAGGCGATGCCAAAGACCTGAGCACGAACGAAGACGTCAAGGAATTTTATCTTGGTGTATCGGGTGCCGGTCGCAAGAGTTTCAAGGATATGAAGTTTTATCGCAGGCGCAAGCGCTGGCTGGCATAGGCCAGCTCCCTGACAGCAAACATCAACTTATCATCGATAGAGCACGCTCATGAGTGATTATCTGGACGCACTGGAAACCCGCAATCCGCAAAGCCGAGAACAAACACTGATGCACAGCTTGCCGCAACTGATTGCGCATGCACAGACAGCGCCAGGCTGGGCAGGCATACTGGCCGGTGTCAGCGCCGCTGATATCCACAGCCGCAGCAGCCTGGCGCAATTGCCGGTGACGCGCAAATCCGATCTCAAGGATTTGCAGAAAAAGTCACTACCCTTCGGTGGCCTGAACACCACTTCCTCACATCAGATGGGGCGCATCTTCATGTCACCCGGCCCTATATTTGACCCGGAAGGGCGTGGGCCGGACTGGTGGCGCTTCGCCCGCCCCATGTATGCAGTGGGCTTGCGTAGCGGGCATCTGCTGCAAAACTGTTTTTCCTATCATTTCACGCCAGCGGCCTTCATGGTGGAAAGCGCCGCTGCCCGTCTGGGTTGCACCGTTATTCCCGCTGGTATAGGCCAGACTGAAATGCAGGTGCAGGCCATGGCAGAACTGCGCCCCGATGCCTACATAGGGACACCCAGCTTTTTAAAGATCATCATAGAAAAAGCGCTGGACATGGGTGCAGATATTTCCAGCGTGCAGCGCGCCATAGTCGGTGCCGAAGCCCTGCCACCCTCGCTGCGCAAGTGGCTGCAGGAGCATGGCGTGGCGCAGGTGCTGCAAATCTATGCCACCGCCGACATCGGCAATATTGCCTATGAAAGCATAACAGATGGCCAGGTGAACCCCGGCATGATACTGGACGAAGACCTGATACTGGAAATTGTACGGCCTGGTACCGGCGATCTGGTGGCAGAAGGTGAAGTCGGTGAAATCGTCATCACTTCGTTCAATCCAGATTACCCGCTGATACGCTTTGGTACTGGCGACATGTCGGCGATCTTGCCGGGTATGTCGCCCTGCGGCCGCAGCAATCAGCGCATCAAGGGTTGGCTGGGGCGCGCCGACCAGACTACCAAGGTCAAGGGCATGTTCGTGCACCCTTCACAAGTGGCAGAAGTGGTCAAGCGCCACCCTGAAATCAGTAAGGCCAGACTGGTGGTCACAGGCGAAATGGCGAATGATGCCATGACCCTGCATTGCGAAAGCCGCGACCACAGCCCGGCATTGAAGGCAGCGATTATCGACAGCCTGCGCGATATCACCAAGCTGCGGGCGGATGCCTTATTCGTGGCGGAAGCCAGTTTGCCGAATGATGGCAAGGTGATCGATGATGCCCGCAAGTACGAATAAGGTTCAAGCCTTGCCAGCTACAAAATCGACAACAAATTTGGCAACAATGGCGCTGAAACTGGCCCTGTCCCTCTGGTCAAGGTGGGAACCGTCGGGACATTTGAAATCCCTGATGGCAGGCTGATTTTTGTCATACAGGATGGGCAGGTGGCTGCTGGTAAAGAAAACTTCCAGAAACTGCTGTTCCGGATAGCGCTGGTCATCCGCCTCTTTGATCAGGCCGGTGGTCGGCATTTTGACAAACAATACCTTGCCACCGCGCTTTTGTATGGTATCAATATAGCCGCGTATGAGTTGGGCACCATATAGAAAATCTTCCTGACTGGCAACGGGCATGGATTTAATTTTGTCACGGAAGCGGGCCTCTGCCCTACCCCGCCCGGCATGCGGATTCCATTCCATGCCCAGCTGTTTGGCCACTCGCGAATAATACGCATCGGGCCAGGGCAAACGGCTGTAATCTGCCAGCCGCGAACGGTCGGGCCGGGTCGTGATGTATTGGGAAGAGCGTTTCCACGGCAAAATACGGTAACGCAGGGCAAACCAGGGAGTGCTGCCATCAGAAAAAATACTCAGGTTTTCATGGATGCCAGCCGTCAGTTTTTTCTCCAGTGTATCTGCCGAAAAAACCTGGAAGCGTAACTGCTGCTTTTCATATTCATCGACAAACACGCGGGCCGAACCAAAACTGCCCTGCCTGGCATTGGCCAAAGCCCCCGACGTGTAATCAATGAGTATGGTGCCGGTGACACGGGGATCATCGGCCAGGTTTTTCAGTACCGGTACAAACGAGCTACCATCGACAGCCAGTTGTATCGGCTCCAGCCCTGTTCCTTTGCGCAAGACATCCAGGTCCATCCCCAGTTGAAAACGGGATGTCCCTATCAACGTCAATGCTTGCGACCCCAATTGGCTGGCACGGCCACGTTCATGACTCCAGCGTTCTTTGGAATCCAGGGCAGTGGGCTGGTAACCCAGGCTGCGCAGGCTCAGTTCCATGGCGACGATAGCTGCCAGTGTCAGGAGCAGGATAAAGGCGAAAATACGCTTCCAGGGATAAGCAGGCATGAGGTCGCTAGAACTGAAAATACAGAAAGGCATTTTGTCCTGTCCCTGAAAAAACAAACAGGGACATCAGGCACAGACACAGTAGCGCAATCTGCAGCGCCATGCCCAGCCGGGCAAATATTTTATCCAGGCTCATATCCCGCAGGTAAGTGACACCGACCACGACCAGCGCCATCACGGCCAGCGCCAGGGCGTGTGACCAGTCCAGGTATTCACCAGCATGATGCTTGCCGAATAAACCTGCGCCTATGGCTTGCACCTGTGCCAGTGAATTTGCGCGGAAGGGTATCCATGCCAGTGTCACCAGTATAAATACCAGGCCCCTGCGCATGGCTGGGGTCAGGTAAGCGGCGATTGCGCGACCGCTGCAGGCACGTTCGACGATAAGGAAACTGCCATGCAAAGCGCCCCACAGCACAAACATCCAGGAAGCGCCATGCCACAAACCACCGATCAGCATGGTGGCGAACAGGGCCAGATATGTCCGGCCCCAGCCATGACGGTTACCACCCAGCGGGATATACAGATAATCTCGCAACCAGCTGGACAGGGAAATATGCCAGCGCCGCCAAAAATCGGAAAAGCTGGTGGCAGTGTAGGGATAATTGAAATTTTCAGGGAAATAAAACCCCATGCTTTTCGCCAGGCCGATAGCGCATAGCGAGTAGCCACAGAAATCGAAATAAATCTGCCCTGAAAAACTGAAGACCGCACACCAGGTTTCCAGAATGCCGGATTGTTCAGGATGCGCATACACTTCATTCACCAGCGGTGCAAACAGGGTATCTGCCAGCACCAGCTTGCAGAACAGGCCCAGCAAGAACAGGCAAAATCCCCAGCCGACCTGGTGCTGGTCTGGCAATACCGGCTTTTCCAGCTGCGGCATCAGGATATTCGCTTTGAGGATGGGTCCGGCCACCAGATGCGGGAAAAAACTGACAAACAGGGCATAGTCCCTGAGGCTATAGCGCGAAGTCAGCACCCCACGATATACATCGACCGTATACGACAGCGAGGCAAAGGTATAAAACGATATCCCTATCGGCAGGATGATGGAATGGTCGGCATGCACAAATTGCCAGCCCAGGGCGGCACCCAGATCCGCATAGATATCCAGCACGAAATTACCGTACTTGAAATAACTGAGCATGCCCAGGTTGCAAATCAGGCTGAGCAGCAGGTACAGACGACGTCCTACCTGCGAGGCAGAGGCGGCAATGCGATTGGCCAACAGCCAGTCCACCAGCGTGGACAACATCAGCAGGATCACATAGGGCGGATTCCAGGCGGCATAAAACACATAGCTTGCCACCAGCAACAGACTCTTCCTGGATGCCCATCCGGGTAATAGCCAGAACAGGCCATACACCGGGATAAAAAACAACAGGAAGGTAAATGAGTTAAACAGCATCAGTGGCCAGAACGGTCGTATTTATGCAGAAGCTGGACAGTATAAATTACTGCTGCGCAAGGTCTGATGAATACTTTAAGAACTTCGCATGCCCGCTGCAACAACTGCAACAACTGCACAAAAAATATGCATCTGACAGCAGTCTGCACGCTATATTCAAATTTATTCTATAGTAGTTAGGTAAACAAACTGAACAATCCTACGCAATCATTCACAGGCTGGCTTTCCCGGCAGTGGCCTGCTAACCCTTAAAAATGGAGATCTGCACAATGACTTCGTTGAATATCAACAGCAAAGATCATCAGCTCGATGCTGACCCTTCCACCCCTGTATTATGGGCCCTGCGTGATTCCCTCGGCCTGACTGGCACCAAGTTTGGCTGCGGCGCGGCCCTGTGCGGTGCCTGTACCGTGCATTTGAACGGCCAGGCCATACGTTCCTGCGTTACCCCCATCTCTGCTGTTTCCGGCCAGAAAATCACCACCATAGAAGCCATGAGCCAGGATAAGGTCGGCAAAGCCGTGCAAACCGCCTGGGTCAAACACGACGTGGCCCAATGCGGCTACTGTCAAAGTGGCCAGATCATGAGTGCAACCGCCCTGCTGAAAACCAATAAAAAACCATCCGACGCCGATATCGATGCCGCCATGGCAGGCAATATCTGTCGCTGTGGCACCTATGTACGGATACGCGCTGCGATTCACGACGCCGCATCCACCTTGGCTTAATTCAGGAGAACGCTATGCATTTTGATTCCCGTTTGGCTGAGATGCCAAAACATTTGCAGTCCCTGATGCAACAGGCGTCTGTAGAAGACAAGCCGGATACAAACGGCTTCAGCAGGCGCAGTTTCCTCAAAATGGCGACCGCCAGCGGCTTTGCCCTGGGTTGTTACCCCATGCTGGCAACAGCACAAGATGCTGCGGCAAAAGCCCCGGCAGGTTTAAAACCCACGGAACAACCTGGTGCTTTCGTCCAGATTGCCAAGGATGGCACGGTCACCGTCACCATCAATCGCCTGGAATTTGGCCAGGGCGTGCAGACCGCCCTGCCCCTGATACTGGCTGAAGAACTGGATGCCGACTGGTCGAAAGTCAAATACGCGAATGGCAATAATCACCCGGCCTATGTCGATCCGGCATTTGGCATGCATTTGACGGGGGGTTCGAATTCCATCGCCCACTCTTACACCCAATACCGTGAATTGGGTGCACGCACCCGTGCCATGCTGGTACAGGCAGCAGCGACACAATGGAATGTCGAGGCGTCGGCCCTGCGTACAGAAAATGGCTTCGTCATCGGACCAGGTGGCAAGAAACTGGGCTATGGCGACCTGGCTGAAGCGGCAATGAAATTGCCGGTACCAGAAAAAGTCGTGCTGAAAGACCCAAAAAGCTTCCGCCTGATAGGCAAACCCACAGGTCGTCTGGATGCCAAAGCCAAATCTACCGGCACCCAGGATTTCGGTATTGATACCCACTTGCCAGGCATGCTGACTGCCGTGGTTGCCCGGCCACCGGTATTTGGTGCCAAACTCAAGTCTGTGGACGATACAGCGGCCAAAGCCATCAAAGGTGTAAAAGCCGTGCTGCGCGTGCCGGTTGATCGCGGGGGTGAAGGCGTTGCCATCATCGCCACCGGCTACTGGCCAGCCAAACAGGGCCGCGATGCCCTGAAGCTGGAATGGGAACTGGGCAGTGTGGAAAAAGTCGATAGTGCGAAACAACTAGCCAGTTACAGGGAAACGGCCAAACAGCAAGGCGCATTGAAGTACAACGACGATGTTTCAAAAATCGCAACAGCGCCGCATAAACTGAATGCAGAATTCATCTTCCCTTACCTGGCCCATACGCCGATGGAGCCTTTGAACTGCACGGTAGCGATAAAAGGTGACAAGGCAGAATTGTGGGTGGGCACGCAAATGCCCGGCCTTGACGGTTTTGCCGCATCCACCGCTCTCGGCCTGAAACCTGAAAATATAGCCGTGCATACCCAGATGGCCGGTGGCGGCTTTGGTCGTCGCGCCATTCCCACCAGCGATTATGTAGTGGAAGCCTGTGGCGTAGCCAAAGCGGCAGTGACCGCCGGCCTGGATGCCCCCATCCGTACACTGTGGAGTCGTGAAGACGATGTCAAGGGTGGTTACTACCGCCCCATGCATCTGCATAAGGCTGAAATAGGTTTTGATGCCCAGGGCAATATCCTCGGTTGGGATCATGTGATCGTCGGCCAGTCCATCGTCAGCGGTACACCTTTCGAAGGCATGATGGTCAAGAATGGTGTCGATGCGACCGCCGTGGAAGGCATGAAAGAGCCCTATGAAATGCCGATGCGGCTGTCTGTCCACCACCCAAAAATCAATGTGCCAGTCTTGTGGTGGCGCAGCGTGGGTTCTACCCATACCGCCTTTGTGATGGAAACCCTGCTCGATGAAATAGCCGAGACCACCAAGCAAGACCCGGTTGCCTACCGCCTGAAACTGATGGGTGACAAGCATCCGCGCCATAAGGCTGCCTTGCAACTGGCGGTGGAAAAATCCGGCTACGGCAAGAAAAAACTGCCAGCAGGCCGTGCTTATGGTGTCGCCGTGCATGAATCCTTCTCTTCCATCGTGGCCTATGTGGTTGAAGCATCCATGAAAAATGGTCAGCCCAAACTGCACAAGGTGACGGCTGGTGTGCATTGCAACCTGGCGGTTAATCCTAAAACCGTGGAAGCCCAGGTACAAGGTGCGGCCCTGATGGGATTGTCGATGTGCCTGCCGGGTGCCGCCATCACGCTCAAGGATGGGGTGGTCGAGCAGAGCAATTTCAGTGATTTTGTGGTGCCACGCATTACCGACATGCCACAAATCGCGGTGCACATCGTGCCTAGCGCCGATGCGCCTACCGGCATGGGTGAACCGGGCTTACCCGCATTGGCACCGGCATTTGCGAATGCGATAGCCAGGGCAGGTGGCAAGCGCTGGCGTGAATTGCCGTTCAAGGCAGCTTAATCCAAAAAAAAGCGGTACCTGCATAACAGGTACCGCTTTTTTTTGTTCCCCATCCTGCGATGACTTCAACAACTAGCGGCTATTCCGGTACACCATTGGCAAAGAAACTGGGGATCCGGGCGGGTAGCCTGGTCTTGGTCAAACATGCGCCTGACAATTATCTGGACTTGCTGGCAGAGTTGCCAGCCGATGTCGTCTTTGAAAAAAAGCTGACAGCAGCAACCGATATTGTCCACCTGTTTACTGAGCAGAAAACGGTACTGGTCAAGGAATTGACTGCGTATAAGTCAAAGCTGCGCAGTGATGCTGCAATCTGGGTATCCTGGCCAAAAAAATCATCCAAAGTACCCACCGACATCACCGAAGACAGCATCAGGGAAGTTGCCCTGCCACTCGGTTATGTCGACATCAAGGTCTGTGCCGTCAGCGAGATATGGTCAGGCTTGAAGATCGTCGTGCGTAAAGAACTGCGGGCGGCATGGCCAAATGCATAGTGCCTGCAAATTTGCAGGCACTATGCATATTTCATCATGTTTATATTACGTCAGCTTAATTTGATTCCTTGATCAAACGCCCGGAATTTTTCTGTACAGGCCGCGCATTCATGGGATACAGACGACTGAATATCATCAACTGATCGGGTGAAATTTCTATCGGCTCTTTCATGACCAGCCACAATACGCCTTCACTGCAAGGCGGTGTCGTCAACGAGCCCATGTAGGTAAAATAATCACGCTTGACTGGCAAGATGTCATTCATGTCCATGGTAACCAAAGCCTGTGCCGGGTCATTCTTTTCCAGCGGCAGGTTATTCCACACCTGTTGCACCAGACTGTGCGCCTTGCCCTGTTCTATCAGCACGGCCACCACAGCCAGTTTGTCATCCGCATCCTTATGTACCAGATGGGCGACCATTTCAAAGCTCTTGCCATTCACACGTTCTTCAGAAGGCTTGTGGAAATGAAACTGCACCAGTTCATAATTGTGCCCCAGTACATTGATGTAGTTACCAGCCCCCATATTCACCTGTATGGTATGGCCATTATCCAGGACAGAAAAACGGCTGGGCTTGTAGTCAAAAGCAATCGGGTCCAGATTCACCTTGATGCCGTCGCGGATATCAATCGGTGACTGTCTTTCGCCGATATCACACTTGGCATTGGCAGGGTTCAGCTTGCCCCAGTTAAGCGGACCGCCTTCACCCTGGTAACTCCAGTGTATTTCGCCATGGCTGGCAGCCATGCCACTGGCGGATGCCGCAGTGCTGCCACCGCTGCCGCCATTCGTCCCATGTTCACTTTTGGCTTTGGCAAGCTCCGGCCTGCGCACCGGTGGTGCATAAGCGGGGCGTGCGGTGGCTCTGGGGGCCGTGCGGGCGGTCTCGTCTTTTTCCTTGCGGATGACGCTCAGGCGGTCGGCAATGCGCGCTGCCAATTCATCTGCAGCCAGGGCATCCTTGGCGCGGGCAGCGGCTTCCTTGGCGGATTCCCTGCTTTCCTTGGCAGTGGGCTTGCGTTCTTCCTTGGCGGATGCGGACGCGGATGCCGAGGCAGACGCTGAACCGGACGCAGATGCAGACGCCTCTTCTTTCGCAGATGCCGGTTTGATCGGCTTGGATGGCGGCGGGTCGTTCGCGTGAACGGCCGCAGCCATCAGCATGGTAACAAGCAGAGCAAGATAGCGACGCATAGTAGGAATAAGTAACGGGAATAAGCAAAGGGAACAAGTACCTGGAATAAAACAGGCAGATACCCTTATTACGGCAAGTCCCTTTGCAAACTTGAATTCCTGCTGGCAATTTGTGGTTTTTGTGTCGTCAGGCTGCCGTTGCCACGCCTTCAACGATGAACAAACGACCTATGGAATTGGCCTGGCGAATTGCCTTGGCCTTGCTATATTCGACCGAGTCGTACCACAGTTGTGCCTGGGCCAGCGAGGGAAATTCGACCAGCACGGTACGCCAGCCTTCATGATGCTGGTCATCCCCGCCTTCTTTTTGCAAGCGCGTACCCCCGCGTACCAAAAACTGACCACCATACTGGTCTACACTGGCGGTAGACAGTACACGGTACTCGGCATAGGGTTCGGGCCTGGTCACCTGAATTTCGGCGACGACATATGCTTTACTCATACAATTCCTGAAAAGAGTGGTTAAAAATTTATCAAAGCGCCTGGATACGGGCTTTGGCTGCAGCATATTCAGATTTAAGGCGCGCCACGACTTCTGCCACAGTCAGGACATCATTCATCAGACCCACACCCTGGCCCGCCCCCCAGATATCGCGCCAGGCCTTGGCCTTGCTGCCGCTACCGGAAGCGAAATTCATCTGGCTTTTGTCGGCCACTGGCAGATTATCCGGGTCCAGCCCGGCAGCAATGATGGATTTCTTGAGGTAATTGCCATGCACGCCGGTAAACAGATTGGTATAGACAATATCTGCCGCTGCCGAATCAAGGATGGCCTGGCGATATGCTTCATCCACATTCGATTCAAGCGTAGCCAGCCAGCGCGAGCCTATATAGGCAAAATCAGCCCCCATGGCCTGTGCCGCCAGCACCGCATCGCCCGTCGCGATGGAACCAGACAGCGCGATAGGGCCATCAAAGAACTGTCGTACTTCCCCCACCAGGGCAAACGGTGACAAACCACCGGCATGACCACCGGCACCGGCGGCCACCAGGATCAAGCCATCGACCCCGGCTTCCAGTGCTTTTTGCGCGTGACGTATCGAAATCACATCATGCAGGACAATGCCGCCATAGCTATGAATCGCATCCAGCATGTCTGGCGGCGGCGCACGCAACGAAGAAATGATGATGGGAATCTGGTGTTTGACGCAGACTTCGACATCATGTGCCAGCCTGTCATTCGATTGATGGACGATCTGGTTGACGGCAATCGGGCCTATCAGCGCATCCGGATGGGCTTCCTGGTGTGCGGCCAGATCAGCCTGCAATTCAGTCAGCCACACATCCAGCATTTCTGCCGGCCTGGCGTTCAGGGCCGGGAAAGAACCGACGATGCCCGCCTTGCATTGCGCCGCCACCAGTTTGGGGCCACTGGCAATGAACAGGGGTGAACCGATGACGGGCAAGGTCAGATGTTGTAACACTGCTGGCAAGCGTGAAGATGAGCGTGGCATTGAATGTGATACAGGTGAGTCGAGAGCCATAGTCGGTATCCTCTAACGGTAAGCATATACAGCTAGTTTGCTGCACATATCCAGTATGATTTTACCGTGCTAATAAAAATCCTGTGGAGACACCATGACTTATCAATGTTTTGACTTCAGTATCAGCAATAAAATCGCCCACCTGCGCCTGAATCGCCCGGCCACGCTGAACACCATGCAGCCGGTATTTTTTCGTGAACTGACAGAAATTTTGCAAAATCTGCAAAACCAGGCAAATGCCCGCGTGCTCATCATTTCTTCGACCGGCAAGCATTTCACCGCTGGCATGGCGCTGGATGTATTTGCCGGTGGCGGCATCACACTGGATGATGCCAGCGCCGTTGGCCGTGCCAATATCGCCCTGGCGCTGACGGACATGCATCACGCCTTCAACCTGATCGAATCCCTGCGCATGCCGGTGATTAGCGCCGTCCACGGTGGCTGCATAGGCGGCGGTGTCGACATGATCTGTGCCAGCGACATACGACTGGCCAGCAGCGATGCCTTCTTTTGCATACAGGAAATCAACATAGGCATGACCGCCGACCTCGGCACCCTGCAACGCCTGCCCAAGCTGATCCCCGAAGGCATAGTCCACGAAATGGCCTACACCGGCCGCCGCCTGCCCGCCCAACGCGCGCTTGCGGTTGGCCTGCTCAACGAGGTATTTGATAATCAGGAAAACATGCTGGAAGCCGCCCTGCAAATGGCCACAGAAATCGCCGAAAAACCCCCGGTCGCCATCTGGGGCAGCAAACAAGCCATCCACTACGCCCGCGACCACAGCACCCACGACGCCCTGCAACAAATGGGCTGGCTACAATCCGGCATCTGGCAAAGCAGCAACCTGATGGAAGCCTTTATGGCGAAACAGCAGGGTAGACCAACGGAGTATGCAGATCTGGCACCTGTGAGTTCGTTTTCTGAGGCGGGTTATGATTTAAAGTAGATGTGGTTTGATCAAAAACGAAGCCGACAATGTGACTATAGGTCATATTGACGTTGCCTTTGAAGTTGCGGTTGCCTTTGAAGTTGCGGTTGCTTTTGACTTGTGCGGTTCCCATGTGTCGACGCCGTTTGTGCATTACAGAAAATGGAAAAAGAAGGGCCGGTGTCTGAGCGAAGCGAGTTTCGGACCTTCCCATTTTTTGTAATGCACAAACGGGAACCCCGCAGGGGCGACGACGCCTGGGTCGCCTTTTTGGCATACCTTTTTGGC
This sequence comes from Undibacterium sp. Ji50W, assembly GCF_049340445.1. Lineage (NCBI taxonomy): Bacteria > Pseudomonadati > Pseudomonadota > Betaproteobacteria > Burkholderiales > Oxalobacteraceae > Undibacterium > Undibacterium sp. Ji50W. Next base: position 12,779 of record NZ_JBMPOX010000028.1, on the reverse strand, counting down.
GAAGCAAAAAGGTATGTAGCCGCCGGTCTACCACCGGCCTGCAATCGTCAATAACGACAGAAAGTCATTTCAAAGCACGGCCCATAAATATCACAAAGCGACAAAGTAATTACAGCAAAGTATTGAAACGAACGAACTAAAATCCGGCATGGACGCAAGTCAATCGCAGGCCTACGTTAATCGCAGGTCCAGTGTTGGGCTGATGAAGCGTAGCCTAGCGAGGCCCGGCCCAACCTACATCACTGTGTAATATTGCTCGCGTATCAAAGAATCGTTAGCTCGACTAAGCCATACGGAAGACATAGCATTACAAGCGCTTGCACAACACCCTATTTTCATGCGCTTCCCCCTCCATGAAAAAACTGGTATTGCCCATATCCGCATACCCCAACCTGGCATAAAACTGCAAGGCTCTGGTGTTATGTACCCACGGCGTCAACCACATCACATCCGCACCATGTTGCACAGCTGTGGCTTCCGCAGTCCGCAAAAGCTCGCTACCCAGGCCCATGCGGGTAAAGGGTTCTTGTACATACAATCTGTCGAGTTCGGCAGGATGCGTGGCGGTGATCAGCTCTTGCCTGGTTCCCAGCGTAATTTGAGAAAACCCCAATAAATTCCCTTCACGTTCGGCGACATGAATGAACCTGCCATCCCGGGTCAGCAAATCTGTAAAAGCGGATACGGAAAATGCATGCAGCACTTCTTTGGCGATGGCTGGCCGTATGCCGGTCGTCGCATAGGTATCAAGAAAAACCTGCATCGCCAGCACACTCAGACACAGTGCGTCATCGTGCGTGGCAGGGCGTATCTGGATTGATGTATTCATGAATGAATTTTATTCAGCAGTCTTGGTTACGGTTTCGATGTGATGGCCATCAGGGTCAATTAAAAACGCGGCGTAATAATGAACGCCGTAGAGTGCAGCACTACGCTAACGTGTGCTGATCAGCATATCGTGTTCCAGGCGGGCAGCACCGGCGGTGACCAATTCATTGGCCATTTGCAGCATCAACGCGTCTGTTTCCAGGCCCAACAGTCTGGCAGAGGAGCTTACCAGACGTGTACTACCCAATTGGGATAGGGTGGCACTCAGGCTAAGTCGCTGTGACTCCAGCAACAGAAATGCCAGCAGGACCTTGGCTGCATTGCGGGCGTTGCGGCGAGGATCGGCGCTTAGGTAATCCAGCCGCGACTCTGCCCGTTCCAGTGCGGCAGCCACATTGCCGAAGGCAGGACCATGACCGGGAATGACGATACGGGGATTCAATTCACGTATGACTTGCAGTATGGCGGCCTGTTCGGCAAAACCTGATTCGCCCTCCAGTTCTGGAAAGATCACGCCAAAGCCGTTTTCCCACAAGGCGTCAGCAGAAATCAGCAGGCCTTCTTGTGGACAATACAAGATCATGGAATGCGGATCATGCCCGGGTGCAGCCAGTACTTGCCAGTCCATGCCACCGAGTTGCAGGCTGTCGCCATGCTGTATGGCGGCATCAAAACCGAAACGCTCGCATTGCTGGCCGGTGGCGGCATAACTGAGGGCGGCTTCATCCCAGGCTGCTACTGCGGCTGTTTCGGCAACCGGTATCAGGGTATGGCAGCCATAGTGGCGCTGCAACAGGGCATTGCCGCCGCAGTGGTCGGAATGCAAATGGGTATTCACCAGTAAATCCAGCTTGCGCTCACCCAGGGCTTGCTGCACCAATGCCAGGGTCTGTGGCGCATGACTGAGGTAGCCACTGTCCACCAGTGCAGTTTGCTGTTCACCGATGAACAAGATGTTATTCGAAGACAACCAGCCGCGTTCAAAGACTTGCATACCGGCGGGCAGTTGGCTCATGTTTTCTCCGTGATCTTGCGCTGCAGGCCATACGGCATCTTGCGCGCAGCCAGCAGGTCGGGCGAGTTAAAGAAGTCATCGCCATTCAGGTAAGCCTGCAACATGTCAGTGCTGTCCAGCCCCCAGAAACAGCGGCCATCCACCACCGTCGTGGGTACCCCAAATACGCCGGCGGCAATGGCCTTTTCACCATTAAGCCTGAGCATCTGCTTGATTTCGGGTGTGTCCAGCATGGCTGGTGTCACCTGCAATTCCGCCAGCAGGGCTTGCCAGTGCCCGGTCTGGGTAGGCAGATGGCCATCTTGCCATACAAAGCTGAACAGGCGACTGACCACGGCTGCGCTAGAACCCAGCACCAGGCACAGACGCAATAAAGGCAGGGGATTGAATGGGTGTTCGGGCAACATGCGCAGGCTGATGTCGTGCTTGCGGGCGAGCCAGACGCAATGTTCAAAAGTCCATTGTCGCTTGGGCGGAATTTCTGCCGGACCTTTGTTGTCCCAGTGATTAAGCAGGCTGGCAAACAAGACCGGATGGTAGTGCAGGTTTTCGGTCATCTGCGCGCGCGCCAGCAGTTCATGCTGCAGGTAGGCGAAGGGAGAAATAAAATCAAAATACCAGTCCAGCTGTTTCATGACGCCTCCTCTGCCTGCCGACCCAGCCCGGGATGCTGTAAGAACGTAAAGATGTTCTAAGCGTTAGGGCAACATTCTTTGCTGTATCAAATCCCAGATTTCCAGTTTTTTATGACTATCTGCCTTGCTCCAGCAAATGATTTCATCAATGCTGCGATAACAGCCACTACACAGTGCAGTTTTTTCATCCATGCGACAGATATTCACACAAGGTGAAGGCACGGCGCTACCAGGTGCCATGACAAACTGGGCCGGATCAAATTCATGCAAAATGTTCATGCGCGCAAGGCCACGTCAGCAACAGGTGCACCTGTCATGGTTTTCAATTGTTCCGGCGTAAGCCTGAACACGGCATGCGGATGACCGGCTGCCGCCCAGACATGGGCGTATTGCAGCAAATCCTGGTCGATCAGCATCACGGTTTTTTCCAGATGGCCGATAGGACAGACACCACCTATGGCATAACCAATTTTTTCTTTGACAAAACGCGCATCGGCTTTACCCAGCGGCCCCACCAGGGCCGCAACCTTGGTTTCATCCACGCGATTGATGCCACTGGCGACGACCATGACGGCAGCATTATCCAGCAAGCGACGGAAGACTATGGATTTGGCAATCTCAGCGACTTCACAGCCCAGACCGGCGGCCGCTTCAGCCGAGGTCTTGCCGGTGGCCGGCAACATAACGATGGATTGATCATGCCCCAGGCTTTCCAGTAGACGGGCGACACGCAAGGCGGTTTCAGGCAATTCAGAATGCTTGGACATGATGCAGCAAAAAATAAGCTAAAAACTGTTTATATCACAAGCCTTGAACCTGTGCTGTCAGCCGTGAACTGCAACTGCGGGCTGGCTTGCAGGCAGGTCAGCCATACCATGCAGAAAGCAGGTCTACGTATTCTAGCGGCACGTCAAAATATTTCATGCCGGCGCGGTATTCGCTACCACTGAGTATGGAGTAGATACAGGTTGCCTTGCAGACCACCTGGGTGCGCTGGGACGCATCACGCAGGCTGGGGACTTCCATCATCATCTGGTAAGTTTGTTTTTCTTTCAACAGGGCACTGCACTGCATCTGTATGCCACTGATGGAAAAATTAACGATTTTGACCGGTACGATTTTACCGGGGACCACCTGGATAGCGCCGCGCCAGGTCACGTTAGAGCGCGGATTGGTACGGGTTTCACTCATACAAACACGAAAAAGAAATGCAAAGACATGTAGTCCAAAAAATTGATCTCAAGAAACACACATTGTACCGACTTCTGCCAAGCTCTGCCGACTTGCAACAAGAGCATACAAAACTATTTGTCGTTCTTCAGCCAGTCTATAACACCCTGCGCCGCCTGCTTGCCGCTGGCCATGCATGCCGTTAGCAAATAACCACCGGTTGGTGCTTCCCAATCCAGCATTTCTCCCGCAAAAAACAGGCCTGGATGCTGTTGCGCCATCAGCCCGACAGTCAGTCCTTCGAAACAAACACCGCCGGCACTGCTGATGGCTTCATCGATGGGGCGCACGGCCTTGAGTTGCAGCGGCAGGCATTTGATCCCCTGTGCCAGTAGCTGGGGCTGTGCAAAATCCGATTTTTGCAGGCATTCGTGCAAAAGGGCGGTTTTCAGTGCATCCAGCCTGAGCCTGGTTTTTAAATAACTGGATAAAGAACGTGAACCACGCGGGTGCTGCAATTCCGCCATGACTTTTTGCAAGGGTGTATCCGGCAACAAATCCAGTTCCAGCACTGCCTGCCCGCTAGTCCGTAACTGCTCGCGCAGGGCGGCAGACAGGGCATACACCAGGCTGCCTTCGACACCACCGGCAGTCATCACGAACTGGCCTTTGCGCATCGGCAGGTCACTGCCTTGTACCCTGGCAGCCACCGTCAGCAGCGGATGTCCGGCAAAGCGTTCCTGGAAAAAAGGTGTCCAGCCGACGTCGAAACCGCAATTTGCCGGCAACAAATCAGCGACTGCGATACCACGCTGGCGCAAGGTGTCGACCCAGCTGCCATCCGAGCCCAGGCGGGCCCAACTGCCACCGCCCAGGGCCAGCACCAGCGCACGTGCTGGCCGCAGGACTTCGCCTGTGGGCGTGGCGAACGCAAGTGTCTGCGCATCACGCCATCCCAGCCAGCGATGCCGCATGTGAAACCGCACGCCCTGCATACGCAAGCGATGCAGCCAGGCACGCAACAGAGGCGCTGCTTTCATGTCGACAGGGAAGACCCGGCCTGAACTACCTATATAAGTTTCTATACCCAGACCGGCAGCCCAGCTACGTAAGGCCTGAGCATCAAACTGGCTGATCATGGGTGATAAAACAGCTGCTCGTTCACCATACCGTGTCATGAAAGAGACAGAATCTTCCGAATGGGTCAGGTTCATCCCCCCTTTGCCGGCCATCAAAAACTTGCGTCCTACCGAAGGCATGGCATCATACAGACTGACAGCCAGACCTTGGCTGGCCAGGGTTTCGGCAGCCATCAGGCCAGCTGGCCCGCCACCGATGACGATCACTTCATCTGCGTTGTCATTTTGTGAATTATTTAAAGGCGTTTGCATAAGTTTGCGTCATAATAGGATGTAGTGTCATTTGTACTAGTTTTTATGTATGGTCGAATGACATCAATGCGGAATTGTCGCATCTATCGTCTGAAGCGACTGCTGCTGTGTCACCCATATCACCCATACCGCCCATACCTGTCTATGGTTAATCTGGATCGTACTACGCTTGATCTTGTCGTTGTCTGCATCAGTGTGATTTCCATGCTGGTCATGCTGGCTGTCTGGCGCATCAATCGCGGCATACCCGGTACGGGGGTCTGGGCAGCAGCCGCGTCGGTGATCGCACCCGCATTTCTGGTGACGCGTTTCATCGGCGTGATTGATGTTCCCAAAGCGCTGATCATTGCCATCAACAATTCCCTGACCCTCACCACCATTCTGCTGATGCTGGAAGGCACCTTGCGCTTTCGTGGCTACCCGTCGCAAACGCGCTGGCGCGCTGGCCTGGTGCTGATTCCCTTATTCGTCCTGCTGGCATTCATCAACCGGGACGACATGATACGCCGTTACCTGTTCCATGACGCGATTGCTGCGGCCTTGATGCTGGCCACCGTCGTTATCCTGCTCAGAAAAACCCGCGACCTCGAATTGCTGGCCGCAGGCATAGGCGCCTTATCCCTGTCCGCCATGGCTGCGGCTTTCATGCTGCGCTGGTACCTGGCCTTCGGTGCTGACAGCAATGCGCAACTGGCCAGCCATCCCCTGCTGAATATGGTGTATCTGGTGGTCGTCTTGTGTCTGCTGGGCTGGACGTATGGTGTCAGCGTCTGCTGTAATTTGCGGGCGCAAAACAGCATATTGCAAATGGCACGCGAAGATGTACTCACCAGCCTGCCCAACCGCAGGCACGTCGATGAAATACTTGAGCGTGCCATAGCCCTGAGCGCCCGTAACCAGCAAGGTTTTGGTTTTATCCTGATAGACCTGAACCATTTCAAGGCAGTCAATGACCGTCATGGGCACCAGGTCGGTGACCTGTTGCTGAAGGAAGTGGCAAAACGCCTCAAGAATTTTTGCCGGCATGCCGATTTTGTCGGCCGTATCGGTGGTGATGAATTTGTTGCCATCACTTTTGGTGTGAACCAGGAATCGCAACTCGACAGCACCTTGCTGCGCTTGAAAAAAATGCTGGTTGGTCCCTGCGCCATACAAGGCCATATAGTGAATATTGAAGCAGCGCTGGGTTCTGCCATGTACCCGACGGATGGACGCACTGCCGACCGCCTGATGCAGGCGGCCGATCAACGCATGTACCTCGACAAGTCAGTCCCCGACAATATCCTGGCGGCAGTCACGCAAAGAACGCGCCTGTAGATTCCACATTAATAGGACTTACGCAAAATCGTCCCAGCAAGACGCGGCGACGAAGACAGTACTTGAGTACGGCTAGGAGCTGCAACGCAGTTGGGGCGGTTTTGCGTAAGTCCTGATTAAAAAAACAGGCCGGAATATTTCCGGCCTGCGCTCCCAACATGTTCAAACAAATCTATTTTGACCAGTAACGCAGGTAATGATTGCGGAAATCATTGCCCGGTTCAAAGGTATTTTTCTGTCCGCCGTCATAAGCAATATTCTGTGCGGTCACCAAATGGGCAGAAGAGCTGATAAATCCACTCGGTTCAACGCCAGAGAAAGCGCGATTGAGTTCGTCCACCAGTTGCCAAGCGTGCATGGACAGTGGCTCAGGAACGGTGGCGGTCTGCAAGCTGTTGGCACGAATACGTTTGTAGGCGGTAGGTGAACCATCACCAGCAGCGACGCCAACCAGTTTGTTGTTGGCGATCAGGGCGGCAGTGGCCGGTACTTCCATCAGGTCAAAGTAGAAATCAATGACACCGATTGCATGTGTCCACTTGCTGCCATGGCGTTTGACCAGGTTTTCAACCACGCCTTTCATTTTGATATGGGCATCGATCAGCGGTACATCTTCCACGCTCAATAACTTGCAGCCTTCACATTGCTTGATGGTTTCAATAATGGCGGCGGACTTGGCCTGCAGATAGGGATTAGTGGAATCGGTAAACACCACGATGCCTGCCTTGTTGTTGGAATCCACCACGGTATACAGTGCAGCAACCTGTGCTACTTCTTTCGGGTTGGTGGCAATATTCGTGAACAGACCATCTGTCGGGCCACTTTTGGTGGAAGCATGCCAACCCACCACCGGCACCTTGGCCTTGGCTGCTGCTGCCATGCCCTTGGTCTGGGTGCCGACATCCACACCTGCCATGATGATGCCGTCGGCCTTCATGTCCAGCGCCTGCGCAACGATGGCAGAACCCTGGTTGCAACGACCACGGCAATCGATAGGCAGGGTTTCCCAGCCACCGTTGGCACTGGCTTCACGCACCTGGGCAAAGACACCGGCCGTGCCCGGATCACTGAGATCGGCAGCGACGAAAATAATCTTCTTTTTCTTTTGTAGCCGGGGTCCGTCAGCCGGACCTTCCCAATGGTTTTTCAAGGATGCCGCTCGTGCTACTCTGGCATTCGCCTTGCTAAGAAATTGCATGGGATTATCCTGGGCAAAAGCGCCAGAAATAAAGCTGAACATAACAAACAACGCGGTCAGGCACTTACTTTGAGTAGCAGTCATGATTCTCGGCTGGTCAGGTTGACAATGGGTCTGTATTGACAAATACAGAACTTATTCTTGGTATTGAAACAAATACTTACATATCTGCGATGATTATTGCAGAAAAATGCACCAAGTAAATAGAGTTTTGGTAACAACCAGCCAGCGTCGAATCTTTGCTGCATTAATCACATTTTTTCGGAATATAATTCGTTAATTAAAATATTCCTCTAAAGAAAATATCATACCTTAAAGCAAGGACATTTGCCCTACGCCAATAAACAACACTGATATCCGGCTTTTTCAGTCCCAACGCACCTCGCCAGAGCCCGCACGCTCAACATTGCGCTTGCCAGGATTACCAAAAACGTGCACGTCACCACTGCCCGTCAACTTCAGTCTGGCTTCCTGACTGGCAAATACCCTGGCACTGGACGACCCGACAGAGTTGATGAAGACCTGGGCGCTTTTCAATGAGACAGCGTTCAAGTCGCCTGAGCCATTCAGCCTGGCATTCAATACCTTGGATTGCCCCTTGATGACGCTATCACCAGAACCATTGACGCTGAGTTCAACCGTGTCGCTATTACCCAGGTTCAGGTTCAGGTTGCCACTGCCATGCAGGCCGGCATTGACTTGCTGGAAGTCGCCATCAAAGTTGACATCTCCTGAACCATTGACGGAAATATCCATTTTATTGCCGCGAAAGCCTTTGATGCTTGCATCACCGCTACCTGAGAGTTGCAGTTTTTCCAGATTCGGCAAGCTCAGTTCCACCTTGGTCTGCTCAGTCTTGCCGATGGAAATATAAATGCCACGGGTACCGATGTGCAGGGTATTGCCTTCGATGGTAGTGGTGATGCGGGATACCAGTTTGGCGTCACCCCTGATCAGCATTTCCGGTGTGCTGGCCTGTTTCAGTATCAGGTCAACCGGGCCATGCATGACGACATTCACCACGGTGGCATTCACGGGCCGCGCTTCACTGGCCGCTGATCCGCCACTGGCCGTAGCAACATTGGCGGCATGGGCTTTGATAAATACGACCGATGCGCCAGTCAATATGACAGACAGGGCCAACATGCCTGCGCCGGTACGAATAATGTTTTTCATCTTGTTCTCCTGATGTTGAAGCGATGCTTCTATAACGATACCTCTGAAACGATGTCTCAGAAACGATACTTAATGACAGACTTTCAAGCCGGACGGACCAGATGCAATTGCAACAGGTTCCAGCGCAGGTAATGCCTGAAACCGATGAAGGTATATTTGGTCATGAACATGCTCAGCATCAGTAACAGCACAGAGGCGATGATCATGCCGATACCCAGCAAGGCCTTGCTGCCATAAAAATGATTGCCGACTTCAACATGCAATTCCTGTTTGCCTGGTTCCGCAGTAGCGGCGGGCACACTGCCAGCGACACTGCTGGTGCTGTCGATCGTGATAACACCAGCGTCTTGTGCAACTTTGCTGTCATTGTTTGCTTTTTCGCCATCGATGAAAATGCCGGATTCAGTAATCTCCACCCGCATGTTCTCATGTTGCAGAGTACTCGTGACTTTGTGATGACCGTGCCTGACAGCATGATAGTTTTGGTAAGGCACATCCATACTGAAGTGATCAACACCTGACAGGCTGGCGGCGGTCACGCCTATGCCTGCCACATACAGGCTCAGGGCAAGCACATAGCTGGAACACAAGAGGCTGAAATACACGACTGCCGGAATGAACATGAAAAGATTGAAGACCATCAGGCCGATCAGGGCCACCAGCCAGCTGGCGATATTGCCGACGGTGAAATGATGTTTCAATACCTGATAGCGGTTATTGGCTTTTTTGCGGGCAGCAACCAACTCCGGTTTGGGCAGGCTGGCCGCAGCTTCTTCTTCCGATTTGCCGGATGCCATGGCATCGGCAAAGCTGGCTTCATATTCCCAGACGGTTTCTTGTATTACTGTTGCCGGCAAACCATCGAGTGCCTGGCGCAGGGCCTGCAGGTATTCAGTCTTGTTCATGGATTTCTCCCTGTTTTTTTGATTGCGTATTTTGAGAATAAACAATCCCAGGGGGCAAAACCATCGGCATGCGACAGTGCGCATATTCGGAAGGATGAAATGCAAAAGTCAGGGACAGGCAGCAGTGGCTAGCGAGTATTTTATGCAGGATGCGGGAATGAAACATCCTGTGCGTGAAGCGTGTTTTATATTTTGAACAAGACTAACTTAAATGTTTGTCAAGATGATGGCTCAGCCATCTTGTCAGTCTTTCGGTATTTTCACCCAGCATATGCAAGCCCAGGCGGCTGCGCCGCCATAAGATATCTTCGGTGGTGCGCGCCCATTCATGACGGATCAGATATTCCACCTCAGCAACATACAGGCCGGGAAGCAGCATATCCCCCATGTCTGACAAGGATTGCCGGTTCTTGAGCAAGACATGGATGCGGGTGCCATAGGCATGCGCAAACCTTTCTGTCAGATGAGGCGGCAGCCACGCATATTGCTGCTGGCAATGCTGGATGAAGAGGGGAAATTCAAGTACCGCCTGATTTTGTGGTAGCTCACCCAGGATATCGCCGCCCGGCAAGCAGGCATGTTCCGTCCAGTCTGAATTGGCATTGTTCAGCAGAGGCGCCAGTAACTCCAGCGCTTCTTCTGCCAGCTTGCGGTAAGTGGTGATTTTGCCACCGTAGACATTCAACAGGGGCGGGCCATCGGCGTCCAGTTCCAGCCGGTAATCGCGGGTCAGTGCCGCGGCTTTTTCCTTGCCACCTATGTGCGGCTCTTCCACCAGTGGTCGCACGCCAGAATACGACCAGACCACGTCGGCAGGCGTGATCAGTTGGCTAAAATATTGCCCGGCCAACTCGCACAGATACAGGATTTCCTGTTCAGTAATGGCAACCTGATCCAGCGAGCCGGTGTAATCCAGATCGGTCGTCCCTATCAGGGTAAAGTTTTGTTCGTAAGGAATCGCAAACACGATGCGGCCATCCGGATGCTGGAAAATATACGCATACGGATGATGGAACAGGCGTCGCACCACGATGTGACTACCCTTGATCAGCCTCAGGGTTTTTGCTGCGCCCTGATGCAGTATTTGATGCAGTACATTCACCGCCCACGGTCCGCTGGCATTCACAAGACTGCGGCTTTTCACCGTGATCTGGCTGCCATCGGCTTGCTGCAATTGCACCAGCCAATGCTGATCTTCTCTTATTGCAGACAGGCAGGTGGTGCGGGTCAGTATACGGGCACCTTTTTCTGCCGCATCCATGGCATTCAACACCACCAGGCGGGCGTCATTCACCCAGGCATCGGAATAGGCAAAGCCGCGCCTGAAGTCTGCAAGCAGGGGCTTGCCGGTAATATGCGTGCGCAAATCCAGGCTTTCGGCTCCTGGCAATAATTCACGCCTGGCCAGGTGATCATATAAAAACAAGCCGGCCCGTATCATCCAGGCCGGTCTTTGGCCATGCGCATGCGGCATGACAAAACGCAGGGGGCTGATGATATGCGGTGCAGACCGCATCAGGACTTCGCGTTCCAGCAGGGCCTTGCGTACCAGGCCAAATTCATAATATTCCAGATAGCGCAGGCCACCGTGTATCAGCTTGGTGGATGCCGATGAAGTATGCGCGGCCAGGTCGTCTTTTTCACACAACAGCACACTCAGGCGACGGCCAGCCGCATCGCGGGCGATGCCGGTGCCATTGATACCGCCGCCTATCACCAGCACATCCACTTCCACCATCGATTCTGTCATCTGCGCTGTCATCTACGGTATGCCATTCATTGCTTGACCAGGTGATTTGGCAACCAGCCTATACCATTCGCATGCAGGCTTTGTATGTAGAGGCGGTCAGCGGTTTCGGTAACGCCTGTGGTTTCCGGATACTGGCCCGACGGGTCTTGCAAATCCGCCAATATCTTGCCTCCTTCATTGAAAGCCAGCACGTGGCCATAGGCTGGCGGTACCGGCCACAAAGCGCGCGGCAAGCGCAGGGTAAGGCTGCGCAGCCAGGGCTTTTCAGCCATGCTGTCTATCGCCGCACCACGCGGCTTGACCAGCCCCAGCCAGATACGGCCATCACGTCCGCGCATCAGATTATCGGGATAACCGGGCAAATCACGCAACAGTATGCTGGCCAGCTTTTTATCCGGTTTGTGTTTCAGGTTCAACTGGCTGGCATGGATGGAGATTTTCCAGATACGGTATTCACCGGTTTCTGCAACGATGAGTTGCTGTTCGTCTTCGCTCAGCGCCAGGCCATTGGCAAAGCACATTCCTTCTGCCACTACGCGTGTCTGTTTGCTGGCGGGATCATATTCCAGCACCCGCCCGGTGGATGAATGTTCGAGGATGTCGAGCACGCTGGCATGAAAGGTACCGCCCGATTCGCGCGCGCCAAACCGTTGCGAGGCATCGGTAAAATACATCTTGCCGGACCTGGCGACCACCACAGCATCGGCATATAAAATCGGGCTGTCGCCCACCTTGTCGGTCAGCACCACTATTTGCCGGTCCGGCGCAATCGACAACAGGCCACGGAAGGCATCTGCGGCAATCATATTGCCCGCCGCATCAAACATGAACCCCAGAACCCGGCCATCGGTATTCACCCAGACTTCGCGCTGGCTACCATCTGGCAGCATGCGCAAAATGGCGCCGGAAGTGACAGCGGCATACAGATGCCCATCCGGCCCCATGGCAATATGTTCTGGCCCGGTTTCATTGCCGATAGCTATGGTCTTCAGCGCGGCCAGTTTTTCATTGCGCGCATGCGGTGGCGAATAGCCGGTAAATGGCGTGGCCTGCCAGGCAACCGGGTTGATGGGTACCGGGGCCAGCAGCAAATACGCCAGTACCGCTGCCAGCAAGGCCAACAGGATCAGGATGATACGGATTATCCATTTCTTCAACTTCGTCTCCTCATAGGTGCAGGACCGCCCTTGCTAATGTAAGGACAAGGACAGGGTACGAGCGACATGACAACAACACGTATTTTGCACCGTCTGGATAATCATTTAACATCACTAGTGTCCCAACGTTTTCACATCAGAGGATCGTAAGTCAATGATTTGTTTGCATAAAATGATGTTTTCATCTGGTCTCGATTTGAACATCGAGGCGCAGAATTGGGGCTTTTTGCGGATATC